>NZ_JAUFPQ010000001.1 GCF_030409305.1 Halomonas maura
GGACGGCCGGCCCCGCCCGCGGCGCCGGAGCCCCGCCCCGCGCGGCTGGACCTGCGGCTGGCGCCGGGGCCCGGCGGCGTCGAGCGGGCCGTGGCCGAGCACCTGGGGGGCGACGAGGCACCGGTGCACTATGTCGAGAATACCCTGGTCACCGGGCTGTTCGGCCTGCTCTGCTGGGAGGCGATCTTCGCGCCTCTGCCCGGGGCCTTCTTCCACCCCTTCCACAGCGGACCGGCGGACCTCGGCCGCGAGGACTTCGTGGCCCGGCGGCGCGCTCGCTTCGACGCCTGTCTGGGCGAACTCGACGACGGCCGTTACCGCGACACCATCCGGGCCCGCTGGCGGGCCAAGCAGGGCCTGGCCTCGCCCTTCGTGCACTGGGGCATGCTGTCCGAGCCGTTGCTCGAGCAGGCACTGGCCTGCCTGCCGGCCGCCCACCTGCGGGCCTGCTTCGAGCGGCTGCTGGCCGACCCCCGGGCCAACCGCGCCGGCCTGCCGGACCTGATCCAGTTCTTCCCCCTGGCCGGCCCCGACGCCCCCCGCTACCGGCTGATCGAGGTCAAGGGCCCGGGCGACCGGCTGCAGGACAACCAGCGGCGCTGGCTGGTCTTCTTCCAGGCCCACGACATCCCGGTGGCGGTGTGCCATGTCGCCTGGGAGGTCCCGTGAGCGGGGCGGATGCCTCGCCGGGCTATCGCGTCGCCGTCCGTGCGCTGTGCGAGTTCACCGCCCGACGCGGCGACCTGGACCATCGCTTCACCCCGGCGCCCAGCGCCCGGGAGGGCATCGAGGGCCATGCCCGGGTGACGGCCCGGCGCGGCGAGGGCTACGAGGCCGAGCTGCCCCTGGTCGGTCACCGCGAGGGGCTGGCGGTGGCCGGCCGCGCCGATGGCTTCGACCCGGCGGCCAACCGCCTCGAGGAGATCAAGACCCATCGCGGCAGCCTCGCGCGCATGGCCGACAACCAGCGCGCCCTGCACTGGGCCCAGGTGGAGGTCTACGGCGCCCTGCTGTGCGCCGAGCGGGGCCTGTCGCGGCTGACCCTGGCGCTGGTCTACCTGGAGATCGCCAGCGGTCGCGAGACCGTGCTGACCCGGGAGGCCACCGCCGCCGAGCTCGAGGCCGTCTTCGCACGGCATTGCCGGGACTTCCTGGCCTGGGCCGAGCAGGAGGCGGGGCACCGCAGGCGACGCGACGCGGCGCTCGCCGGGCTGGCCTTCCCCCACGCCGCCTTCCGCCCCGGCCAGCGGCAACTGGCCGAGGACGCCTACCGGGCCGCGGCCACCGGGCGCTGCCTGCTGGTGGAGGCGCCCACCGGCATCGGCAAGACCCTGGGGGCGCTCTATCCCACGCTGGCCGCCATGCCGCGCCAGGGGCTCGATCGCCTGGCCTTCCTGACCATGAAGACCCCGGGGCGGCGCCTGGCGTTGGATGCCCTGGCGGCCCTGGGCGCCGCCGAGCACGAGGCCCGCCTGCCGCTGCGGGTGCTGGAGCTGGTGGCCCGGGACAAGGCCTGCGAGCATCCCGACCGGGCCTGCCACGGCGAGGCCTGCCCGCTGGCCGAGGGCTTCTACGATCGCCTGCCCGCGGCGCGCCGGGCGGCCGTGGCCCGCGGCTGGCTGGACCGGGCGTCGCTGCGCGAGGTGGCCCTCGACCACCGAATCTGCCCCTACTACCTGGGCCAGGAGCTGGCGCGCTGGTGCGACGTGCTGGTGGGCGACGTCAATCACTACTTCGACGCCAGCGCCCTGATCCATGGCCTGGCCCGGGCCGACGGCACCCGGCTCGGCCTGCTGGTGGACGAGGCCCACAACCTGGTGGAGCGGGCCCGGGGCATGTACAGCGCCGAGCTCGACCAGCGGCGCCTCAACCGGCTGCGCAAGGCCGCACCGCCCGCCCTGTCGCGGCCCCTGGGCCGCCTGGCCCGGCGCTGGCAGGCCCTGCTGCGCGAGGCCGACGAGCGCGACTGGCAGGCCCTGGATGCCGTGCCCCGGGGGCTGCTCGGGGCCCTGCAGCAGGCGGTCTCGGCGGTCACCGACTACCTGGGGGAGCATCCGGCCGGCGGCGAGGCGGCGCTGCAGGAGTTCCTCTTCGAGGCGCTGGCCTTCACCCGGCTGGCCGAGGCCTTCGGCGAGCACTCGCTGTGCGAGCTGCGTCGCCCGGGCCGCGGCCGGGCCGTGCTGGCCCTGCGCAACCTGGTGCCGGCGGACTTCCTGGCGCCGCGCTTCGCCACCGCCCACTCGGCGGTGCTGTTCTCGGCCACCCTGAGCCCGCCGGCCTACCACCGCGACCTGCTCGGCCTGCCCGGCGATAGCGTCGCCCGCCGGGTGGCCGCGCCCTTCGCCGCCGAGCAGCTCGAGGTGCGGCTGCGCACCGACATCTCCACCCGCCTCCGGGACCGGGAGGCCTCGCTCGCGCCCATCGTCGCCGAGTTGGCCGACCAGTATCGCCGTCGCCCGGGCCACTACCTGGCCTTCTTCAGCAGCTTCGCCTACCTGGAGGCGGCGCTGGCGCGCCTGCGCGAGGCCTGGCCGGCGATCCCGGTGCGCGCCCAGCACCGCGGCATGGACGAGAGCGAGCGGGAGGCCTTCCTCGCGGGCTTCGACCCGGGAGGCGCCGGGATCGCCTTCGCGGTGCTCGGCGGGGCCTTCGCCGAGGGCATCGACCTGCCCGGGGAGCGGCTGGTCGGGGCCTTCGTCGCCACCCTCGGCCTGCCGCCCTTCGACCCGCTCAACGAGGCCCTCAAGGCACGCCTGCAGGCCCGCTTCGGCCGCGGGGACGATTACGCCTACCGGGTGCCGGGGATGATCAAGGTGGTCCAGGCCGCGGGCCGGGTGATCCGCGGCCCCGAGGATCGCGGCGTGGTGGTGCTGATGGACGACCGCTTCGCCCGCCGCGAGAACCGGGCGCTGCTGCCCGACTGGTGGCGGCTCGACGCCTGACGACGGCAGCCTGGCGCCAGACGCGGTCGGCCGGTGACCTAGAAGCGGGTCTCCCAGGTCTCCAGGACCCGCAATCGCTCGTCGACCAGATGGATCCGCCGCCACTTGTCGAAGGTCAGGCAGGGGTGGGAGGCGCCGAAGGCGACCACGTCGCCCACCCGGACGTTGCCCGCGTCCTCGGGCAGGGCGATGAAGGTGTGCTGGTCCATCTGCTTCACCACCCGCCAGCCGTCCACCGACAGCGGCGCCTCGACGCCGCCGCCCTCCCGATAGCGCACCAGCGGCTCCGGCGGCTGGTCGACGCCGATGTCGCGCTTGCCGAGCGCCACGATGGCGAGCCCCGGCTCCGGCAGCGACTGCACCTGGGCGTAGACCTCGAGCGCCGGGCGCAGGCCCTCGTGCAGGTCCGGGCGCCGTGACAGCACGCCGCGCTGGGCCTCGCGATAGATGCCGTGGTCATGCACCACGTAGCAGCCCGGGCGCAGCACCGGGGTGAAGCGCCCCTCCAGTCCGCCGTCGCGGAAGGCCTCGGCGATCAGGTCGTACCAGGCCGAGCCCGAGGCGGTGACGATCGGCGCCGCGACGCCGAACAGCCCCTCGTCCGCCAGCCGCTGGACATCGGCCACCAGGCGCCCGGCATAGGCGCGGATGCCGGCTTCCGGAGCGCCGGCCGCAGGGTCGTCGCCGTGGACCACGCCCTCGTAGCCCTCCAGGCCGGCCAGCGTCAGGCCCGGTCGTGCGGCGATCTCGCGGGCCAGCGCGAGGACCTCCTCGTCGCGGCGGCAGCCGCAGCGCCCGCCTTCCACGCCGACCTCGATCAGCACGGCAAGCGTCAGGCCGGCATCGGTGAAGACCTCGCTCAGCTCGACCACGTTGTCGCGGCCGTCCACGGTCACGTAGAGCTCGGCACCGGCACGCAGCAGTTCGACGGCGATCGCCATGTTGGCGCGGCCGACCAGCTGGTTGGCCAGCAGCAGTCGCGTCGCGCCCGCGGCGAAGGCGGCGCGGCACTGGGGCAGGGTGGCCAGGGTGATGCCCCAGGCGCCGGCCTCGAGCTGGCGGTGGAACAGCGCCGGGGTCATGGTCGTCTTGCCGTGGGGGGCCAGCTGGGCCCGGTGTCGGCGGGCGAAGTCCTGCATCCAGGCCAGGTTGTGGGCCAGCGGCGCCTCGCGAATGACGGCGGCGGGCAGGCTGACGTCGGCCAGCAGGTCGCGGCCGGTCTCCAGGGTCCCCTTGTGGCCGTCTTGCCAGGCGGGGGAGGTCGTCGGTGCTGTGTCGGCAGTGGGGTGAGTCATGCGGGGCTCCATTGTGGGGCGGCGGGTCTTCATCTGCGACCGCGATGGTCGGTCCGGCGCGTCGTGGACCGGGCTCCTCGTCGGCAATGTCCATGGTGACTATCGGCGGAAACGCCCCATGAGCCAACGGATCGGCGTCCCTACCGGCATCTCCCCGGCGGCTCAGCGCCGCTCGGCGGGGCGCTCGGGGGCGGTGGTGGCGACGTCCTCGTCGGCCTCAAACAGCTCCTCGAGTTCCCGGGCGGCCTGCTGGATGGTCTGCATCTGCTGCTGCTTGTTGCCGAAGACCTCGAGCTGGCGTAGCAGGGCCTGCTCGTCGTGGGGACGGAAGGTGTCCACGGTGTGCTGGGCCTGGTCGCGGGGAATGCCGAGGCCGACCAGCACCTCGCGGGTCAGTTCCAGGCTCGCCGGCAGCAGCTCGCGGATGATGTAGGCGACCCCGGCGCGCATCAGCAACTGGGCGTGGTAACGGTCCCGCGCCCGAGCATAGAGGCGCAGGTGGGGGAAGCGGCGCTTGACCCGCTGGACGATGCGCATCGAGGTCTCGATATCGCCCACCGCCACCACCAGCACCCGGGCCTTGTCGGCGCCGGCGGCCTCCAGCAGGTCGAGGCGCGAGGCGTCGCCGAAGTAGATCTCGTTGCCGTAGCGGCGCACCACGTCCACGTGCTCGGCATTGATGTCGAGCACCGTGTAGGGAATCTTCAGCCCCTGCAGGATACGCCCCATGATCTGACCGAAACGCCCGAAGCCGGCGATGATGATCTGGGGGCCGATCGAAGGCGGGCGGTCGAAGTCGCGGCGCGGCTTTCCGGCCTTGAACAGCGGCCGGATCAGCCGCGCGTGCAACTGGACGAGCACCGGGGTGGCGGCCATGGACAGCGACACCACCAGCACCAGCAGGCCCACCAGGGCCGGGTCCAACAGGGCGGCGGCGCCGGCCGCGGTTAGCAGCACGAAGCCGAACTCGCCGCCCTGAGAGAGCAGCGCGCCCAGATTCAGCGCCACCCGCCAGTCGCCGCGATAGGCCCGGGCGGCGATCACCAGGCTCAGCCACTTGGCGGCCAGCAGGGCGGCGGCGAGGCCGAGCACCAGGCCCGGCCGTTCGGCCAGCAGGCCGATCTGGGCGGTCATGCCCACCGCCATGAAGAACAGCCCCAGCAGCAGGCCGCGGAAGGGCTCGATATCCGCCTCGATGCTGTGGCGGTACTCCGAGTCGGCCAGCAGCACCCCGGCGATGAAGGCGCCGAGCGCCATGGACAACCCGGCCAGCTCCATCAGCAGGGCGGCGCCGATCACCACCAGCAGGGCGGTGCCGGCGAACATCTCGCGGCTGCGGGTGGCGGCGGCGAAGCGGAACAGCGGCCGCAGCAGGTAGCGCCCGCCGATGATCAGCCCGGCGAAGGCGCCGACGGCGATCAGCGCCTCGCTCATCAGGTGGCCCCAGCCGCCGGCCAGCGGGGCGGCGCCGGCCAGCAGCGGAATGGCCGCCAGCACCGGGATGGCGGCCAGGTCCTGGAACAGCAGCAGGGCGAAGGCGTAGCGGCCGTGGCGGCTGGCGAGTTCGCCGCGCTCGCCGAGCAGCTGCAGCACCAGGGGTGTGGAGCACAGCCCCAGGCTGAAGCCCACCACCAGGGCGGCGGCGGGCGCGAGCCCCGTCGCCAGCGCCAGGCCGGTGAGCAGCGCCGTGGTGATGGCCACCTGCAGGCTGCCGAAACCGAACACCGCCTTGCGCATCAACTTGAGGCGGGACGGCTTGAGCTCCAGGCCGATGACGAACAGCAGGAAGACGATGCCCACCTGGGAAAACTGCAGCACCGCCTCGGCATCCGGCACCAGCCCCAGCGCCGAGGGGCCGATCATTACCCCGGCGACCAGGAAGCCCAGCACCTCACCGAGCCCCAGGCGCTTGATCAGCGGCACGATCAGCACGGCGGCGGCGAGAAAGATCAGGATGTTGTAGAGCAGGTCGATGGCCAAGGCGTCGTCCTTTCGTGGTCGAGTGATCACGCATACCCGAGGGGATCTTACCGCATGGGGCTTCCGTCCTCTCTCTGAGCACATTGCAATAAGTTGCAATAAGCGGGCCATATCACCGACCTCGCCCGGGGCGACGCGCGCGACGGATGACGTGGATCGCTGGCTGGGCGAGAATGCCGGCAGGGCAGGGCGGCGTGCCCCGCGATACAGGAGAGCCCCGATGCGACTCAATGCCGATTTCCAGGCGCGCGTGGTGATCACGCCGGACCAATACCGTTGGGTGGCCTCGCCCACGCCCGGTGTCGAGCGGATGATGCTCGATCGTGTCGGCGAGGAGGTGGCCCGGGCCACCTCCCTGGTGCGCTATGCGCCGAACAGCCGCTTCCCGCGCCACGAGCATGGCGGCGGCGAGGAGATCCTGGTGCTGGAAGGCGAGTTCGCCGACGAACATGGTAACTACCCGGCGGGCTGCTACCTGCGCAACCCCATCGGCACCTCCCATGCGCCCCGGGTCGGCGAGCAGGGCGCGACGATCTTCGTCAAGCTGCACCAGTTCGACGCCGCCGATACCGCGCGGCTGGTCATCGACACCCGGGACGGCACCTGGCAAGCGGGTCGGGTCGAGGGCGTCGAGGTGATGGCGCTGCACGACGTCGCGGGCGAGCACGTGGCCCTGGAGCGCTGGGCCCCGAATACCCGCTTGCCATGCCGTGCCCATCCCGGCGGGGAGGAGATCCTGGTGCTCGAAGGCCGCTTCCATGACGAACATGGCAGCTACCCCGCCGGCAGCTGGCTGCGCAGCCCTCCCGGCAGCCAGCACCGCCCCGTCACCGGCGAGGACGGCGTGCTGCTCTACGTCAAGGCGGGCCACCTGCCGCCCGACTGAGGCGCCGGCGCGTGACCGGCGCCGACGAATCGCCAGCGGCCACGATTGGGCGTTTCGCGGCCACTGTGCTAACCCTAGGGACGGCACTTCGCCGAATGGAAACGGACAAGGAGGCGGCTCATGGGTATCGAAGTCGGTGGCCTGCTGGGCCTGATCTGGCTGATCATCATCATCTGGGCCATCGTCAAGGTGGCCAAGAGCTCGGCGGGTGGCCTGGCCAAGCTGATCTGGATCCTGGTCCTGCTGTTCTTCCCGCTGCTCGGGCTGATCATCTGGTTGCTGTTCGGGCCCAAGGGCTAGCCGGGCTCAGTCTTCCTCGCCGGCGGGCGCCTCGCGGTCCAGCAGCGCCGTGAGCGACTGGCGATGCGCGTCCAGCCGGTACCGGTGTTTGCCCTGATCCCGCCAGGGATCCGCCTTCTGGCCCAGGCGACGCAGCAGGTTGCGCATCGTCCAGTCCCGCGGGGCCGCGCCACCCTCGACCTCCGACCATGACAGGGGTGTGGCCACGGGGGCGCCCGCCCGGGCGCGGACCGCATAGGGCGCCACCGCGGTGGCCCCGTAGGCGTTGCGCAGCACGTCCAGGAACAGCCGTCCGCGGCGCTGGGCCTTGCGCTGGGCCAGGGTATAGCGGGCCGGGTGGCGCCGCACCAGCACCCGGGCGACATCCCGGGCGAAGCTCCGCACGGCGTCGAAGTCCTCGTCGCCCGCGAGCGGCACCACCACGTGGAAGCCCCGTGAGCCGGTGGTCTGCACCCAGGGCGTCAGCGACAGCTCCGCCAGGAGGTCGCGCAGGTCCAGGGCGGCGCGGCGCACCTCGGCATCCTCCTCTCGGCCCTCCGGCGGGTCCAGGTCGAAGATCATCCGGTCGGGATGCTCGAGGTCGTCGGCCGGTGACAGATAGCGATGGGGCGTGATCATGGCCTGGTTCGCCAGGTAGACCAGGGCCGCCCGAGAGTCGATGCGCGGCGCCAGGAAGTGGCCTCCCTCGCGCTTGGGAAAGGGCACCCGGGGGATTCAGTCGGGGAAGTAGGCCGGGGCATCCTTCTGGTAGAAGCCCTCGCCGTCGAGGCCGTCGGGAAAGCGCTGCAGGCTGACCGGGTGATCCGCGAGGTGCGGCACCAGGGTGGCAGCGACCCGGTCGTAGTAGTCGATCAGGTCGCCCTTGGTCTGGTCGGTCCCGGGGAACAGCACCTTGTCGCGGTGCGAGATCGCCAGGCGATGCCCGTCGATGGTGACCGTCTTCCCGTTGGCGTCTTCCTCAGGCATCGTCCTTGCCCTCCTCGGCGGCGACCTCCCCCAGGGTGCGCCCACTGACGACGGAGGCCGGCTCGGTGGACGTGGGGTTGCGCCGGGCATCCGCCGCCGCGTCGTCGATCTTGATCAGCAGCCAGTCCCTGCCCTTCTCCAGCCGCGTGTGGATCAAGGCATAGCCACCCCGTAACTTGTGCCCCTCCAGCCAGATCGTGGCGTGGCCGTCGGCGAGCTGTTCGGCGACCGAGGGCGCGTCGTCGCCTTCCTCGAGGTTGCGGTAGTGGCCGCGGTCCCAGATCAGCACGCTGCCGGCGCCATACTCGCCCGCGGGGATCACCCCCTCGAAGTCGGCATAGGCCAGCGGGTGGTCCTCGGTGGGGATGGCCAGGCGCTTGACCCGGGGGTCGGTGGAAGGCCCCTTGGGGACCGCCCAGGACTTGAGCACGCCGTCGACCTCGAGGCGGAAGTCGTAGTGGAGGGTGGAGGCGTCGTGCTGCTGGATGACGAAGATCGGCCCCTCGTCCCGGCCGCCGTGGTGGGTCTCGTTGCCCATGGGCTCACGGGTGCGGCGAGAGTCGCGCTTGTCGTGGTAGCGGGCGAGCTTGTCATCGGACGGGGACATGGCACTCGCTCCTCTCGAGACCTGTTCCCCCAGTCTAGCGGCTCGGGGCGAGTGTCAGGGCTGGTCCCTCGGCTCGCCGCGCTCGCACTCGACGCAGTCGAGCGCCAGGCCGAGTCGCGAGCGGCGGCCTTCCTCGCTGGTCACCCAGGGGCGCTCGACCCAGGGCGGCTGGTGGCGCACGTGCTGCTGGTGCCCGCAGGCCAGCTCGGCGACCCAGTGCCCCTCCTCGTCACGGTGATAGCCGACGATGGGCTGGCGCATCGGCCCTCAGGCCTCGGCCAGTCCCGCCACCCGCGGCAGCACCTGCTCGCGGGTCAGCGGGGCCAGCGGCAGGGCCAGCGCCTCGGCGGGCGTGACCCAGCGCAGCTCGGCGATTTCGGCCGCCGCGTGCAGCGGCCCCGCCACCTCGGCGCGGAACAGGTGGGCGCGCAGCACGTGGCCGGGTTCGTTGGCCGCCTCCGCGCTGAACTCGCCGAGGGGCGACAGCCGCGTCGGCGGCTGGCCGAGTTCCTCGGTGATCTCCCGGGCCAGGGCGTCGGCGGGGGACTCGCCGGGCTCCAGCTTGCCGCCGGCCTGCATGAAGGCCGCGGTGCCCCGCTTGCGCACCAGCAGCAGCCGACCCTCGGCGTCCTCGATCAGCGCGGCGGCGATATGCAGCACGGGTGGGGAGCTGGGGGCGGTCATCGGGCATCCTCCTGGGGCGTCATCGTCGGTGTAGCCTAGCATGCCGGCGTCAGGGCGAGGCATAGCGCTCGAGGTGACCCTCGACCACCGCCTCGATCTCGACCAGGGTCGCCTCGTCGAAGGCCGTCATGCCGAGGCGGCGCAGCAGCGGTTCGCGGCCCACCAGGAAGAACACGATCTGGCCGACCAGGGTATGGGTCTCGAGGATCACCCGCCGGTCGTCGAGCGCGCGGTCGGTGAGCCGGGCGATCAGGCTGCCGAGTGTCGCCTGGACGACGCCGAAGGCCTGGGCCTGGAGGATGTCGAAGGCCTCGCTGGGACGGACCTGCTCGCGCATCACCAGCAGCAGCCACTGGCGGCAGTCATCGTCGGCGGCGAAGGTGCGCACCATGCGCCGGGCGATGGCGCGCAATTCGGCCAGGGCGGCATCGCGATCCTCGGGCGCCGCCGGCGCGCCCGCCTCGTCGAGCGCCAGTCGCTCGCGCAGCTGGTCGGCGATATAGCGCGCCGCCGCCAGGTAGAGCCCGTGCTTGTTGTCGAAGTGGTAGGCGATGGAGCCGATGTTGGCGCCGGCCGCGTCGGCCAGCATGCGGGTGGTGGTGGCCTTGTAGCCGTGCTCGCCGAACAGCCGGATGCCGGCCTGGATCAGCCGGTCCCGGGTGACGGCGGGGTCGGGGCGGTGGTGGGGTGCCATGGCGTCAGTCTCCCCTGGCCGATGCGCGGGTGTCGATGCCGAAGAACAGGGTGTAGAGCACCGGCACCACGCCCAGGCTCATGACGGTGCCGACCCCCAGGCCGAAGGCCATGGCCCCGGCCATGCCGTAGAACAGCGGGTCGCGGCCGAGGATCAGCGGCAGGAAGCCGAGGATGGTGGTGATGGCCGACATCAGGATCGGTCGCAGACGTCGCGCCGAGGCCTTGATCACGGCGTCGCGCCCGGACAGCGCGGGATCGGACCGCTCGATGTCGATGCGGTCGATCAGCACGATGGCGTTGTTGATGATGATGCCGGCCAGGCTGTAGATGCCGAGCAGCACCATGAAACCGAAGTCGGCGCGGGTGGCGAGCAGCCCCAGGGCCACGCCGACGATCACCAGCGGGATGGTGGCGATGATCACCAGGGGGCGCTTGAAGGAGTTGAACTGGGCCACCAGCAACACGAAGATCAGCCCGATGCACAGCGGCAGGTTGGCCTGCAGGGCCGCCTGGCCTTCCGCGGACTCCACCACCACGCCGTCGAACTCGAGCCAGTGGCCCGGTGGCAGGGTGGCTTCCAGCGAGTCGAGGGCCGGCGCGACCCGCGGCACCATGTCCTCGGCGGTGAGGCGCTGGTGGCGCCCCTCGATGGTGATGGTGCGCACCAGATTCTCGCGGTCGATACGGTAGTAGCCGTTGTCGAGTTCGATGTCCGCCACCTGGTTGAGGGGCACGCCGGGCCCGGGGGTGCCCAGCGGATAGACGGTGAGCGACTTGAGCCGGGCGATGCTCTGGCGCTGCTCGTCGGCGTAGCGCAGCATCACCGGGATGATGTCGTCGCCCTCGCGGTAGTGGCTCAGGTGGTAGCCGTCGATGGCGCCCGTGAGCGACTGGGCGATGTCCTCGGAGGTGATGCCGGCGCTGCGTGCCCGGGCCTGGTCGACCTCGATGGTCAGCGACGGGATCCGTGCCTCCCAGCTCTGGCGAACGTCGCGCGCGCCGTCGAGGCCGCCCAGGATGGCCTCCACTTCCTGGGCGGCGGCGAACAGTACCTCCCGGTCCGGGCCCTTGACCTGTACCTGCAGCAGGGTGCTGTCCGAGGGGCCGAGGAACATCCGCGTGACCTGGGGCGAGAGGTCGGGGTGGCGGGTGGCCAGGACCTCGCGGGTGGCGTGGATGACCGCCTCGACCCGCTCGCGGCCGGCCACGTTGAGCACCAGGAAGCCCTTGTTGGGGGAGGGGTCGAGGGGCGTCAGCGAAAGCACGAAGCGTGGCCCGCCGAAGCCCGCGTAGGCGGCCACGCCGGTGACGTCGTCGGCCAGGCTCGGCGCCTCGAGCAGCTCGCGACTCAGCGCCTGGACCCGGCGGTCGGTGGCGTTCTCGGCGATATCCGAGGGGAAGTCGAGGGTCACCAGCACCTGGTTGCGGTCCGAGTCCGGGAAGAACTTCTGGGGCACCAGCTGCATCATCGCCATCCCGGCCACTAGGGTCAGGGCCGTGGCGGCCAGGAACAGCCCCCGATGATGCAGCAGCCGGGCCAGCAGCCGGCCGTAGCGCCGCGACACCCAGCCGAAGGCCCGGTCGGAGAGGTTGGGGCCACCGTGCGTGGGGGCCCCGGGCGCGGCGGCGCGGCGCGGCGCCTTGAGGAAGCGGTGGCACAACGCCGGCGTCACCGTCAGCGACAGGAACCAGGAGCTCAGCAGGGTGATAGCGATGACGATGGAGATCGAGCGGGTGTACTCGCCGGCGGCGTGCTCGGCGAGCATCAGCGGCAGGAACACCAGGATGGTGGTCAGGCTGGACGACAACAGCGGCAGCGCCAGCTCGCCGCCGGTCTCCGCGAGCGCCTGGTCGCGGTGGCGGCCCGCCTCCAGGCGGGTCTTGAAGTCCTCGGCCACGACGATGGCGTTGTCCACCAGCAGGCCGAGGGCGATGACCAGGGTGGCCAGGCTGGCGCGCTGCAGGGTGATCTCCGCGAGGCCCATCACGGCGAGCGTCGCCAGCATCACCGTGGGGATGATCGAGCCGACGATCAGCCCGGTGCGCACGCCGAGGAAGAGGATCACCACCCCCAGCACGATGGCCAGCGTCTGCAGCACGCTCTGGGTCACCCCGTAGACCGCGTTGGCGACCTGCTCGGGTTGGAAGGTCATGATGTCCAGGCGATAGCCCGCCGGCAGGGTGGTGCGCAGCTCGTCCAGCCGCGCGCGGACGGCTCGGCCGTAGTCCAGCACGCTGCGGCCCTCGAGCATCGAGACGGCGAAGACGATGGCCGGCTCGCCGTTGAAGTAGGCCGGCTTGTCCACCGGGTCCTGGTAGCCGCGGCGGATCTCGCCCAGGTCGCGCAGACGCAGGGTCCCGCCGTCGGGCAGCCGCAGCTCGGTGTCGCCCAGGGCCTCGAGGTTGCCGAATTCGCCGCTGACCTCCAGGGCCAGGCGCTGGTCGCCCGCCTCCAGCACGCCCCCCGGCGGGAAGATGTTGCGCCGCTGGATCTGGGCCGCCAGGTCGCCGGGGGTGAGGCCGAGCTCGGCGAGGCGCGCCTCGGCGATGTCGATGAACACGCGCTGGGCCTGCAGGCCCAGCAGCTCCACCTGCTTGGTGCCCGGTACGCCGTAGAGGGCGGCGCGAACGTGTTCGGCGATCTCCTGCTGCTCGGCCTGGGGGAAGTCTTCGGCGGTGAGCGCCGCGGTGACCACCGCCACGTCGCCGAAGTCGTCATCGAACACCGGGTCCCGGGTGCCGGCGGGCAGCGCGGGACGCGCCGCCTCGACCTTCTGGCGTACCTCGTCCCAGATCTGTTCCAGGTCGAAGTAGCGGTCCTGGATCTCGACGTGGAGGATCGAGCGGCCGCGCATCGAGGTCGAGCGGATCTCCTCCACCTCGCCGACGGCGCGGATGCTCTCCTCCAGCGGCTTGGTGATGTTCTCCTCCACCTGGGCCGCCGGCAGGCCGGGGTAGGCGGTGGTCACCACCGCCTCGCGCACGGTGATCGCCGGATCCTCGCGGGCCGGCAGGGTGAAGTAGCTGAACAGGCCGAACAGCATGGCCAGCAGGGTGGCCAGGTAGAAGACGGGCCTTCGGCGATAGGCGATCTGGCTCAGGTTCATGGCGGCCTCAGTTGTAGCGTTCCGGCCCCTCGCCGAGCAGGCTCACGGCCTGCCCGGCGCCGACGAACTCGGCCCCGCGGGCCACGATGCGCTCGCCGACGGCGAGGTCGCCGCGCACCCTGGCCCGGCCGTCGTCGATCGCCACCACCTCGACCGCGACCCGCTCGAGGTGGTGGGTCTCGGTGATGCGCAGCACATGGACCCGATCCTGTCCCGTGTAGACCAGGGCGGTGAGCGGTACCGGCAGGGTCGCGTCGGCGTCCGGCTCGGCCAGCGACAGCGCCACCTGGGCGGTCATCCCGGAGCGCAGGCCGGCGGGGGGAGCGTCCATGGCCAGGATCACCGGGTAGTCGTTGGAGGAGCGCGGCTGGGTGCCCAGGTGGCGCAGGGTGGCGGGACTCGCGGCGCCGTCGAGTGCCGGGACGATGACCTCGTGACGCGAACCTTCCGCGAGGGCGCCGACCAGGGTCTCGGGCACGCTGGTCTCCACCTCGAAGCCTTCCCGGTCGGAGATCACCTCGAGCACCGCTTGGCTGGCGCCGACCCGTTCGGCGGGTTCGGCATGGCGCCGGCTCACCGAACCGTCGAAGGGCGCCGCGAGGGTGGTCAGTGTCAGGTCGCGCTCGGCCAGCTCCCGGGCCGCCTCGGCCGAGGCCTGCCGGGACTCGGCGGTGCCCAGGGCGGCGCGGGCGGCATCCAGCCGCGTCGCGCTGACGTAGCCCTTGTCGGCCAGGCTGGCCTGGCGGCGATAGTCCTGGCGCTTCTCGCGCAGCACCGCCTCGGCCTCGCGTTCCTCGGCGCGGCGCTGTCGGGCCACCAGCCGATAGCGGGTGTCGTCGAGTGTGGCCAGGACGTCACCGGCGACGAAACGCTCGCCCACGTCCACCTCCAGGCGACGGATCTCGCCGGGGATTTCGAAGCTCAGCGAGGTGCGCTCGGCGGCCTTGACCCGGCCCGAGAGGCGGGTCACCGCGGCCCCGTCGCCGGCCTGGATGACGTGACTGTCCACCACCGTGGGCGGCGCCTCGGGCGGCGCGGCCTCCGGCGAGCAGCCCGCCAGCAGCAGGCACAGGCCGGCCAGCAGCGGGCCGACGGTGGGCAGACGGCGATGGGACGGCATGGGGGCGCTCCTCGAAAGCCGGGGAAGGGGAACGGGGTTCCCGGGGGGCTATCGAGCAGTGTATTAATCAAATGATTAAATCGCAATTCCGTTCGGCGCCGCTGTGGACCCGGCGGAGCTCGGGCTCCCTCGATGCCGCGGCCCGCCGTCGGTGGGCACGTGCGGCGCTCGGGAAGGCGTGCAACGGCGACGCCCCGCCCGGCAGAGCCGGACGGGGCGTCGTCATGTGGGTCCCGACAGCCTAACGGGACGCCGTGGTGGGCAGTGTCGCGCTCAGTTCGAGGAACTCGCGGTTGCCGCGGTGGCATTTCCGGCCCGGCTCGCGGCCCCCAGGTCGGTGGCGATGGCTTCACCCTGCTCCTGCCACAGCTCGCGCTCCTCGTCGCTCGCCTTGGGCGAGAACAGCCCGGTCTGGGCATAGAGGATGCCGATCACCGGTGATATCCAGCAGGCGAAGGCCAGCGGAATGTACAGCAGGTTCTCGACATTGCCGTCGGCGATGCCCAGCCCCAGCGCGCTGATCACGAAGGCGCCGCCGGCGTTCCAGGGAATCAGCGGTGACATCAGGGTGCCGCCTTCCTCGATCGCCCGGGACAGGTTCAGGGTCGAGTAGCCCATGCCCCGGTAGATGGGCGCGTACATGCGACCGGGCAGGGCGATCGACAGGTAGGGGTCGCCGGCGACCAGGTTGGTGGACATCGAGGTGAGCGAGGCGATGGTCTGCACGCCCTTGAAGCTGTGCACCTTGGTCATGATGGCGCGGATGATCGCCTCCAGGCAGCCGGTCTTCTCCAGCGCGCCGCCGAAGCCCAGCGCGATGAGAATCAGTGAGATGGTCCACATCATCGACTGGATGCCGCCGCGATTGAGCAGGCTGTCCATGGCGGCGACGCCGGTCTCGATCGCATAGCCGCTGTTGGCATAGGTGAGCAGGTCATGCACGCCGACCCCCTGCGCGACCATGGCGGTGACCGCGCCGGCCAGGGCGCCGGCGAACAGCGACGGGATGGGCGGCATGCGCTTGACCGCGAGCACGATCACCAGCAGCGCCGGCAGCAGCAGCCAGGGCGAGATGATGAAGTTCGCCTGCAGCGCGGCGGTGATGGCCTCGATCCGTTCGAAGGAGGCGCCACCGTCGTCGATCAGGGTGAAGCCCGCCGCCAGGTAGATGGCGAAGGCGATCAGCATCGACGGGATCGTCGTCGGCATCATGTTCTTGATATGCGAGAAGACGTCGGTGCCGGTGACCGCCGGGGCGAGGTTGGTGGTGTCCGAGAGCGGCGAGATCTTGTCGCCGAAGAAGGCGCCCGAGACCACCGCGCCGGCGGTCCAGTACACCGGGATCTCGAAGCCCGCGCCGATGCCCATCAGCGCCAGGCCGACGGTGCCCACGGTGCCCCAGGAGGTCCCCAGCGACACCGAGACCACCGAGCAGAGCAGCATGGCCGCGGCCAGGAAGATGGTCGGCGAGAGCAGCGTCAGGCCGTAATAGATCAGCGTCGGCACGGTGCCGCTGGCGATCCACACGCCGATGATCATGCCCACGCAGATCAATACCGACACGGAGGGCAGCGAGACATGGATGACGTGGAAGATGCCCTCTTCGATCTGTCTCCACCGGAAGCCCAGCTTGACCCCGACCAGCGCCGTGATCGCCAGGCCGATGGCCAGCGGAATATGCGGGGTGAAGTCGCCGAAATAGAAGAGTTGTACCCCCAGTACGAGCAGTGTCAGGACGACGGGGGTGAGGGCCAATCCAAGATTTGGTTGTTGGTAACGTATTGGTTTTGTTGAGTCATTCACGTGTTTTTTCCTTCGGTTTAATGTGCGTTTTGTCGCTTGTTGTTGGTCGTGACGCAGCGAGCCGTTCCTCCTTCGATTCTCCTTGGTTGCCGGGCTCCTGAATGCGGAACCCTGTGATTGATCCTTGCCGGAGGCGGGGCCACCGTGCTCTCCCGGGGCGTCATCTCCGGCCAGAAGGCGGCCGTTGCCAGCGTGGTGAGGCAGCGGGCCCCACTGAGCGCTGTCTGGCATTTCTTTCTCCAGCCTTCTAGACTGATTGTTAGCCACTATGGCTAGGAATTGGCTCTAAATAATCCTTTGTATATTTACTCTTGTCCTTCATATGAGGATCAGATAGGCAATATGGCTAGCAAGGGTGGGCGGATGGATCGCATCGACCGACGCATTCTCCAGCAACTTCAGGAACATGGGCGCCTGCCCATCGTGGAGCTGGCCAGCCGGGTGAATCTCACCAAGACGCCCTGCGCCCAACGCGTGCGTCGGCTCGAGCAGGCCGGCTTCATCCGTGGCTATCGGGCCGAGCTGAACCCGGACCAGCTGGGAGCGGGCCACGTGCTGGTGGTGCAGGTGACCCTGGACAAGACCAGCGAGGATGCCCTGGAGCAGTTCAACCGGGCGGTGCGTCTGATTCCCGAGGTGCAGGCCTGCTACATGGTGGCGGGGAATTTCGATTACCTGCTGAAGGTGAGGACGCACGACATCACGGAGTACCGGACCGTGCTCGGCCAGCAGATCGGCCGCTTGCCGCACGTGCACCAGACCCACTCCTATATCGTGATGGAACTCGTGAAGGACGACGTGACGGTGCCGGTGTCCGTCGATTCCCCGTCCTGGGGGGAGTGATCGCCAGCACGCCGGGCGCGACGCGAACGTCGCCACGCGGAGCGGGTGACGAGCGAGTGCCCGTCACATGGTGGCGCCCGGGCCCCGGGGGCGCCACCTTGAAGACGAGCGGGCCAGCCGGGAGGAGAGCATGCTGCGGGAAGGCGAGGGCCCCGAGCGGGGTGGGCGCGGTGGGCTGTCCGTGGTCGGCCTGCTGCTGGTGGTGAATGGCGTGAGCTTCCTGGTCGAGCTGGCCCTGCCGGGATGGATCTTCCCGCGGCTGGCCCTCTGGCCGCTGGATGCGGCGCCGGCGGACCTGGCCCTGCCGAGGGGCATGCCGCTGGGCGAGTTCCATCTCTGGCAGCTGCTCAGCTACGCCTTCCTCCATGGCAGCCTCTTCCACCTGGCCATCAACATGTTCGTGCTGTGGATGTTCGGCAGTCCCCTGGAGCGTGACTGGGGCAGCCAGCGCTTCGCCATCTACTACGTGCTGTGCGTGCTGGCGGCCGGAGCGGTACAGCTGGTGGTGGTGTCGACGGGGGACTTCGCCCCTACGGTGGGCGCCTCGGGCGGCGTCTATGCGCTGCTGCTGGCCTTCGGCATGCGCTATCCGAACCGGTACATCCTGCTGCTGATCCCGCCGATCCCCATGAAGGCCAAGTACTTCGTGATCGTCATCGGCCTGGTCGAACTGTGGTCGGGAATCGCCGGTACCCGCCAGGGCGTGGCTCACTTCGCCCACCTGGGGGGGATGCTGGCGGGGCTGGCCCTGATCCTCGCCTGGCGGCGGCCCCCGTGGTCACGATGGCGGCACTGATGGGCGAGCGGCGTTGTCACGAGCCGTGACCGTGATCAGCGGATTAGACGGCTGAGCGGGATAGTGATGACAAGCCACGGGCATTATATTCGCCCATCCGCTAGCTAGACTCGGGAGGTCCAATACCAGATGACGAGGGACCTCGATATGCGGAACGACGGACTCGACGGCAAGGTCGTGCTGATCGGTGGTGGCGCCAAGAATCTGGGAGGCCTGCTCTCGCGGGACCTGTCGCGTCACGGTGCGGCAGCGGTGGCCATCCATTACAACAGCGACGCGACCCGGGAGGCGGCCGAGCAGACCCTTGCGGACGTCCAGGCGCTGGGAGGCGAAGGGGCACTGTTCCAGGGCGAGCTCACGCGGGCCGCAAATGTCGCAACCCTGTTCGAAGACGCCAAGGCACGGTTCGGCAGGGTAGATATCGCCATCAACACCGTCGGCATGGTGCTCAAGAAACCGATCCTGGAGATCAGCGAGGACGAGTACGACAGGATGTTTGCGATCAACGCCAAGAGCGCCTTCTTCTTCCTCAAGGAGGCCGGCCGCGTGCTCGAGGACCACGGCAGGATCGTGACGCTGGTGACCTCACTGCTCGGCGCCTTCACGCCATTCTATTCCACCTACGCCGGCGGCAAGGCACCGGTTGAGCACTTCACCCGGGCGGCGGCCAAGGAATTCGGCGCGCGCGGTATCTCGGTGAACGCGGTGGGCCCCGGGCCCATGGATACGCCCTTCTTCTATGGCCAGGAGGCGGAAGAGGCCGTGGCCTTTCACAAGAGCGCCGCGGCGTTGTCCGATTTCAGCAAGACGGGACTGACGGACATCGAGGACGTGGTGCCCTTGATCCGGCACCTGGTCACCGAGGGCTGGTGGATGACCGGGCAGACCGTGCTGACCAACGGTGGCTATACCACCAAGTGACCGAAAGCTGACACACGGTGGACGTTGCGGGGGCCATCCTCCCCATTTTCTCGGGACAGCCCGGCATTCACGCCTCGCGGTCTATGCTGAAGAGCATGTCGATCATGCATCCGATTGAGGCTGTCTCATGCGTAGCCTGTTGATCATCGCCCTCGGCGTGGCGGCCGTCTTGTGGCTGCTGCGCTATTGCCCGGCGGTGCGGCGTGTCCCGGCCATGGTCGGCTTCAGCCTGGTGTGGCTGGCGGTGTGTGCCTGGAACCTGAGCGTCGGCCTGTCCCATGGCTATGCCCTGGGGGAAGAGCTGCTGGTTCATGCCTTGCTGTTCGGTGTGCCGGTGGCACTGGGCTGGTGGCGGGTGAGGCGGGGCGATGCCGAGGCCTGAAAGGGAAAGCCATCATCGGAGGCGGGAACGACCATGTCGTCAGCATCGACATCGGGGCTGAGGCCCCATCCGCTGATGCGCGTCCGCGACGGGCATGAGGCCCGGGTCAGCTATGTCGAACTGCTGTTCGACCTGATCTACGTGTTCGCGATCATCCAGGTCTCGCACTTCCTCCTCGACCACCTGACCCCGCTGGGTGCCACCCAGGCGCTGCTGCTGTGGTTCGCGGTGTGGCTGGGCTGGCAATATACCGCCTGGGTGACCAACTGGTTCGACCCCGATACCGGCCCGATACGGCTGGTGCTGTTCGCCGTCATGGCGCTGGCCTTGCTGATGGCGGCGGCCCTGCCGGAGGCCTTCGAGGCGCGGGGGCTGGCGTTTGCCGGCTGCTTTGCGGCCATGCAGGTGGGGCGGGCGGCCTTCATTCGCTTGAACCTGGGCTCGCACCCCCTGAAGGACAACTACAGCCGGATCCTCGGCTGGGCCTGCATCGTGGCGCTGCTGTGGCTCGCCGGCGGGCTGGTGGAGGGGAGCGCGCGTCTGGCGCTCTGGGCGCTGGCGGTGCTCTGCGAGTACGTCTCGCCGATGTTCGGCTTCCCGCTGCCCGGGCTGGGGCGTTCGCGCAGCGCCCGCGACTGGGACATCGAAGGGGGACACCTGATCGAGCGCTGTGCGCTGTTCATGATCATCGCCCTCGGCGAGACCATCCTCATCACCGGTGCCACCCTCTCCCATGCCGAGGCGTGGCGCGGCGATACCCTGCTGGCCTTCGGCGTGGCCTTTCTCGAGACGGTGGCCATGTGGTGGGTGTACTTCCACCTCGCCATCCGCGATGCCGCCCGGGTCATCACCGAGGCCCGGGATCCCGGCCGCATCGGTGCCTGGTTCCATTACGTGCACGCGGTCATCCTGGGCAGCGTGATCCTCTGTGCCGTGGGCAGCGAACTGGTGATCGCCCATCCCGCCGGTCACCTGGACGCCCCGGCGCTGACGGTGCTGCTGGCCGGTCCCATGCTGTTCCTGGCTGGCATGGCCGTCTACAAGTACATCGTCTATGGTCGACCGCCGCTGTCCCACCTGGTGGGCTTCGCTCTGTTGCCGCTGGTAATGGGGCCGCTGGCCGGCCTGCACAGTGCCTTGCTGCTGCAGGGGGCGAGCGCCCTGCTGTTGATGGGTGTGGGGATCTGGGAGATGCTTTCCCGCCAGGGCGCGGTGCGCATCTGAGGGGCATCTCCTGACGAGTTGGGATGGCAATGGACAGGATTGATCAGCTGCGTGGCTTTATCCAGGTCGCCGAGATGGGCAGCTTCACGCGGGCGGCCGCCGCCCTGGACTGGCCCCGAACGACCCTGTCCCTGGCGGTGCAGCGTCTGGAAGACACGGTTGGAGCACGCTTGCTGCACCGCACGACGCGTCGGGTGCAGCTCACCCCCGATGGGCAGCTGCTGCTGCGCTTCGCCCAGGCCCTGGTGGAGGACGCCGAGCGTCTGGAGCAGCTGTTTCGGGAGCGTCGGGAGGAGGTGGCGGGGCGACTGATCCTCGACTTGCCCAGCCGGGTGGCTCAGCGGCTCGTTGCGCCGGCCCTCGACGAGTTGCTGCGCCGGCATCCCCGCCTGCAGGTGTTGCTCGGCGCTACTGACCGCTACATCGACCCCGTGGCGGAGGGCGTCGACTGCCTGGTGCGCTTCGGTTCGCTCAACGACAGCAGCCTGGTGGCACGGCGACTGGGGCGGGTGGCAATGGTGAACTGTGCGTCTCCGGGCTATCTGGCCGAACATGGCCGGCCTCTGGGGCCGGCAGCGCTCGACGACGGGCATGTCATGGTCGGCTATGTCGACCCTGAGAGTAGGCGGGCGCAGGGCTTCGAGATAGTCGAAGCGGGGCAGTCACGGGTTCTCGACCTGCCGAGCCGCATCGTGGTCAACAATGCGGAGACCTATATCGCCTGCTGCGTAGCCGGCCACGGGCTGATCCAGGTGCCACGCTTCGATGTCGACGACCTGCTGTGCGACGGCGCCCTCCGCGAGGTACTGCCCGACTGTCGTCCCGCCGGACTGGAGGTGTCGGTGCTCTATCCTCATCGCCGACACCGTAGCTCGCGCATCGATGCCTTCGTCGACTGGTTCACCGAGCTGATGACCCCCCATCTCGAGTGCGGGGAGTCAGTGTCGCCCGGCACTAAGGGGTGACGGTCTCCCTTGCCCCCCCGAACTCAGTGCTTCGCCGAGAAAGCCAGGAGGGTGATGCCTCCCGCCACCGCATGACGGTCGATGCCGGGACGAGGCCGTCCACGGCGGAGTCTGGATCGGTCATCCGAGGATAAGCGGTTTCAACGGCATCCAGAGCCCCATGGCCAGCATGATCAGGTTCTCGCTCAAGGACACGAAGCCCAGGGGAACGTTGCTGTTGCCTCCCACACAGGCACACTTCAGTTCGCGCTTGTCGATATACACCGCCTTGAAGACCGATATGGCGCCCACCGTGCCGATGAACAGTGCCAAGGGGGCGGCGAGCCAGATCAAGGCGCCTGCCAGCATCAGCAGACCGGCCAGGGTCTCGGCGAAGGGGTAGACATAGCCATAGGGGACATGGCGCTGGGCGAGCAGGTCATAG
Organism: Halomonas maura; assembly: GCF_030409305.1. Taxonomy (GTDB): domain Bacteria; phylum Pseudomonadota; class Gammaproteobacteria; order Pseudomonadales; family Halomonadaceae; genus Halomonas; species Halomonas maura. Next base: position 21,942 of record NZ_JAUFPQ010000001.1, read on the forward strand.
GTGAGGAACATGGTGCTGAAGCTTTCGATGTCCTGCAGCTTCTGAAGTCCCAGCAGGGTCATGGCGGTGGCGATCGCATACTCCAGCATGCGCAATGACACGAGGGTATCACTGGCCGTCCAGCTGACCGCCAGCCCGATCAGCAAGGCGGTCACGAAGATGGCGATGACCGGCTGATAGCTCGTGTCCTTCTCGCCGGGCACGCTCATCCCCAGGTACTCGCGAACCTCCTCATAGCCCCCCACGCGCTGTTCACCGATATAGACCTGAGGGGTGGTGTCGACACCGGCTGCTTTCTTGAAGTCCTCGATGGCCTCGCGGGAGTCGAGCGTGTGATCGTCTACCCGGTAGCCCTTGCGCTTGAGCAGGTCCACGGTCTTCAGGCCGAACGGGCAGAGATGCTCGTCCGTCCTCATGCGGTACACGCGGGCCGTCTCATGCCTTGAGGACGGTGTTGAAGTGATGGTACCCATCGTCTCCACCTCCTGCGGTATCGAGAGGGAACCCGGGGCAAGCCGAGTCCGACGGCCATGCGGTCCCTGCATGGTCACCTTGTTGCTGCCAGCCTAGTACCCTTGTGCCACCCACGGGCCAAGCCAGTCGCTACATGACGTCCTCGATCTCGCCCTCCAGGCCAGGGGCTCTGTCTCACCGGGCGTGAGGGTCACGGCAGGCCTCTGCCCACCGTGACCTCCTCGGCCCTGTCGAGTTCCTCAAGACCTGCGGGGCGGCCGCCCGGTCAGTGCGAGGGATGCCGGGCGGCAGATGGCTGACGGGTGAAGCGCACCGGCGGACGGTAGCGCTCCTCCCTGGAAGCCTGCTCCGGTGCCGGGCGCACGTGCCAGCCACGGCGGGTCGCCCAGGCCTTCAGCTGGCGGTAGTCGAGCAGCGGATGCTCCCGGGTATAGGGATTGGGGGATGACGCGGGAAAGGCGTTGGCCACATGGGGATAGTGGGCCAGGGCGACCGCGTCGCCATGCGCCGCCAGGGCGCGGTCCAGGGCCGATTGCCACTCCCGGGGGTCGCGATGGGTGGTGCTGGATAGGGGTGCATGCATCGGATTGCCCTCCATTGTGTCGCCTGGGACCAGGCGTTGCCCGGGCGGTGCGGTTGCCCGGATCTCATGAAAAACGCCCCGCCCGGTGGAACCGGACGAGGCGTCATCATCGGGGTGGAAGCCGGCCGTGGTGAGCCCGGCTTCCGGCCGCGGAAGGCCACTGGACGCGCCCGGCGACAGGCTCTCGGCAGAGCCGATAGCGAATCGCCGGTGTCATCATGCCAAGGCCTCCGTGCGGCGTCGTGATCAATCTCAGCTCGGTGCGCCACCCAGCTGGTACTCGGTGACGCGGGTGGCGAAGACGTTCTTCTCCTGGCGCGGGGCGATGATCTCGCTCATCCGCGGGAAGGGGGGCTCGGCGCCCGGGAACGGCTCCTCGAGGCCGGTCTGCGCCAGGTTGGCCCGGGGCGGGGCGCAGCGGCAGGCCCCCTGCTGGGCAGCAGGCGAGTGCTTGGCTGCGACCACGAGAGAGCGGCTGTCGGTGCATCACGCCGCCTGTGGCGTACCGTGGACGTGTATGCGGTTGCCCCCCGACGCCTTGCTGGCGTACATCGCTTGATCGGCGTGAGCGAACAGGCTTTCGAAGCTGTCGCCATGTTCCGGATAGGAGGCCACCCCGATACTGATCGGCGACGCCTGTCCGCCTGGTTCGCTGATCAGCCGATGTAACATCTTCACCGCGCCCCTGGCATCGGTGTCCGGCAGCATGATGACGAACTCGTCACCACCATGGCGAGCCAGCAGATCGCTGCTGCGCGTGTGGTCCCTGAGCTGTTGAGCCAGGGCCGTGATGATGTGATCGCCTGCCCCGTGGCCCTGTGTATCGTTGATGTCCTTGAGGCCATCCATGTCGATGACCACGATGCTGTAAGGGCGTCGTGAGCGCTTGGCCATCGCGTGAATCGGCTTCACCAGGTCGTTGAAGGCGCGACGGTTGAACAGGCCGGTCAGGGGATCCCGGCTGGCCATCTCGAGCAGCATTCGATTGGACACCTGGATCCCATCGACCAGCGCCGATGTCAGGTAACCGACGATGAGGAAGGCGATCAGGTTGATGCAGACCAGGGACAGGTTCGCGGAGGCCGTGATGCTCTGGCCGCCAAGCTCGAACAGCAGCCACACGCAGGCACCGATCACCATGACCTCCAGCATGGTGGCCAACACCCCCAGCGTCAGGGCACTGGTCACGACAGCCAGCAGGTAGAGGCTGGTGAGGGGACCGGAGACGCCCTGGGTGCTGTGGAGAAACCAGGTGATGAAGCCAATCATGACCCAGGTATGGATGGCCAACAGCCAGCGGTGCCTGCTGCCGAAGAACTGCAGCCGGCTGGCGATCAAGCTGAAGCCGAAATAGAGCACCGTGGTGATCAGCAGCCAGTGACTACGCTCGTCCGGGGCGCCGATGATCGCCAGGTAGAGGACGATCAGGGTGACGAGCAACCACTCGATCTGGTGCAGGCCCGTCATGAACCCCTGAAGCTGGATGCGACGAGCGTCCCAGGAGAGCGGGGGGAGGGGGTCATTGCCCTTCATTGATCACCCTTCTTGTTGTTTTCGCTGCCAGCCCTGCAATACCGGATCTCGAGAACCTCCTCCGGGGGAAGTCAGTAGTGACCTGATGAAAAATCTCATGTGACGGGCATGGAATCAATCATTATGCATGCTGGAGTGCGCGGCCAGGCGCGGGCATGAGGCCCGCGCCGGCGCTGGAGAGGAACTCGCGCGGTCTGCGGCTGCCGGCTCAGTGTGGGTGCTGCCTGCCCCGGGAAGGTTGGCGGGTGAAGCGCACCGGCGGGCGGTAGCGCTCCTCCCTGGAGGCCTGCTCCGGTGCCGGGCGCACGTGCCAGCCACGGCGGGTCGCCCAGGCCTTCAGCTCGCGGTAGTCGAGCAGCGGATGCTCCCGGGTATAGGGATTGGGGGATGACGAGGGAAAGGCATTGGCCACATGGGGATAGTGGGCCAGGGCGACCGCGTCGCCATGGGCCGCCAGGGCGCGGTCCAGGGCCGATTGCCATGCCCGGGGGTCGCGATGAGTTATTGTCAATTCTGGTGGATGGCGGTCAGGCCGCATTCCTGTCTGACTGATCGGTTACCTGCTCTCCGTCCTGGAACTTGACGTTGCTGACGACCAGCTCCAGCTTCTGGAAATGCTTGATGCGCCTCCAGCGCTTCTGAGCGCTCTGGAGCAGCTTGAAGACCATCGCCAAGATCGTCGTCCGGGAACCGCAGTTCCGGCTGCGCTTGGTCCGTAGCCGGACCGTGGCGAAGGTCGACTCGATCGGGTTGGTGGTGCGGATATGCACCCAATGCTCTGCCGGGTAGTCGTAGAACGCCAGCAGCTCGTCCCGATCCTTGGCCAGGCACGCCATCGCCTTGGGGTACTTGGCCTCGAAGCGCTTCAGCGTGCGATCAAAAGCTTTGTGCGCCTCGTCGCGGGTCTCGGCCATCCAGATGTCATGGAGGTCGGCCTTGACCTTGGGTTGTACCGACTTTGGCAGCTTGTTCAGCACGTTAGCCGTCTTGTGGACCCAGCAGCGCTGATGGTCGGTTTCCGGTAAATCTTGCTCAGCGCCGTCCAGAACCCCATGGCACCGTCGCCTACCGCCAGTTTCGGGGCTGTGGTTAGGCCACGTTCTCGCAGGCCCGTCAGCAGGGTCTCCCAACTGGCCGCCGACTCGCGGAAGCCGTCCTCGACGGCCACCAGTTCCTTGCGGCCATGCTCGGTGACGCCGATGATCACCAGCAGGCACAGGCGGTCATCCAGGCGCACGTTGCTGTAGATTCCGTCGGCCCACCAGTAGACGTAGCGCCGGTCGGCCAGGTCCCGCTTCCGCCACTCGGTATGCTCGTCTTCCCACTGCTTCTTGAGTCGTGACACGGTGTTGGCCGACAGCCCCTTGGCCTGGTCGCCCAGCAGCGCCGCCAGGGCCTCCTGGTAGTCGCCGGTGGAGATCCCTTTCAGGTACAGCCAGGGGATCAGCTCCTCGATGCTGCGGGCCCGCTTCAGGTAGGGCGGCAGCAAGCTACTGTTGAAGCGAACGCCACCCCCACTGCGGTCACGCACCTTGGGCACCTGCACGCTGACATCCCCGACCCCGGTCTGGACGGTGCGCTCGGGCAGGTAGCCGTTGCGGACCACGGCCTGGCGTCCATCGTCGAGCCGCTGATCGGCATACTGCGCCAGGAAGGTGGCCAGCTCGGCCTCGACGGCCTTGGCGATCAGGTCACGGGCACCTTGGCGCAGCAACTCGTGTAGCGGGTCGGTGACTTGGGGTTCTGGTTGTGAAAGAGCTTGGAGGGTAGAATCGGTCATGGCGTATCCATTCCGTGTTGATTGTGATCTGGCGAGATCAATCAACAGGATACGCCACCCTTCCTACCTCCTCCCATACACCAGAAGTCACCATAGCTCTCGTCTTGAGTCACGACCAGTAGCAGGAAATATCCCTCTGGCCCTTTGATGATAAATTCGGGTGAATATATAAGAAGTCGACAGTCTTCACCTCTAAACTCCTCTAAGTTATCATTTGACTCGATAAGGTAGAGCCGAGTTCCTGTATCATGCCAGAAGCTTTCAGCAGCATCATCGCCTTGGAATGAGTTTTCTATGATCTCCTTTCTTAAGAAACAGATTGTCTGGCTAGAAAGAAAAAGCCCATCCACATGGGATGGGCAGGTAATGAATTTAATTTGTCTATTCCTTTCAGGTGGGCAAAGGAATAATATTTGTTTGAATTTTTTTAATAGCGGCTTAGAGTTTCGCTTTCACGACAAGAATTCTATGAAGTCATGCTCTGACAGTATCTTCACACCTGTGGATTCTGACAACTCCCACGCGGAGTTTGTATAGCCGGCCTTGCTGACTACGAATGCCATGTCGGCTTTGTAATGTTTCTTGGCAGCATATGCTTCTTGGACGGCTTTGTTGCCGACTTTTGTGTTATGGTCTTTTACTTGGACAACTCCAGTGAATCCAGACTTTTGAATGATTATATCTGCTCCTTGGTCACCTGAGGAAGTTGTACCTTCAGCCATCCATTTGGTTGTGCTATTAATTATTCCTATTAGGTGGTGTTCGTATTCTATTCCATTGTTTTTTTCAATGATTTCTTTAGGGGTGCCATCGTCTTTAGGTTCAGATTTCAGTGCGATGTAAAGTTGGATGCTGTTTACAGCTAGTTCGGGTATTTGCGATTTTGCTAGAATCCAATGGTAATCTAAAGAGCTTTCTTTGAGACCGAATGTTTTTCTAAATCTGGCTGCATTTGAGTTGAAGTGTTGCATTACGGCGGCTTCTAGTTTTTCTTTGTAGTATTTGTTTAGTTCCCTTTCCCACCTTTCTTGTATTAGGTCGCCATACTCATCAATATAGATTAAGCGGTTTTTCTTGTTGTTAAGGGTTTGTAGATGCAAGTCAATCGTGGGCTCGGCGGATGCATGCAGTGCGGCAGATAGCAAAGCCATTACAGATAATTGATATTCATCATATTCCATCAGAAGAGCTATCAAAGGCTCGCCAACCTCACATTCGGATATAAATGGAATCCCAAACCAAAGGCCAGAATTCTCAAAGCCATAAGCTATTATATCAACTCTTTGCTGTATGTCATTTTGGTTGATGCCTTGTTGATCCATTATTTTTAATGCGCGCTCTTTGAGGAATTCGCTCATTGTAACGTTCCCTGCTGTGTTATGTGGTTACCTCACTGATTCAGTATAGTGCATTTTTGCGAGAACGGTGCCAGTTTGGGAGGAGGTTGGTGGTTCATCAGGGCTATAATTAGCATTTAACCAAAAAGATGGCGTCTACAGCTAACGCCTCCATTAAAAAGCAATATGTTCGGGTAGATAAAAACCCATCCACATGGGATGGGTAGGTTGTTTTTTTATCTGCCTATCCGTTTTGATTGCCAAAAGGATAATGGTTGATTGCAATGCATGTTATCGCGGGTTGAACGTAGGTTCTACATACGCATGCATTGATAGTCAGCCGCGTCGCCCCGCATCTAGCCCCTTCACCATTACTAAAAGCGGAATGACTGAAAACCCTATTGCGAAAGGTGTTAATATGATCCCTTTCCAACCGGATGTGAATAGTGTGAAGAGCCCGATAATATAATTGGCAATGGCAGCGATGAATGTTTCGAAAAGGAGCCATAGGGAACCACTGAACAATTCGCTTCTGGTCGGCTGAACCGTTCAGCCTGGCCAGACCATCATCTCAGCGGTCATTGCTCGACCGTTTCAGATGGCCTGCTTTACCTGTCAGCCGGGTTTTCCGGCTGCCAGGCCAGATTCAAGACGCACTGGCCCCTTCAGCATCACCCTGGCACCTTCCCGCCAGCACCAGGTTGTCGAGGGCAAACAGGGTGAGCAGCTGCGTCTGGTTCTTGACCAGCCCCTTGTAGCGCACCTTCCGG
>NZ_JAUFPQ010000010.1 GCF_030409305.1 Halomonas maura
GTAGCCGATCAATCAGACAGGAATGCGGCCTGACCGCCATCCACCAGATTTGACGATAACTCGAGACAACTTGATCATGTGCTCAACCTCTTACTGAGGCACTTCGTTGCGATGTTCCAGATACCACGCATAGGCGTCCTTCATCCCCTCATTCAGCCCGATTGAGGCCTGCCAGCCCATCGCATGCAACCGCGACACGTCCAGCAGCTTGCGCGGGGTGCCGTCCGGCTTGCTGGGATCGGTCCGTATCTCGCCACCATAGCCCACCACCCTGGCCACCAGTTGCGCCAACTCCAAAACCGTCAGGTCCTGGCCCACGCCCACATTAACGAATTGTTCATCGGAGTAATGCTGCATAAGGAACACGCAGGCATCAGCCAGATCATCCACGTGCAGGAACTCGCGCCTGGGGCTTCCCGTTCCCCAGAGAGTGACCTCCCCTCGCCCCGTTTCCCGTGCTTCGTGGAAGCGCCGGATCATCGCCGGCACCACATGGGAGTTTGCGGGGTGAAAGTTATCGCCTGGACCGTAGAGGTTGGTGGGCATCAAGCTGATGGCATCGAAGCCATACTGGCGACGATAGGCCTGGCACAGCTTGATGCCGGCAATCTTTGCCACGGCATACCACTCGTTGGTGGGCTCAAGCGAGCCTGTGAGCAGATACTCCTCCTGCATGGGCTGTGGCGCGTACTTGGGGTAGATGCACGACGAACCCAGAAAGCACAGCTTTTTGACTCCACACTGCCAGGCCGAGTGGATCACGTTGGTCTCGATCGCCAGGTTGTCGTGGATGAACTCAGCCGGATAGGTATCGTTGGCGTGAATACCGCCCACCTTGGCGGCCGCCAGAAACACATAGTCAGGGCGATTGGCCAAAAACCAGTCGATGACCGCCGCCTGATGGGTCAGATCCAACTCGGCACTGGGCGGGGCCAGAACCTGCTCGAAACCTTGAACGGTCAGCGCCCGACAGATGGCGCTGCCGACCATGCCACGCCCGCCGGCGACGAATATCCTGCAGCTCTTCTCCATATTTACTCCCTGAAGCGATAGGCGCGGTAACCGTTTTTCTCGATCAAGGCGTCGCGGCGAGCCCATTGCAGATCCTGCTCGACCATCTCGGACACCAGTTCATCGAAGCGGATACGCGGTTTCCAGCCAAGCTGTTCACGGGCCTTGCGGGCATCTCCCAGCAGTGTCTCCACCTCCGCTGGGCGGAAGTAGCGCGGGTCCACCGCTACGATGCGCGCACCGGGCCGAGCCTTGCACTCATCCGGGCCCGCTGCCAGCACACCTAGCTCTTCGCGTCCCTCGCCACGCCACTCGATCTGCATATTGAGCCTCCGGGCCGCGGCATCGACGAAATCACGCACCGAGTGCTGCGTCCCGGTGGCAATCACATAGTCGTCAGGCGCCTCCTGCTGGAGCATCAGCCACTGCGCCTCCACGTAATCCTGAGCGTGGCCCCAATCGCGCAGGGCATTCAGATTGCCCAGGTAGAGGCACTCGTCCAGGCCCAGGTAGATACGCGCCAAGGCGCGGGTGATCTTGCGGGTCACGAAGGTTTCACCGCGCAGTGGCGATTCATGGTTGAAGAGAATGCCGCTGCAAGCGTACAGCCCATAGGATTCTCGGTAGTTCACCGTGATCCAGTGGCCGTAGAGCTTGGCCACCGCATATGGGGAACGTGGATAGAAGGGCGTGGTTTCGCATTGAGGCACTTCCTGCACCTGGCCAAACATCTCCGAGGTAGAGGCCTGATAGAACCGTACTTGTTCATTCATCCCCAGAATACGGATCGCCTCCAGCAGTCGCAGTGTGCCCATGGCATCGCTGTTGGCCGTGTACTCTGGGCTTTCGAACGAGACCGCCACATGACTCTGGGCGCCCAAGTTGTAGATCTCGTCGGGCTGCACCTCCTGGACAATGCGGATCAAGTTGGTCGAATCAGTCAGATCCCCATAATGCAACACCAGCCGCGGGTCAGGCTCTTGTGGATCCTGGTAGAGATGATCGATACGCTGGGTATTGAACTGCGAGGCCCGGCGCTTGATACCGTGCACCTGATACCCCTTGTTCAGCAGGAACTCGGTCAAATATGCGCCATCCTGGCCCGTCACCCCAGTTAGCAGTGCTTTCTTGGTCATCTGCATCGCAGTTTTCACTCTGTTTAGGGGAAAAGGCGAACGGGCAAGGCACTCAGATCCAGCCCATCATGCGATAGTAAAGAACACCAAAAATTTCATGGACAGCCAGGGACTGTGAGAAAGTGCACTGGCACTGGGCAGCAGTAGCCGCAACCTGAACCTCAACTGCTCGAATGTCTGGAAATCAGTAGCGGCAGGAACAAGCGGTATATCCAGATCTGAAAGTGTCGCCATGACGCGGCGCATATACGAGGCCGATGTCACTAACAGAAGCGAAGACACTTTATGTTCAGCGAGAATCGGGACCAGTTCTACTGCGTGCGCATGCGTCACAAAAGCGCAACTCGAGAACTATCGATTCCCGGCTCCCATATCGCCAAGAAACAGAGCCCCTGCCTCGACCTCTCTCTAACCCTCTATGCGGTGCGGCTGACGCCCGCCGCTTAGTATCACCAATGGAGCCCGGCCAGCATGAAAGATTCGGGCCGCGTGCCAGAAGCGGTCTACCGAGCCGGCGGAGGACGGATAGGTTAACTGCCCGTTGCCCGTAGCAAACACTCCCCCCAGCACCAACACTGATCTTACCCAACAAACGTGGACACCGATCTAAGAGATTATTCGGGCCTCGAAGGCCTCAGGGCTGATCATCCCAATTGCACCGTGCCGGCGCTGCCGATTGTAGTCCATCGATGTATTCGAACACTCGCCGCCGCATGGCAGCCCGGGTCTCGAAACGTTCGCCATGGATCGCCTCGATCTTCAGGCTATGGAAGAAGCTCTCGGCGCACGCGTTGTCGTAGCAGTTGCCCTTAGCACTCATGCTGCACTTCAAGTCGTGCTGGATCACCAGTGACTGGTACAGGGTCGAGCAGTACTGGCTCCCGCGATCCGAATGTACGATCACCTTACTTGGGGATCTTACGGCGCCACAGCGCCATCTTGAGGGTGTCACCGACCAGATCAGCCGTCATGCGGTCGCTCATCGCCCACCCGATCACCTTGCGTGAGTAAAGGTCGATCAGCACCGCCAGGTAGAGCCATCCTTCACCGGTCGCCAGATAGGTGATGTCGCCGGCCCATTTCTGGTTCGGCGCCATGGCGGTGAAGTCTTGCCTCAGCAGGTTGGGTGCCACCGGCAGCGAGTGCCGCGAGTTCATCATGGCCTTGAACTTGCGCGCCGCCTTGGCGCGAAGTCCCCGGCGTCGCAGGCTGGCAGCGACGGTCTTGCGGTTCACCGCCAGGCCATCGTCAACCAAGTCCAGCGCCAATCTGGGGGCGCCTGAGCGTCCCTTCCGGCGCTGGTAAGCCTGGGCCACTCGCTGGTCGAGAACTGCCTGCTGGCGGCATCTCGGGGCCGGTTCGCCGCCACGCTGTCGCCAGGCGTAGTAGCCGCTGCGAGCGACCCCGAGAACCCTGCACATGCGCTGGATGCTGAATGCCTGATGATGCTGGTGGATGAAGGCGTACTTCACTTCAGGCTCTTGGCAAAGTACACCGCTGCGTTTTTTGCGATTTCAAGCTCTTCCGACTTCTCGGCCAGTTGCCGCTTGAGCCGTGCATTCTCGTCGGCCAGGGCTTGCTCGCGCTCTGAGGCGCTTTGCCGCTGCTGGGCCTTGGCTCGCCACTGGTAGAGCTGGCTGGGCTGAAGGCCAAGCTCTCGGGCGGCGGCACTGATGCCGACTCGGTCGGCTAGGGCCAGCGCCTCGGCCTTGTAGTCTTGGGAGTAACGGGTACGGGTCTTCTTCATCGAAGCTGCTTGCCTTGCCATGGGTCACCTCGCCTCAGTGTACTGTCTTAATGAGGTGTCCACTGCTGCTGGGCAAGATCACGCTGCCGGAAGGCCGACGTTCGGCCCTCGATGGGGTCTGTCGGGGATTGCTACGATAACTCAATGGCCGAGAGATTCATTGCCACTCTGGAATGCGAGTTGCTCGACAGGAACCGATTCGCCACGCCGACGGAGGCGAAGCACGCGGTCTTCGCCTTCATCGAGGGATGGTACAACCCACACCGCCGCCACTCGGCAATTGGCTATGCCAGTCCTATCCAGTTCGAGCGACAGCATACGGCAGCCTCAAGCTAAAGCCGTGTACCGTCCACTGAATCGGGGTAACTCCAAAATACACCAGAGAGAACCGTTTTATCCCATTTCAGCGTCTAATGTTACCCCTTGGAGACTTTGAAAGTCACTAGAAATTAGGTATATCCAGCAGCGGCTTTAACCCGTGACCAACGGGCAGTTGCCAGACCAGCTTGCACCAGTCATGATTGCCTTCTATCAGCCCAGGTCCCTGAGGAGTAATTACCACGTCCCAGCCAATGGAGCGATTTTGCGGATACTTCAAACTGGCTTGCCGTACCATTTCTAGAGTCTCCCTCCAGAATGGCACCTGAAACCCTTCAATCGGTGTGCCGGTAACCGGATGATGCCTTTCCGGTTCACGGGTGATGTCCGAATAGACACCAGGACCGCTCACTACGCCAGTGGCCTCATCAATGAGGGCGGCCAGATTGCCAGCCGCCAGATTATCTACGTGGGAATTAACCGAAATTCTCAGCCGACAGCCCAATACGTGATACTCCCCATCAGCATCGAGCAAGGTGAAGATTCGGACCGTATTGACAGCCGAAGGCGAAAGGGCGCTTAGCGCCGAATGCTGTTCGACAAAAGCTTCCACCATATCGAGGCACTGGTGGTTCATCCACGCAATCAAGTTGGCAGCATCGAATTTAGCACTGGCATGAATCTGTACGCTAGAACCGCAGTTGCCGTTTGCATCCTTGAACACCAGCCGCTCATGGTCGGCCAGAATACGCTTGACCAAAGCCGGATCCTTCTCTAGCTCCTCCAGAGTCCACAGCGGATGGCGGAAAAATTCGCGATAAGCGGTGTAGAAGCGACGCTTGTCATCCAGAACTCCGCGCTCGGAGGGTGGATTGGCACGCAGCTGAAACTCGTACATTAAGCCAGTGCCCGCCCAGCGGGCCTTATCACTGTCCCCAAGACCCGCAAAGCCGAACTGATACCATTCCAAGGGCGAGATATTGTAGCGCAGGGAATCTCCAACGAATGCTACAACTTGGCGCACTGGAAGCATACCGTATTGCTCACGAGTGTGGCGAATGAACCGCCGAAGCATCAGCCAATTCATGTGGCGCGAGTAGTAGCCAAGGTACATCAAACGGCGCGCTAGTCTCATAGCGTCCTACCTCATTTCATTGATCAACTTGTCAACACTGACAAATTCGACGTCTGGCCAGCGCTGGGTAATTCGCTTGAGGAGCTCACCCAGTGCCGCCAGGCCTTGCTCTCGGTTGTGCTTATCCAGGTGGCCGCAAAAGTTGACTCGATGAGAGCTGACAATAGCAGGCCTGCTCCAGCGAAACGCGGCACTGATCTGCTTCACCGCACGTCCGACAGGATCACTGACCAGAGTATTGCCAGGCTCGAATACGACGTTGCGCACTACCGTCAGATGGTTCTGCCGCTTCTGGCGGCCACTATGGTTGACCTCCTTGCGACAAGTGCCATCTCCCATGGAGCGAACACAGAGAAGGGGCTTATCAATGGCGAGCACTCCGCCGGACTCGGCGACTTCATAAAGAGTGGGATGAAGCTGCTGAGCTGGAGGAGTAAAGGTCACTGAACGAAAGCCCCATACCTTCTCGAACAGATCAAGCCCATCACGCAGAATCTCGCGGTGACGCTCAAGCTCCCCACACTCATGAAGGCCAAAGGCATGACTGAAACCTATCCCGGGCCTGGCCGGATCCCTAGTCAATGCGGCGAGGCTGTCATTTAACAGATTGGCTTTCAGGTCCGCATCTCTAGATCTTAGCTTATGCTCAAATAGATCGACGTTGAGGTGCTCTCGGCCATGAAACTGCGGCTGAATCACCCCCTTGTCTCTGCCCTCCTGCCACAGGGCCCAGGCACCCTCATAAGCGGCAGGCTGATCGGCCGCCAGGCGTGTGAAGGTTTCGGGTACCGGTTCTGGATAGAAGTGCTCACCATCTTGGCGAATACGCGCGAAATCGGGGGTGGCCGAAAGCGCATAGGCGGTAAATAACGCCGGTTGGCCACGACTGTCGCGAACCGAGTCAAGCACTTCATAAAGCGCCTCAAGATCCTGACGCGTTTCGAGGGCATCGTAACGGTCCATCCGCCCCGAGAGATCCAGCCCGGCCTTTCTCAACCGTGACTGAGCCAGTGTTGAGGCGACTCGCACATTGGCATAATCATCAACGGCAAAGGCAAGCAGCTTTCGAGGAACACGCCAGCCGCGGAGATTCTTCAAATTATCCAGGAGGGCCTGTTTCATAACAAAGAGGACCTCTGGGTGAAATAGGACTGGACAAATCGATCCGCATTTCCTCGAGTAAAATGACTTGCCGCTAAACGCGATAATTCAGACATAGCATGCTTCCGCCTTGGATGAGAAGCCAACTCAATTATAAATTTCTCTATATCAGCCAATTGGCTAGATTCGAAGCAGCGAGCGTGCTCAAACTTCTCAGCATAGTGAGCCAACTGACTATCCTTAGCCGCTACATAGAGCGATGGGATTCCGAAGCTCATGAGATTATAGGCCTTGCTTGGTACTGAGCCCTGGCTGACATGCTCATTGAGCATGACAACTCCAATGTCTGCAGCAGATAGTGAATGAGGGAACATCTCATCGGATTGGAACGGCAACATCTGGACATTGGAGAGCCCCCGCTCCTCTACATTACGACGAATCACCAACTCGCGTGGGCCGCGGCCAATGATCTGAAAAAGAATCCTGTCGTTATCCCTGAACCGATCGGCTATTTCAATAAGCAGCTCTACATTATGCGTTAATCCGATATTCCCTGAATACTGAACAATGAAATAGTCGTTGATATTGTACTTTTCAAGAAAGATATTTCTGTGAGGAGGGATGCGCTCCTCATTTTGAAAAATTGACCAAATCGGTAGAATTATTAGTCGGTCACGATTAACATACTTCGATAGGGCGTCGGCCATGACCTCACTGATAGTAAATAGCCTATATGCTTTACGGAAGGAGCGACGATTCAACCTGGACCATAAACGATATAGTGGATGGGATTCTTTCATTCCCGTAACTTTGAAGGTATCAGGGTAGACATCCCAGATAATCATGCTGAAACGATGAGGCAATACCAGATTAAGGAGATACGCCATCGGTGGTACGGATATAAATAGCACTTCGTGGTTTCGATACCTAGTGATCAAAAGCCACCACATTCTGAGCATAGCTAAGATATATGATGCGACCTTCTTTCGGGCCGGGCGCTCATACCATTGATTAATATAGTGAACATTAATATTAGAATCAAGCTGCTCCCCTTGAACATGAACACTTCCCGAAATCAAGGTGACAGAGTCAAACTTCTTGTTGAAGGCATTGGCAAAACCAACTGCAAGGTAGTTGGCAGCTTGATTAAGTATCACGAGTCTCCTTGCCGGTTGGGGATCACAGGTGCTCATCGATCATGATCCTTTCTTCCAATCCTGCAGCACGTTCATTGACAAGAGCATTACATAGTCTAAGTATTTTCGTAGCCCGCTGTGAAGGAGTGTCAAATACAGCTAGTCGCATAATACCTGTTTTTTTTAGTTTTACTTGCAACGCTGGATCGTCAACTAAGCGTTCTACTTGAAAAGCAGCTTCACGTGAATCGCCAGGGCTGAAGTAAAGGGCGGCATCCTGACACACGCTGCGGGCAAACCCCATATCAGTTGTTAAAATGGGTTTTTGCATTTTCATGGCTTCCGCATATGAAGCTGAGAAGCACTCTGCAAGCGTAGGCAAGAACATTGCATCGCACTCAGCATACACTCCAGGACACTCAGGAGGAGGCACCGGGCCAATCAGGCGTATCTGTGAAGGAACGTGACTAGCAATTCGATTAAGGTAGTCTTTCTCAGTCAGCGTCAACACAAACTCAACCCGTGAAAGCAACCTCTTCGGAAGTTTTTCGATGACCTTTTCGATTAAATCGAGGTTCTTGTGTGGGTAATAACTCGTTAACGTTAGGAATCGAAAAACACCAGCCGATCGTTCAGGCAATCTTGGTAATGTCCCCTGTATTGAGTCATACCACGCGCCATGATTATTAGTAACCGTAAAGACTCGATCAGTACCAAGAAGTTTTTGCACTCTTTGATTAACGTCATCCGTTTGGACGATGAGGGCGTCAGCATCACGACGAAAAAAATTGCATTGCACCCAGCGCTGTGTAAGCAATCGAACTTTTCGTGGAAATGATAACTCATATACAAAAGGGGATTCAGGATAGATAAATAACGGCAAGTTAAAACCCATAAGATGCGGTGCCTTGCTGCGCCAATAGCTCGGCCCAGAAGTTGTAACAACACAGTCAGGTATAATATTCGCTTCAACGGCGGACATTTCACGCTGCACGCGTTGTAGTTTATATAACCTGATAGCACCAAAATCTTTATATATAAAATGAAAGTTATCAGGAAAATCTCTTGAAGTGAGTACGTTACCCACCCCAGGCCCAACAACAACGTAATAATCGTTTTCGTGATGTCTACGACATTCGTATAAAAATGATAGCGCCACCTGCACAGCCCCACCAAAGCGCAGTTTTGAAGTATTTATGAGAATTTTCATTATACATCAATCCCTCGTCACCTGACTTTCAAGGAGGTTTCTAGAAGAGAATCAAGTTTTTTAAAAACAATGTCTTGACTATAATGAACAATCATACTGCGCGCGTTAAGGGATAGGTTTATCTGAAGAAATTCATTCTCAACCAACTCTTCAAGTGAACTTTGAAATTTTGCTTCATCACCATTAGGCACCAAAATGCCATTTATATTATGCCTAATCAACTCTGAGGGTCCGGTGGGGCAATCATAGCTAATACAGGCACAGCCTGCCGAAAGGGCTTCAGCCAGTGCATTTGGAAATCCCTCTGACAGCGAAGTCAATGCAAAAACTCTGGATTCATTCAGAAACTTATAAACATCTTGACATTGGCCGTAAAAAAAAACATTGTCACTAACTCCTAAATTTTCCGACAACCGCTCCAGATAAGCTCTATCAGGACCATCACCAACAATATTTAGTTTCCAGCTATGGCAATCTTTCAATGTAGCAAATGCACTAATCAGTGCTTTCTGGTTCTTCTTACCCCCGAGAGTGCCAATCGATATGATATGCTTGGGCCGATCCTCAAAGCGAGTAACGTTATCAGGAACTTGTATTGGATTTGGCAACACTTCGAATTTAGAAAACCGATAACGAGGCTTCATGATTTGGACAGCTCTCGAAGTTTGGACCACGACTTTATCTGCAACAGGATAAATAAGGGGGTTAATAATTCCTCGGCTGCCTTCCATGCTTGATGTTGGGTTGGCACGGTTAAAGACTATTACACGATCGCTATAAAATTTAGCTATCAGAAGAGTTGCAGACGCAATCGATTCCCCAAAACACAAGACCAAATCAGGTCGCATAGTACTTAGACTTCGCTGAATATAAGAAAGTATATATAGATACCATTTCCAGCCGGCGCTTCTTTTGTTGCTTATATCAGGCTGTATAAGACTCACTTCAGAGGGCAGTTCATAAAACGGAGTAGCTCTGGAAAGTAATAAAACTGAAACGGCATGGTGTTTGCGTAGATAAGTTGCCATTCGACTAACAATCCGTTCAGTTCCACCAGCTCGGAGTGAAACACAAACTAAACAGATCTTTGACATAAACACCCCTTAAGTCTCTAAAGATACTGTCCTAACAATAGATCTGCCTGATAATCAGAAAATGGCTCTGATCCTGATCCAGGATGAAAAGTCAACTCTCCAAAATAAACCTGCTCATCAACCTCATAAAAATCGACACGAACAAAGGAAAAATTTTCAGCAAGTTGCCGTGATAACTGAAGCATAGTCTCTAGAGTTTTTGGACAAGACACTTGACGCTTTGCCATTGGATAGCGAACTGTGAAAGGCTGAGAGCGCCATTGACAATCGTAAAACCGACGGGTATGGCAGGTATGGCGATCTAAGTCAACCTGAATACATACAGGCTCACCGTGAAAACAAAAAAACTTATAATCAGGGAGATCCGTATGTCCGCCACCTAACAGTGGTTCACAGATGATTCTAGGCCTAATATCTCGATACTGAGGCTCACCACCAATTAGGAAATGATTGACACTCTGCCATCTGTACATTTCTTGGAATACTTCATTATCCGTAGGATCTGAAATATCACCTCGCAGTATAATTACACGCCCCGAAGCATGCGTTGGTTTTATAATACAAGGAGTTGGTAAGTCCTTTATTATTACTTGGCTTGCACTCTCATAGATTCCAATAGTAGGAATCACGTGCTCGCTGCCTATTTTTTTTGCGACGAATTCCTTGGCTGAAGCCTTATCAACCAAAGTGCATAGATTTCTAAACCTTTCATCCAATTTACTTTTCAGGATCTTCTCATTAAACGTTTTTGGGGATTTTAAATTAGCTAGATACCAGTGATCCCCGATTCTCCGATGCATACGATAGTGCTGTATGCGGAATAGGAGTTCTGGACAACACTTCAATAACAAAGGATACATGTGAGACTTAAAGACAGATTTCATAGTATGCAACTTTTCCAGTAATGCTGCCATATCAGGTCTTAGCGTACGAAAACGCACTCATTGAAGCATACATACAACATCAAAATAAAATGGCAGCTAAAGAATCTTGAACACTAACATTGACTTTAAGGATAGTTCAGTGGAAGGATATCTACTGGATGCACGGGTTATTAAGTACATGCCAATATAGGCGAGAGTGACACTACATTATTCGGTACATACAGCCATATACCGCATTCATTTAAAAATGATAATCCCTCGCGGTGATTATGTTGAAGATGCAATCACGGCAACAAGATCATCACTACTCATATATTCAACATCTGGCCATCGCTTTGATATAGCTTTCAACAAAAGATCAAGAAGTTTGAGGCTGTGATTGCGATGTGCAGAGTCCATCCCGCTCGTATAATTTATACGATGGGTGCATATCACTGCAGGCTTTCCAAAGCGAAAAGCCTGCGCCATGTCCGCAAGAACCAGTCCAACCCAATCACTTTCTGAATTTAGATAAGGCTCAAATAAAACATTTCGAACACTATATCGCTGCTTAAACTGATTTTTCTGTCCTGTGAATCGGTGGCAGATCCTAGGTTTCCCTCCAGCTTTAGGGCTAGGCTGTACATACCCTCGTTGCGTCTGTATCATGGCAATTCCTTCCTTTGCCAAGTGCATTTCCAGCTCTTTTGGCAACACATAGTTACAGGCCACCATTGTTTTACTTTTAAATTGAAAAGTGTTCTCGAAAATCCTGAGACCATCAGAGACAATTCTATTTATTTCCGCCATCTCTTCTGGCGTTTCGGCCCAATACGCTGCCTTATAGTGCTTTTGCCAACAAGATGAAGTAGTGGTTGTCAACCCATAAAATCGATGTCTAAATGCAACGCAAGTTTCCTTGAAGCCTTGCCTGAGGTCTCTCAACCACAGAATTGAATTGAGATGCTCTCGACCATGAAATTGTGGCTGGATCAGCCCTTGTGAGATTGCTGCATTCCAGTAGGGCTCAAGATCCTCACCATGGTAATAGCGGTAAGAATCAAACAGATGCTGGTGAGCAAAACGTTCAAATCCTTCATTTTCGATAGCTTCAAAGTCCGGATTCCCCATAACCGTATTTAAGGTAAAAACAGGAGAGCTACCGGTGATGTCGCGATGATCAGCCAAAACGTTCATCAGCGCCATAAAATCGTTTAAATTTTCCAAGCAATCCAAGCGGTCATAGAGGGAACGGTCGACACGAACACCTTCTGTCAGAAGACTTTTATACACCTTCCTAGAAGGCATGCGAATTGCTCCCCAATCGTCGCTCTCGAAAATGACCAGTTTCCGTTTGGTCCGCCAACCTCGCATGTTCGTATAAATGGATAAAGCCTGATCTTTTATTTGAAGACTCATTCTGTTAACTGCCTTCTCATCAAAGGAAGCTACTCAAAACCCACATGAGAGACTGATAAAGGCTTTGATCGGCCTCAACAAAAGGTGCCGTAATGAAATTGCCGGTGATTAACCATATTGAGGTAAAACCTAACATTAAACGAACAGCAAGTGCCAGATCAATAATGAGTAGCAATGCCAGCATACTGAAAAATGCATTGTCAAACATCTTCTGACGATTTGACGTCGCTAGGTAGAGTATCACAGAAGCAAGTAGGAGCATTCCAGCCAGGTTATAAAACCTACCCAAGGAGGGGATGTAGTTCAGAAGGTTGATCACACCATATAGCAGCATACCGAGCAACAACAGTGAACGAATAAGACCTTTATCATTAAGAACCCCCCTCCAAATCATCCAGCTTGCAGAAGTTACAAAGAAAATGGATGTCAGCGTTTGATTAATTTTAAGGAACCATGCCAGTGACTCTCCCCTCAACGCCATGATATCAGGATTAACAGCAGCTGCGTTTATATAACTGGACGCTCTCTCATCTATCGGGATTGGAAAGTAACTAATCAATGTCTTAACTATGGAAATATCTAGATTCGTCATAACCAAGCTAACAAGAAAGAAACAATATATTCCCATTCCGAGATGACGAATAAAAAAATATAAAACCAATACAACACAAGGCAACCAAAGAGAAAAGTGAACCAACGTAGAAAGAAACATCACAATTATGAATTTACGATTTCCAGTTGACAAATAATGCATAACTCCATAAGCAAAAACATGCAGCGCTGTCCCCATTCGCACCCCGTTCAAACTTGATCCAATATTTACCTGAAACGCGAAAGCAACCAACAGGAAAAGTAAAAGTAGGTTGCCACTGCCTGGAACTCGATCTATCAGAAACCAGACATTACGAGAGTAGACATAGCCGAAAAGCACTCCGAAAGTAGCGAATAATACAGCATGGCTACCCGTGAAAAGTGAAACGAAGAAAGTCACCAATGGCTGATAAATGTCTTGATATTGGCTACCCTCGGCAAAAAGTAAGCTGGTCAATTCACCAAGACTCATATCTCCCTGGTGCATATATTCCAGCCACGCCGCATGTCTTACTGAGTCTGCACCAGAACCATTTGCAATAAAAAAAACCGTGCCATAATAAACCACAAAAATCCATATCACATTCCGTGAAGCAGGATCTTTCGGATATAGCAGGCTTAACACAACCATGATAAATGGCGCAATGAGCGAAGATGCATAAATAATCAAGTTTCGCGGTAAAATCATTGCCCGCGATGAGTAAAGGCTGGCCGGACGGTGACGTAGTCTTTGCATACCGATATGCTCAATTATATTGCATCTTATCAGCTAATGCTTGATCAGCCAGACTCTCAAATTCCCTGACCACATTGCCGATTTCGTAACTCTTGGGATACTCTATTTGAAAGGCCTTTTCGTATTTTTCGCTTAAGAATTCATTCAAAACATCTAAATCAAGCTCGTTTGTATCCAGGCTCAAAATTGGCCTACCCGTCAACCAGTAGTCAATAAGCTTACTAGGAGTCTGACTTTTTCCAGGATAAACAAAGCTTAACAGGAAATTCATTCGTGAGAGTTCTTGAAGAAGAACTTCTCTATCTACAAACCCCCTTATCTTAACCCTAGCGTCCCGAACCATATAGGGATAAACCAGTGAGGCATCCCGAGTGTAGATATAAAACTCAAACTTGCAATCGATTTTTACAAGATAGTCTAGAAGTGGGCGCGGATCTCTTTTCCCTGGAATAAATAGTCCAGCGTAGGCAAACCTTACAACTCCATCTTCAACTGGGGACTCATCTTTTAAATGGCAATAATCTTCAATATTATAGCCCTGAGGTATTACACGAATCTTGGGAAGAAACTCAGGGTAATATGCTTTTTTTGATTCACTCGTTGGAACGGTAATAAAATTAGCACATTCGCAGAATTCTTTTTCCAAGCCTCCGAAATATGGCATTTTTTTAAAGCTGTCATTTTCAAGCCCCATGAACGGATCGCCACAGTCTGCGACCCATATGCTCGCTGGAAAATTTCCTTTTTTTATGGCTTTAGAGACACCCCAATGTACCGAATGAGGCGCCGCAATTGATATGGCGGCATCCTGAGGCTCTATATTCCTGAGGATCCTTGCAATCCTGAACATTAAATAAATGTCTGGATAGTATATCAACTGCAACAAGGCCCGGCGTATCACTCGTAAGACCCAACGTTTCCGCCCCAACCATTCAATCGGAATTTCTGGCCATTCATTACCTAAGTCAGAGAGAGTAAAACCGTATTCTTTCTGCAGGGCATGCTGTGCAGCGTTCGCCGGTGCCACCACATGAACTTTATGCCCCTGCCGGCATAGTTCCTTGACAAGCTCGGTAGCGCGATGCCCTCTGGGAGAGTTTCGAGGATAAAATGATCTAGTTATGATGACAAATTTTTTCTTAGCCATAGCAAATCTCTTGTTATCTTTCACACTTGCAGTAATAATTGATACAGAAATCGGGTAATCCCAATAACTCATACAGAACGAATGAAAGTTGCCCTTGAGATCACATCACAAATCCAACTTATAGACCGATTACTAGTTGCCCGTAAAGGTAGAGTACGTGCACAACGCTAGTATCACGTTTATCCTCCAATAGGAACCGGAAACCACAGTTCCTGAACCAAGAAAACTACTCTAACGAACACAGTTGCGCAAGATATTTAAAACCCTCAGACAATTGCGGCGATCTCTAACCGATAATTTACGTGAAAGTTCACAGGAGCCGCCTTTTTTTATATGAAATTATTTCTTCACAGAATCATAGCCAACTAGAGAGCTATCAAGCTAAAGCATTGTGACAATGGCTGGACAATAAAAAATCTTCTAGCGCTACCCTTGCCTTCATATGTTTGAGGCCAGAATTCACTTCTCCTTTTAACGAGTAGACATATTCACCTTCCATGTATATCGCTTTCTCCACATCTGAAGAGACATCTTCTTTTTTATATAATCCAGAAACCGCATCCTCAATAAAAACATTTAATTTATCCTTTGATTCATAAACATGCTGCCCCGTCACCTCAGGAAACTTATCAACTCCAAATATTACTGTTGGCTTTCCTCGGATGAGGCTTTCTGTATTGACGGTACCACATATTGTTGCTGTGAGCACTGAATTATCGATAAGCTCGAAAGTATCGCAATGTATGTCTATTAACTCGACCCCCTCTATACTTGCTATATACTTATAGTACATAGGATCTCTCGCTCTAGGGGAACAACTCCGAATAAATGTAGCTGGGTGTTCTTTAACCAGAAGTAGAATGTCTTTGGGCAGTAAAGCTCTCATGTACAGGATAGCTCGCAACTGCTGTGTAAAGCCACAAGCTTCTGGCAATGTAGTTCTTTCGGGTTGATAGTGAAGATAATACACTGCAACCCCTTTCGCATTGATATCGTTTATGCTTATTGAGAGTTTTTTCAGTTCCTTCCAGCACCTGATGGTATTTATTACAAAATCAGGTCTTGCTAAATTTCTCTGACATAACATTCCAACATTCAAGTACTTTCCATTATTGTTTTCTAGCCTTTTTTTATCATGCCCAGGCATAGCATCTGCATAATTGGTTTTGCATCTATTAATATACTGCCTTGCATCCTGGACGTAACAATTGTTTTCATTACCACTGATCTTGACAACCTCTGCATTCCTAGATGTCCCTTTCAATATCTTGAAATACTCTTTAAGCCGAGTTTGATGCACTATATATACCGGGACCCCCATCAACTCATAAACCTTAGCCCTAATGTACCACTTGGCTAGATGAGGGGTTGAAGGGCAAAACAGGTATGGTGGCTTGTTTTCAACAACCTCCGTATATGCTTCTAAAATCCATGAATAGCATAGAGCCCAGTAATTAAGCAGACTTCGTGGCGAATGCTCTCGCTTCCTCAGATAGCGGAATCTAGACTTTAAAGTTTGAGGGTATTCTCTATCCATGAATAATGGTATGTTCTGATCGTTTTGCAGCACATCTATTATTTCCGCAACATCTTTATTGACATGCCTTTCAATAGTTTTCATATAATTAACTGCTCCGTTTCATTTCAACCACGATCAAGAAATAATGTGTGTTACGGTGCGCCTAGAGGCTCTTTTGTTCCGTGTTACCGATCGGAAAGGCTAAGAACCCAGAGATGTTTGAACGTCATGACCGCCACCTTTGTTATAGCCAACTAGAGTCGTTATAGACCCAATATACAACACTACTGTCAAGCGTGGTCCGCCATTCGCTGAAAGATGACGTTATGCGATACCAGTTCGCTATACCTTCCCTGATCCGCCACTTGGCCGTCAGCCAGCAGATAGATACAATCGCACTGTTTTACCGTGGTCAGCCGATGGGCAATCATGACGATGGTTTTTTTACCGGAGAAATCATGGATCGCATCCATTATCAGCTTTTCAGTAATTCCATCAAGAGCGCTTGTCGCCTCATCCAATACCAGCACATCGGCATCGTGATAAAGGGCACGGGCAATACCTATACGTTGGCGCTGGCCGCCAGAGAGCTGAACACCCCGCTCCCCTATCTGGGTTTCCAATCCATCAGGCAACTGTGCGAGAAGCTCATCCAGACGTGCCATGCTGGCCGCCCGTCTCACATGCTGATCTTCGATAGTCTCAAGCGGCAGTCCAAAAGCGATATTCTCGCGGATCGAGCTATCGGCAAGAAAAATGCTTTGAGGCACGAAACCCAGGCAGTTCTGCCAAGCACGTCGGTTACCCGCTGTAAGAGGCTGGCCGTCGATTAGTACCTGTCCCTGATTTGGCTCAATCAGGCCCAGCATGAGATCGATGGCCGTGGACTTTCCGGAGCCGGAGGCTCCCACTAGTCCTATCACCTTGTTAACAGGAATTTCCAGTGTCAGTCCCTTCAAAGCCGACGTTTCTTTACCGGGGTAGCGGAAGACAATGTCCTTAAGTTGTATAGCCTGGCGAGGCGACAGTACCTCGGCAGTCCTCTCGATCGCCTCCACCCCAACCCGGATCTTGGTTCCCGCCATTTCACGGCTGGCGTGTAGGTCATCGATAATCGTCTCGAAGGCAGCCAGATTAGCTCGAATTTGCGACGCATTAGCGTAAATCTGCTGAAACGCAGGCAGCAGCTTAAATCCTGCCAAGGCATAAACGGAAAGAATCGGCAGAATGGTGCCCAAATTGCCCTGGTGAACAGTCAGCAGGTAGAGCACCAAGAAAATGACGGCGCCAAAGGCCACTAGCTCCAAGGCATAGCGAGGCACCTGGGTCAAAGCTTGGGTAATACCCTGTGCTTGAGCATAACGCTCGCTGGCTTTGTCAAATTGATCAGTAAAGACCGGCTGGCGCCCCAGCAGAAGCGAATCCTTAATACCCCCGAAGCCTTCGTTCATTAGTTTGAAGCGCTGACGCTGCACCGTGGAAATCGTTTTTCCATTGTTGACTAGCCAGAACCGAACCGTGAAATACAGTAGCACATAGGCGATCGAGAAAATCGTGATACCGGCCAGCGCCACTAATGGGTTGTAAACAAAGATAGCGATAGCCATAAAGCTAGCCATTATGATCTTGGCGTTCATTTGTAGTACTGGCCGGATGACTCCATTGGTCACCCTCAAACATTCCTGGGATATTTGGTTTGTCAACTGACTGCTGTTTCCGCTGGAGTGGAACAACCAAGGTTGATACATGTAGTGTTTATAAAGGCGGCAACTCAGCTCCGCACCAATGCGACTACCATACATGGATAGGCGCCAGCTGGTGTAGATAGAGATCATTGCTGCGCC
The DNA here is from genome assembly GCF_030409305.1 of Halomonas maura. Classification (GTDB taxonomy): domain Bacteria; phylum Pseudomonadota; class Gammaproteobacteria; order Pseudomonadales; family Halomonadaceae; genus Halomonas; species Halomonas maura. Next base: position 18,008 of record NZ_JAUFPQ010000010.1, read on the forward strand.
GGTCAATATGCAAAGTACGCCCAAGCCGATCCAGAAAAGAAATTGCTCTGGCTTTTCGAACCCGCTGAACTGGTAGAGCTGAGCCAAGCGGCCATCCCCTTGCAGCTGTTGCATATTACCCACGATAGCCATGAAAGGGCCTATAGCGAGTACGCTGCCGATTTCGGCGAATGCCATCAACACGACAAAGAACTGCAAACGGAAAAGCTTGGTACGCTGCATACGTGTCAGTAGCTTGTATAGCTCTTTGAGACTCGCAAACATTACCCTTGCACCTATGGCGAAATACGCTTTTTCGATTCAGTTTACTGGTCAGACCGGGCACCGCGTGTATCAACCACTCGCTTGCAGGGTTCATGGCTTGCCACGTTAACCCCCAGTGACCAATCCTCGTCCAGTGAATATCTATATACTAGCCACTTATCAGTGTGGCTAGTTGCTCCGTGGCCCAGCTTTCTCGAGAGTCATGCAATTTTTCGTCCTCCACCTGAAGGCGCTTAAAGCCGGTGGCACAGCCACTGTAGGTCGGCGTAGAGGGACTCACCAGATAAGCTATGTACGGAAGCGTAGTCGGCATTGCTCACCTCCTGGCGCTCTTGCCAAGGTTCTCGTTTCTTGTCTAACATCGCTTGCTCGCCCCTTCACCTACCATGGCTTCCTGTCGCTCACTCCCCGCGCCGTTCAGATTAGCCTGGTATCCTCAGGAGGCTCAGGCACCATTGGCCAAACATCCATTGCGATACAGTGGCAAACTAGCGTAGTCTGTGATGTACAATCTTCAATCACTGGTGACGAGTGGTCGGACAAATTAACTCCTGAGCATAGTCCAAGGGACTTGTATCGGGATGTCAGCTTGTTGACCAAAATGCTATTAACATTGTGAAATCTGCTATAAGTGAGCTTGATTATATTGAACCTCAATAAGATCGAGCGAATGCCTCTCCCCTTTACGAATGTCTCTTGCAGACTAGTGGTAGATGGCACACTTCACAGCGCTGCCGAAAAAATGAGTCACGAAGGTGCACGCTTGTGTCTGTAGAAGCAGAACCATTACTATATTATTTTCCTTGACAGTCATCCTTCAACAACAATGCAAGGCTCGTAACGTGCGTTCCCATCTTGGTTGGCCACGGCAATTCACCCAATGGCCTAACCTTTATGTTTACTCCTTCTCTCCGAAGCCTCTCAGTAGCCAAGAATGGTCCTGGAATAACCGAACTATTAGTCCACAAGGGCTTCATGTTTGGAAAATAGTCATGGAGCAAAATGATGCCATCCTTGTTAAGAAGCTTTAAGGCCAATGGAATCTCTTGGTACACTGTTGTCGCGGAATGGTCTCCGTCAAGAAAAATAAAATCAAATGTTCGCTGACATTTTTCTGCATAATTGAATGAAGTATCTTTGACAAATTCAACAAATGATCCGTAGCCCAGGCTATCGATCACTTCTACTGGGGAATGACTTGCCCCATGTTTTAACCATGGCTTATCGGCTGGAGAATTGACATCATAAATATCAACAGTCGTCACGCTTGGCATTTTGACTGAAGCATTGTGAAGTGCAGAAGCAATATGAAATGTTGAAGCCCCTATGTGTGTACCAATCTCCAATACAGATTTTGGCTTAATGGCACTTATCAAGTAATAAATTGCTCGTCTGTCCCCAGGATTGACTCCACCCGTCCCATCCGGAATCATAAATTCTTTAATCTTTTTTTGTGTATCAAACCACATTCCATCAATAGTTCCACAACTAAACACATCACTCAATGAAGGATCGCTATCAGAACGAAGCTTATCTGTATTACAGCCTGCCAACTCAGCCTGTTCCAATTTTCTTAATGCCTTTCGAAAGCGGTATTGGTCAACCACGATTGAGGGTGTTATACGTGCCACATGTTGTTTTAACTTCATTTTTATCTCTCCAGCTTTCATTAGCTCTCTTTTCATCTATCAATTGTCGCGTAGGGCGACATTATTGCGCCTCAACTCCAGAACATTAACTCCCATCGCGAACTATGGATGGCCAATTGCGGCAATACATCAGTGTCAGACTGATATTCAGTGTACCAGGCGGATTTAATTAGGTTGTTCATTAACGAAACTGTATCATCCATCATGGCAGACTCGAGATATAGCAGTTTCAGCCTGTGACGCACCTCGGTTCTATAATGAGAGATTGCGTAAAATCATTAAGTCTCCACTGGCAACCAGAGAGTTTCATGCATCTCTCATATGAATATCTATCTCACCAAGCGGGCAGAGCAAATAGTGAAGCAAGTTAGTCAAGCGTGATATATTACCATGTCGATAGAGCTATCAAATGTCGATGCCGACCATCCAAAAATCAGTATTGTTTCCCGAATGCTATATTTTTCCAGTTACAAGTTCTGCATCCCAACAAAGCCAGCTCATTCTTCTATGACAAATCAACTAGCCCAAGCTTCGCCCATTTCTCCAGGTATGTATAGACTAAAGACGGTGGCAAGCCTACGCGGCTAGCCAATACCGAAGTACTGACTGGTCGGGAGAGTGTAGGGATTAGTTCCATTAATTGTCGCATGGAACGGCGTTTATCATCGGGAAAATCACCAAAAGCGACCTGACCAGGATCTATATACAGATCATAATCTGGATGTGAAAGGCAGACATTTCCGGTAAAACGTTTTCTTATCAAGGAGCTAGACTCCAGCATATCTATCGCGCTCAATAAAATATTTACCGACTCCTCAAGCTTTTCCCCACTTATCAAGTCAAGATTATCGCGGTCGCTGTGATATTCCGGATAGGGATAGCGGGAAAATGAAGCCATTGGAATGCCATACGCTTCCCAGATATATTCATCGTTGATCAGAGCACTGGCAAATTCGCCAGTGTGATGCCGACTTCTACTCTTTATTAAAGCATCCGCCAAGGCCTTTTCGATATTCGACTGGCGATAACGCGAAAATTGAAGTGCAAGCTCAGTTGGAGAACCCAGCATCTCCAGCATGACTCCTTCAAATAAGGACTTCCGCTCATCGCTATCCATCCTACCCAGATAATACTCATTGCCTATGATTCCAGGAGCCAAGACGAGCCGGTAACTAAACTTCAGATTGCGTTTACGCAGCTTCTCGAAGAGTGCGACACCCACAGCCACACCGGACAAGCCGTCATTGGCCACCCCGGGGTGATCGAGATTGGCGCCGAAGACGATGGTCTCGTCAAGTTCGCCTGCCAGGTGATATTCGAGCACGCGCAAAGTACCTGGCACTTCCTCGGTATCGATTAGGACGTCATAGTCACCCGGAGCCAGTGAGTCGAAGAACGCTTTAGGTACACAGAACCCCCAGTCCCGTTTCCAACTCGTGAAGAGCTGACGAAAGTGAAAGGGGATGCTGTCATCATAGCGATGATCGAAATGCAGGTGTTCACGCAACTCTTCACGTGACACCCTGCCCCGGAATGGAGCCGACACGGCCATGACCGCCATGGGATGCCAACGACCGTCGTAGACCATTTCGCCATTGTGATGGATGCTGGCCTCTTTGACATCCCACTTCGGCGGTATTACCCATCCGTTGTAATTATCTTCGTCGGGGTAATCGATCTCCTTGAAGGGAAAGATGTCCTTGAGATAATGAATGGTGTAATCGTAGTCACTGGAGCAAATAACCCGGTTCAATGGCGTCAGGTCCGCTATCAGCTCTATCATTTCTCTCATATCATTACCTTTTCACTTTTCAGGCCATGATCTAGAAGAAAAGAACATAGTATGTGGCTATATCTGGACAATGACTTGCAATGCCTCTTTATTTTTAGGCAAATCGTTCGTATCCAATCGAGGCAGCACCAATGATTTATGTTGGTTCAGGTTCGCCACCCCTACGTTGACCGTCAGGCCCAACGCACAGTCCCTTTCCTGGAGGATCTCCAGCAAGCTGTCATCGTAGCCACCGAAGGGATAGCACATGACCCAATCACTGACGGAAACCCCTACTCCAGCCAGGAAGTCCAGGCTGGCATCGATTTCGTGCCGTTGCTCCTGGACCGATAACGTATTCAGCCAACGATGCGTGTCACCATGACTGCCGATCCACATTCCAGCGGCATACATTTCCCGGAGATGATCCTCGTTCAGATAGAGCTCTCCAGCGAAACCGCGTTCGTCGTCACTCACGAACTGACGAAAGAGCCCGTCAAGCAGTGGTTCACGCAATGCCTTGGGAAGTCCCTTCTGCAGGATTCTCTTGATAAATGTCACCTGCGGATGATCGTAGCGTCCTTCTCGGCAGTAGGTCTCGAAGGCTTCCTCGTTGCTGGGTAATCCATATTCAGCACGGTGAGCATCCAGGGTAGCGAATATCACATCGATCAGTTGCTGCGGATGAGCACCGCTGGCGAGTGTAAAGTGAATTTTGTTGACGTCCAGCACGCGTTCACCGCGAACGGCACACACCGGTGGGAAGAAGCTGCCTTGTATACCACGCGAAACGAGCAGTGGTAATACGTACGTATAATGATCCAGATAGCCATCATCGAAGGTCAGCAGCAGGGAGTTATCGGGTAGCACCACTTCGCCACGCGTCGCGGCAATCACCTCCTCCATGCGTACGACGTGGTAGTGATGCTGAATGAAGTCAAGCTGGCCACGGAACTGTTCCCATTCTTGAGCCTTGAGGTCTGGATATCGGGACCCACTTAGGGGACGGACATAATGATACATCACGATGGTCAGCTTGTTCCCCATGTTCCTTACCCCCTGTCATCCGTACCTTTACCAGGCGCTCAGGCCACCGTCGACGTAGAGGCACTGGCCGGTCACATAGCGCGACGCATCCGATGCCAGATACAAAAGCGCCCCCACCAGGTCATCGGGACTTCCCATTCGCCCTAGCGGGACGCGTTGGGAGTACAGGGCGACGAACTCCGCATTCTGGCCACTCTGCACGCCGCCCGGGATCAGAGCATTGACCCGGATACCATGCTCCGCCCAGGTGGTAGCCAGGTGACGGGCCAGACCAGTGACGCCGGCCTTGGAGGCGGCATAGACGGGCGGAGTGTTGATGCTGATGCCCATGTACTCGGACCCGGCATAAATGCGCGGATCGCTGCCTAGCTCACCGTAGATGGAGCCGGTATGAATAATGCTCCCTCCCCGTCCCTGCTCGATCATGTGGCGCCCTACACAGCGCGATACCAAAAAGAGGCCATCGAGATTGACGGCCATGATCTTGCGCCACTCGGCGAGGCTGTATTCCTCCACGGGGGCGAAGAAGGCCTCGAGGTCGTCGGACTTGCTGGCCGCATTGTTGTGCAGGATGTCGATGTCACCGAAACGTTCCACGGTGCTCGCCACCAACGCCTCGACGGAGTCTTCGCTGCTGACATCGCATTCTTGACCAAGACATGTTACGCCCGTCTGCCGAGCTAGCTTGCTGGCGTAGCGCCCGGCCGCATCGCCATCCAGGTCAGCCACGACCACATGCGCTCCGAACTCGGCCAGAGCTCGGCAAAAGTGCTGCCCCAGGATCCCCAGGCCACCGGTGACGATAGCGACACGTCCCGTCAGATCGAACAGATCACGAAATATCGAGTCCATCCAGTGCTACCTCCTCACGGGTCTGGAGCGCTCGGTTGCCCGCGATCAGTGTTCTCATGACCTCGATCGTGTCCGCGGCGGGAATCGCGGGGCGCTCCTCGACAACCTGGCGCCAGAATTCCCACAGGGTGCGACGGAACATCGAGAAGTTATCGGTGATGTCGACTCCGCCTACCTGGCGACTGCCCAGCAGCTCGATGCGGAAGACCACCGGCACCTGACCGAGGGCATCGATGTGGACCGATACGCCGTCCGTCATCGTCACGACCAGGGAGTCGTGAACCGCCGGCAGGGCGCGAACCGACACTGGACGTGACGCCAGCAACGGCAGGATGGCATCCAGCAGGTGCACGCCGTAGCGCTCCCAGCCATTGACGATGGTCCCACGCACGAGCTTGATATCGCCGTGATCGACCTGGCCAGCGCGCCACGTATCAAGCTCCCGTGCATAGCGCATACCAGAGCAGGACATCAGCAGTCCCCGCTCCAGGTAGGGTGCGAAGTCGCGCAGCTCGTCGAGATCCAGTGTCAGAGGCTTGTCGATGAAGACCGGGACGCCCGCCTCCAGAAAAGGGCCGGCCAGCGGACGGTGCGAGGCATGATCGTCGCGGGCGATGATCACCGCATCCACGGCTCCGATCATCTCCAGCGGATCACGTACGGCATGTGGAATGCGAGCAGCCGCGCAGAGCGACGCCGTCTGCTCGACGTCCTGCGTCCAGGCATGGGTGACCCGCAGGTCACCGACGCCGAACTCCGAACCATGGCGGCGGCGCACGTAGTCGTAGATCACCGGCCAGCCGGCGGCCCGCAGGCCATGGTCGCAGTAGCCATTGATGATTGCGGAAAAGGAGAACGGATGACCGTTGCCGTCACTGGCTCCCAGCATGCCGATTCGCGTTACCATAGAGGGAGGATTCTCCTGATGGGTAGGGACAGAAGGACGAGCTCAGGTACAGGCAGCCAGACGCTCCGTCAGCACCCGCACGTTTTCGCCCACGGTCTCGCCCAGGCGAGCCGCCTTGGCCTTCAGGCTCGCCCTGAGGGGGGCGCCTGCCGCCAGTTGGGTGGCCACCAGGTTCAGCACCTCGTCCAACTGAGACTCGAGAGAGAACGGATCCAGATGGCTCGGCGGCATGTCCGCCTGCTTAAGGAAGGCGTCCATCTTCGGTGTGTGTCGGCTCAGGGCGATGACTGGCGTGCCGCCGCTGTGAGCAAAGATGCTGGGATGCCAGCGGGCACCAACATATACCCGGGCGTTGCCCAATAGGTTCACCGCGAACTGGATGGGCAGGCTGGCTCCAGCCAACGGCAGGTCGAGCCTCTCGGCGACCGGCGCCAGGATGCGCAGGTCCTTGTCCGACGATGCAGTCAGCAGCACTTGACCAACACTGGCCTGCATCTCCCGGCAGAGTCGAATGAAACCAGGAATGGCATCATGGTCCGGCTGCAGCCCACGAAAATATACCGAACCGCCACCGATGCAGGCATAGGGTTGGCGTGGATCGAACGCCTCGCCACGAAAGGGGCGCTCATGAGAGAGACCGAACGCGGTCGATGGCCACCACTGCTCGACCGGCTCAGGTTGGTAGAGGTAGGCGGCATCGGCCGCCACCCTGCCCTGCCCGGCGGGACAGGCCCGTGCCGAGTCGGGCTCGCGAAACACGATGTCATCCAGCAGCGGATAGATGTGCCTGGCGATCTCCCTCAGTGCCGGGTCATTCATGACGATGCTGTGGTTGACCATCGCCGTGGGCTTGTCGAAGAAACACTTCGCGAGGTAGGCGATGAAAAAGATCATGCGACTCTGCCGGGTAAGGTCGTAGATGCAGCCCTCACCGTTTACCAGCACGATATCGCAGTCGTGCAGCGCCTTGCCGATGGCGGGAAAGGCCGCGCCCTGCATGACACCGAGCGCGCATTCCTCGAATTCCTGCCAGCAGGTCGGGGCGACATCGATTACCGGGTCGTCGTCGGCCTGACCATCCACAGAGTCGTCCGGCTGGGGAATGCCGATACGATACTGATAGAGGGTCGAGGCGACCTGCCCGCCGGCGTCCCGGATCAACTCTCGAAGCGCGTAGGACGTCGCCCTGGCACCCCAGTTGGGATCATCGGACGTGTCATTGACCAAGCAAACTTTCATGGTTTTCTCCACCCACCCTCTCGCTGTGCCTTCCTCGCGGTGTCGGGAGTCACCAGATCGCCCAGCCGCCATCCACGCACAGGTTCTGCCCGGTGATGTAGGCACCGGCATCGCTGGCCAACAGGGCAATGGCGCCCTTCAGATCTTGCGGCTGCCCGAGGCGGCCCACCGGCGCCTTGCTCTCCAAACGCTCCATGAACGCCCGATTCTCCTGGGTCACGGCATGCGGGAAGGCGCCAGGGCTGATGGCATTGACGCGAATCGCATCGGGCGACAGAAAGCTTGCCAGGTAGCGAGTGAACTGCAGCACCCCGGCCTTGGCCGCGCCATAGCTGGGTGGATTGGCATGGTCGGTGCCATCGTACAGCCGATAGTCGGGCGCCACATGGCCATACATGGAGGCGATGTTGACGATGCAGCCACTGCGCTCCTTGAGCAGCGGGTAACAGCACTTCACCATACGAAAGACTGAGTTGAGGCTGATATCAACGTCGTAATACCAATCGTCCTCCTCGATGCTCTGCCAACTGTTCTTGCGGCCGGACCAGGCATTGTTGACCAGGATGTCGAGTCCAGTGTCGCTCTCTCGCAGTGCTTCCACGCAGTGCAACACGGAATTGCGATCGGTGACATCCAGCTCGATGGCCCGGTGGTGGCCGAGAGGAGCGATATCGCGAAGCCGCATGATCATTGCTTCGCAGCGAGCAGCATCGCGACTGGCGAGTACGACATCAGCGCCCAGCTCGGCGAGAGCCTCGCCCATGGCGCTGCCCAGATAGCCGGCGCCGCCACTGATCAGCGCGTTACGCCCGCTAAGGTCCATCAATTCATGCAGAGACCGATTCATGGTTCCCCTCCCTGGTGATGAGTTCGGCGAGGCGAAAATCCCGCTCGTCATCGATGTCCAGCGATGTATCACCATCGACGATCACCGCCCCGGTACGTCCGAACAGCATGCCGCGGGTCGCCAGGTCAAGCCGGTCGAGACGGAAGGCATAGACCTCGCCACTGAGTTGGTAGGCCTCGGGCAGTTGTTGGCGCGGCAACCAGGGCACGCTGCCGTCGACGAAAGACTCGGGCGCTCCGTCGCGGATCCGCCAGGCGCGGTGCGGGTTGAGCTCAGCAGGCTTGAAGGTGGCCACCGAGTCCAATCCGTCGTAATGGAGATGAGTCAGGCAAGCCTGCACGTCGCCGGCACGCCTGAAGGGCGCGGTCGGTTCCAGCAGCAGGCCATAGGCGGCCCGCTCGCCTTCATCGTGGAGCCGACGGGCCAGCTCGCGCACTGCATCGAGCACCAGCGCGGTATCAGTGGCCAAGGCCGGCGGGCGATGGTAGACCTCCGCTCCCCGCTCACTGGCGACCCTGGCGATATCCTCGCTGTCGGTCGAGACGATCACGCGGTCGACCTCCTCGAGGCGTGCGGCCAGGTCCAGGGTCCAGACGATCAGCGGCTTGCCGCCGAGAGTACGCAGGTTCTTGCCCGGCACGCTCTTGCTGCCGCCGCGTGCCGGGATAACGGCAACGACTCGTTGTCTGTCAATCATCGACATCACCTGAAATGGGGGTGGATGACGGGAGGGAGGATCACGAGCGTAGCTGGGCCATGGTGTCGCAGTACTGCTGCCACTCGCCGGTATCCAGCCAGGCCTTGTCACTGATGGGGTAGACGCCGACGCGTCCGCCGCGATCCTTAACGTCCTCGATCAGCTCGGTGAGGTGGTAGAACTGATTCTCGGGAATCAGTTCGAGCGTCGACGCCTTGAGCACATAGAGCCCGGTGTTGACCAGGAAGTTGTAGTGCGGCTTTTCGCGCATGGCACAGAGTTGGCCGTTGTCGACGATGTCGCAGATGCCATAGGGAATGTCGTAGTGACGCAGCGACACCACCATGGTGATGTCGTTGTCCTCCTTGCGGTGATGCTCGACCAGGGCGTGATAGTCCGCCTTGATGATGACGTCGCAGTTGGTGACGATGAGATCGCCCTCAAGGTGGCCGGCCAGGGTGTGCAAGCTGCCGCCGGTACCCAACGGCTTGTCCTCGTAAACAAAGTTCAGGCGATACGGCGGCGCGAGCTCTTCGAAGTAGGCTTGGATCAGCTTCGACTTGTAGTTGACCGAAAGGTAGAACTCATCGACCCCATGCTCTGCAAATGCATCCATGATGACTTCGATCGCTGTCTTCTCCCCCACCGGGATCAGCGGTTTGGGCAGCACGCTGGTGAAAGGCGCGAGCCGGGTACCCTTGCCGCCGGCCATGACCACCACCGGCAGGTCCAGTGACGTCCCCTTCCTGACCTCCTCGCCTTGCTGGAACAGGCTGTCCCAGAACAACACATCGATGATGCATCCCGCATCGTCCAGCACCGGCACCGAATTGATCTGGTGCGTGGACATGGCGCTCTTGATCTCGGCGATGCGATAGTCGGCCTTGGCAGAATAGGGTATGCGGTTGCAGACCGCCTCGACCACTCCGTCCAGGTCTCCCCCCCCGAGGATCCAGCGTCGCACGTCACCGTCAGTCAGGGTACCGAGCAGTCGACCATGGCCGGTGGTAACATAGAGGATTTTGCGCCTCGTTTCTTCCAGTTGCTGCAGCGCTTCCAAAACATTGCGCCGTTCATCAATCAATAGTGACTCGTACATCGGAAGGCCCCCTCTCAGTCGTTTCCGCCTGCCATGGTCATGTCGATGAAGCCCTTCTTCACCAACCCTGCCTCCAGGGGCAGAGTCTTGAGGGTGTCCTTGATGCGTCTTGAGGTCTCCCCGTCGCCGAAGCGATCGTAGGGATTGTGTAGGCCAGCAAGCCGAGCGCGGAATGCCGGGTCCAGCGCCCACTCGATGCCGTCGCGTATCGCCGCCACCCGATTGCTCACCGAGATGACGTTGTCGGCGGCCAGTCGACCCTCCTGGCGTGAGCCAACGTTCACCACCGGCAGCCGGAACGACGGCGCCTCGATCAGGCCGCTCGATGAATTGCCGATCATCAGGTCGAGGTGGCGAAGGCAGCCATGAAAGACCCGCTGTCCCAGAGTGTCGAAGAGCCGAGCCCGACCGGGATAGGCGGCGCACCACTGGCTCAGGTGAGCATTGATATCACGGCCCTGGCTATCGGCATTGGCCTTGGAGAACACAACTTGCAGGTCGTCGTATCCCTCGAGGGCCTCCAGCAATTCAGCCACCTGCGAACGCGTCCCCTGGTGGGGTTCGCTGGTCACCGGGTGATAGGTGACGATCGCCGTGGGACGGTCGAGCGTCATGCCGAGGGCTTCGGCCAACGCTTCTCGACCGATGGGCTCGCTGCGATGCAGATGATCCAGCCCCGGGGCGCCATAGTTGAAGACCCGCTCAGGGGCTTCGCCCATCTGCAGGATGCGCCGCCGATAGGTCTCGGTGGCGGGAAAGTGGATGTTGGCGAGCTTGGTTACGGCATGGCGAAAGTATTCGTCCAGCGCACCACGGCTGGTCTCCCCTCCGTGCAGATGCACCAGGGGAATACCGTAAGCCACCGCGGTAAGCGCGGCCGGCACGATCTCGAAACGATCGCCGAGCAATACCACAAGATCGGGTCGGTCGTCGGCGAGAGCGTCGCCACAGGCCAGCATGGCCAGCCCCATGGCCTTGATCATCGCCGTGCGGCTATCGGCGGACAACAGCACCTCCAGGCGCCGGTGGATGCGGAAGCCGTCCCGTTCGATCTCGCCGACCGTATAGCCGAACTCAGGGGAAAGGTGGCTACCGCTCACCGCCAGCAGCAGTTCCAGGTCGGGGTCCTCATCGATCTCGCGCAGTAGCCAGTAGAGCAAGCCGTAATCCGCACGGGTCGTCGACAGTACCCAGACGCGACGCCTTGTCATGACAGATCTTCCCAGTCGAGCAGTTCATCGACGGCAATCGTCCGGGCGGCACGGCGACCGATCACGGTATCCAGCAGGCACGGCGACAGCCCGGATCCTGGTCGCTTCAGCGCCAAGTGCTCGAGAGTGATGATTTCGCCCTCGGCGATGGCGCATTGGGCGGTGATGCTCTTGCGCACGACCCCGAGATTGGGCCACTCGCAGGGCGCCGGCCGCTTGCGCCCGTCGCCGCGGGCACTCTCGACGTGTCGGATGGCCGTGACCATGTGCCGGAACTCATCGGGCGCCAGGGACGCGGCGTGGTCCGGCCCCGGCAGACGAGTATCCAGGGTGAAGTGCTTCTCGATGACGGTGGCACCCAAGGCCACGGCGGCGATGGGGATCTCGATGCCCGCGGTGTGATCGGAATACCCCACCTTCACACCGAAAGCCTCGGCGAGGGTATGCATGGCCGAGAGATTGATCTGCGCGTAGGGCGCGGGGTATTCGGTCACGCAGTGCAATACCGTCACCTCACCGGCGCCGGCGGCTTCGAGCCGATGCAATGCCGCCTCGACGTCCGCCAGGTGGCACATCCCGGTCGACAGTATCACCGGCTTGCCGAAACCACCGATGCAGGCCAGCAGCGGCCAGTTGGTGATTTCACCGGACGGGATCTTGAACAGGGACATGCCGAGGCCGTCGAGGAAGTCGGCGCTGGCCATGTCGAAGGCACTGGAGAGAAACTCGATGCCCTGCTGCCGACAGTGGGCATGAATCCGCACGAAGTCGTCTTCGGCGAGCTCCAGTGACTTGAGCATTGCATACTGGGAGTCCGAGTCGGATGTCGATGCACGCTGATAGGCCGCCTTGGCGGCTTGCCGAGTCACCAGGGCCTCGGCCTTGAAGGTCTGGAACTTGACGGCATCGGCGCCGCAACGCTTGGCGGCGTCGACCAGTTCGAGGGCCATCTCCAGCGAGCCATTGTGATTGACCCCGGCTTCGGCGATCACGAAGGCGGCAGACGAATCGTTCATGCGATTCTCCTGGCGGGCGTCCCTACGTAGGTGCCCGGCATGTCGATGTCACGGACCACTGTGGCGCCGGCACCGATCAGGCAGTCGGCGCAGACCCGCACGGCATGAACGAGGCTGGCTCCGGTGCCGATCATGCAGCGGTCGCCAATGTTAACGCCCCCGCTGATGGTCGCCCCGGGAGCCACATGCACGTCGTCGCCGAGAGTGCAGCCATGGTCGACAGTGGCGTTGGTGTTGACGATGCAGGCTCGCCCCAGGCAAGTGCCGGTGACGACTACGGCGCCATCCAGCACCACGCTACCAAGGCCGCAGCTCACCCCCTCGTGGATCATGGCGCCGGGCGCGGAGATGACCGGGAACTGCAGACCATGCGCCCGATACGCCTCGAGGATGGCCAGGCGCGGCGTGGCAACGGTGACCTTGCCCATCCCCAGCACCGCCAGTGAGGGCAGCATCCTTGCCTGAATCAGCAGGTCGGAATCGGTACCCAGAAACGGCACTCCCAACACCTCTCCTTCATCGTACGGTGCCACATAGCCCCGGACCCGATGCCCCAACCGGCGCAGGGCGTGGATCAGTACCCGGGCGTGACCGCCTCCGCCCACTACACAGAACTCGTCCACATCGACTCCTGTCGGTGTCCGGAACGGGCCGGCGGCGGCCCTAGAGGTTGTAACGATCCGCCTTGTAGAGAGCCAGGTTGTCGCGATCCTCGAACCAGGCGATGGTCGCCTCGAGGCCGCGGCGCAGGCCCTCGCGCCCGGCATACCCAGGGGCATGCTCCAGCAGCTTCGTAGCCTTGTCGATGCCCGCCACCAGGCGCTCGACCTCGCTGTCGCGTGGCCGCAGGCGCTGCGCGTCGGTGTCGATCTCGACCTGGCGTCCCATCAGTTCGGCAATCAGGCTCACGGTGTCCCCGATGCTGATCTCGAAGCCGGTACCGACGTTGATCACCTCTCCGACGGCGGCATCACACTCCGCTACTCGCATGAAACCGGCCACGGTGTCGGCCACAAAGTTGAAGTCGCGGGTGGGGTGCAGTGCGCCGAGACGCAACCGACGCACACCGGTGGCGATCTGGGTGATGACAGTGGGAATCACGGCACGTGCGGACTGGCGCGGCCCGTAGGTATTGAAAGGCCGAATGACCGCTACCGGCGTGGCGAAGGAGTGCTGGAAGGACAGGGCGATCTGGTCGGCGCCGATCTTGGATGCCGAATAGGGTGACTGCCCCTGCAAGGGATGCTCCTCGGTGATGGGGACCCGGCGGGCGGTGCCATAGACTTCACTGGTCGAGGTGTGCACCACTTTTTCGACATCAAGTTCCTGCGCAGCCTGAACAACGTTCAGAGTGCCGTTGATATTGGTGTCGATGTAGGTGGCCGGGGAGTGATAGGAGTAGGGAATAGCGATCAACGCGGCCAGGTGGAACACCACGTCGCAGCCCTTCATCGCCTGACGCACACCATAGGGATCGCGGATATCACCGGCGAACACCTCGACCTGCCGACGGATCTTGGGATCACTGTGATCCAGCCACCCCCAGGAATTGAAGGAATTATACAATACGAACGCCCTGACGGAGCAGCCATGTGCGACAAGGGCTTCGGTCAAGTGCGAGCCGATGAAACCATCGGCACCAGTCACTAGCACATTCTTTCCATACAAATCCATTTACGTCTCTCGCCATGCTGGATGAGCCGTTATTCCTTCGCGCCTACAGGAACCATGTAACTGAACACGCCCTTTCATACGATCACTCGCTTATGATTCCCTATTTCGACGAGACGGCTGGCTGTCGACAGTTCAGCAAGCTGTTACGGACTACGCCAATTGTCTGCGCCCTCGTGAACAGTGTGATTTTTATATCACAATCCTTAAAAACCGATTCTTTTGAATATAAAATGACACCACCCTGCATTGTTACTGCTTCAAGACAAGCTACGCTCTCGATGGTCGGCTTGATACTGGTAGTTGTAATAGCCATAGCCGTAAGCCATTGTAGGCGTATGTTGCATACCATTGAGGATGCAACCTTTGACCTCAACACCAGCATTCTCCAATTGGCGAATAGCCAGCTTTATTTCTCTCGGCGGGTTAAGTTGGAAGCGAGCGACCATCAAGCTAGTGCCTGCCCGCTTTCCGACGATGGCTGCTTCTGTAACCGCCAGGACGGGTGGTGTATCAATAATCACCAAGTCATAACGGTCACATACCTCATTGATCAACTGCGTAAACGTGCTATGCATCAGAAGTTCAGAAGGGTTTGGAGGGGATACGCCGCGCGAGAGATAATCCAGGCCAGCGACCTCCGTATGTCGTAATGCATGATCAAGGGCTAACGTATTGCCAAGAACTTCTGAAAGGCCACTTCGGGAATGTCCGCCAAATGCACGGTGAAGGCCGCCCCTGCGAAGATCGGCATCAATGATCAGAACACGCTGACCGGCCTGGGCGCAAACCACAGCCAAATTGAGGCTCACGAAGCTCTTGCCAGTGCCAGGACTTGGCCCACAAATCATGATGCAATTGTTGCTGGATTCAAGCATCGCAAAGTGCAAACTGGTACGCAGTGAGCGCAATGCTTCTACTGCCGTATCGGTGGCATTAACATGGGCCAATATACTGTTACGCTCGACACTATCGGCATTCGAACGCCTAAGAAAGTTTGCTATCTTTATTTGGTCTTTTGACAGAGGGATATTCGCATAAACTGGAAAGCCCATTTCTTCAATCTGTTCTGAACTCTCAATCCCTTGGCTAAGGCAGCACCGTAACAGGACATAGCCCAGAGCCAGCATGGCCCCCATCATGGCAGCAGCGCCACCAATCATTGCCTTACGGGGCTCAACTGGAGAGCTTTCGACAACTGCTGAGTCTATGATTCGGACATTTCCGATCGTTCCCGCCTTGGCCAACTGAAGCTCTTGCGCTTTGTTGAGAACGTTTACATATATAGCTTGGGCCACCTCGACATCACGACTCAGGCGGATCAACTCCTGTTGAGCCGCTGGCATAGCATTGACTCTCTCATCTAGACGTTCGAGTTCACCTTCGAGATAATCCTTCTGCCGCAATAAAGCCTGATACGTCGGATGGGTTTCCTTGAAACGTTGTGCCAGTTCGGCTTCCTGGATGACCAACTCATTGAGCTTCTGTTCCAACAGAATAAACTGATCAATGATCGATTGAGCTTCAGTATCCACATCGACACTGTCTACTGAGGAACGATACTCGCTCATCCTGTTCTCGGCGGACGATAGCTTTTCCCTGAGATCAGGAGCCTGCATTGCGAGGAACTCCAGGCTTTGCTGAGTCTCAGCCGATTGGCGCTCGACATTTTGCATCAAGAAAGTCTCGCTAATAGCATCCAGAGTATTCCGAATCTCGTTTTTATCACTTCCTTTCAGGGTCAAACGAAGTATCCCCGTACTCACTCCTCTTCCAGACACCCCCTGCTCGGATACGGATAGACGACTAACAATCGACTGAACTGCATCCAGCCTGGATATTTTTATCAATGTAAACTTGGCTCCCTGCGGAGCTTCCAGGCTAGCCACGTTCAGGATGATATTCCCACCCAAAAAACTTTCTAATTCCCCAACCTCCCCTTCACCTAGAACAAAATCGTCGCTTAACAATTGATAACGCTGTTTGTCCATAGTCGACAGGGTCAATGGCTGTCCCAGGAAAGAGTCACTAACTTCGAAGCGATTCAACTGAACACTCTCACCACCCCAAACAGCCGAATTGTTTTTCAAGAAGTCAAGAAAATGGAGATCGAATCGCTCCATCACACTACCAATTACCGGAAAATCATATGGATCAGGACGCTGAATCCCCTGACGCTGAAAATATTCGCCGACCACTGGCAGTTGGTGTGGGCGAATAACGGAGTCCAGTTCCATGCGGTCAACAACCTTTCCCAGCACCATCCGAGAGCGCAGGATTTCTATCTCAGCTGCAACACGCCCCCCGTCATTGGTATTGAACATCGCCTCAGGATCACCAATAGGGTTGACCGAATCCCGACGCTCCACCTGCACTAACACATTACTTTGGTAGATCGGCGTAATGAGATTGGCGTGAACCATACCACCAAGTCCAAACAACAACATACTGATAACAATGAGCCATTTATATTCCAGGAGCAGGCCCAGCAACCGGCCCAGCGGGATGCTGTCATCGCTTGAACTCGGCATATAGACCACACTGGGCACGGGTGGCTCGCCAGGTAGACTATCCCGCCTTGAAAAACTATTCACGGCAACCCCCACTAGGTAGCCAAGTTGAGGCCAGCTGTCACAGAACAGCATGACCAATATAAGCAATAGATCGACCGTGGCATCATCATTATCGAGTTCACATGGCCAATAACCATAACGAAAACCTGAAAGTATGAACTTGTAGCATCTTGAAGCTGTTGATGGTGACGCAGTGTCAAACGGTGACCACCTTGATGGTAAGAGCTCACAGTGCAGACTGGTTCAGATCCTTCGGGTACCCGATCGGAATCTTCACCACGCTACCGCCCCAGGGTGGCATGCCGGCACAACCCTGAGGCCTTGTCGAATGTGAGCCACCATCGGTTTGCAGCCCGACTCAACATGGAAAACACGGCCACAAAACTTACTGACTGACATGCACAGCTACGCCCCACTAACAAGGTTAACTTGTGTAACATTCCACGCATCACCATTTCTTTCACTGAAAATATGCGACAAATGACTTAATGGAATCGTGATGAGTAGGAGAAAAATGATGCTAGCTCCCGCCCTCGGCCAGTGGGAGTAACGTTCAACGTGGGACTCGTCATGGCGTCTCTTGCCGACAGCAGATCCATGCAGTCATTTTAAAAATGCCTTGACTACAACGAGTTAACGCCTTGACGTTCATGGGGGAGCAGCGATACTGCCTAGCGATGTCGAGGAGGTGCCGGTGTACTTGCCGGCGGTTGAGGCGCGAGGTTACGCCTATCAGTGCTTGCCAGCTTTGATTGATGGCGGGAGGCCGCAGGATGAAGCGGCCTGATCTGCTTGTGGGAACCCAAGAACGTGGCCGAGACAGTCTTCACTCTGAAGAATCATCGGCTCACTGGGCTATGGCTCCATACGCATGACGAATCTGGTCATCGCGGCCGTTGAGCCGCGACGGTTGTCGTACCCGTTCCCTCGATCCTCGTCGTAGAATGTCCCGCGCCAAGAGCGCGCACCGTACCAAAAGGTGATCTTGCGCTTGATGTCGAGGCGCTTGAGCTGGCCGAAGAGATGGCTGCACTTCGGCACCATTCCGGCATGCGGAACGGAACAGCACCACACGAAAGCCCCCTTGCGCAGCTGGGCGCAAGGGGGCGTCGGAGATCACGTTCGCGGCGGGTCGGGTCGGGTCAAACCATAATGTCTAGCCGACCGTCTGCAACGAGTCGCCGCGTCCCACGCCGAAGTAGAGCAGGCCGGCGCGCTTGACGATCTGCGGGTCATAGAGATTTCGGCCGTCGACGACCACAGGCGTGGTCAGGTTGGCCTTCAGCCACGCGAAGTCCACGGAACGGAACTCCTTCCACTCGGTACAGATCACCAGGGCGTCGGCCCCCTTCACCGCCTGGATGCGGTCGGCCACCAGGGTCAGGTCGTCACGCTCACCATACAGCCGGCGACACTCCGACATGGCCTCGGGATCGAAGGCCTGCACGCGGCCACCGGCGTCCCACACCGCCTCCATCAGGGTACGGCTCGGGGCATCGCGCATGTCATCGGTGTTGGGCTTGAAGGAGAGCCCCCACAAGGCGATGGTCTTGCCCGTCAGGTCGCCATCGAAGGCCTGGGCGAGCTTGGTGAACAAGTTCTGCTTCTGCCGGCGGTTCACCGCCTCCACGGCGTTGAGCAACTCAGCCTGGTAGTCCACCTCAGCGGCGGAACGCGCCAGCGCCTGCACATCCTTCGGAAAGCACGAACCACCGTAACCACAGCCTGGGTAGATGAATTGGTAGCCGATGCGCGGATCGCTGCCGATACCGTGGCGCACCTGCTCCACGTCCGCACCCAGGCGCTCGGCGAGATTGGCGATCTCGTTCATGAAGCTGATCTTGGTGGCCAGCATGGCGTTGGCCGCATACTTGGTCAGCTCCGCTGCGCGCACGTCCATGAACATCATCTTGTCATGGAGCCGGCTGTAGGGAGCGTAGCACTCGTGCATCAGCTCCTTGACGCGCTCCGAATCGGTTCCCACCACGATGCGCGCGCCATAGGTGAAGTCCTCGATGGCCGCCCCCTCCTTGAGGAACTCGGGATTGGAGCAGACATCGAAGTCGAGTGCCTCGCCGCGGGCCTTCAGCGTCTCGGCCACCGCGCCACGCACCCGATCGGCCGTTCCCACCGGCACGGTGGACTTGTCGACGATCACCTTGTAGTCCTGCATATGCCGGCCGATGGTCTCGGCCACCGTCAGCACGTACTGCAGGTCGGCGCTGCCGTCCGCGTCCGGCGGCGTGCCCACGGCGATGAACTGCAGGGTACCAAAGGCCACCGCCTCGACGGGGTCGGTGGTAAAGCGCAGCCGACCGCCCTCCACGTTGTTCTTCACCAACGCCTCGAGACCCGGCTCGTAGATGGGAATCACGCCCTCGCGCAAGCGCGCGATCTTGTCGTCATCCACATCCATGCACATCACGTCGTGGCCCACATCGGCGAGACAGGCACCGGTTACCAGCCCGACATACCCCGTACCGAAAATCGTGATCTTCATCCCCAGGCTCCTTCTCTCGTTCCGATGTATCATGCTTGAACATCTTGCCGGCTCCCTTGTCGGCGCTGCCGTGCCACGCGGCGTCCGAGGCCCCACTCGGACAGTCCCGAGGCGGCTCGGCATGAGCGCGACGTCGTCGAGGAGTTACCCGGGCCCCGGGCCTCCACTCCGTGCAGCGCCTGGCCAGGCCATGACCAATGCCGCGACCATGTCGGCGCTCTGGTCACGCCTGCCCCTGGGGGGCCTCACGCAACCGCAAGGTTACCAGATGGGCCTTCAACAATACCCAGCAGGCCACGCTCAGGCCCAGATACCCGCTCAACCCTCTCGCGTCACGCAGCATGGACTGCGTCAAGCCGAAATCCACGAAGGCCACGGCCACCATCAGCCCGGAAAGGGCCAGCGTTCGGGTCTGGGGGTCACGGCTACGATGCAGGTGCCGGGCGAACAGCCAGGCGGGCACGCCGTACAGCGCGCCCAGCGTCAGTAGGCCCAGCACCCCACGCCGCGCCGCGGTGTCGATGATATCGCTATGCAGTTGATCAAACTGGCTCACCCCAGAATGCAATACGCCTGCCTCGACCATCGCATCCCGGGCCGCCTGCAGGTGCCCCTCGCCCCAGCCGGTCAGCGGCTTCTCCAGAAACAGCTGGCCGCCGGCATGCCACATCTCCAGGCGCAAGCCCACGGAGTTGCCGCTATCGCCTTCCACGACATAATCGCGCGCATCATCCATGGCCCTCTCGATACGCGAGGAGACCCCGTAATCGGTGAGGGCAGTCATCGCGACCAGCCCGGCCAGCAATCCCCAGAACCCCGCTGCCGCCATCAGCATACGACGCCGGGAAAAGACCCCGCGAAAGGCGCGAAAGCCCATCCACGCCAGCAGGGGCACCACCACCCAGCCACCGCGAGTGCCGGAGAGGAAGGAGGCCGCGAAACCGGCCACCGCGGTCAGGCCCAGGGCCGCAGTCAGCCAGGGAAATGGTCGCCGCGAAAGGGACAGGCGTCCCAGCATGGCCACCAGTGCCAACACGCCCAGCAGCAGGGCGAGATTGCCGAAGGGAATGGCATTCATGCCGTTGTCGGCGCGGTAGGCACCGAGCACGAAACGTTCGTGCATCGCGATCGCCCCGGCCCCCTGCCCTCCCACCAGCAGGCCCAACCACCAGCCTATGCGCGACGGCGGATGGCGGCGTAGCCAGATCAACAGCGCCGCCGCCAGCAGCGGCCACAATGGCATTAGCCAGCCGCGTGCATGCTCGGCCACCGGCCATTGGCCGGTGCGCGCCACGTCCCAGCACCACAGGCCGGCGAAGGTCGCCAGCACCAGCAACCAGCCCCAATCCTCGCCATCCAGCAGGGCCGGGTACTGGCGCGTCGGCCCCCGGCGAGCCAACACCCCGCACAGCGCCAGCAGCCCGGCCGCCAGCGGTACCGCTGCATAGCCCCAGGGCACCAGGATCAACAGCGAGACGAAGGCCCATAGCAGCAGGGTATTACCACGACGCCAGGGATCATCGCCCTGGGTCGCTGGTCGCGGCCAGATCAGCGACAGTATCATGCCTCACTCTCCCTCGGGCCCCTTCGGCGTATCCCGATATGCCCACACGGGCGTTTCACCACTCGTAGCCATACAGTCATGTCACGGTGCACTATGCAGAATAGCCCGGTCACGCGCCGGGGCATGGCCTCAAGCTGCCAGCACAGGACGCCGCGGCTTCATCACGACACGAGATGGCACCACTTGCCTCGCAGCCATCCTCGCTTCCAGAGCCAGTCACTTGAATGAGCGGTTAGGAAACCGCTGAATCAACCGATTCTGGTCAACCGAGGTGTTCAGCATGGCCAGGCCGGCCGTCACCTCGGCCATCCTGGCATGGCTATCTCAGGTGGCCAGTGTTATCTGGCAGCCGAGTCATCCGGCGGCCAGGCCAGATTCAAGAGATCTTGGACCCGTCAGCATGATCCGGCCCCCGACCAGCCAGCACCAGATGGCTGATTGCGGATTGTGAACAGCTGCGCTCGATGCTTGGCCAGCCGCTGGTAGGGCACCTTCCGCTACCCGAAGAAGTTCTTGATGAGATGATACGGTTGCTCCACCTCAGCGTGGATGCAGGCTGGCCTTGGCCGTCTCGAACGCCAGCAGCTGCGTTTTCATCAGGCTCTCTGGCATCTGTCTGATGGTACCGAGCTGGCGGCGACACTATGGGCGAGTCCAGTGACCGCATCGACGCCGATTAGGGCCTTCAGGCCGCAAACCCATCTGAGGCCGTTTCATCTCCGGATCGTGTTGCTTGGCCTGGTACCTGTTGGAGGGCGCGGCCGCCACGATGGTGGCGTCGACAATGGTGCCATCGCGTGTGAACAGACCCTGCTGGCGTTGTTTTCCTCGAAGATCCGCTGGGTCAGGAAATGCTTCTCGAGCAGATGGCGGAAACGCAACAGCGAAATAACGTTCGACACGCTCTTGATGGCCAGGTCGATACCGATGAAGTCGCACATGGCCTGGCTGGCATAAGCGGCATCCTCCAGCGCCTCATCCGCAAGGGCATACCACTGCTGGACTGCTGGACTGCTGGACTGCTGGACTGCTGGACTGCTGGACTGCTGGACTGCTGGACTGCTGGACTGCTGGAGGAAGTAGACTCGCAGCATCCGCTCCATGCCAATGGGGAACCGGCCTCGCTTGCCCGCCGCGTAGGGGAAGTTAGACGCTGACCGTGCCTCGATCAGCCGTTGCCATGGTAGCAAGGCCTCCGTCTATGCCAGAAACCGCTAACGGTGGGCAACCGTCTTCTTGTTCTGCTGCTCGGCCTGAGCGAACGAGACCTGCTGCATCGGATGCCCCTGTCAGCGGGTGATGGACAGGCAAGAGCTACCCCGCCGGTGGCGCTCAGGCGGCTCCGGTGGAATTTATACCACGCTCACCTGGAAAGTCCGGGCGACTGTGCCCGGCCTGGCCAGTCGGCTCGGGCGCCTCAGTACCTGGGATCACACTTCCAGAGATTGCCCATCCACAGGTCATACGACTTGCTGGTGAAGGCCCCGAATCCCGCGGCATGGGCGAAGGTCATCTCCCCGAAGAAGATCCGACCGCGAATGTTATAGAGATCGACGCGCACATAGGAGAACGGCTCGGCCAGGATCTTGACGATCTCGAGCATTCGCTCATAGTTCTCGGGGCGTTCGATACGGTGATAAATCGAGGGATACTTGACGGCAAAGGGGAGCCACTCCAGGTCCTCGCTGAAGTATGACCTGCTGTGGTTGGTGAATCGATCGAAATCGACATGCAGGATCACCACGGGATCACACCCTTCGCCCTGCTTGAAGACGTGGAACTTGTAATCCAGCGCGGCCTCACCCGCTTTCACAGGCAGTTTACGTTCCACCAGGAGCTTCGGCGTGATATCGCTGTACCAGGGCTCGCGCTTGATTTGCCCATAATCCTTGCCCAGTTCCCGGCGGGCCGCCGAGCAGCCGTGCTCGATGTCCTCGCGGCCGGCATCGCGGTCGAAGATAAACACCGTCCCTGAATTATTGTTGGTCTTCAACACCGCGCCATCATTGGCGGTGATCAACTCCTGAAGGTGTGCTGGTTCGAGCGAGTCCCCCACGAACAGGTTATCGATGACGACCTCGCTGCCCACGGCATCCCGGACATAGTCCTTGACCCTGACCTTGTCGGCACACAGTGCGAATAGTTCGGAGGTATAATGGCGCTTCCTGAAGTTGACTTTCTCGTTGTAGGTTCTCGGCTGCTTGAAATTCGGAAGATAGTGCAGCCGGGAGACGAATTTTATATGGTCCTTGGCGACGGCCGGCAGGACATCATAAAATTTTCTCATCAACTTCGTCATGCTGGGCCTTCCCCCCTATCGTGACGGGACATGCTCGTCGGCCTGCCCCGCCTCCCTTTAGGCCTAAAGGATAGCGCCTTGCCGACGGCCCGCCGCAGCGCCACCCGTTGAAGGGCTCGACGATCGTACGCTTGACACTCGCGTCGCGGCCGAACTCATCTACTATAGAATCGAACAGCCTGGGTTTCGCTACTCAGCGTGACCCACCGACTGCCGGGTGGCCGATGCCATCGTCAATGCCTGCGCCGTGCTGGGCCCCGGCAGCATCGTCAATACCGGTGCCAATATCGGTGGCGGCACCACCATCGGCGATCTCGCCTGGATCGGCATCGACGCCTCGCGCCGCCAGGGCCTGTGGATCGAGCACGCCGCCGTGGTAGGCGCCGCCGCTGCAGTCGTCGGCCCGGTCGATGACCATCAGATGGTCGTCGGGGTTCCCGCCAGGCCGCTGCACGCCCCTGACGGACTTTTTCTGCAGCGAGGGAACCAGCATGCATGCCGTCACCACCGCCGGCCTGCGCTTCATCGGCGCCGGCTATTGCCTACTCAAGGCCGATTGGCCCAAGACCCTGCGATTCGCCCAGGAATCCCGGACGCTCTCCCGGCACGGCGGCGCCCGGGCGCTGGTCGGTGCGGTCCTCGCCCCCTTCCGCTACGGTACCTCGCCCGAGGAGTACTTCCTGTTCGGCTTCTACGACAAGCTCCATGTCGAGCGCAAACGCTGGGTGGGCACCGTCGGCATGTGGCTGGCGCAGCGGCGCTTCGTCCCGGCCGGCATACGCGGCGACTTCGCCGACAAGACACGCTTTACCGAGCGCTATCGCGAACTCATGGACGGCAGCGCGAGGTTCCATACCGCCACGGACGACCCGGAGCCCCTGCTCGAGGCGCTCCGGGCCGGTGGGCATGACATCTTCATCAAGCCCGCCGACGGCCAATGTGGCACCGGTGCCAGCGTCCTCAGTATCGAGGAACTAAGACGCGACGGCCGAGGCGCGCTCGCCCGCGCCACGGCGGGCGGCGGGATCTATATCGTCGAGCGGCGACTCATCAATCACCCGGACATCCAACGCATCGCGCCGGACGCCCTGAGCACCATCCGGGTGGTCACCGCCGTCACCACCGCGGGCGATATCGAGTTCCTCTTCGCCCGGGCGCGCTTCTCCATCGGCAAGGTGGTGGACAACCTCGGCTCCGGCGGGCTGGCGGTGCCCGTCGACCTGGACACCGGAGTGATCTCCGGGCCAGCCGTCGCCAGCGCTTCGTTGATCGAGCGGACGTTCGAGCGCCATCCGAAGACCGGCGAGACCTTCCAGGGCAAGGTGATTCCCATGTGGGATGCGGTGCTGGACCTGGCGCAACGCTCGGCCCTTCGGCAGATCGAGGCCCGGGTCATCGGCTGGGATATCGCCGTGACCCCGGACGGCCCCCTGCTCCTCGAGGGCAATCACAACTGGGGCAAGGTGCTGTGGCAGATGCCCGTCGACGAGGGCATGGCCCAGGAGTTGGAGCGCATCAAGGCGCGAGTGCTGGCCTAGGATTCAACGCTGATCCACTGCGAATCCCGGGCGTTCGGCCAACTTCATTCGATCTGTTGCGTTCAATAGCGCTATTCGCCTCAACAGAGCGATAACGCTGACTCGAAATCCGTGAATCTCGTGACGATCGGTTAAAACCGACCGGCTCCTGGACATCAATGCTCCAGGGCCACCGCCAGCTGCCCCAGCCGCTCGTGGATCGCCCGCTCGGTCTTGTGCAGTTGGGTGGCCGAGGGCACCCAATACTCCAGACTGTCAGTGCGACTCCGCTCAGCCAGGTAATGGGTGGGGGCGGCCAGCGGCTCGAGCCCCGCCCGCCGGAAATGCTGCATGGCCCGGGGCATATGCGAGGCCGAGGTCACCAACACTGTCCGCGCACCTTGCCCCAGCGCCTCGCGCACCGCCCGCGCCTCGCGGCCGGTATCGGCCGGAAAATCCAGCACCCGCAAACGGTCCGGCGCCACGCCCAGTTCACGGGCGGCCCGGGCGTAGCCCCGCGCCACCGGCTGCGCCTCAGGCGAGAAGCTGCCCCCCGAGACCACCAGAGGTAACGACG
The DNA here is from genome assembly GCF_030409305.1 of Halomonas maura. GTDB lineage: Bacteria > Pseudomonadota > Gammaproteobacteria > Pseudomonadales > Halomonadaceae > Halomonas > Halomonas maura. Next base: position 43,308 of record NZ_JAUFPQ010000010.1, read on the forward strand.
GCTGCTGGCGCCACAGCCGCACGCCCTCCATCAGGCGGATGGCCGAACTCTCGGTCAGCTGACCGGTGACCGTCCAGGGCGCCTGCCACGCCCAGCCCCCGCCCAGCACCACGACGCCCGCCAGGGCCTCGTCCTCCGGCAGCGTCTCGAGGGCGGGATAGCGCGCCTCGAGCGGCGCCAGCAGCCGATCGGCCACCGGCGCCCAGCTCGAAAGCACCAGCAATGCCAGCCCCGCGACGGCCAGGCTCGCACCCGACCGGCGCCGCCCCCACCAGGCCAGCAGCAGCCCCAGCCCCCCCAGGCCCAACGCCACCGGCAGCGGTAGCAGCAGCTCCCCCGCCAGCGTCTTCAACAGATCATACATGTTCGTCATCGCCTCCCTGCGTGTCTTCGTTGGTGCTTCCTGGATGTATGGGCAGAGGTGCACATCGAGCGCGGGGTTGGCACTGCAGCTGTCGAGGCATGCCATCCGCCATCTTGGCTTTCAGGCCTCCCTCATGAGACCCGGGATCAGAGCCGAGAGTCTGGAGTGGGGTCGTTGGCGAGAATTGACCTGAGCCTGGACTCAACATATTCCGTCGAGGCACTGGATAGATGGAGCCCATCGCTGAAATACGACCAGTGTCCATCACTGACCACACAACGGTTCCCACAAAATATTTCATAAGGATGAATGACTGTCACATTGCCGTTGTCCAAATACCCTGAAAAAAACATGAAAGATTCCTTCAAGTGATGTAGATTTGTGATTCTTATATCTTTCAAGCCTTCGGAAAGGGCTTCAGGAGTGCTCGTCAGGGATGGCTGCATCTCGAGTGTTCCAGACACTCTTGGATGTGCTCCAATAATGACAATACCCTTGGAAAGATCGCTAAAGTGGGAGATTGTCTCATCGATGAACGGCTTCCACCTGAAGAATTCGTTGCTTTCCGAAAAATTTGTGACACTGCCATCATACCTATCCCATGATTGAGAAATAACCACGACATCATAATTATTATCAATGCTATATAATGCCTCTCTCAAATCATTGCAGGATATATCAGAAAACTTATCCCGAAACTCGACGCCTTTCAGTAACACACAACCACCCCTGGTGACAGTGTCTACCTCACCATACCCCAAGCCTAATGCTCTTGTAAGTGGAACCACATATTGCTGAAGAACGGAATCGCCTATAAATAGCACCTTGGCGCCTCCTGAATCGTTGATAGAAAGCCCACGCTTGAAACTCGAATTAAAAGTTGCACCGTGCGCTTTAGCGACCTCCAGAGCAAATGGATTAAGGTAACGAAACCGATTATTCAACCCATTTGTCTTGGCAACCAGAAGCCCAGAACTTGCAAACAAAGGTATGGTCAAAACCAGGCCCGTAATAATCGCGACCTTCTTGACCCCCTTCTCTGACTGTATAGACCGACGAATTGAAATCTCGACAAACCTATAGGTTAGCCAAGCAAGAAATGAGGATACTGACAACACAAAAACCAGCAGTTGTGCGTCAGAAAAGGAGTGATCGAAAAAGTTAAGGAAGGTGATGATCGGTTGATGGTACAGATAAAGTGGATAAGATATCAATCCGAAGAATACAAGGACCCTCGTAGACAGAAGCACTGAAACCGATTTTCCTTCAAATACTGGAAACCCAATAACAAGACTAGCACCAATGCATGGCCATAGTGCATTCAGCCCTGGAAACTTCGAGTTCTTATCCAACCACGCCATCGGCACCACAATCAAGAGCAGACCAACAACACCAAGGTGTTTTTTGAAACTCTTGCGAACTGGGGTTTTCGAACCATATTTGATCCAAAGGGCCAAGATGCAACCGACCAGAAGCTCAAACGCCCTATAATGCGGCAAAAAGTACCCGGCAGAATAGCCCCGACTAACAGCGTCCATTGACAAAAACAAGGAGAACGCGAAAAGCACTGCCGCCAAAGGAATCAGAACATTTCTGGACACCTTGAAAGCCATGATAAGAATAATAGGCCAGGCCACATAAAACTGCTCTTCCACGCCTAGCGACCATAGGTGAATCAAGGGCTGATAGGCTTGGCCTTGCGCAAAATAGTTGACTCCCTGAGAGAACAGGATATTAGCCGCACCGAAGGCTGAAAAGAAAACCTCCTTACCAAGATTATCAAACTGCCCATTATCATAGAACACAAAGCCGAACAGCAATGTAAACGCCAAAGTGATGGACAGGGCTGGAAGCAGCCTCGCCGCCCTCCGCTTGTAGAAGTTCAAAAACGAGAAATTCCCACTCTCCATCTCTTTAGCTATCAAGGAAGTGATCAAATACCCACTGACAACAAAAAAGACATCGACACCAACATAACCACCAGGCAAGAAATCTTCACTTGCGTGGAACAATACGACGGCCAAGACCCCAATCGCCCTTAAACCATCAATATCACCTCTGTAGCTCAGGCTCACGAATTCACCCCACGCTATAAGTTGCAACCACCACCTGGACAGGGGCCACGCTGTATATCTCATGGGCTTTTTATTTTATCATGAAAAAATAACCCCGCCTCATTCATAAGAGTGATCTTGCCCGGAAACAGCGGATACCTCATTAAGACAATGCACTGAGACGAGGTGACCCATGGCAAGGCAACCAGCTTCGATGAACAAGCCCCGTACCCGCGACTCCCAAGACGACATGGCCCAGGCACTGGCTCTCGCCGATCGTGTCGGTATCCGTGCCGCCGCCCGGGAGCTTGGCCTTCAACCCAGCCAGTGCTACCCGTGGCGAGCCAAGGCCAAAAGCAGCGGCGAGGCCAGCGCCGGGGTATCTATTGCGGCTCCAACAGGCCGGTGTCGACCAGCCCGAAGACCAGATGGGCCCCGGCAAGGGCGGCAAATGCCAGGGCCGGCCGCATTCGACCGCGGAAGCAGCAGGGCCGGGTGGCCGATGAGGGAGAGCAGTACCCCCAGGCCAACGGTTCATGCTTGAAGACTGACGGTAAACTTGAGGGATTGCCCCTGGGGTTTTATGCTACTTATAGATGATGGGCCACCAAGCATGGGAGTTGCCTTTTAAAACCCCCAATAATCAGCGAGTTGGACTCACAATGAGTGCTAAACATTTATCGCCCGAAACCGTGAGCGAGCGCCGTCTGGAAGCCGTGCGGCTGCGCCTTGACGGAGTGACGGTGGCCGAGACCGCGCGTCGAACGGGGCTCTCGGCACCCACGGTCTCGGCGGCCTGGAAGGCCTTCCGGGAAGGCGGCTGGGACGCCGTTCCGATTCGGCCCCGCGGCCGCCCCGCCGGCCAGGCGCATCGCCTGGGCGAGACGCAGCAGCGGCTGCTGTGGCAGCGCCTCACTCACTGGCCCGACACCGACGAGCCCGGCTGGAGCAGCCGCGCCCTGGCCCAGGCCCTCACCGATGCGGAAACAGGCGACGCCTCCCCCCGCGCCATCGAGCACTGGCTGGTCGCCCAGGATCTCAAGCCGTCGCCGATGGCGCTGGACGATCTGGTCCGTCGTCGCACCCGCGAAGGGCGCTGGTTTCGCCAACAGGTGCAGCCGGCACTCGAGGGCCAGGGCGTAGTCGCACACTGGCTGGGAGGCGTTCGCGTGGCGCAGCCTGCCACGTCGTCGGAAAAAGACTCCCGCCGCTATCAGCTCTATCTACACGGCAAGCGCGGCGCCCTGTACTCCCGCTGTTTCACCGCGCCGCCCCGCGCCGACGATTACCTGACGCTGTTTGAACGCCTGGCCTCGCGAGGCCCGATGGCGCTGATCTTTCACGGTGCCTACTTCCGGGCCAGCCCGGAAGTTCAGGACTGGCTCGTGGATCGCTCCGACTTCAGCCTGATCACCGTACCGCCCAACATCACCCTGAGAGCAGCCTCTGCACGCGGCTGATTGCCCTGAACTCACCACATCACATGGAAGGACGATGACGACACTCACCCATCTCCAACGGCTCGAGGCCGAGAGCATCCAGATCATGCGCGAGGTGGTCGCCGAGACCGAGAATCCGGTGATGCTCTACTCCGTCGGCAAGGACAGCGCCGTGATGCTGCACCTGGCACGCAAGGCCTTCGCGCCCTCCCCGCCGCCCTTTCCGCTGCTCCACGTGGATACCCGCTGGAAGTTCCGCGCCATGTACGAGTTCCGTGATCGCATGGCCGAGGAAGCCGGCATGGACCTGCTGGTGCACATCAACCCGGAAGGCATCGAGAAGGACATCAATCCCTTCACCCACGGCTCGGCCATTCACACCGACGTGATGAAGACCGAGGGCCTCAAGCAGGCCATGGACAAGTACGGCTTCGATGCCGCCTTCGGCGGGGCACGCCGCGACGAAGAGAAGTCACGGGCCAAGGAGCGGGTCTTCTCCTTCCGCACCGCCCAGCACCGCTGGGACCCCAAGAACCAGCGCCCGGAACTGTGGAAGCTCTACAACACGCGCAAGCACCACCGGGAGTCGATCCGCGTCTTCCCGCTCTCCAACTGGACCGAACTGGACATCTGGCAGTACATCTACCTGCAGGAGATCCCCATCGTGCCCCTCTACTATTCCGCCGAGCGCCCGGTAGTGGAGCGTGACGGTGCGTTGATCATGGTCGACGATGAGCGCATGCCGCTGGAACCCGGCGAGGTACCGATGATGCGCAAGGTGCGCTTCCGCACGCTGGGCTGCTACCCGCTGACCGGGGCCATCGAATCCGAGGCCGACACCCTGCCGGACATCATTCAGGAGATGCTGCTCACCCGCACCTCCGAGCGCCAAGGCCGCGTCATCGACCACGACAGCGCCGCCTCGATGGAAAAGAAAAAGCAAGAGGGGTACTTCTGATGGCACACGCCTCCGACATGATCGCCGGTGACATCGAGGGCTACCTGCAGGCCCACGAACACAAAGGCCTCGTGCGCTTCATCACCTGTGGCAGCGTGGACGACGGCAAGAGCACCCTGATCGGGCGCTTGCTGTTCGAGTCCAAGCTGCTGTTCGAGGACCAACTGGCCGCCATCGAGGCCGACTCGAAGAAGTACGGGACCCAGGGCGGCGAGATGGACTTCGCCCTGCTGGTGGATGGCCTGGCCGCCGAGCGCGAACAGGGCATCACCATCGACGTGGCCTACCGCTTCTTCTCCACCGACAAGCGCAAGTTCATCGTCGCCGATACCCCGGGGCACGAGCAGTACACCCGCAACATGGTGACCGGCGCCTCCACCGCCGACGCCGCCATCCTGATGGTCGACGCGCGTCACGGCATCCTCACCCAGACCCGCCGCCACAGCTTCCTGATGTCGCTGATCGGCATGCGCCAGGTGGTGGTGGCGATCAACAAGATGGATCTGGTGGACTACTCCAGGGCGCGCTTCGAGGAGATCGTCGAGGAGTATCGGGACTTCGCCAGCCAGCTGGGACTCGAGGAGATCACCTTCATCCCCATGTCGGCACTCAAGGGCGACAACGTCATCGAGCATGGCCACCACATGCCCTGGTACCACGGCCCCACCCTGATGGCCTGCCTGGAAACGCTGGAAATCGATGACGAGCGCTTGCAACGTGCGCCCTTCCGCCTGCCGGTGCAGTGGGTCAACCGACCCAACCTGGACTTCCGCGGCTTCACCGGCATGGTGACCAGCGGCACGGTCAAGCCCGGCGACGCCATTCGCGTGCAGCCCTCCGGCAAGGCCAGCAAGGTCTCGCGGATCTATACCTTCGACGGCGACCTCGACGAGGCCGTGGCCGGTCAGTCCATCACCCTGCTGCTGGACGACGAGATCGACATCTCCCGCGGTGATGTGATCTCCGGAGTCGAGCAACCGGCGCAGACCGCCGACCAGTTCGAGACCACGCTGGTGTGGATGCACGAGCAACCACTGCTGCCCGGCCGCCCCTACCTGATGAAGCTGGGCACCCAGACCGTCTCCGCCACCGTCAGCGACATCAAGTACCAGGTCAACGTCAACACCCTGGAGCATACCGCGGCCAAGCAGCTGGACCTCAACGGCATCGGGATCTGTACCCTGAGCCTGAACAAGGCCGTGGCCTTCGACCCCTACCAGGCGAGCCAGGATACCGGCAGCTTCATCCTCATCGACCGCATGACCAACAACACGGTCGGCGCCGGCATGCTGCACTTCGCCCTGCGGCGTAGCCAGAACATCCATATGCAGCACGTGGATATCGACAAGCAGGCGCGCGCCCTCTCCAAGGCACAGCAGCCCGCGGTGCTGTGGCTCACCGGCCTCTCCGGCGCCGGAAAATCCACCATCGCCAATCTGGTGGAGAAGAAGCTGCACGCCGCCGGCCAGCACACCTACCTGCTGGATGGCGACAACGTACGCCACGGTCTCAACCGCGACCTGGGCTTCACCGATGCCGATCGCGTCGAGAACATTCGCCGCGTGGGCGAGACAGCCAGGCTGATGGTCGATGCAGGCCTGATCGTGCTGACCGCCTTCATCTCGCCCTTCCGCAGCGAGCGCCGACTGGCCCGCGATCTGGTGGAAGACGGCGAATTCATCGAGATCTTCGTCGACACCCCGCTGGAGGTGGCCGAAGACCGCGATCCCAAGGGGCTCTACCGCAAGGCACGGCGCGGCGAACTGAAGAACTTCACCGGCATCGACTCCGCCTACGAGACACCGGAGAATCCGGACCTGCACATCAAGACCGGCGAGATGAGCAGTGACGAAGCCGCCGATGCGATCGTCGAGCTACTGCGCGAACGGAAAATAATCGCTTGAAGCTGGACGCTTGAAGAGCGGCGCTTCGCGCCTGGAAGCTGGAAGAACCTCCCACTACCGCAATCTTGGGGGCTATGCCGCGAAGCGGTATTCTTCCAGCTTCGAGCTTTTCGCTTCCCGCTCCGGGCGAAGCCCGGGACTTCCAGCTTATTGACCACACTCTGCCAAGGAACTCAACAGATGGATCTACCGACACTGCTGGATAGCACCCACGCCATCGCCCTCGAAGCCGGCCAGGCGATCATGCAGGTCTACGCGCGCGACTTCACGGTCGAAGACAAGGAAGACAAGAGCCCGTTGACCGAGGCCGACAAGGCCGCCCATGACGTCATCGCCACGGGGCTGAAGGCCTTGCCAGGCGACATTCCGGTGCTCTCCGAGGAGAATACCGAGGATTTCGCCGGGGCGGACGCCGACGGCCGATACTGGCTGGTGGACCCGCTGGACGGTACCAAGGAGTTCATCAAGCGCAACGGCGAGTTCACGGTGAACATCGCGCTGATCGACAACGGCACGCCGGTGCTCGGCGTGGTCGTCGCCCCCGCGCTGGAGGTGTCATATCTCGCCGCCGCGGGCATGGGCGCCTTCAAGGTGGATGGCAGCGGTGAACGTCAGCCGATCCGCGTGGCCGGACGGCCGGCCGAAGGCGCCAGCTGGCGAGTGGTGGGCAGTCGCTCTCACCCCAGCCCCGACCTGGCCGAGTGGCTGGAGCAACTGGGCAGCCACGACATGGTGCCCATGGGCAGCTCACTGAAGCTGTGCCTGATCGCCGAAGGCGCGGCAGATGTCTATCCCCGCCTCGGCCCCACCTGCCTGTGGGACACCGGCGCCGCCCAGGCGGTGGTCGAGCAAGCCGGCGGCCGCGTCGAGACCCGGGAGGGCAAGACGCTCCGCTACGCCACACCCAGCGAACATCTCAATCCCCACTTCATCGTCTGGGGCTCGACAACCTGACCCAGAAACGACGCAACCCGGCGATATGCCGGGTTGCGTTGAAATGCCCTGTGGAAGCCAATCCTGTGCCAGCGCCGGTCCGACGTATCGGCGCTGGCGCCGTCAGGCGCCCCGGCTCCTCCCTGACTCCCCCTTAGACCCCATAGTACCCGCGATACCACTCCACAAACCGTCGAGCGCCCTCCTCGACCTTGACCCGAGGCCGATAGCCGGTGGCGGCGAACAGGGCCTCGGTATCCGCCCAGGTGCGTGGCACATCGCCGGGCTGCATCGGCTGATAATCGCAGATCGCCTCCTTGCCGGTGGCGGCTTCCACGGCCCGAATGAAGTCCATCAACCCCACCGGGCTGCCATGACCGAGGTTGTAGAGCGCATAGGGGGCACTGCTGCTGTCGGGCCCGCCGCGGGACGCCTTCCAGCCCGGATCGGCAGCGGGGATCACCGCCAGGGCGCGCACCACCCCCTCGGCGATATCGTCGATGTAGGTGAAGTCCCGCGACATCTCGCCCTGGTTGAACACCTGCAGCGGTTCCCCCGCGAGGATCGCCCGGGTGAACTTGAACATCGCCATGTCCGGCCGGCCCCAGGGCCCGTACACCGTGAAGAAGCGAAGCCCGGTAGTGGGAATGCCATAGAGGTGCGAATAGGTATGCGCCATCAGCTCGTTGGCCTTCTTGGTGGCCGCATACAAGCTGACGGGATGATCCACGCTGTCGGAGGTCGCGAACGGCGTCTTGTCGTTCATCCCGTAGACCGAGCTGGACGAGGCATAGACCAGATGCTCCACGCCCCCCTGCCGACACCCTTCCAGTACGTTCAGGTGCCCGATTAGGTTGCTGTCCGCATAGACATGCGGATTCTCCAGGGAGTAACGCACCCCGGCCTGGGCGGCCAGGTGAATCACCCGGTCGAAGCGCTGCTCGGCGAACAGCGCGGCCATGCCTTCCCGGTCGGCCAGGTCCAGCTTCAGGAAGCGGACATCCTCGCATGCGGCCAGGTCGTCCAGTCGCGCCTGCTTGAGCGAGACATCGTAGTATTCGTTCAGGTTATCGATGCCCAGGATCTCGTGGCCCTGCCCCGACAGCCGCTTGGCGACGGCATGGCCGATGAAGCCCGCTACCCCGGTGATCAAGAGTTTCATGTTTCCCCGCGCCCTATCGTATCCCTTCGGGACCTTAATGTTTCCAATTGTGTCTTGAAAAGCACCCAGCATGCCACCCTCATCTCCAGGTAGCCACTGAATCCTCTCTCATCCCTCCGCGGGGAGTGCAGCGGCCCATCATCCACGAAGGTGACGCTCACCGACCGTCGCGAATGGGACAACGTTTTGCTCTGGGCGTTGCGGGCATCTGGTAAGGCCCACTTCGTGAGTGCGTGCCAGCCATGGCCCTGGGGGTTCGCGCCTGCCAGCGCCAGCTATCCCCCGGCATCTCAGCCGGGTCGCGCGCGGCGTGCCACCCCAGCTCAGGCTCTGCCTTGCCGGCGGTAACGAGAATCGCCATATCCTCTCCCACGTTCGGTCCACGCACCCGGGCTCGGGGCTTATCGACCGAGCCTCGCGGGAAGAAGCCGCAAGATACCCGGCTTGCATGGCCAGCATCTGATCGACCTGCAGCCAGCCCGCGATCAGCCCACGATCGAAGGTGCCTCCGCGCATACCGAAGGCATCGACAGCGTTGATCTCGCGGATCAGCCGCTCGCCGGCGTCGGTGAGCCGGATCTCGCCGCCGGCACCAGGCGAGGTATCCGCCAGCAGGGTCATGACGCGGTATGGCAGGATATCGCGGTCGATCACCGAGAGCCGCGAGGGCGCCTGTTGCAGAGCTGGCTTCTCGACCACGCCTGCCATCGCCATGGCCTCGCCCGTACGCGTCTCGTTACCCCCACCGTCGACGAGACCATACCGGTGGAGCTCCTCGACCATGAACTGCGCCCGATGAGTGGCCTGCCACTGCGTGACCGTCTCGTCCAGACCCACGATCAGCTTGCCGGGCCGAGGCAAGACCCGTACATCGCGCAGGATCGCCCCGAACGGCTCGCCTGCTTCGAGCCGGTGAGCGGCACAGTGCACGGCAATCCCCAAGCCAACGCCTGGTGCCGGCGGGTCACGCACCACCTGAGCTCGAGCGGCGCGATGGGCCGCAGCTCATCGAGCAGCGCCTGCTTGCCCTTGGCCTCCAGGCGGGCCTCGAACTCGAAGTGGGTATCGAAATGGACCTCCCCCACCGACTCGCCACTGCGGATGATCCGCACCACCTCGTTGGGGCCCGAGGCCAGCACCTCGTCCACTAGGTGCTGGATCAACGACCGGTCGACCACCGGCACCATCTCCTCGGGAATCGCAATACTGATCGGCAGCAGGCGAGTCCCGAAACCGGCCACCGCGGTAATCACCTGGCGCCATGATCGCCTCAGACTCTCCTTGTCAGGCATTGATTCATGGACACTTCGGCGATAGAGCGCGATGACGCCGTCAGACGCCCGAGGCATTCTCCACCGCCGCTGCACGGCGCTTCCCACAACTCTGGGAAGGCGACATCCTCAGGGTGTTGAAGGAGCCCCCTTGCGCAGCAGGGTGCGCTCCCCCGGGGCGAAGGAAGGGACCGGTTCAGCCGGCGGCCTGGGCCATGACGTCCTCGAGCACGCGGCAGGTGGTGTCGATTTCGCGCTTCGTCAGGGTGGGGTGGCACAGGAACATCAGGCTGGTCTCGCCGAGTTTACGGGCCACCGGCAGGCGTTTGTCGGGTCGCCAACCGGTATCGTCGAAGGCCTTCTCGAGGTAGACCTCGGAACAGGAGCCGCTGTAGCAGGGCACGCCGCGCGCCACCATCGCCTCGATGATGCGGTTCCGGCCCCAGCCGGGATTGAGCGCCTGGGGCTCGACGAAGACATAGCACTTGTAGGCGGCGTGCTGGATGTCGTCGGGGACGACGGGCACGCGCAGTCCGGGACATGCCCTCGCCGCCGCCCAGATGCGCTGGGCATTGGCGAGGCGCGCCGCCGACCAGGCCGGGAGTCTGCGCAGCTGGATCCGGCCGAGAGCCGCCGGTATCTCGGCCATCCGCCAGTTGGTCCCCAGGGAGTGGTGCAGCCAGCGAAAGCCGGCGGGCGGAGACGGCTCATGCACGGCCTCCCAGCTCTTGCCATGGTCCTTGTAGGCCCACATGCGCTGCCAGAGCTCCGGGTCGTTGGTGGTGACCATGCCGCCTTCCCCGCCGGTGGTGAGAATCTTGTCCTGGCAGAAGGACCAGCAGCCGATCCGACCGATGGCGCCCACCGGCTGGCCCCGGTAACGGGCGCCGTGGGCCTGGGCGCAGTCCTCGATGATCTCGATGCCGTCGCGGGCCAACGCCATCAGGCCGGCCATGTCGCAGGGCCAGCCCGCCAGATGCACGGCGATGATCGCCCGGGTGTGGGGCGTGATCATGGGTGCCACGGTCGCCGGGGTGATAGTCTGGGAGTCGCGATCCACATCGGCGAAGACCGGAGTGGCGCCCACCGCGGCGATACAGGAGACCGAGGCCAGGAAGGTCCGCGAGGTGACGATCACCTCGTCACCGGGGCCGATACCCAGGCCGCGCAGGGCCAGTTCCAGGGCCACGGTACCGTTGCTGACGGCGATGGCATATTCGCAGCCCAGGCTCTGGGCGAACTCGCGCTCGAAGTCACGGCCCTGGTGCCCCGTCCAGTAGTTGACCCGGTTGGACAGCAGGACTTCTTCCACGGCCCGTGCCTCTTCCTCGGTGAAGGAAGGCCAGGGAGAAAAGGGTCCGTCAATCATCGGAGGCCTCGCGTGTCAGGAGCTCGCTTTCCTTCATGACCACCGGCGCTTCATCGACGTCGCGCAGAAAGATCATGTCGTCCTGGAACTCATAGTGCTGATAGGCGAAAGCGAACGCATCGGGGTTCAAGTTGGCCTCGAGATAATCGAGGGGCAGATTGGCGCCTGCCCTGGCCATTGCCGACACGAAGGCCACGCACCTCACGTTGATTTCCGTGATCATCGGCTGCCCGTTTGCCGCTTCCTTGAGATCCGCCGTGAACACGCCGTGCGGTGGAATGCCATGAAGGCCAAAGACTTCCCGGATGGCGTCATCGGCGATATCGACCAGGTGCCTGTCATTGATCAGGCGCCCGAAGGCGGTGTTGCCGGTGATGCCGGACGGGGCCACCTTGGCCATGATGTACTCGACCCGTTCGGCACACGCCGAGCGCAGCAGCTGGCCATCGACATAGAGCACCTTGCAGGCCAGGTTCCTGCCCGGCAGGAATTCCGAGGCAATGAACTCCTCCACAGCGGGATTGATACGCACCCATTCGTCGAGTTCTCCCCGGCTGTTGACCTTCAGGGAGCCGAGACCGCTCGACCCGGTGGTCGCGCGCACCCAGAACGGAAAGGGTAACGACAGGTCACCGATATCGCCGCCGTTCGAGAAGGTGCAATGCGTCGGCATATACGGCTTGCCGTGCAGGGCATCATGCATCGCCTTCTTGTCCACCAGGACGCGACTCGCCTGATAGGCGGGAACGAATGCCTTGCAGGGCAGCCTGTGTTCTTCCTTGGCCCTGGCCCAGGCCAGCACCTCGACTTCCGGCATGACCACGGCGAATGCGATCTCGTGCCGATTGACGATACGACCGATGGCTTGCCAGTAATCGTCACTGTCGGCCTCCGGCACCACGTAGGTATCGATGTAGCTATGCCGGTCATAGAGGCCGATGGCCAGGGGATTCGCATCCACTCCCACGAACCGATAGCGCTCGCACCCCGACTCGAGAACCGACCTGACGAAGCTGCGGGGGGTGGGTCCCCCCACCCCCATCACGAGGACGTTGATCCTGTCAGTCATGTTCGTTGCTCCTCTTGCAAGCCGACTTCACGCCCTGAAACCTCGGCATGGCGACATCATTGGCGTGGGAGATACCTTCACGAATGAACACCTTCCTGGCCGTCAACATCAGGATCCTGACATCCAGCCGGAAGGAGTGGTGATCGACATACCAGATGTCGTAGTGGAACTTCTCTTCCCAGGTGATGGCGTTGCGCCCGTTGACCTGGGCCCAGCCGGTGATCCCGGGGCGCACCTCGTGGCGGCGCCGCTGCTCGGGGGTATAGAGCGGCAGGTAGTCCACCAGCAGCGGTCGGGGACCGACCAGGCTCATGTCGCCCTTCAGAACGTTCCACAGTTCGGGCAGCTCGTCGAGGCTGGTGGAGCGCAGCAGGCTACCGAAGGTGGTTAGCCGGCGTTCCGCGGGCAGCAGCTCGCCATGGGCGTCGCGGGTATCGCGCATGGTGCGAAACTTGACCATGCGAAACGGCTCGGCGTGGCGTCCCGGGCGCGTCTGGATGAAGAACACCGGGGAGCCGAGCCGCCAGCGCACCAGCAGCGCCACGACGAGCAGCAGCGGCGCCAGCAGCACCAGCAGGCCGGCGGCGACCGTCACATCGAAGCATCGCTTGAGCATGAGAACCCCATCTCCTTGAGCATCACCGCGTTGACTTGCCTGACGTCATACTTCGTCAGGGCCGCTTGCCGGGCGCGCTCGCCCATGCTGATCGCCAGCTCGGGACGCTCGAGGAAGCGGCGCATGGCCGCGGCAAGGCGGTCGACGTCCCGCGGCGGGACCAGATAGCCGTTCACGCCGTCCGCCACGGTTTCCCGACAGCCTGGCGTGTCGGTGGTGATCACCGGCCGCCCCATCGCCAGCGCCTCGAGGATGGTGCGCGGGACGCCCTCGCGATAGAAGCTGGGCAGCACGAAGACGCTGGCGGCCCCGAGGGCCTCGCGCACGTCGCTCATCGCGCCGAGATAGCTGATGACGCCATCGGCCTCCCAGCGGGCCAGCTCCGCGGGCGGGATCGACCTCGGGTTGCTGTCCAGCATCCCCACCAGCATGAAATGGGCCTCGGGAAACTCCGCCTTGAGGCGATAGGCGGCCTCGGCGTACTCGCGCACCCCCTTGTCGATCAGCAGGCGGGCGATCAGCAGGAAGGTCGGGCGGCCGGCCGGCGCCCGCGGGGCGTAATGGTCGACATCGACCCCGGAGCCGTTGACCACCACGGAGGGCGTGGTCCCGTTCAGCACGCCCAGTCGTCGGAACAGGGCCTGGTCGTCGGGGTTCTGGAAGAACACCTTATGGGCGAAGCGTAGCGACTGGCGATAGAGGCCGGTGACGAGCCCGCCGATCAGGCGTTGCCGGTGGCCGAGCTCGTGGTCCGAGAAGGCGTAGCCGAGCCCGGTGATCAGGGCGAAACGGTGCGGACAGCCGGCAAGGAAGGCGCTCAGTGTGCCGAAGATCACCGGCTTGATGGTGTAGCCCAGCACATAATCGGGCCGGATGCGCCGCATCAGGCCGACCAGGCCGAACAGGGTGCGCAAATCGTCCAGGGGGCTGATGCCGGTGCGATTGAGGAAGACCTCGTGGACCCTCGCGCCCATCCGCTCCAGTTCGGCGCGGACCGGGCTATCCGGGGGCAGGTTGGGACCGGCGGCATGGACCGTCAGCCCCAGGGCGATCAGCTCGGCGATCAGGTGGCCGCGGAAGCTGACCAGCGACACCGGCGACCCGGCGATGATCAAGAAGGTCCCGCCTGGTTCCTGGTTCATGAGCGCCTCTCCTTGGCTATCCGGTTGTTGTTCCCTATCCGTCCCTTGCGCCATGGCCGCCCTGTTCTCTCGGGCGTGTCACCAAGGCACTCGCTCCAGACATCGTCGAAGGCAGCCACCATCCGCTCGAGGGTGAAGTGATCGGCGATGCGACGGGTGCAGGCCTGACGCCGCTCGGCCCAGCGTGCCGGTTGCGTCTCGCGCTCGTGAAGCGCGGCCTGGATCGCCGCCGCGAGCGCCGTCGATTCTCGGGGTGGCACCACCCAGCCGGTCTCGTCGATGATCCGCGCGGTGTCGCCGACCGCCGTGCCCACGCAGGGCGTTCCGCAGGCCATGGCCTCGGCGATCACGTTGGGAAAGCCCTCGCCGAAGGCGCTGGAGAGCACGTGCAGGTCGAGGGCGTTCATCAGCTGCGGGATGTCCGAGCGCAGGCCCAACAGGCGGACCCGCGACGCCAGGCCCCGCTCGTCGATCCAGCCGCGTAGCTCGGCGTTGTCGGCATCGAGGCGTGCACCGACCAGCAGACACAGGAAATCGTGGCCGCAGGCCTGCACCTCGGCCAGCGCCTGCAGGAGGTTCCGGTGGTCCTTCTGGGCATTGAAGCGCCCCACCATGCCCAGGACGGGCCGGCCAGCGTCGGCACCCAGCAGCGCGGTGCGCTGCGCGGCGGCGTCCTCGCGGGGCCGGAAGTCGGCGAGGTCGTAGCCGTTGGCGATCACCACCAGCTTGTCGGCACGATAGCCGAGCGAGGCATGCAGCTCGGCCGCCTCATGGGCGCAGCAGACGATGCGGTCGGGAACCCTCCCCGACAGGTGCGCGCAGAGCCTGGCCGCGAGGATCGATGAGCGTGAGCTCTGCCCCGACTCCAGGGCGGTATGGCGAATCCCCCAGCAGACGTGGCGAATGCCAGCGAGGCGCGCGCAGAGCCCCCCGACCAGGTCGGGATGGTACATCCAGGTCTGGACGAGATCCGGGCGCAACCGCCTGAGGTGCCTGAAGAGGGTCACGGTACCGGCGAGCAGCCCCCCCAGGCGGGAGCAGCTCAGCGACAGCACTTCGACACCATGATCGCGTAGCGTCTCCTCCAGTGTACCGCCGCCGAGCATGGCGATGACGGTGTGGCGATGGCGAGTGTCGCCAGTGCACAGCCGGCAGAGGGCCGACTGGGCGCCACCGGGGTAGAGGCTGGTGATGACATGGACGATACGCATGCAGGGCTCCCTGTCGTGGCGAGATGGCGGCAGGCCTCAGTCGGCCGGCGTGTGCTGCTTCAGCCATTCGAGGACCCCGAAGGGCACCAGGGAGAGCATCGTCCACTTCAGGCAATACCCCCGGCCATGCGTCCAGTAGAAGGCACCGGGCAGTGCCGAGACCGGCAGCGCCTCACGCTTCTTCTTCTGCTCGAGCCAGGCATACTTGATCATCTGGTTGGCGTAGAGCTTCAGCCACTTCTCGTCCTCCTGGCTGGTGAGCGGGCGGAGATCCATGACCATATCGCGAAAGAGCGCGATGGACGGGATATTGTTGCGGGACACGCCGATCACGTCCCCGTGGTGGACGGAGGCGACATGGGGCGACCAGACCAGGTACTTCAACTTCGCCAGCAGTTCTACCCAGGCATAGAGATCGCCGGAACGCTGCGTGCGGCCATCGGGAAAGATCCGATGGGTATCGAGCGCGGCCCGCTTGATCAGGATCGAGTTGGTGCCGATGGCACGCCTCCCCTGGCAGGCCTGCTTCAGGTAATCCGTGAGATGGAGCACCTGGGGGCCCCGGGACATGAAGCGCTCGGCGAAGGCGTCCAGTTGCTGCCGACCGCCGCGCTGCAGCAGACGCGCCGCGCTGATGAGCGCGATTTCCGGATAGCGGACGGCAATCCCCATCGACGCGTCGAGATGGTCGGGCAGCCAGACGTCATCGGCGTCGAGAAAGGCGACCCAGTCACCGCGGGCCTGCTGGATCCCCAGGTTCCGCGCGGCGTAGCCACCGGGCCCCGGGCACTCCCTGCGCAGCACCCGGATCCGGGCATCGTCGAAGGAGGCGACGCGGGCCAGGCTATCATCCCGTGAGGCATCATCGATGACCAGTACCTCAAGCTGACGATAGCCCTGGTCGAGCACGGACTGCAGGGCCCGTGATACGTAGTCTTCCTTGTTGTGGACGGGAATGACGACACTGACGAGTGGCCGCATGATGATCTCCCTCTAGGCAATACCTGAGAAGTGCTTTCGCTCGCCGACTTTTCAGACAAAGATTATGCATCTTTCTTCAACGTTGGTTGCGCCTTTTCATCAGAGAAAGGCGAACAGAACGTGTAACAGATTCCCATGCCGATCAACATCCACATCAGCCTTGCCGAATACCCCTTGAAGATGAACGGCTCCTTGATCTCGGCGATGAACATGATGATCATGATGACGATCCACAGGCTCTTGTAATGGGTCATCATCAGCACGAACCGGGCAAGATAGCCGATCAGCAGATAGAAGAGCACGGCCAACGGGATCCCCAGGGCAGTAAACATCCGCATATACCCCGCATCCACATGTCTCTGCAGGCTGAAATCTCCTCCATGGGCCCCCACGCCAAACACCAGCTTCGTCCAGTGGGCTGTCATGTCGAACATGCTCGCCACGGTGGTGACCGTTCCCTCCTGACGAATTCCGTCGGCGCCCTCGTAAAGAAAGCTGATGGAGTAGCCCAGCAGGCTATCGGGAAAGAATATGGCGAACATCGGTGGGGCGATAACCACGATGGCCGAAATGCTTATATAGAGAATAATGCGTCGCAGGGAAGCCTGATGCTGCGACAGCATAAGATTGAACAAATGAAACAGAACAATGCCGATGAAACCGACCACGATACCGGTGCGACCGATGAATAGCAGCGAGGTAAAAATGGTCACCGAGGCCACTATAAAGTAGAGAAAGCTGATCTTGCGCTTGATATAGAGGGCCTGGAGCAGCACCAGTACCATGCCGTGGAAGAGGGAGAGATTGGCCGCCCCTCCCGAGGCGATACCCCGAAGGCGATACTCTCGAGTCAGATAGTTGATGTTGGAGTTCTCTTGCTGGTACAGAACGGATTCCACGAGCTGACGAAACGGTGGAAAGTGATACTCCACCAGGATGATGATGGCGTTGATGAAGACCACGAAGGTGATCAGCCTGAAGCACAGAGTCAGTGCCTGATCCAGATCGAGTGCCTTGTCGATCAGATAGAGGGCCAGGACAAATCCCAGCAGAATATAGACACCCACCTGAATCATATAGTTCTGGAAGGACGTGCTGAAGGCCTCCATATAGACGATAATCAGGATCAGGTTATACAAGCAGAACAGACACAGCCCGATGAGCGTGATCAGCAGGGACACCTGTTGCAATGAATTGATGAGCAGGCGATATTGAACGATTAAAAAAAGGAAGGTTGCGATCATGCCGCCGTGGATCAGCATACCACCCACATCGAAATAGGGGCTCAACAGGTAGAGATACAGCAACAGCGTCAACATGATGATATTTCGATAGGTCACCCCGTGGATGTACCGGAGCCCCCCTCGAAAGCTGTCGACGTCCATGGTTCTGGTTGTAAATTTCACGGTAATCCACCCTGGGATTCACTGGCATCGCCGGTGTGATGCTCTCCTACCTGAGGCTCGGGGCGGAACAAGAAACTGTTCCGCTCCGAGCCTCTGCTTTCATTTATAGGAATAGTTGTAATAACCGTATCCATAGCTGATGGCGGCGGTCTTCTCGATCGCGTTGAGGATACAGCCCTTCACCTCGACCCCGGTGGTCTCCAGGCGACGCACGGCAATTCGAACCTCGCGCAGCGGGTTGACACCGAAGCGCGCGACCAGCAGGGAGGTGCCGGCCACCTTGCCGATGATGGAGGCATCGGTGACGGCCAGGATCGGCGGCGTGTCGATGAAGACGAGGTCATAGGCCTGGCTGACCTCATGCACCATCTCCGCGAATTCTTGACGCATCAGCAGCTCGGAGGGGTTGGGCGGTGCCACGCCACGTGTCATGTAGTGCAGACCGGGCACGTCGGAGGCACGGATGGCCTTCTCGGCCGCCAGCTTGCCGGAGATCACCTCGGAGAGCCCCTTTTCGGACTTGTCCTTGAAGGTATGGTGCAAGTTGCCCTTGCGCATGTCCGAATCGATCACCAGCACCTTCTGCCCCGCCTGAGCACAGACGAAGGCCAGGTTGATGGTGATGAAGCTCTTGCCGATCCCCGGACTCGGGCCGGTGATCATGATGCAGTTGTTGCGTGCGTCCATCATGGCGAAGTGCAGGCTGGTCCGTAGCCCCCGGATCGCCTCCACCGCCATGTCGGTGGGATGGGACTTGGCCAGGAAACTTCCGATGGCATGCTTGGAGAGCTTGTCCTTGCGGTACTTGATACGCTTGACGAGCTTCATCTGATCAAGGGAGCGGGGCACCGTGGCATAGACCGGCAGGCCGAGATCCTCCAGTTGCTCGGCGCTCTCGACGCCCTTGCTGAGCAGCCCGTGTAGCAGGATCAGGCAAATGGCCAGCAGCAGCCCCACCAGCATGGCGATGACCAAGATAAGCGCCGGCCTCGGCTTGATCGGCCAGGGCTTGACCATGGCGAAGTCGATGATGCGCACGTTACCGACGGTGGCGGCCTTGGCGATGTTCAGCTCCTGCATGCGGTTGAGCAGCTGCACATAGATCTGCTGGGTGACCTCCACATCACGGGTCATCCGCAGGATCTGCTGCTGGGTCTCGGGCAGGTGACTGGTACGCTCTTCCAGGTTGGCCCGTTCACGCTGGAGCTGGGCCTTCTTGTCGAGCAGGGCGGCATAGACCGGGTGATTGGGAGTGAACCGCCGCGACAACTCGGATTCCTGCATCTCGAGCTCGTTCATGCGACTCTCGATGTCGACCATGCTGGTCAGGACGTTCTGAGTCTCCTGGCTCAGATCGACGCTCTCCTGCTCGGTACGGTAGTCGTTGAGTCGATTCTCGGCCTCGACCAGCTGCTCCCGCACCCGCGGCAACTGCTCGTCGAGGAAGGCCAGGCTCTTCTCGGCCTCGGCGGCCTGACGGGCAATATTCTGCGCCAGATACACCTCGGCGATGGCATTGAGCGACGCCTCCACCTCGGCACGATCGGGACCGGTCAGGATCAACTCCAGGACACCGGTATCGCTCTCACCCTTCTGCAGGACATTGAAGCGACTCTTGAGGCTGTTGATCGCCCCCTGAGGGCTGCGCTTGACGATGGTGAACCGGGCCCCGGGCGGCGCCTGGATCTCGCTGACCCGGATCTCGATCCAGGGGGTGCTGGCCTCGGACCGCTCGCCGGGCCGACCAGTCAACAGGACCTCCTCTTCCATACCGAGGAGCCGATAACCGCCGTCCTGGGCCACCTCCAGGGTGAGCGGCTGG
Source organism: Halomonas maura (assembly GCF_030409305.1). Classification (GTDB taxonomy): domain Bacteria; phylum Pseudomonadota; class Gammaproteobacteria; order Pseudomonadales; family Halomonadaceae; genus Halomonas; species Halomonas maura. Next base: position 63,009 of record NZ_JAUFPQ010000010.1, read on the forward strand.
TTCACGAGTTCCGGATCGACGCTCAGCGATTCGACGTTGATGCTCTCGCCGCCCCAGACCTCGGGCCGGCCCTCGGCGAAGGCGGGACGCAGGATCTCGTGGCGGATGATGGCGTTACCGACCACGGGGAAGACGACGGGTGCGACGCTGATGTCCAGCTTCTGTTGACTGGCCGCCTGTCCGATGATCAGCCGGGAGCGCAGGATTTCCACCTGCGCCGCCGTCCTCGGCTCTTCTTCGGTAAGCATCGCGGCGATCTCGTCGGCGCCGGTATTGCCACCGGCCCTTTCGACCTGGACGAGGGCATCACCCTGGTAGATTGGAGTGACGAGCTGCGAGTAGACGAACCCGGCGATCCCGAACAACAGGGTCATCAGGATAATCTTCCACTTGTTATCGATCAGGATGCCAAGCAGGCGTCCCAGATCGAGATGTTCTTCACCATGGGGCATGCTGGACGCAGGAGACATCCCTTGGCGGGGTGGCACCATGGTGTTCGTATGTAGACTGGTCATGTTGATGTCATCCTTGGAAGGGTGCGGCGAAACACCGCTCTGGAAGACCCTGCCGCGGGTATCATGGCAACCTCATGCGCGCGCCTGGATGAGCCGATGCACAAGGTTGCCATCACACGAGGTGGCTCGAGTGGATCAGAGGTTGCCAACATCGCTGGTCGTATCCGCCACCGTACCGGGCAGGCTGATGGACGGCAGCAGCAGACTGATGACGTTGTTCCAGCGAGCCAGCGGCGCAGACGTCACGTAGATGATGTCCTGAGGCTCGAGCGGGAAATAGGACCCCATGTTGAGGGCGACAGCATTGGAGATGTCGAGCTGGAAGACGGTCGCCATCTTCTCGCTGCCCTGTGGCTTCGCCCGAATCACGAAGATACCGGAGGGCTCGGCACGATTCTCGACGACGCCCCCGGCGCGAGACAGGGCATCGGTGAGGCTGAGGTATTCCCTACCCACCTGAACATTGCCTGGGTTGCGCACCTGGCCCAGCACGGAAATGTTCTGGTTCTCTGCCGAGGAGACATGTAGCACGTCACCGGCCTGCATCAGGGAATTCTGTGTCAGGTCACCCTTCTTCAGTATGTCGTAGAGAGACAGCGTCATCTCCTGGCCATTGCGCGTCAGAGTGACGTTGTGCCAGTTGGCATTATCGGTGGCCCCCCCCGCCTCGCTGATCGCGTCCAGCACGGTCATGGGAACATTGGTGATGGGCTGTGTGCCGGGGGCCTCGACCTCGCCACTGATGTAGTACTTCTTGGAGCGGAAGGCCGCGACATTCACCTCGACCTGTGGCTCGGCGATATAGGTCGCCAGACGCTGGGTGAGGGTGCGTCGGATCTGGTTGACGGTCTTCCCCTCAACCTGGATGTTGCCAATATAGGGGTAGTAGATAGTGCCGTCGGCATGGACCAGGGTACCCGATTCTTCCGCACTGCGTTCGCTACCCGCCGGAATGGTCAATTCCGGATGATCGTAGACGATGATATTCAGTACATCACCCGGTCCGACGAGGTATTGATATTCCTCAATCTCGCGTATCATCTCGGCCGACATGGACTGCGCCTTCGTGGCGCCATTCTCGGCACGATAGTTGGAAATCAGTTGCGGCGTGATCGACACGATATCCACCTGGCTATCCAGGTTCATTTCCTGCGCCTCATAATCGATATGGCCACCAGGTGCCAGAGAACAACCTCCCACCAGGCTCACAGGAAGCAGTGCGACAGCCAAGCAGGTGCTGCGTGTCAGCTTGTTCATGGTCTTCCTCTCCCTCGCTCTCAAGAAATTCCGAGTGCTCTTTTGGAGTCCAGTGGCCCACCCTTCTCATTCATCGGCGTTTCACCGACCGATCTCTTCCGTGGTGCCTTTGCCCGATGCCCAGTAGAAAGTGCCAGATGTTCACTATGCGCGCTGCGTGATTGTGCCGAGAGAAACACTCGCCCGCTAACAGTCACCAATGACATCTTCCATGAGTGGCATCATCACACTCGATGAGTTGCAGCTTCACCCCCAACATCCACAGGGTAATAATCATCATTACACAAAATTACAAATATCACGAACTGTCGTAAGGGTGGAATTTCTCATCTCTAAAGACTGAGCCGTCATAGTGCAGACTGACAGTCCATGTCACCCCAGACAGATTTCATCATCTTGTAATAAAAGGCATTTCTAGAAAACCAAAGTTAAAGGAACGTGATGCCTGCTCACCAGAAGTACAATCGAATGGATATGGGCGAGGAATGGGCTGTTCAGAAGGAGAAAACTAGTCATTTCCGTCGTGCCGGAATGCACGAGAAAGCCCCTTTCCAGCCAGACAGCTTGTGCTCAGCGGGCGGGAGGGTCGATAGCATCGATATTCCTGCCCAGGTCCATCACGGCATCCGAGGTGTTGCGCAGCCGCAGAAAGTTGTTGCCGATGAAGCCACTGACCTCGTGGGAGGTGATGATGGCATTGCGGCCATCACCATCGTTGCCCTGGATATCGACCTGCCGCGACCATAGCAGGCGCACATGACCTCCCTCGAGCACGTTGTCCTTGATCTTGACGATCCGGGTAAACTTGTCGGCATCTCCATGATAGGCATCGGTAATCGTGGCGGCCGAAGAAGTGAAGCGATTGCCAGTTATCCATAAGCCTCTAGAGATGCGACCGTCCCGCTTTTGGTGAAAGCCGCCATACACGCAGCCACGTTCGACCTGGCTGGCCACGTTGTGCAGTACATGGATTCCATCGTGTCGATCGATCCAGTAGGCGTTTCGCGTGTTGATCGCGCTGTTGGCGATAAGCTGGGTATCATAGGCAGAGGCGAGACGGAAACCATGTAGCGCTTGACCATCGGTATGATTGGCCATGATCAGGACATTCTGTGCCCCACCTTCGCAGCCGATACCGACCTGCCCACGCAAGACCCGGCACTGGCGGATAACGCCACGATGCGTCGAGTTCCAGAAGTCACTGTGAATATCGTTGGTAAAGTCCCCCATCCCGTAGCCAGTTACGAAGATGCCGTAACTGGAGGCATCCTCACAGCGCACCCGCTCGATCAGGAAGTCAGAGACTCCCTCCAGCCGCAGTAGGGGGCCGTTGTCGCTTGTGCGCTTGTCGGCACCGATAAGACAGAAGTCAGACAGCACAACACCACTCTCATGAAGGATATCCCCGACATCGAGATGCATCAGAATATACCTGTCCTCGAGCCAGTCCTCGGGACGCGCTTCGATAACGGTATTGGTCATTCCCTGACCATGCAGGCGAAGGCCATCATGCAGTCGCAACTTGCGATGAACGAACCAGTGTCCCGCCTCGATCACCCCGACCACCCTGTCCGTGGCGATATCATCGAGAAAGCGCTGGAGATGTCGATGATCGGTCACCGGATCGCCGCTGGGCGCCATGCCCAGTTGGCTGGTGGTGAGAATCGCCGGTCTGGGGCGTATCCCGGGCGCCGCCGCGTGCTTCGGGGACGTGACCGATGACACCCCGGCAGTTGCCAGAAGGGCATTGTCAGTATCCGTGAGGGAGTCGAGTGACATGAGCTGGCTCCTGGTAGGCGTAAAGCACGTCCACGTGCATTTCGGCGTTGCGGGCCCTGGACATTGGAACTCGAGATGCCGCCTCGCCCCCACTACGTTCTCAGGAAGAAGACGAGTGATTCACTAGCACCAGCTTCTCGTCCGCGTTCCTGGAGACCGGCCTTGCACTTCGCACATCATTTGGCGCTGTAACGGACAATTCGATACACGTATCGTCATAGGTGGCGTGTACTGGCTCGGCCCGAGGGTAAAAGCAGAGGCTCTGAAGCATGCCTTTCAGCACGATCCGCGCCTTGCCCGGCTCCTTCCTGTGCAGCAGCTTGAGCACAAGCATCAGATTGAACCAGAGTACCGAGGCGAGCCGCCGGCGCGTCTTGTACTTGCGCGCCAGGAAGATATTATTCCTGACAAAATGACTGTAGTAGGTGATTCTTGATGGATTGGTCTCGGGAAGGATGCTGATACCGCCGGTGCCAGCGCGAAGGTGGGCGACCTTGCTGTCCCCCACCAGGTAGCCGGGTGCCTCACGGGTGATACGGAGTGTAAACTCGGCATCTTCACCCCAGATGAACATCTGGGCGATCGGCAGCCCGTATGCTTCCAGGATGCGACGCGGGACCAGAATCGACACGAAGGTACTACTACCTACCGCCACCAGACCATGCTCGAGATACTGCGGCCAACGAGTTTTATGCCGTTCGCTGAGAAAAGGTAGATTGGTCAGCTTTCCGGCTTCGGAATAGGCCATCGAGATGAGATAGCTCCTGGGAGTACGCTTCTCCTCGAGCAGGGCATCGGCATCCAACAATGCTTCCAATGCCGTGGGTTCGGGAACCACATCGTCGTCCATCATCCAGACATGATCGGCACCATTGTCATAGGCCACGCGAAAACCGAGATTGAACCCACCTGCTGCCCCCTTGTTCTCCCTGAGCGTATAGATCTTTATATCGGAAAGGCTTGCATTATTCAGCATCTCCAGCGTGCCATCCGTACTGGCGTTGTTGATGACGATGATGTCATCGCAGGGTCGTGTCTGCGCCTGGATGGCCTCGAGACACTGATGAAGCAGTTCCTTGCGATTGTAGGTCAATACGACGGCTATTACCCTAGTCATCATGGGCTCTCCCTTGGAAAGTGGCGCCTGATGTCTACATGTCCCAGACATCCAGTATCAGTAAAGAGCACCATGACGCTCGGCTATCAGGGGCCATCTAGTATCCTTATCCGAAACGACCGTTACCGAAAGCGGCCACTCGATTCCCAGCGCCTCATCATCATAGCGAAGACCATCTTCAGCCTGGGGAGCATAATAGGACGTCACCAGATAACTGACCTCGGTATTGTCCTCCAGGGTCATGAAAGAATGCGCAAACCCCTTTGGGACGTAGAGCTGAAGACGATTCCGACTTGTCAGCTCGAACATCTGATGCTGCATGTATGTCTCGGAATCTGCACGGATATCGACAATGACATCGACAATGGCGCCATTGAGACAGCGAACCAGCTTATCCTCCCCGTACGGTGGTTTCTGGAAATGTAGTCCCCTGAGCGTGCCACGCTGAACCGAGAAGGAAGTATTCTGCTGAACGAAATCGCTATCCAGCCTCCTTCGGGAAAACTCATCGCGGCACATTGTCCTGGCGAAGAACCCCCGATCATCACCGCGGGGCTCGAGCTCGATGAGATAGGCATCCTTGAGGTTCGTCTCGGTGAATTTCATAGCGTGGCTTCCCTTAGGCGGGTGTCGTTGTCCCAGAGTAGATCCGGACCTGCTCGCCGTAGAGGCGGTCGACCAGCCGGCCTTCCGGCACCCGGACATCATCCATGGTCAGAAGCGTATCCTTCCTGACGGGATGCCGCAGTGTGGCGTGGAGAGCCAAGCCGATGGGCAGCAGGTTGTCCCGGCAAATCGTCTCGGTATTCTCCGCCACCCCATAGACTTCGAATCCGCCGAATTCGGTGATCCGCTCTCCTTCCGATAGATCCTTCTTGGCCATGGCGACGACCCCGACCCTCGGGGCCCCTTGTGGCGCCAATACCGGGTCGTTGAACAGTACGGCCCGTGCCACCGAGGTCGGCACCTCGAGATGGCACAGATGGTAGGGAGTGTAGAAGCAGTAATAGGGTCCCCTGCCGAGTTTGTAGAGTTCGAGATAGTGCTTCTGTCGAGGGTCTTCCACCGTACCGATCACGAATACGCCCGGCCCCGGACGGGCCCCTACCACATAGTCCACCAGGCCGGTGCTCGAGGTGTTCAGATAGGGGGCGAATGAGGAGACGGTTTGTTCGATGGGAATCAGTGGCGCATTGGGGTCGCCCTTCGAGAAATCCGGTCCTAGCATGCCACGGCGGGCCACTTGCATGCCGGTGCCATTGGCAACGATGGCCTGTTCGAAGGAAATCTTGGTGCCATCGGCGAACGAGGCCACCATGGCCGGCTTCTGCCCCCAGCGTTCGGCGAAGGCGCGTTGGGTGGCCGGATTGCGATAGGGATCGTGGAGTCCCTTGATGTTGCCGCAGAGCACCGGCTTGATCCCGAGGCCCTGGGCAAACCGATAGAGATTCATCTGCACGCCGGGTTGATCGCCGTCCGAGAAGGTATAGATGACCCCGGCCTGATCGGCCTTGCGCTTGAGGATCGGCCCGATGGTGCCATCGAGTTCCGCATTCATCTGGATGACATGCTTGCCGCTGGTGATGGCCGACAGGATGGCCAGTGCCGCGTACTCGATGGAGCCGGTCACTTCGATGATGGCATCCAGGCCCTCTGCCATGGCCATGGCATTGGCATCTTCCGTGACCACAGGCTGGCCTCTGGCGATGGCCGACTCGATCTGCGCACTGGTATCGCATTGCTCTGGCGTGAGGCCTGCCTGGGCGAAGACCTGGATGGCCGACTCGATGTGCCGGTTGGCCACCGCGCAAAGCGTCATGCCGGGTGTTGCCGTCATGATCTGCAGGCCGATCCCCTTGCCCTGGAACCCCGCCCCGATCAAGCCCACGCGAATCGGCTGGTTGTCCGCGGCTCTCTTCGCTAATGCTGTGTCTACGATTATCATGGTCGCCTCACAAAGTGGCGGAGGATATTGAAAGAGGTCTAGGCAATGTCTGAGACGCGCCTGCCCTCGGCCATGCAACATCAAGGATCAGCGAATGGCGAGCCCACTCATGATGCTCAATTGTCCGCTTTCTCTTGCGTACCGCCGCGGCTCATTGATCCTTTCCTTGCCAAAGATTCATTCGTGTTATCGCACCACTAGTCTGCCCAGAGCTTCCAGGGGGGCGTATCCGCCCAGCTCGCTTCGAGCACCATCTTGTCACGCAGCGAGTCCATGCTTTGCCAGTAACCCTGATGATGGAAATACCCTAGCTTGCCCATCTCGATCATGCGCTCCATCGGTTCGTTTTCCCATGTCGTGCGGTCATCATCGATCAGGTCCATCACCTCGGGTTCACAGACGAAGAAGCCTCCATTGATCAGCCCCCCATCCACGGCACCCTTTTCCCGGAATGCCTTGACGTGACTGCCCGCCTTATCCAGCCTCAAGGCTCCATATCGTCCCGGCTGTGTCACCGCCGTGAGGGTACACCAGCAATCCGAGGCACGGTGGGCCGCCACGAGGGCCTGGATGTTCACGTCGCTGACACCGTCACCGTAGGTCAGGCAGAAGGTTTCATCGCCGATCAATGGTGCTGCGCGCTTGATCCTGCCGCCGGTCAACGAGTCCGCACCGGTATCCAGCACGGTCACGGTCCAGTCCTCGCTGACGCCCTTCAGCCATTCGACCCGCCCCGTCTTCAGGTCGATGGTGTAGTCCGTCTGCTTGCCGCGGTAGTTGAGAAAGTAGTTGCGGATATAATCGACCTTGTAGCCGCCGAGGATCACGAAGTCCTTGAAGCCAAAATGGGCATAGTTCTTCATGATGTGCCAGAGAATGGGCCGCCCGCCGACCTCGACCATCGGCTTGGGGCGAATCGAAGTCTCCTCGCTCAGACGAGTGCCGAAACCACCTGCCAGGATGACGACTTTCATGATCTCTACTCCTGCTCGGTTGTTGGTATTGGCTACCGGAATCGGCATCATGGTCGATGCCAGCCTGTCATGATCTTGTCCACGTCAGGGCGTCTGTCAGACGGCCCTGGTCCACATGATCCTCGAGGACCTTCAGGCGCATCAGGGAGGAAAGGCGGAAATCGGCATCGGCGAACTCCATGCGCGTCAACCCGTCGACCAAGCCCTGAATGGAATCATGCAACGTCATTCTGGGTTGATGGTCCGGTGCCAGGGTCTCGAACAGGCTGAAATCGACCTTGTAGGATCGGCTGTCGACCGCCGCCTGCTCATTGATGCTCAGGGTCGTACCGGGTATCGCCCCGGCCACGGCTTCGGCCAGGTCGCGCACCTGATGGTTGCGCTGGCTGGAACCGGTGTTGACGCTGAGGATTCGGCCCCCTTGACTGGCCGGACGCGCCACGGCCCAGTCGATGGCGCGCGCCATGTCGTTGACATCGATCAAGGGCCGCCACGGGGTGCCGTCGCTCAGCACGCTGATTTGCTTCCGGGAAAGGGCGCAGGCGACGAAATCGTTGAGCACCAGATCGAGCCGCAGGCGGGCGGACATGCCACAGGCGGTGGCAAATCTCAGGCTGGTAATGACCATGTCTCCTTCGATCTCCTGGAGCGCCTGCTCGGTGCCGATCTTGGACTTGGCATAGGCCGTCATCGGTGACAAGGGGTCCGTCTCCTTTCTCGGTTCACCGCTGGCCACCCCGTAGACACTGCAGCTGGAGGCGAATACGAAGTGGCTGACGCCTTCCGTGGCCGCTTGCCTGGCGATGCGCACGGTCGCCTCCTGGTTGACATCTCGCGTGACCTCCGCGAAACGACTCCCCATCGGGTCATTGGAGATGGCGGCCAGTTGTACCACCGCCGTGTAGCCCTCGAGCATGCCGTCTGGCAACTCGCGTATGTCGCCGAAATACTGGCGAGCCAGGTATCGCTCCGGAAGGCAATCGACCCCGGTCAGATAGTGCGCGAAATAGGCATTGTCGTAGCCATGCAGTTCGGCTTGTGGATGTTGCCTGGCCAGTTCTCTCACCACTGCAGGGCCGACATACCCCATATTTCCAATAACCAGTATCTTCATGTCATTCCCTTCCTTGCAGGCCATTCAGGATCAAGGCATCGATTCATCTGTCCACTTGTCATTTTCACCCAGTTGGGTGAGTTTCAATTGCTGCTCGTTCATCCACCCCCTGTTCCGCATCTCTCGGAACATCTGATCAACGAGCATCGAAGACCCCAAGACGCTCAGATGATTGTCATCGTAGTAGAAGATATGTTCATAAAAGTGAGTTGCACATCGACCGGGAAGGTACGTATCACACAACAGAGCTGACGGTTCCATTTTCAGGATATTGAGATGGTCCTCCACTCTGGATAACTGCCGGTACGAGCTGGCGACACGCTCCTTGTAGCGGGCAAAGTTGGTCGATAGTGGTGCCTGACGCTCGATGCCATAGATCCTTTCCTTGGCCAGAAGATAGGGAACATCCCATCCCACTTCCGGTACCGGATAGAACAGCACGACACGCTTGCCATCATCGACCAGGCGATCGATTGTTGATACGAGTCGTTGCCCAACGATATCAATTCGCTCATCATCACGGTACGCGACACTCTCCTGTTCTGCCGGTATGGCCTTTATGATCCTTCCGTCCTCGATACCTCCTTCTCCATTATCGAAGACTTCACCTTCGATCTGGAGCGGAAACCGGCCCATCATGATCACCAACTCGACATCATCATTACCTAACAGATAGTCCATGACCTGGTCATTGAACTTTCCACAATCCGGTTCATCGAAACGAGTGATTCCAGCGATGGGCAGGCAGTTGGTATATACCAGCATCTTCACCCTCATGCCCAGTGTTTCGACTCTATTAGCCACTGGCCTGACCAGCGGCGTTGCATGACTATCGCCCCAGATAGCCACGACTTTCTCGCCGTTTTCATTGTACTCGCAGGTCTCATCGATTCTCAGGAATCTGCCTTCGGTGGCATTGCATTCCTCAGGCACTTGACTGTTCGTCATACGCACATTGACGATTCGCTCTACATCTTCACCGAATCGCCAGGGAATGCCTTGTGCTTGTAGGCCGTACGTGCCGATACCGATCATCAGGCAAGATGTCGCCAAAGCTGTCTTGAAGATCTGGGCGCGCGTGAAATTGCGACGGTTCCTGAATGGCTGCTCGACAAAGCGCCAGGAAAACCAGGCAAGAAGAATCGAGAGCACACTGAGCCACAAGAGCAGTCCGTCGCTGACCGGCCCCAGACTGCGCTCCTTGGCGAAGACGAAGACGGGCTGATGCCACAGATAGGCGCTATAGCTGATCAACCCGACGCCGACGACCGGCTTCCAGGAGAGCAGGCGCCCGGCGACATCGTTACCATTGGCAAAGAGGATCACCAGCGACGCCCCCGACACGGGAATCAAGGTCCACAGGCTGGGAAATGGAGTCGTCTTATCGAAGGTGATGGCGGCATACAGGATCATGACCAGGCCGATACTGCCGCCCAGCCGGCTGACCAGCGAGGAACGGGCAATCCTGTGATCGTGCATGTAGATGGCGATGAGACAGCCGGCCAACAACTCCCAGGCACGCGTCGGCAACAGGTAGAAGTTGGCGGTGGAGTGATGATTCGCCCCATACTGGGCGAGCGACAGGCTGGCCAGAAGCCCCAGGGCGATGATACTGAGCATCATTCCGTACCTGAAACGAGCCACGATCAACATGAACAGCGGAAAGAACAGGTAGAACTGCTCCTCCACGGCAAGGCTCCAGGTGTGCAGGAAGGGCTGCATCTCCGCCGGCCCAGCGAAATAGTCCAGGGCCTGCCAGAAGTAGATATTGGAAACGAAAAGATTGACGGCGATCAGGCTTTCACTCAGGCTTTCGAACTCTTCCGGCAGCATCCAGAACCAGGCAACAATCAGACAGATAAGCGTGACGAAGAACAGAGCAGGAAGAATTCGACGCGCTCGCCGCTCGTAGAAGTGGACGATCGAGAAACTTCCCTTGAGTATTTCGCCGTAGATGATGCTGGTAATCAGATAGCCGCTCACCACGAAGAAGACATCGACTCCGACATAGCCGCCACTGACCCACTCGAAGCCGGCATGGAACAAGATGACAGGTATGACAGCCACTGCCCTCAAGCCATCGACTTCTGGCCTGTATTTCGTCGTCATGATACCTTCACTCCGGCCCTTGGCTTCGTATCCTCATGATCTCGCCCCCATGATGATTCAGCTTCGCCAGGCCATGTCGGAAAAGTGCCTGAACTCGGCAACACGGCGTTAACGACCAACTCGTGACCGAGTCCGGTCAATCATTGACTAACTGCAAACTCGAGTGCGAACACAGTCCGCTTTTCACTGTTTTTTGCCTTGTGACTCACCTGGATGTGTGAAATGCGAAATGCATTGGCCTGCCGGGAACGGGCCTAGCCTTCGCTCGTGGACTTGTCGGACAATACTCAAACTGCCATACGCAGGCCTCTCCTGATAGCATCGAACAAGGCATCGTCTCATGGTGTTCCCAGGCCTTGGCCCTGCTTTGCCGTCGGAACGACTCTGCTGGCTTTACACGGCCACCCACGACCGCGCCATCATTAAGTAGATGCCGGTTGCATTCGAATTGTTAACTTTTTCTTACCTAATGTTACTAAACGTATTTCTTTCTTGCGTAACTGGTTTTTTTCATACGCCACCCGACGTGAAGTCATGCTTTGGACGCGTGGCCTATGGTCTACGTCCGACTGAGGCGACTACTGGAAGGGCCGATGGCGCGTCGGGCACGTCCACGGCGCGATGAACGCACGGCGAAGAGGCTGCCCTCTTGAGAGGACAGCCGGGGAATCGCGGGGGGGATGGGATCGAACCGGCCGGGGAACGCATCAGGCACCGGGGCAGAACAGGCAATTCAGCCCATTCTGCTCCGCCACGCGATAGGCCTCGGCCATGGCGGGATAGTGAAGGTGGTGCTGACGAAGTCCGTGAGAGTGTCAGGCTCCCCTTCCTGCTGCAGGATCGCCTGGCCGATATGGACGATCTCGGAGGCCTGGTCGCCGAAACAGTGAATGCCGTCGCTTTCCAGGGCGTCCTGGTCGAATAGGATCTTGAGCATCCCCACGGTGTCGCCGGCGATCTGGGCCCGGGCGGTATCCTTGAAGAATGCCTGGGCGACTTCGTAAGGCACGCGGGCCTCGGTCAGCTCGCGCTGGTTACGGCCCAAGGAACTGATCTCGGGGATGATGTAGATGCCGGTGGGCACATCGCTCACATAGTGGCAGTCACGGTCGAGCAGTTCGTCACTGGCGTTGCGTCCCTGGTCGTAGACGGCACTGGCCAGGCTCGGCCAGCCGATGACGGACGGCGGCGTAGATGTGCGGAAGGCAGTGCGATAGTGCTCGTCGACCGGCAACTGGCCGCGGCCGTTGGCTTCGAGGCCGATGGTCTCGAGGCCCTGCTCATCGGTGTTGTCGGTCCACCCATTGGACCCACAGGGAGGCACCGGCAGGCAACCACTCGCCGGATTCCAGGTACAGCGTGACACCGAGGCCGGAGAAGATCGGGGCATACCCGCCGCCGATCACCAGATGATCAGGGGAAGTACGGGGTTCGACGCGTGAACTGATCGGGCTCAACGCCCTCTGATCGCGCAGCCCGCTGCGCCCACAGACACAGCGACGTCCCGAACCTGTTGCCGGAGCGCCGGCTCGACGCTTCGGCGGAGAGCCGGTCCGACGCATCGGCGATGGCGGCGCCAGGCGCCTTAGGCATCCGAGGCCCCGAGGCATGCCCTAGCGCCGCTGCGCGGCGGGTCGCGCCATACACTGCGCTCCACCCCTCAACCTTCATGCCTAGCGTCAGCCGTAGGTCCTGCGAGCGCATCCGACAGGCCGGCCGCCCACACACGCCGGATGCGTCCGCTTCGCGGACTTATCCGGCCGACTCACTTGTCGCCTACGGCTCCGGGCGACGCCCTGTCACCGCTTGGTGGCATCATAGCCCAGATCGGCCCCGCGGCTCTCGTCACTGCGCCGACGCGCGCTGCCCTGGCGCTTGCGATTTTCCTCGTCACAGACCTCGTCCTTGCCGCCGCAGACCTCACAGCCTTCCTTGAGGCCGAGCTTGTTGAGGCCACCGCAGGTACCGGCGATGGGGCGGCGGCCGAGGATCACGCCGACGGCCATGGCGGCCATGATGACCAGCATGAAGGCCAGTACCACGAGAAAGGTGCTCATCTGCTGTCTCCAGGGAAATCGCTGTCAGGGGCCCTAGCCGGTAGGACAAGGGGAAGGCGGTGGTGATCCTGGATCGGGTCTCCGGTGCCGGATATGCCGACCCTAGAGAGATCGGCATATCGGGCAGCGGAACCGACGAGGGCCGGCCGCGAAGGGCCGGCCCGCGTGGTCTCACGACTCGGCATCAGCCGCCGAAGTCGTCGAGCATGATGTTCTCCGGCTCGACGCCGAGATCCAGCAGCAGCTTGATCACGGAGGCGTTCATCATGGGCGGCCCGCACATGTAGTACTCGCAGTCCTCGGGGGCCGGATGGTCCTTGAGGTAGTTCTCGTAGAGGACATTGTGGATGAAGCCGGTCGGCCCCTCCCAGTTGTCCTCCGGCTGCGGGTCCGAGAGGGCCAGGTGCCAGTCGAAGTTGTCATGCTCCTCGGCCAGCTTGTCGTACTCCTCGTTGTAGAAGGTCTCGCGCCAGGAACGAGCGCCGTACCAGAAGGTGATCTTGCGCTTGGAGTCGAGACGCTTGAGCTGGTCGAAGATATGGCTGCGCATCGGCGCCATGCCGGCACCGCCACCGATGAAGACCATCTCGGCATCGGTGTCCTTGGCGAAGAACTCGCCGAAGGGCCCCATCACCGTGACCTTGTCACCCGGCTTCATGTTGAAGACATAGGTGGACATCAGGCCGGGCGGGTGACTGGTGTTGGGCGGCGGCGTGGCGATACGGATGTTGAACTTGAGGATGCCCTTCTCTTCCGGGTAGTTCGCCATGGAATAGGCGCGGATGACTTCCTCGCTGTTCTTGTGGGAGACGTCGAACAGGCCGAACTTCTCCCAGTCGCCCCGGTACTCCTCCTCGATATCGAAGTCGGAGAACTTGATGTCGTAGGGGGGCGCCACCAGCTGCACGTAGCCGCCGGCGCGGAAGGCCACTTCCTCGCCCTCGGGCAGGCGCAGGTTGAGCTCCTTGATGAAGGTGGCGACGTTGGGGTTCTCGATGACCTCGCATTCCCACTTCTTGACGCCGAAGACCTCCTCGGGGACCTCGATCTTCATGTCCTGCTTGACCGGGACCTGGCAGGACAGGCGCCAGCCGTCCTTCTTCTCGCGCAGGGTGAAGTGCGACTCCTCGGTGGGCAGGATGGAGCCACCGCCCTCCTCCACGCGGCACTTGCACTGGGCGCAGGAGCCACCGCCGCCGCAGGCGGAGGACAGGAAGATGCCGTTGGCGGCCAGGGTGTTGAGCAGCTTGCCGCCGGCCTGGGTGGTCAGGGTGTGATCGGGATCGCCGTTGACCTCGATGGTCACATCCCCGGTGCTGACGAGCTTGCTGCGGGCGGCCAGGATCACCGCCGTCAGACCGATGATGATCACGGTGAACATGACCACACCGAGCAAGATGACTGTTGTATCAACCATGTCGGTTTCCTATTGCTTGCGTTGCCTGGTCACCGGCGGCGCGGCGCGCCGCCGGGAAGCCGTCTCAGAGCTGGATGCCGGAGAAGGACATGAAGCCCAGCGACATCAGGCCCACCGTGATGAAGGTGATCCCGAGGCCCTGCAGGGAGGCCGGCACGTCGCTGTACTTGAGCTTCTCGCGAATGCCGGCCAGGGCGGTGATCGCCAGCGCCCAGCCCACCCCGGCACCGAGGCCATAGACCACGGACTCGCCGAAGTTGTAGCTGCGCTCGGACATGAACAGGGTCGCCCCCAGGATCGCGCAGTTCACGGTGATCAGCGGCAGGAAGACACCCAGGGCGTTGTAGAGCGCCGGCACGTACTTGTCGAGGAACATCTCCAGGATCTGCACGATGGCGGCGATGACGCCGATGTAGCTCAGGTAGCCGAGGAAGGAGAGATCGATGTTCTCGGCCCCGCTGATGCCGGTCCAGGACAGGGCCCCTTCCTTGAGCAGGAAGGTCAGCAGCAGGTTGTTCACCGGTACGGTGATGACCAGCACCACCACCACGGCGATGCCCAGGCCGATGGCCGAGGAGACCTTCTTGGACACGGCCAGGAAGGTGCACATGCCCAGGAAGAACGCCAGGGCCATGTTCTCGACGAAGACCGAGGCGATAAACAGGCTCAGATAGTGTTGCATGTTACACGGCCTCCTTCGGCTGGGTGTTTTCCTTCATCTGGAACTCGTTCTCCTCGACCTGCTCCGGGTTGACGGCACGCAGCACCCAGATGATCAGGCCGATGATGAAGAACGCGGACGGCGGCAGCAGCAGCAAGCCGTTGGGCACGTACCAGCCACCGTTCTGCACGGTCTCCAGCACGGTGACGCCGAACACGCTGCCGGAGCCCAGCAGTTCACGCACGAAGCCGACGGTCATCAGGATGAAGCCATAGCCCAGGCCGTTGCCGATGCCGTCGAGGAACGACAGGCCTGGAGTGTTGGTCATGGCGAAGCCCTCGGCACGGCCCATCACGATGCAGTTGGTGATGATCAGGCCGACGAACACCGACAGCTGCTTGGACATCTCATAGGCATAGGCCTTGAGGATCTGGTCCACCACGATCACCAGGGAGGCGATGATGGTCATCTGCACGATGATGCGGATCGAAGACGGGATGTGGTTGCGGATCAGCGACACGAAGAGGTTGGAGAAGGCGGTGACGAAGATCACCGCCAGGGACATCACCAGCGACACGCTCATGCTGCTGGTCACCGCCAGGGCGGAGCAGATGCCAAGGATCTGCAACGCGATGGGGTTGTTCTTGAAGATCGGCGTCGTCAGGACGCCCTTGGGAGTCGGTGCTGACATGATCAGGCTCCTTCAGTCTCGTCGAGGTCGGTGGCCGCGCCCTGTGCCTCGTCCTGGGCGACGCCGCTGCGGAACCGGGCGAGGTACTCGCCGAAGCCCTCGGGGCTGAGCCAGAACCGCAGGAGATTGGTCACCCCCTTGCTGGTCAGCGAGGCGCCGGACAGGGCATCGACCTCGGTCTCGGCGCTGGCACCGCCCTTGACCAGGGCGATGTCCGGCTGGACGTCGTCGCCTTCGGCGAAGATCTGCTTGCCCTCCCACTGGGCCTTCCAGCGGGGGTTGTCGACCTCGCCGCCGAGACCCGGGGTCTCGGAGTGCGAATAGAAGGTGATGCCTTCGATGGTGTTGCCGTCACCCTGCACCGCCAGGTAACCGCGCATCAGCCCCCACAGGCCCTGGCCGCGGATCGGCAGGATCACCTGCTCGGGATCGTCCGGGTCGCCCACCAGGTAGACGGTGCTGTAGTTCTCCTGGCGCGACAGGCCGGCGATGTCCTTCTCCCCCGACAGGGTGCGGGACTGCGCCGGGTCCTTGGCCGCCTGGAAGCTGTCGTATTGTTCGGCATCGAACTGGTCGGTGTACTCGCCGGTGCGCAGATCGACCACCCGCGGCGTGATCTCCTGGAAGGCCACCTCCACGTCGGTGCCCGTCTCGTAGAGCCCGGCCACGGCCAGGATGTTGGTCTTGCGATCCAGCTCCTGGTTGAGCTGCTGCTTGGAGCGCAGCGCCACCGCGGCGGTGGAGACGATGATCGAACACACGATACAAAGTGCGAACGCCACCGTCAGGATCTTCTTGATGGAGTTGTTGCTCTGTGCCATCAGGCAGTCTCCTCGGCCGGCACGCCGGTGCGCTGCATCCGACGCTTGATGTTGGCCTGAACAAAGAAGTGGTCGATCAGCGGGGCGAACAGATTGGCGAACAGGATCGCCAGCATGATGCCCTCCGGGAACGCCGGGTTGACCACGCGGATCAGCACGGTCATGACACCGATCAGGGCACCGAAGATCAGCCGGCCCGGGTTGGTCATGGAGGCGGACACCGGGTCGGTGGCCATGAACACCATGCCGAAGGCAAAGCCGCCCACCACCAGGTGCCAGTACCAGGACATGGCGAACATCGGGTTGGTGTCGGAGCCGATCAGGTTGAACAGGGCACTGGTCGCCACCATGCCCAGGAAGGTGCCCAGCATGATCCGCCAGGAGGCGATCTTGGTCCACAGCAGCACCACGGCGCCGATCAGGATCGCCAGCGTCGAGGTCTCGCCCACCGAGCCCGGGATGAAGCCGAGGAAGGCATCCCACCAGCTGTACTGCTCGCTCAGCACGCTCATGCCGCTCTGGAAGGCCGTGGACAGCGGCGTGGCGCCGGTGAAGCCGTCCGCGGCCACCCACACCGCGTCACCGGAGATCTGCGCGGGGTAGGCGAAGTACAGGAAGGCACGGCCGGTCAGCGCCGGGTTGAGGAAGTTCTTGCCGGTACCGCCGAAGATCTCCTTGCCGATCACCACGCCGAAGGTGATGCCCAGCGCCACCTGCCACAGCGGAATGGTGGCCGGGAGGATCAGGGCATAGAGCACGGAGGTGACGAAGAAGCCCTCGTTGACCTCGTGACCACGCTTGATGGCGAACAGCACTTCCCAGAAGCCGCCCACCACGAAGGTCACCAGATAGATGGGCAGGAAATAGGTGGCACCGAGCACGAAGTTCGCCCACAGGCTGCCCGGATCATGGCCGCCGGCGAGCGTCATGACGATGGCCTCACGCCAGCCGCCCATGGCGCTGAAGCCGTCGGCGATGGCCAGGTTGGCCTGCCAGCCGGCGTTCCACATGCCGAACAACATGGCCGGGAAGGTACAGAGCCAGACCGTGATCATGATGCGCTTCAGGTCGATGCCATCGCGCACGTGGGCGGTGGTCTTGGCCACGCTCGGCGGCGTGTAGAAGATGGTGTCGACCGCTTCGAAGAGCGGGTAGAACTTCTCGTACTTGCCGCCCTTGTGAAAGTGCGGCTCGATATTCTCGAGTGTCTGTCGGATACCCATCATCAGGCCTCTTTCTCGATCATGGTGAGGTTGTCACGCAGGATGGGACCGTATTCGTACTTGCCGGGGCACACGTAGGTGCACAACGCCAGGTCCTCCTCATCCAGCTCCAGGCAGCCGAGCTGCATCGCCGTCTCGATGTCGCCGACGATCAGCGAGCGCAGCAGCTGGGTGGGCAGGATGTCCAGCGGCATCACTTCCTCGTAGGCCCCCACCGGCACCATGGCACGCTCTGAGCCGTTGGTGGAAGTGGTCGGCGCATAGTTGCGCAGGCCCTTGATCTTCGAGAGGTAGATGCCGAGCACCGAGTGGCGGTTGGCACCGGGCGACATCCAGCCCATGAAGACACGCTTGTTGCCTTCCTCGAGCAGGCTGAGCTGGCTGTGGAAGCGGCCCAGGAAACACAGGCTGCCCTCGGCGGTGAAACCGGAGAACACCGACCCGGAGATCACCCGGGTATCCTCGGGCTCGATGACCTCGCCGGCCAGCAGCTCATCGGTGCTGGCGCCCAGGCGGGTGCGCAGCAGGCGCGGCTGCTCGGCGCGCGGGCCGCCGACGGCCACGACCCGGCTGACGTCGAGCCGGCCCTGGGCGAACAGCTTGCCGAAGGCGATGACGTCCTGGTAGCCGATGTGCCAGACGCGCTTGTGGAGGGCGACGGGCGAGAGGTGATGGATATGGGTACCGACCAGGCCGGCCGGGTGCGGGCCGCCGAAGGTCTCGACCTGCACGCCCTTGACGTCGCCGCCGGGCAACCGGGTGTCGGGGGCGCTACACAGGAAGACCTTGCCCTCGGTTAGCCTGGCGAGCACCTTGAGGCCATCCTCGAAGGCCTCGGGCTGCTCGTTGATGATCCCGGCGGGATCGGCGGCCAGCGGGTGGGTGTCGATGGCGGTGACGAAGATGGCCTCCGGCGTGCCATCGATGGCGGGGGTGCGCGAATAGGGACGAGTACGCAGCGCCGTCCACAGCCCGGATTCGACCAGTTGGTCGACCACGGCCTGACGCTCCAGGGATTCCAGCTTGTCACGGCCGTGGGCGGTGAACTCCAGGGCGTCCTCGGCCTCGTCGACCTTGATCACCACCGACAGCAGCTTGCGCTTCTCGCCGCGGTGAATCGCGACGACCTCGCCGGCGGCCGGCGCGGTGAAACGCACGCCGTCGATCTTCTTGTCGGTGAAGAGCAGCTGGCCCAGTTTGACCTTGTCCCCTTCCCGGACCTCCATGGTCGGCTTCATGCCGATATAGTCGGTACCCAGGACGGCCACGTGGCGCACCGGACGCGCATCCTCGATGCGCTGCTCCGGGGCTCCCGTGATGGGGAGATCCAGGCCTTTCTTGACTTCGATCATAGTCTCGCCCAGTTGATGGATCGGATATACGAAGGAAAGGGGTGCGAATGGATTAGAATTCTATGGCTTGTCAGAATGTTACCAGTCGGGCCCGAGGCGAGCTCGAACCACCCCGAAAAATCCCCGGTATTATAAAGAGAAGCCAATGCGATGACCACCTGCCATAAGGTCGCAAAGGGGTCGCCGCGACAAGGGACGAAGTGTCGCAGAGGGTGAAAAAAGCGTTGAGGAAGGCGGCCTTAGGGCCAGAGGGAGGAAGCGCCGCCCCCGCCGGGCGGCGGGGACGGCAGGGCATCAGCCCTGGGTACGCGGCAGCTTGAGGAAGCTGACGTTGGAGATGTGCTGCAGGATGCGGATGACCTGGCAGCTGTAACCGAACTCGTTGTCGTACCAGACATAGAGGACGGCATGCTTGCCGTTGGCGATGGTCGCCTGGGCATCGACGATGCCGGCATGGCGGTTGCCCACGAAGTCGGTGGAGACCACTTCCGGCGAGTCGACGTAGTCGATCTGCTTCTGGAAGGTGGAGTCGACGGACATCCGGCGCAGGTAATCGTTGAGCGCGGCGACGTCGGCTTCCCGCTCGAGAGTCAGGTTGAGGATGGCCATGGAGACGTTGGGAGTCGGCACGCGGATGGCGTTGCCGGTCAGCTTGCCGCCCAGCTCCGGCAGTGCCTTGGCCACGGCCTTGGCCGCCCCGGTCTCGGTGAGCACCATGTTCAGCGGCGCGCTGCGGCCGCGGCGGTCGCCCTTGTGGTAGTTGTCGATGAGGTTCTGGTCATTGGTGTAGGAGTGCACCGTCTCGACGTGGCCATGGACGATGCCATACTCGTCGTTGAGCACCTTGAGGGTCGGCACGATGGCATTGGTGGTGCACGACGCCGCGGAGATGATGCGGTCGTCGTCGCTGATGTCCTGGTGGTTGATGCCGTAGACGATGTTCTTGACGTCGCCCTTGCCCGGGGCGGTCAGCAGGGCCTTGGCCACGCCCTTGCAGGCCAGGTGCTGGCCCAGGCCGTCCTCGTCGCGCCAGATACCGGTGTTGTCGACGACCACGGCGTTGTCGATGCCGTAAGCGGTGTAATCGATCTCGGCCGGCGAATCGGCATAGATCACCTTGATGACGTTGCCGTTGGCGGTCAGGGTGCGCGCCTCGGCATCGACGCTGATGGTGCCGTCGAAGGGCCCGTGAACGCTGTCGCGGCGCAACAGGCTGGCGCGCTTCTCCAGGTCCTTGGCGATGTCGCCGCGGCCACGCACCACGATGGCGCGCAGGCGCAGCAGGTTGCCGCCGCCGGCCTTCTCGACCAGCACTCGGGCCAGGATGCGGCCGATCCGGCCGAAGCCGTAGAGCACCACGTCCTTGGGCTCGCCGTTACCGGCCTGGGGGTCATGGGCGTCGACGATCTCGGCCAGCTCCTCGCGCAGGAAGGCCACGGCATCGCCGCCGCCACGCTTCTTGTAGGCCACGCCCAGCTTGCCGACGTCGACGTGGGCCGGGGCCAGGTTGAGTTCGGCCATGGCCTTGACCAGCGGGAAGGTGTCCTTGACGGAGAGCTCGGTTCCCTCGATCTTGCGAACGTAGCGATGGTCCTTGAGGATCCGGATGACGCTGCGGTTGAACAGCGAGCGGCCATACAGGGTGGTCACGACGTTGTGGTGACGATAGAGGCTGCCGATCAGCGGGATCATCTGCTCGGCGATCGCCTGGTTGTCATGCCATTCCTGGAACACGGTATCGAGGGGTTGCTGACTCACGAGAGGCCTCTCTATGGAAATGGAGATACGAGCGTATTATCCGGGGCCCCGTTCGCCAGGGCAATCACGGGATGGTCGCAGGCGCTGTAGGGGTTTTACAGGAATCCGCGTTTCACTACATGGCCCCCTCGGGCTGGTATGATGCCGGCAGTCACCCCTTCGACACGACGCAAGCGACGCCATGCCGACTTTCTCGCCTCTCGATCCCGCGCGCCCCCGGGGACTGCGCGACACCCTCTACTGGCAGACGCCTCCCGGCAGCGCCACGGCGCTGTCCCTGGCCCACCTGGCCGAGGACGCGCCGCTGCTGGTGGTGACCGCCGACACCGCCCAGGCCCAGCGCCTGGAGGGCGAACTGGGTTTCTATTCGCGCCTGCCGGTGCTGCCCTTCCCCGACTGGGAGACCCTGCCCTACGACAGCTTCTCGCCTCACCAGGACATCGTCTCGGCTCGGCTGCGCACCCTGCGCCGCCTGCAGGACGGCGAGCACGGCATCGTGCTGGTGCCGATCAATACCCTGATGCAGCGCCTGCCGCCGGTGGACTACATCGCCGGCCGGGTGATGACCCTCGAGGTTGGCATGACCCTGGACCGCGAGCGCTTCCGGGAGAGCCTGTCGCGGGCCGGCTACCGGGCCGTCGAGACGGTCTTCGAGCCCGGCGAGTACGCCCTGCGCGGTGCGCTGATCGACCTGTTCCCCATGGGCAGCGAGTCGCCCCTGCGCATCGACCTGTTCGACGACGAGATCGACACCCTGCGCCATTTCGATCCGGATACCCAGCGCAGCCAGGACAAGGTGGCGGGGGTCGAGCTGCTGCCCGCCCACGAGTACTCGCTGTCGCGCTCGGCCGTGGCCTGTTTCCGGGAAGGCTTCGAGACGCTGTTCGACGTCGACCCCCGCCAGTGTCCGCTGTACGTCGATGCCCTCAAGGGCATCCCCTCCCCCGGGCTCGAGCAGTACCTGCCGCTGTTCTTCGACGAGACGGCCACGCTGTTCGAGCACCTCGCCGAGGGGACCCGGATCGCCCTGCTCCCCGGGACCTTCGACGCCGCCGAACACCACTGGGCGGCCATCGAGAGTCGCTATGAGAACCTCGGCGTCGACCCCACCCGGCCGCTGCTGCCGCCCCACCGGGCCTTCGTGCCGGTGGCCGAGGCCTTCGGCGCCATCAAGCGCCACCCGCGGGTCGAGCTCACCGACGACCCGGCCCATCGCCATGCCCGGGTGCCGGCCGCCCGGACGCCTCCCGAGGTCACGGTCAACGCCCGCGGCAAGCAGCCCCTGGCCGCTCTGGCCGCCTTCCTCGACGAGCATCCCGAGGCCCGGGTGCTGTTCGTCGCCGAGTCACGCGGCCGACGCGAGGCCCTCGAGGAGACGCTGGCGCCGCTGGGGATCGCCCTGCCCCATGTCGACGACTTCGCCGCCTTCCTCGCCACCGGCGAGCGCACCGCCATCACCGAGGGCGCCATCGAGGCCGGCTTGTGGCTGGAATCGCCCAACCTGGCGGTGATCGGCGAGACCGAGCTGTTCGGCGAGGTGGTGCGCCAGAGCCGTCGCCGGGAGAAGGCCACCGACGACAGCGAGCTGGCCGTCCGCCACCTCTCCGAGCTCAAGCCCGGCGCGCCGGTCGTCCACCAGGCCCACGGCGTCGGGCGCTACCGGGGCCTGGAGACCCTCGAGGCCGGCGGCCAGGCCGCCGAGTTCGTGTCGCTGGAATACGCCGACGGCGCCAAGCTCTACGTGCCGGTGGACAGCCTGCACCTGATCTCGCGCTATGCCGGCGCCGACGAGGAGCTGGCGCCGCTGCACCGGCTGGGCTCCGAGCAGTGGGAAAAGGCCAAGCGCAAGGCCGCCGAGAAGATCCGCGACACCGCCGCCGAGCTGCTCGACGTCTATGCCCGCCGCGAGGCCAAGGAAGGCTTCGCCTGCGCCCCGCCCGACGCCGAGTACGCCCGCTTCGCCGGCAGCTTCCCCTTCGAGGAGACCCCCGACCAGCGCGTCGCCATCCAGGCGGTGCTGGGCGACATGACCGCCCTGCGGCCGATGGACCGGGTGGTCTGCGGCGACGTCGGCTTCGGCAAGACCGAGGTGGCCATGCGGGCCGCCTTCCTCGCCGTGCACTCGGGCCGCCAGGTGGTGGTGCTGGTGCCCACCACCCTGCTGGCGCGCCAGCACTACGAGAACTTCCGCGACCGCTTCGCCGACACCGCGGTGAACATCGAACTGATCTCCCGCTTCACCGCCGGCCAGGGCCAGAGCGCTGCCTTGAAGCGCATCGAGGAGGGCCAGGCCGACATCGTCATCGGCACCCACAAGCTGCTCTCCAAGTCGATGCGCTTCCCCAACATGGGCCTGCTGATCATCGACGAGGAACACCGCTTCGGCGTCGCCCAGAAGGAGCGCCTGAAGGGCCTGCGCGCCGAGGTGGACATCCTGACGCTGACCGCCACGCCGATCCCGCGCACCCTGAACATGGCCATGAGCGGGATCCGCGACCTGTCGATCATCGCCACGCCGCCGGCCCGCCGGCTGTCGGTGAAGACCTTCGTCCAGCAGCGCGACGAGGCGGTGATCAAGGAGGCGCTGCTGCGCGAGATCCTGCGCGGCGGCCAGGTCTACTTCCTGCACAACGAGGTCAAGTCCATCGAGACCGCCGCCGAGACGGTGCGCGGCCTGGTGCCCGAGGCCCGGGTGGCCGTGGCCCACGGCCAGCTGCCGGAACGCGCCCTGGAGCGGGTCATGTCCGACTTCTACCACAAACGCTTCAACGTGCTGGTCTGCTCGACCATCATCGAGACCGGCATCGACGTGCCCAGCGCCAACACCATCATCATCGAGCGCGCCGACAAGTTCGGCCTGGCCCAGCTCCACCAGCTGCGCGGCCGGGTGGGCCGCAGCCACCACCAGGCCTATGCCTACCTGCTGGCCCCGCCGCCGCGAGCGATGACCCGGGACGCCGTCAAGCGCCTGGAGGCCATCGGCCAGGCCGAGGACCTCGGCGCCGGCTTCACCCTGGCCAGCCACGACATGGAGATCCGCGGTGCCGGCGAGCTGCTCGGCGACGAGCAGAGCGGCCAGATGGAGGCGATCGGCTACAGCCTCTACATGCAGATGCTCGATCGCGCCGTGAAGGCGATCCGCGAGGGCAAGACACCCAACATCGAGGCGCCCCTGGACGAGGGCGTGGAGATCGGCCTCAACCTGCCGGCGCTGATTCCCGACGACTACCTGCATGACGTCCAGCAGCGCCTGGTGATGTACAAGCGCATTGCCAGCGCCGAGAGCGAGGCCGAGCTCAAGGAGCTCCAGGTGGAGATGATCGATCGCTTCGGCCTGCTGCCGGCACCGGTCAAGACGTTGCTGCGCCAGACCCGGCTACGCCAGCGCGCCGAGCGCCTGGGCATCGCGCGCCTCGAGGCCGGCCCGGAAAAGGGCCGGGTGATCTTCGCTGGCCATACCCGGGTCGACCCGCTGATCCTGGTCGAGCTGATCCAGCGCGAGCCGCAACGCTATCGCCTGGAGGGCGCCGACACCCTGCGCTTCACTGCCGACATGGCCGACGAGGCGGCTCGCTTCGCCGTCGTGGAACAGCTGCTCGATGCCCTCAAC
This sequence comes from Halomonas maura, assembly GCF_030409305.1. Classification (GTDB taxonomy): domain Bacteria; phylum Pseudomonadota; class Gammaproteobacteria; order Pseudomonadales; family Halomonadaceae; genus Halomonas; species Halomonas maura. The sequence continues at coordinate 87,409 of NZ_JAUFPQ010000010.1, forward strand.
CGCAAGGCCGAAGCGGCATGACCTGGTGAGCAGTGATGGGCAAGGCGACAGGGGCGATAGCCGCCTCGCGACCTCCCCCTCATGCCTTGCCCCTCGCTAACACGGGATGCCCTACTGGCGAACCGGCACCGGCTGGGGCACTCTAACGCCAATGCCGATCCCCACGGATGGGGTCGGCCCCAATGACACCTCCGACCCGAGACCATGACCACCATGACCGCATCCTCTTTACGCGGCGCCCTGACCCGCACCACCCTGCTGCTCGGGCTGAGCACCGCCTTCGCCGTCCCCCTGCAGGCCAACGAGGACCTGCCTCGCGGCTACTATGTGCTGCCCGAGGAAGGCGACCTGATCGGTGAGGTCACGACCGTCGAAGCCGACAAGGAGGACACCCTGATCGATATCGGCCATGAGTACGGTATCGGCTACCGGGCCATGGTGCGCGCCAACCCCGATGTCAGCATCTGGTATCCCGGCGAAGGCACCGAGGTGACGATTCCCGGCCAGTTCATCCTGCCCGACGCGCCGCGTAACGGCATCGTGATCAATGTCGCCGAGATGCGCCTCTACTACTATCCCCCGGCCGAGGAAGGCCAGCCGCGCATCGTCCAGACCTACCCTCTCGGGGTGGGCCGCCAGGACTGGGAGACGCCGCTGGGCAACACCACCATCACCGAGAAGGTCGAGGACCCGGCCTGGTACCCGCCGGAGTCCATCCGCCGCGAGCACGCCGAGGCCGGCGACCCCCTGCCCAGCGTGGTGCCGGCCGGCCCCGACAACCCGCTGGGCACCCGCAAGATGCGCCTCGGCATCCCCGGCTACCTCATTCACGGCACCAACAAGCCGGAGGGCGTGGGCATGCGCGTCTCCCACGGCTGCGTGCGGATGCTGCCGCAGGACGTGGAGCATCTGTTCGACCAGATCGCGGTGGGCACCCAGGTGCGGCTGATCAACGAGAGCTTCAAGCTGGGCTGGTCCGACGGCACCCTCTATGTCCAGGCCTACCCTTACCTGGACGATGAGCAGGGCACCAGCATCCAGCGGGTCACCGAGGCACTGGGCCAGGTCGATGCCAGCATCGAGGGGCTCGAGTACCCGGTCGACTACTCGCGGCTGCGCGAGGTGGTGGAGATCCCCGGCGGCATGCCGGTGGCGCTCGAATCCGCCCCCGCGCCCGCCGAACCGGCACCGGCCCCGGACACCCTGTATGACCGCCTGGAACTGATCGCCGCCCGGCCGAGCCTGTACGACCAGCTACCGCCGCAGAGCTGACGGCACCGGCGCTCCCACGGAAGATGGCAGGTGATGAGGCCGTTGTGGGAGCGCCGCAGGCGGCGCGATCCGCCGCGCAGCGGCGGCGGGAGACACCTCGGGCGCCTGGCGGCGCCATCGCCGACACCTCGGACCGGCCCTCCCGCAGGACCGGCCCCTCGGGTCACGCCAAGGGCAATGAGCACAAAAAAACCACCCCTCGCGTGAGGGGTGGTTTCTGATACCACATCGCCAGGCAGCATGCCTGGCGTAGTGATCCGGAATTACTTGCGCATGGAACTCTCGAACATGCGGTTCATCTCTTCACGGTTCTGCTGGGACATCTGCAGAGCCGCCTGAGCGTCGCGCTGGGCCTGGTTGGCGGTGTTCTGTGCCTGGGTGGCGATGCTGCGCGCTTCGGCGGCGTCGGCCTGAGCGGACTCGGCGGTCATGCGGACTTCTTCCAGGGCGCTGGAAGAGGCACAGCCGGCCAGTACGGCGAGAGAGGCAGCAGCGGCGGTCAGCTTCAGAGTGGTCTTCATAGTCATGGTGTTCTCCTTGGGTCTTCCTTGGTACTGCGTTGGTGATGCCTGCAGAACAGGCTTCCTGCAAATGCAGGTCTTCCTGCAGCAATATAAGCTGCGTGTCACAGGAGTCAAACGCTGTTCTAGCAAGACACAACGCTTGTCTACCGACTAGAGCGTCCCTAGCGCATGTAAAGCCTAGCGGATCACGACCCGCGTGCCAATGTCGATGATCGACGACAGTCGTTCCACCTGAGCATCGGTGACGGCCACGCAGCCGTTAGTCCAGTGGAAGCGACGGTGGATCTCGGGATCGCCGACCCCGACTCCATGAATGCCGATATAGCCCCCCAGCACCGTCTCCTGGGGAGGCGAACCGTGGCGACGGTAGTAGGAGAAGTAGTCGTCATAGTCCTGCTGGCTATAGAGCCCCGACGCCAGGGCCATCCGGGCATGGGTCGGCGTGGGATAGTCCAGGCCGACGAAGATGTGGAACTTGCTGTGGCGGTTGAACCGGTTCACCCGGAACTCGCCCAGCGGCGTGGCCCGGTCGCCGCTCACGCGCTGGGGCTTGGCGCCGCCCCGTCCCAGCGAGATCGGCGCATAGTGCTCCAGCCGTGCCTCGCCGCGGTAGAGGCTGAGCGAGGACTCGCGGTCGTCGACCAGTACCCAGAGTTCACTGGGATAGCGCGGTGACGTGGCCTGCGCCAGCAGGTCGTTCATCAGGGCCGGACTGGCCTCGGCGGTGGCCCATGGCCAGAGGGGGGCCGTCAGGGCCAGCAGGCCGAATCGGCGACGGGAAAGGACGGGCATCTCCACCTTGTTCGTCATGTAAGCATCGTGGATGGAAAGCGAGAGCGCCTTTATAGCGTATTCCAGCGTCCCTGTCAGGGGACGCTGGGCCCTTCTTGGCCCTGGGGCAGCAGACAACTCGGCTGGGGAGACATCCCGATCGCTTGTCGCCGTTGCCCAGGAGAGACACCTCCATGTCACAGCCCCTCCCTGTCGCCAAAGGCCGACAGGACCGACACCTCTCCCTTGGCGCGCCGGGCCCGGGGCCTCGACGTGATTCGCCACGCCCCCAACAGCCGAGCGCGTAGTGCCCAGTTGCTCGCCCACCACGCGCCGTACGCCACGCCGCACCGGGGCTGGCTGGCGCGGTGCCACGCCGCGGACCGGCTGGCCAGCATGGGCATGTGGCTGGTGGCCCACGTGACCGACTGCCGACGCCTGCGCCTCGACGGCGGCGTGCTTGCCGCCGAGGCCTTCAAGTCCGCGCCCCAGGGACACAGCGGCGGCGCGCTCAACAGGGTCCCCGCCCAGGTCGGCTACCTGCTGGCCAGCAGCCTGTCCGGCGGCACCCGCTCCTGGACCATGGGCCAGGGCCATTGCGTGGCGGCCATCGACGCGGTGAACGGGCGGGTGGACAACATGACGCCGACCCACGCCGCACGCTACGCGCCCAATGACACCGCGCCGACCCGGCTGGTGACGGACGTCGAGCGCGGCACCGTCGATGCCGCAGGCTATCCCGTCTCCCCCTCGGCAGCCACGTCATCCGGCATACCGCCGCATGGGCCTCGAGAACCCCATCGCCGGCGGACGGGGTGTCGATCAGCGTCGCGAGGCTGGGCAGCAGGGTCGCGGGAGGCGGTGACGGGAAAGGCGGCGGGGACTGGCGCATGGGCACGCCTGGCAGGGGGCGAATGGACAGAACCCGCCCCCAAGCCTGGACAGCTCGGCGCCGAACGTCGCCTGCTCAGTAGTCCTCGAGGCGCTGCATGTCCCGCGTCAGGCGGCGAACCTCGGCATCCTGGCCTTCGGCGAGGGCCGTGAAGAATTCGCGCTCCTCCCGGCCACCGGCCCGGTCGGCACGCTGGTGATACAGGTCCTGCAGGGTGCGGTGCATGGTGAGCGCCGTGGCCAGCACATCCGCGACCCCGCTGACGCCCAGTGCGCCCGGCAGCCGCTCGAGGACCGGGGCATGGGGAAAGTCATTGGGATCGTCGAACCAGGCGTCGAGCACCGGGCGATGATCGCTGCCGTCGTCGAGGTAGGCTTCCAGATCCCGCTGCATGCTTCGCTCGTGATCGGCGAGGTACTCCAGCGCGAGCCGGACCCGCTCCGTCACCTCCCCCCCGGCGAGGCGACTGTAGGCCGCCTGCAGCCGGCCATGGTAGTCGGCCGCCCAGCTCACCAGCTCGCGGACCTGATGGAAGCGCATGGTTACCTCCTGCCTGCTGCGACGTCACGGCCAGGGCCCGATGCCCTCGCCGTGCCCGATGGGGGTTGCTACTGATATCCTAGCCGAGAGAGGCCACCTCGGGATGATGCAGATCAAGGCCATGGGAGCCGACCGCTCCGCCCGATCCCACCGCCAAGGAGGCGCCCTTGACCGATGCCCTGCTCGATATCAGCCACCTGACCGCGGCGGGCGCCACCCTGATCCTGGTGGTGATCTGCGTGCTGCTGCACTACGAGGTATCGAGTGTGCTCAGCGGCCTGATGCGGCGCACCTCCCCGACCCGGCGGCGGCGCTTCCTGGGCCTGATGTTCGGCCTGCTCGGCGCCCATGTGGTGGAGATCTGGCTGTTCGGCCTGACGGCCTGGTGGCTGGTGGCGACCACCTCGGCCAGCGTCGCCGGCGCCTCGATCGTCGATGGCCTCGACTACATCTACCTCTCGGCCATCACCTACACCACCCTGGGCTACGGGGACGTGTACCCGGAGGGGCCGCTGCGCTTCCTGATGGGCACCGAGTCGCTGACCGGCTTCATGCTGATCACCTGGTCGGCGTCGCTGACCTTCCTCGAGATGCAGCGCCACTGGAACGACCGCCACTGACCCCGGGGCCGCATAGCCGCCCGGGAGCCGAGTCCGTTCGCTAGCCGTGGAGCCCCTGGCTCCTCAGGTAGTCGTCGTAGCTGCCGGTGAAGTCGCTGATGCCCGCCTCGCCCATGTCGATGATGCGTGTCGCCAGCGAGGCGACGAACTCGCGATCATGGCTGACGAAGATCAGGGTGCCCGGATAGTGCTCCAGCGCCAGGTTGAGGGCCTCGATGGATTCCATGTCCAGGTGATTGGTGGGCTCGTCCATCAGCAGCACGTTGGGCCGGGTCAGCGTCAGCTTGCCGAACAGCATGCGCCCCGCCTCGCCACCGGAGATGACCTTCACCGACTTGTCGATGTCGTCGCTGGAGAACAGCATGCGCCCCAGGGCGCCACGCACCACCTGTTCGCCGCCATCGGTCCACTGGGCCATCCATTCGAACAGGGTCGCGTCGTTGGCAAAGTCGTCGGCGTGATCCTGGGCGAAGACCCCGAGCTCGGCGCTGTCGGTCCAGCGGACCTCACCGGCGTCGGGCGCCAGCTCGCCGCCGAGGGTCTTCAGCAGGGTGGTCTTGCCGATGCCGTTGGGGCCGATGATGGCGATGCGCTCGCCGGCCTCGACGGTCAGCGAGAGGCGTTCGAACAGCGGGGCGGCGTCGCCGTAGCCCTTGGTGATCGCCTCGACGTTGACCGCGTTGCGGTGGATCTTGCGGCCCTGCTCGAAGCGGATGAAGGGACTCACCCGGCTGGAGGGCTTGATGTCCTCGAGCTTGATCTTGTCGATCTGGCGCGCCCGGGAGGTCGCCTGCTTGGCCTTGGAGGCATTGGCCGAGAAGCGGCTGACGAAGGCCTGCAACTCGGCGATCTGGGCCTTCTTCTTGGCGTTGTCGGCGTGCTGGCGCTCGCGCGCTGCGGTGGCGGCGGTCATGTAGTCGTCATAGTTGCCGGGGAACAGCGTGATCTCGCCGTAGTCCAGGTCCGCCATGTGGGTGCAGACGCTGTTGAGGAAGTGGCGGTCGTGGGAAATGATGATCATGGTGCTGTTGCGCGCCCTGAGCACTTCCTCCAGCCAACGGATGGTATTGATGTCCAGGTGGTTGGTGGGCTCGTCGAGCAGCATCACGTCGGGGTCGGCGAACAGCGCCTGGGCCAGCAGCACGCGCAGCTTCCAGCCCGGCGACACCGCGCTCATCGGCCCGCCGTGCTGGGCCAGCGGGATGCCCAGCCCCAGCAGCAGCTCGCCGGCCCGGGCCTCGGCCGTGTAGCCATCGAGTTCGGCGAAGCGCACCTCCAGGTCGGCCACCGCCATGCCATCCGCCTCGCTCATCTCCGGCTGCGAGTAGATGCGCTCGCGCTCCGCCGCGACCTCCCAGAGCTCGCGGTTGCCCATGATCACGGTGTCGATGACCCGCTCGTCCTCGAAGGCGAACTGGTCCTGACGCAGCCGGCCGAGCCGGGCCCCCGGCTCGACCATCACCTGGCCGGCCGAGGGCTCGAGGTCGCCGCCGAGGATCTTCATGAAGGTGGACTTGCCGCAGCCGTTGGCGCCGATCAGGCCGTAACGGTGGCCGCGGCCGAACTTGATGGAGACGTTCTCGAACAGGGGCCTGGCCCCGAACTGCATGGTGACATTGGCGGTAGCGATCAAGGGAGGGGTCCGGTCAGGGGAAAAGGGGCGAGAGTGTACCGGTTATGGCGGCATCTCTCACCCCCTGGCGAAGCCGGGCCATTGCGATCAGATAGTAGTATCTGCTGATCCGTCGACCAGCTTGCGAGGAGGCGCTGTGAATACCTCCATGTACGCTACCGACGCCCTGCGGCGCTCTTGCGTCCCGCTCCGCTTGCAGGTCCGGTGCTGGCCATCCATGGCCAGCCCGTTCGGAGCCGTGCTCCTCACCCCCGGCGTAGGGCCTCCTCTTCGGCTTGTCCCCGGCGCCCCTCTTCAAACACAGCGGCAACAACCCTGGAAGCCGGGCAGCGCACTGGCCACCGCCGGCCCCGCTACCACTCCTCGCTGGTCTCGCGCAACGCGGCGATCTCGCGCTTGGCCTCGGCCAGGCAATCGGCGAGTTCCTCGTGCAGGGCGGCGGCGCTGCCCACGGCGATCAGCCCCTGGGCGGCGCCGCTGCTGCGGCGAGCCACGCCCTCGCTGGAATGCAGGGCCTCCAGGCGGCCGAGCAGCCTGGCGAGCCAGCTCTCGGGACGGGCCGCCAGGCTGCGCAAGCGTTCGAGCTCGGCCAGCGGCGTCCCCTCGGGAGCGAGCAGCTCGCGCCAGTCGTGGCCCTCGAGGGCGGCATGCTCGGAGACCTCGCGCAGCAGCGACTCGAGGGCCAGTTCCAGCAGCGCCAGGGCCCCCTCCTCGCCGGCCATGCGCCGGGCCTCGCGATGCTCGTCGTCGCCGGGCGGCACCGCCAGCAGCAGTTCGGCCTGGTAGAGCAGCTGGTTGGTACGCGAACGGGGCGTCACTTGCGCTTGTCCTCCACCTGCCAGCGGCCATCGACGTAGGTCGCCTTCCAACCGGTGGCCTTGCCGTTGTCGTCGGTCATCACGAACTGCTCCTTGAGCTTGCGCGAGAAGCGGATCTGGGCGGGCCGTCCGTCGGGATCCTCGCTCGGCGCATCGAGCAGGTAGCGATACTTCTCGGGAAGCTCCTCGGCATGGGCCTTGAGCTCGGCGACCAGCGGCGGACGGGTCTCACGGTTCTTGGGGAACTTGCTCGCCGCCAGGAACAGGCCGCTCGCCCCGTCGCGCAGCACGTAGTGGTCCTCGACCTTCTGGCAGGCCAGCTCCGGCATCGGGATCGGGTCCATCTTGGGCGGCGCCACCTCGCCGCTGCGCAGCAGCTTGCGAGTATTCCTGCAGGCCTCGTTGGTGCAGCCGAAGTACTTGCCGAACCGCCCGGACTTGAGCTGCATCTCGCTGCCGCACTTGTCGCACTCGATGGTCGGCCCGTCGTAGCCCTTGATGCGGAACTTGCCCTGCTCGACCTCGTAGCCGTCACAGTCCGGGCTGTTGCCGCAGATATGCAGCTTGCGGGTCTCGTCGATCAGGTAGCTGTCCATGGCGGTGCCACACTTGGGGCAGCGATGCTTGGCCCGCAGGGCATCGGTCTCGGCGTCCTCGCCGGCGTCGGCCGCCACCGCCTCGTCGCCGGGCAGCAGGTCGATGGTGGTCTTGCAGCGCTCCTTGGGCGGCAGGTTGTAGCCGGAGCAGCCCAGGAAGACCCCGGTGGAGGCGGTGCGGATCTGCATCTTGCGCCCGCAGCTCGGGCAGTCGATATCGGTGGGCACCGGCTGGTTGGGGCGCATGCCCTCCTCGCTCTCGGCCTGGGCCAGCTCCTCGCGGAACTCCGCGTAGAAGGCATCGAGCAGCTCGCGCCAGCGGCGCTCGCCCTCGGCCACCTCGTCCAGGCTATCCTCCATGCGCGCCGTGAAGGAGTAGTCCATCAGGTCGGGGAAGGATTCCTTGAGGCGCTCGGTGACGATGTCGCCGAGCTTCTCAGCATAGAAGCGCCGGTTCTCCAGCTTGACGTAGCCGCGGTCCTGGATGGTGGAGATGATGGCGGCATAGGTGGACGGCCGGCCGATGCCCTTCTTCTCCAGTTCCTTGACCAGGCTCGCCTCGGTGTAGCGGGCCGGCGGCTTGGTGAAGTGCTGCTGGGGATCCAGGGCCTCGAGGCGCAGGGGCGTGCCCTCGGCCAGGTCCGGCAGGGACTGATCCTCGTCCTTGCGGCCCATGGGCTTCATGACCCGGGTGTAGCCGTCGAACTTGAGCACGCGGCCCTTGGCCTTGAGTTCATAGCCGTCGGCTTCCACCGTCAGGGTGGTGGAGAGATACTCGGCGGGCGTCATCTGGCAGGCCACGAACTGGCGCCAGATCAGTTCGTAGAGGCGTTCGGCATCGCGCTCCATGCCGGCCAGGTCGCTGGCGCGGCGGGTCACCTCGGAGGGGCGGATGGCCTCGTGGGCCTCCTGGGCGCCTTCCTTGCTGGAATAGCGGTTGGGGGCCTCGGGCAGGTAGCGGGCCCCGTATTCCTCGCCGATGAAGTCGCGCACGCCGGCCACCGCCTCCCCGGAGAGGTTGGTGGAGTCGGTGCGCATGTAGGTGATGTAGCCGGCCTCGTAGAGGCGCTGGGCCAGCGTCATGGTCTTCTTCACCGAGAACCCCAGCCGGCCGCTGGCGGCCTGCTGCAGCGTCGAGGTGATGAAGGGGGCGTTCGGCTTCGAGCGGGTGGGCTTGTCCTCCCGCGAGGTGATCGCGAGAGACGCCTGGCGCAGCGCGGCGATGCGCTCCAGGGTCTCGGCCTCGGAGGTCGGCCGGAAGGCCTTGCCGTCCTGGCGGACGAGCTCGAAGCGCACCGGCGAGGCCTCGGCGTCGTCGGCCGGCTGCAGGTCGGCGTGCACGTCCCAGAACTCCTCGGGGACGAAGGCGCGGATCTCGCGCTCGCGCTCGACGATCAGCCGCATGGCCACCGACTGTACCCGTCCCGCGGACAGGCCACGGGCGACCTTCGCCCACAGCAGCGGCGAGAGCATGAAGCCCACCACCCGGTCGAGGAAGCGGCGCGCCTGCTGGGCCTCGACCCGCGGCATGTTCAGCTGGCCGGGATCCTCGAAGGCCTCCTGGATGGCGTTCCTGGTGATCTCGTTGAACACCACACGCCGATAGCGCGCCTCGTCGCCGCCGATGGTCTCGCGCAGGTGCCAGGCGATGGCCTCCCCCTCGCGGTCAAGGTCGGTGGCGAGATAGACGGTGTCGGCCTTGTCGGCGAGTTTCTTGAGTTCGGCGACCACCTTCTCCTTGCCGGGCAGGACCTCGTAGTTGGCCTCCCAGTCATGGGCGGGATCGATGCCCATGCGCCGGATCAGCTGGTCGTGGGCCTTGCGCTGGCGATACTCGGCCTTCTCCTCGGCGGACATCTTGCGGGTCGCCGCGGCCTGGCGCGCCCGTTCCTTGGGGTCCGAGGCCGCCTTGCCCGAGCCGCTGGTCGGCAGGTCACGAATGTGCCCCACGCTCGACTTCACGATGAAGTCGTTGCCGAGATACTTGTTGATCGTCTTGGCCTTGGCCGGCGACTCGACGATGACCAGTGACTTGCCCATAGTGCTCCACAATTCTGTAGGCGCGAGCCTGCGGGCCCGCGCCGGACGGTTTCGGCCCGCCCAGTCTCGACGGGTGAAAAATGCGCTTACCCTACCCCAGCGCCGGCCATCGCGCCAGTCACGACCAGGCCGAGCCTATGACCCTAGACCGCTGATTCCACGGCGACAAGCCTGGGATGACAACGAAACGCCCCCGCCGGCAGGCCGGCGGGGGCGAGGTGGCAACCGGGCGGACTCGGTTCAGTCGTCTTGCTTGCCCGGGCTGCGGCGGCGCGGGCTGGCCTTGCGAGCCGTGCTGCCACGCCGGCCGCTGGCCGGCTTGTCGGAAGCCGTGCTGCCGGCCGCCGGTTCGGCCGTGCCGGCGTCCTCGGCCCCCGGGTCCGCCGCCTGCGAGGGCTTGGCGGTGCGGGCGGTGGTCTTCGACGTCTTGGCCGGCGGGGTGGTCTGCTTCACGGGCTCGGTCGGAGTGGCAGCGGGCTGTGACGCCTCGGCCGCCTGGTCGGCCGCCTGTGAGGGCTCGGCCGAGCGCACGGTGGTCTTCGACGTCTTGGCCGGCGTGGCAGCGGGCTGCGACGCCTCGGCCGCCTGGTCGGCCGCCTGTGAGGGCTCGGCCGAGCGCACGGTGGTCTTCGACGTCTTGGCCGGCGTGGCAGCGGGTTGCGACGCCTCGGCCGCCTGGTCGGCCGCCTGTGAGGGCTCGGCCGAGCGCACGGTGGTCTTCGACGCCTTGGCCGGCGTGGCAGCGGGCTGCGACGTTCCGGCCGCCTGCGGGGACTTGGCCGTTCGGGCGGTGGTCTTCGACGTCTTGGCCGGCGTGGCAGCGGGCTGCGACGCCTCGGCCGGCGGAACGGTCTCCTTCGGGGACTCGGCCGGCTGGTCAGCCGCCTGCGAGGGCTTGGCCGGGCTGGCGGTGGTCTTCGACGCCTTGGCCGGCTGGGCAGCCTCCTTCGCGGGCTCGGCCGGCGTGGCGGCGGACGGCGACGCCTTGGCCGGCTGGGCAGTATCCTTCTCGGCCTCATCCGCCGTGCTATCGACGGACCGGCTCTCGATCACCGTCGGCTCCGCCCGATCCCCCTCGGGCGACGCCGAGGCCGGGCCCTGGCCGCCACCCTGTCGGCCAACCGCCGGCTTGGCCTGACGGAACAGCGACTGGATATGCGCGAAGCGCTCGGCGGCGTGCTCGCTGAGCTCGCCGCTGGCCGCCAGTACGTGCTCGATATGCGCCAGGTGCCCTTCGATCTGCTCGGCACTCTGCCCCGCCAGCAGCGTCGGGATCGCCGCCAGCGCCGCCTGGTGATCCTGGTCGAGGATAAAGAACTGCTCACGCACCAGCTGCTTGAAGTCGGCCAGGCGGATCTCCGGCTCGAGCTCCGCACGGGACGCCCGCAGGCGCTTGAAATTGCGCTCGTCACTGGCGGGCGCGCCGCCCAGCACATGGATGACCGAGCGCATCACCGCCTCGTGGCTGCCGCCTTCGGCGACCAGCGCATGGATCTCCTCGCGGCGGCGCTGGACGAAGCGACGGTGTTCCGGCTCGGCGCCGGGGCGACGGCGGTGCACATGGGCGTCACCGCCGAGGCCGACCAGGGTCTGCAGCAGCGGCTGTCCATAGAGATCCAGGAAGACCCGCTCGCCGGCCCGGTCACGCAGGTTGCGCCAGGCGTCGAAGACGTGGGTGATCTGGCTGGAGAGGATGCCCTCCACGGCTCGGTAGACGTTGTCCTGACCCACCTCGTGGCGTTCACGGCGCACCATTTCGGCCATCACCGGCACCGGCACCATCAGCGGGTTGCGATCCGACAGCAGCCGGTAGGCCATGCGGTTGGGGTGCATCAGCCGCATCCAGTGGGCGGCCTGCGGGGTCGCCAGCGCGCGGACCCAGGGCTGCACGAACAGGCGATAGAGGCCCAGGTTGATCTCGGAGATGCGCGCCACCGTGGCGAAGCGTCGGTCGTCCTCCGGGCGATGCTGGATCTCCCGGTCGAGTTCCTCGATGCTGCGGGTCTCGAACTCGAGCAGGTAGTCGCGCTCGATCAGCTCGGCATCGGGGCGATCCTCGGCCCGTGAGATCGAGGTCTCGTAGAGCCCCGGCGGGAGCACGTCGATGTAGTCCATGTTGGCGGTGAACTCGGCGTGTTCCTTGCGCGACACGCTGCCCGACACGAAGATCCCCAGGTGGCCCGTGGTGTCATGGACGCAGTACACCAGGGTCTGCTCGTTGGCGATGATGTCGTCGGCGTCCTCGTAGAGATCGCGGATCCAGCCCAGCGCCTGGGGCGGCGGCGTGATGTCATCGCCCCGGGAGCAGAACACCACCACCGGCGAGCGCAGGTTGCGCAGGTCGATGCGACGCCCGTCCGAGGTGACCAGTTGGGCGGTGGAGAGACGGTTGCCGACGAACAGGTTGTCGACGATGTACTGGATCTCCTCGGCGCCCAGCACCACATGCCCGCCCCACCAGCGCTCGAACTCCAGGTAGCGGTCGGCCTCGGTATCGACGTTGGCGTAGAGCCGATACTGCTTGCTCCACCAGGTATTGGCCGGATTGAGGCGCTCGAAGTTCTGGACCAGCCAGGCCCCGTCGAAGTGCCCGGCGCCCATGTCACCGAGCAGGGCGGTCACCCAGGTGCCGCCCGTCAGCCCGCCGGTGTAGCGCATCGGTGCGCGGCCGTGCTCGCCGGCCCAGTAGGACAGCGGCGCGCCGGCGATCAGGATCGGGCCGAACACCTCGGGCTCCAGGGCCGCCGCCATCATGATCTGCCAGCCGGCCTGGCAGTTGCCGACGACCATGGGCTTCTCCGCCGTCTCGGTATGCAGGTCGATGATATGGCGAAGGAAGGCGACCTCCGCCTCGACCACGTCCTCGACGGTCTGGCCCGGCACGGGATACGGCAAGAAGCCGATGAAGTAGCAGGGATGCCCGGCGCGCAGGGCCACGCCAAGCTCGCTGTCGGGCTTGAAGCCGCCGATCCCCGGGCCATGGCCGGCACGGGGATCGACGACCACGAAGGGGCGCATCTGCGGGTCGGTCTGCATCGCCTGGGGCGGCAGGATCCGCAGCAATTCGTAGTTTACCGGGCGCGGCAGGTCACGCCCGTCCAGCAGCACCTCGGCCTCGAAGCCCAGCACATTGGGCTTGGTCTGCTCGATATGCTCGAGGTACTGGTTGCCGCGCTGGCGCATGACATCCAGGTAGAGGGTGCTGCGCTCCATGGCGTCGCGCCAGTAGTCGAAGGCGGCGCGACCGAAGCCGAAGGGATCCATGAAGGACAGCGCGGCTGGCGGCAGGGTCGGCATCAGGGCATTCATCATTGGACTCCATGGGTGGCCATGGGAAGGCGAAGGTTCTTCGCCGCGTGAGACTCGTCTTTGCTGCAGTGCAATATAGCGAAAAAATCGGCGCCCGGCGAGGCCGTTGTCTCGACGCGCCTGGGCTCAGGCCAGGGCCAGGCGTGCCGTTTCGGCCTCGCCCAGCAGCTCGACCAGCCCCCGCCGTGCCCGGTCGCGAGCCTCCTCGGCCCGGCGCCCCCAGGCCAGCAGGCGGGCGCCGCCCTCGCCGCGCGCCCGGTCCAGGCGCAGCCCCGGCCCGCCGCTCAGTCTGGTCGCCGGGAGCAACGACAGGTGCCAGAGCCGGGCATGGCCCTGCGGCGCGAGTCGCGGCTGGCGCTCCCGCAGTCGCCCGCCGAGCAGCACCCGCAGCTGCTCGACCACCGGATCCAGACCGGTCAGGGCCTCGTCCAGCGCCTCCTCGCCGGTGAGCCCCGGCGCCATGGCGGCAAAGCCCAGGCGATTGCCGTCGACGCGAAACCGTACCTCCACCAGGCCCGTCAGTCCCAGGGCGGCGACGCCCTGCCCCGCCAGGCGCCCCAGGTAGGCGCCGCGCTCGGCGGTCAGCCAGCCAAGCGGCGCCACCGAGAGCGCCTCGTGCAGGCGCTGTCGCGGCGCCAGGTAGACCACCCGGCCCTGGCCGTCGGCCAGCAGGGACATCCGCAGCTCCCGCCCCGCCGCCGCGGCCAGCGGCAAGCCGGCCTCGCGCATCCGCTGGCGCATGCCCCCACCCTCGGCCATGGCCCCCAGCAGGGTGGCCGGCGGGCCGAGGAAGCGCAGGCCGGCGCGCCGACAGGCCTCGGCCAGTGCCAACTGCTCGGCGGCGTCCTCCTCGCCGGGGTGCAACGCCTGGCAACCCGCCTCCCGGGCACGGGCCACCAGCGCCTCGGCGCTGCCGTCGGCCAGGATGGCCGTCAGGCCGAGCTCGCCACAGGCCTGGCGCAGGCGCAGGCCGCCGGGGCCGCCAGCGACGACCAGCAGACGGGAAACGGCGGGGGGGGATCCTGACATGATCACTCCGGATGGTTGCAAGAGACAGGCGATGCTGGTGTCCTGTATGAGAGGTTGACGGTAGAATCCTCGCGGCCCCTTGGGCCGCCAGGCGGCGTTGCCATGCCTCGTCGTGGCGGCTTGCCCGACGGGCCGATACGCTCGCCATCTGTTCAACGAACCTCCGGCACAGCGCACGCGCATGTCGGCACGGCATGCCAGGATGGTACCGCGCCCCGCCCCATTGGACGATGCCATGACCACACCCAGACTGCTCAACCGCCTGACCTTCCGCCAGCTCCAGGTCTTCCGCGCCGTTCATGAACGTCAATCCTATTCCCGGGCCGCCGAGGCCCTGGGATTGACCCAGCCGGCGGTCAGCGCCCAGATCCGCCAGCTCGAACAGGCCCTGGGGCAGCCGCTGTTCCGCTATGCCGGGCGCACCCTGCACATCCTGCCCGCCGCGGATGCCCTGGCGGCCTCGGTGCGGGCCATCTTCGGCCAGGTCGCCCGGCTGCAGATGAGCCTGTCGGACCTCGACGGCACCATCAGCGGCGAGCTCAATCTGGCGGCGGTGTCCACCGCCCAGTATGTGGTACCGCACCTGCTGGCGCGCTTCCGGGCCCACTACCCCAACGTCCAGATCCGCCTGCGCGTGTGCAACCGCGGCCAGGCCCTGGAGCGACTGGCCGCGCAACGCGATGACCTGGTGATCATGGCCCGGGTACCGGCGGACGAGGACCTGGTGTTCATGCCGATCCTCGACAACGAGATGATCCCGGTGGTCTGGCCGGGCCACCCCCTGCTGGCGGCCGACCGGCCGACCCTGGAGGACCTGGCCCGCCACTATGTGCTGATGCGCGAGCCCGGTTCCGGGGTGCGGGGCGCCCTGGAGGAACTCGCCGCCGAGCAGGACGTCGAGCTGGCCCATGCCATCGAGATGGGCACCAACGAGGCGGTCAAGCAGGGCGTCATGGCTCAGCTCGGGGTCGCCGTGCTGCCGCGCCTGGCGGTACGCCTGGAGCTCGAGGCCGGGCTGCTCTCGCCGCTCGACCTGCCCGGCTTCCCGCTGCGCCATTCCTGGTGCACCGTCTATCACCGGGAGCGCTTCCCCACCCCGGTGACCGAGCTCTTCCTGCGCTTCGTGCGCGATCACCTCAACGAGCTGCAGACCCACTTCAGTGCGGTCCCCGCCCCGCTGCCCAGTCACGACGTGGCCTGCCTGCCCGAGGCCACGGAGTGAGTCGCCTGTCCAGCCGAGCCGCGGATATGGTAACTTAGCGCGCCAAGACCGATACACGCCACGCCCGTCGCCGGCCGTCCCCCGCTTGCCGTGACCGGATGACCCGCGACGCACACGCCTGGCGACCAGCCGCCGAGTGGAGAGGCTTCCAGCTCATGAGCAACAACACCTCCAAGCATGTGTCCAGCGGTGAGAAATATCGCAATGAACACGGCGCGACCGCCATCAAGGATGGCATGAAGCAACGCCAGCAGGCCGAGGAGAGCCCGGCCCTCGGCCGCAAGCCGAAGTGGCTGCGAGCCCAGATCCCCGGTGGCGAGCGGTTCGACGCGGTGAAGAAGAACGTCTCCCAGCACCGGCTCAGCACCGTCTGCGCCGAGTCCCACTGTCCCAACATGGGCGAGTGCTGGAGCAACGGCACCGCCACCATCATGCTGATGGGTTCGGTGTGCACCCGAGCCTGTCGCTTCTGCGCGGTGGACACCGGCAACCCCAAGGGCTGGCTGGATACCGAGGAGCCGGAGAATACCGCCAAGTCCGTGGAGCTGATGGGCCTGCGCTACATCGTGCTGACCTCGGTGGACCGTGACGACTTGCCCGACGGCGGCGCCGGCCACTATGCCGACTGCATCCGCGCCATCAAGGCCCGCACCCCCGAGGTCGCGGTGGAGGCCCTGACGCCCGACTTCGACGGCGCGCCCAGCGCCATCGAGCGGGTCGTCGATGCCGGCCTCGAGGTCTTCGCCCAGAACGTCGAGACCGTCGAGCGCCTGACCCGTCGCGTGCGCGACCCGCGCGCCGGCTACCGCAAGACCCTGGAGGTGCTGGCCCACGCCAAGCGCCATCGCCCCGACGTCATCACCAAGACCAGCCTGATGCTGGGCCTCGGCGAGACCGACGACGAGATCCTCCAGACCTTCGACGACCTGCGCGCCATCGGCGTCGATATCGTCACCCTCGGCCAGTACCTGCGCCCCACCCGCAACCACCTGCCGGTGGAACGCTGGGTCACCCCGGAGGAGTTCGAGCGCTATCGCCAGCTGGGCCTGGAGAAGGGCTTCATGGAAGTGCCGTCCGGCCCCCTGGTGCGCTCCAGCTACCGGGCCGACCGGGTGTTCGAGAACAACAACCTGGGCCGGGAACTGGCCTCTCCCGCCGAGGTGCCGGGCCAGGCGCCCGACCCCAACCTCATTCCCACGCGCAACGTAAGCTGACGCTCACCGGCGAGGCATGGAAAAGCCCGAGGCGGTGCCTCGGGCTTTTTGGTTCAGCGTCTGGCCTCAGCGCTCCGCGTCGACCAGCTCTCTTCCCAACTCCCGGGCCAGGCAGGCGGCGAGGCGCTCGGCGACCGCGTCCACGCCCGGCGAGGATGAGGCCACATCGACCAGGCGCGTCATGGCCATGCCGGCATAGCCGCAGGGATTGATGCGGGCGAACGGCGAGAGGTCGCCGTCGACGTTCAGGGCGATACCGTGAAAGCTCGCCCCGCGCCGGATGCGCAGGCCCAGGGAGGCGATCTTGGCCTCGCCCACATAGACGCCGGGCGCATCCGGCCGGGCATGGGCCTCGACCCCGTAGCCGGCGAGCAGGGCGATGGCCGCGTTCTCCAAAGCGCTCACCAGGTCGCGCACGCCCAGCCGGGCGCGGCGCACGTCGAGCAGCGGGTAGAGCACCAGCTGGCCGGGCCCGTGATAGGTCACCTGCCCGCCGCGGTCGGTCTGCACGACGGGAATGTCGCCGGGCATCAGCAGGTGCTCGGGCTTGCCGGCCTGCCCCTGGGTGAACACCGGATCATGCTCGACCAGCCACAATTGATCGGGGGTGCCGGGATCGCGGCCATCGGTGAGGTCGCGCATGGCCCGCCATACGGGCTCGTAGGGGCGGCGCCCCAGGCGATGCACCTGCAGCGGCCCCACCTCAGACCACCATGTGCACGCGACCGCTGGCCTTGAGCTCGGTGAACAGCGCCTGCAGCTGCACCTCGCCGGTGGCCCGCAGGGTCAGCCGCACGGACTGGAAGCGGCCGTTGCGACTCGGCACCACCTGGATGCACCGCGGGTCGAAGTCGGGAGCGTGACGCGTGACCACCTGACACACCATGGCAGCGAAGTCATCGGCGGCATCGCCCACGACCTTGATCGGATAATCGCAGGGAAAGGTGATCTTCGGCGACTTGCCGGCTCGACGGCCGGTGGACGGCTGGCGAAGATCATGCAGGGTCTTGTCGGACATTCCACACCCGTCAGCAAGAAGACCCGACCATTCTACTCAACCCGCGCCCTGCCACCAAGGGCGCGGGTGGGCGCCGGTCCGGCTCAGTCGAAGAAACCGCCCAGCAGGTTGGTGAAGAAGCGCTGCAGCTTGTCGAACAGGCGCTTGAAGAAACCGCCCTCCTCGATGGCCTCCAGGGCCAGCAGCTCCCGCTCGCCGACCACTTCGTCGCCCAGGCGCACTTCCATGCGCCCGACGGTCTCGCCGGCGGCGATCGGCGCGGTGAGGTCCGCCTGGAGGTCGAGCTTGGCGGCAAGCTCCTGATCGCGGTTGCGAGGCACGGTCATGAAGACATTGCGGTCGACGCCGACGCGCAGCTCGTTCTTGTCGCCGCCCCAGACGCGCGGTGTGTTGAGCACGGCGCCCTGGTCATACAGCTTGAGGGTCTGGTAGTAGCGGAACCCGTAGCTCAGCAGCTTCTGGGTCTCCCGGGCGCGGGCCTCCTCGGAGGCGGTGCCCATGACCACCGAGATCAGGCGCATGTCGTCGCGCTCGGCGGAGGACACCAGGCAGTAACCGGCCTCCTCGGTCCAGCCGGTCTTCAAGCCGTCGACGCTGGCGTCCCGCCACAGCAGGCGATTGCGGTTGGGCTGCTCGATCCCGCCGTAGGTGAACTGCTTCTGGCGGTAGATGCGGTAATGCTGGGGGTAGTCGTTGATGATGTGCTGGGCCAGCAACGCCAGGTCGCGAGCCGAGGAATAATGGTTCTCGTCGGGCAACCCGGTCGGATTGACGAAGTGGGTGTTGGTCATCCCCAGTCGCGCGGCATGCTGGTTCATGATGTCGGCGAAGGGTTCGGTGCCCCCGGCCAGGTACTCGGCCATGGCGACGCTGGCGTCGTTGCCGGAGACGATGACGATGCCGTGCAGCAGCTCGCTGACCGGCACCTGCTCGCCGACCTCGATGAACATCTTCGAGCCACCGGTACGCCAGGCATTCTCGCTGACCGGCACCGGGTCATCGGGGGCGATATTGCCGCTGTTAAGCTCGCGCTCCACCAGGTAGGCGGTCATCAGCTTGGTCAGGCTGGCCGGCGGCAGGCGCACGTCCGGGTTGTGCTGGGCGAGCACGCGACCGCTGTCGGCATCCATCAGGAGCCAGGAGGTCGCGGCCAGTTGCGGCGCCGCCGGGATCATGGTCTGGATCCTGGGAAGCTGCTGGGGCTGCGGCGTCTGGGCCAACAGCGGTGAGGCCACCAGCGACAGGCAGGCCAACAGGGCCGGCACGAGCCGGCGGAAACGGGACGAACGCAGGGCTTTCATGGATGGCGGTCTCTTCGGGTGCATCAGGGTGAACGATTGACGATGACGGAACGCCGAGCTCACTCGTTACCGTCGACGACAAAGGCCTTGTCGAAGCCGGCACGGCGCAACTCGCCGCGCAGTGGATCGAGTTGGGCCGAGCCCTCGAGGGGGCCGACCTGGACACGGTGCATGCCGGCCGCACTGGCCACGCGCACCGGGCGATCCAGCGAGGCCTGGAGCTTGGCCTTGAGGGCGCGAGCATTGTCGGCCGAGCCCAGGGCGGCCACCTGCAGGTAGATCGGGCGGTCCCCCGCGGGGCCACCGTCCACGGGGCCTTGGGGCGCGGCGGGCTCGTCCGCCCCGCTGGCCGCACTCACCGCGCCGCCGCCCTCGTCCCGCCCGGCATCGGCGGAACGGGCCTCGGGGGCAGCGGGGTCGCGGACGCTCGGTACGGCGGCAGCCGTCGTCGGCTGGTCGCGGCTGGCCGCGGCGTCACCGTGGCGGGCCAGCCAGTCGCGCGCATCGATGGCCTCGACCCGCACCCGGCCGGTGCCGCGATCGAGGATGTCCAGCCGCGCTGCGGCGGCATAGGACAGGTCGATCTCCCGCTCGCTGTGGAAGGGCCCGCGATCGTTGACCCGCACGATCACCGAGCGCTCGTTGTCCAGGTTGGTGACCCGCGCATAGGTGGGCAACGGCAGCGAGCGATGGGCGGCGCTCATCTTGTACATGTCGTAGATCTCGCCGTTGGAGGTCGCGTAGCCGTGGAACTTCTTGCCGTACCAGGAAGCGGTGCCCCGTCGCTCGTAGCCGCTGGCGTCGGACAGCACGTGATAGGTCTTGCCCCACACCTCGTAGCTGGAGCGATTGCCCGCCTGGGAGGGCGCCTCCATCCGCGGCACCGCATCGGGCACCCGGCTGACGTCCGGCGGCTCCTCGGGGTAGGCATCGCTGCTCATGGCGTAGCGCTCGCCGTCGCCGGTGGTCGCCGACGCCTCGCTGCCACCATCGACGTCGGCGGGACGGCTGCCGCCGCCCCCGGCACAGCCACCCAGCCACAGGACCGCCAGCGCGGCCAGCCACCAGGCCCTCATTGGCTGGCCTCCCGATCGGCGACGGTCGACTCGAACCAGCCCGACGGACGGCCCCGGGCCTCGGCGACCGCTTCGGCGAGTTCGGTCGCGGCCATGGCATACAGGTAACTGTGGTTGTAGCGGGTGATGACATAGAAGTTGTCGCGCCCGAGCCGGTAGCGGGTCGAGCCGTCGGCCATGGCCAGCGCCAGCGGTACCACGCGGGTGTCGTCGGCCAGCTCGCCGCCGGGCGTGATGCCCTGGTCGCGCAGTTCGGCCACGCTCATCGACGGTGGTTTCGCCTGGTTGAAGTCGATCCCCTCCGGCGGAGTCGCCGGTCCCTCGGCCTCGTGATAGACGGGCGCACCGGGTCGCCAGCGGTGCTCGGCGAAGTAGTTGGCGATGCTGCCGATGGCATCCACCGGGTCGGTCCAGAGGTTGCGCTGGCCGTCACCGTCGAAGTCCACCGCATAGGCGCGATAGCTGCTGGGAATGAACTGGGGGTAACCCATGGCACCGGCGTAGGAGCCCTCGATGCTGTCCGGGCCGACCTCCTGCCGGTAGGCGATCTCGAGGAAGGCGGCCAACTCGCCGCGGAAGAAGTCACCGCGTCGGGGGTGATGAAAGGCCAGGGTGGCTAGCGAGTCCAGCACCCGGTGGTCGCCGGTCACTTCCCCATAGCGAGTCTCGACGCCGAGGATGGCGGTGATGATCTCCGCTGGCACCCCGTACTCGGCCTCGGCACGCGCGAAGGCCTCGCGATGGGCCTCGAGGAAGGCCACGCCCTTGGCGATGCGCTCCTCGCCCAGGAAGATGTCACGATACTCGTGCCAGACCAGGTGGTGTTCGGCGGCCTTGGACATGGCATCCAGCACCTCCTGGCGGAAGTCGGCCTGGTCCAGCGCCGTCTCGAGCCACTCACGGGCCACGCCACGCTCGGCCACCTCGTCCACCAGCGCCTTGACCTCGCCGCGTCGTGGATCGAAGTCCCCCGCCGACACGCCCGTGGCCGCCAGGGCCAGCAGCCCCCCCAGCGCCAGGGCCAGCGTCCTGCGCCCCCGTGAAAGCGTCGTCACCGTCATTCCATCTCTCCCTGAATCATCTTGCCTGCCACCGGCTCGGAACGGCCTAGCGCGGCAGCAGGCGGCGGTGCGAATGGATGGCCATGAGAATACCGAAACCGGCCAGCAAGGTCACGCTGGAGGTCCCGCCATAACTGACCAGCGGCAGCGGCACGCCGACCACCGGCAGGATGCCGCTGACCATCCCCACATTGACGAACACGTAGATGAAGAAGGTCAGGATGATGCTGCCCGCCAGCAGGCGGCCAAAGGTCTCCTGAGCGGCGCCGGCCAGCCACAGGCCCCGGCAGACGATCATCAGGTACAGCGCCAGGAAGACCAGCATGCCCACCAGGCCGAACTCCTCGCCGAGCACGGCGACGATGAAGTCGGTGTGGCGTTCCGGCAGGAACTCCAGCTGGGACTGGGTGCCCTGCAGCCAGCCCTTGCCCCAGAGCCCGCCGCTGCCGATGGCGGTGGTCGACTGGATGATGTTCCAGCCGGCTCCCAGCGGGTCGCTCTCGGGGTCGAGGAAGGTCAGCACCCGCTGGCGCTGGTAGTCGTGCATGTTCATCCACAGCAGCGGCAGCGCCGAGGCCGCCAGCCCACCGAGCACGAGGATGACCCGCCAGGACAGCCCCGCCAGCAGGATCACGAAGACCGCGGCCAGGGCCACCAGCAGCGAGGTACCGAGATCGGGCTGGCGGGCGATCAGCAGCACCGGGGCACCGATCAGCACGGCGCAGACCGCCAGGTCCTGCCAGCCGGGCGGCAGCGCCCGCCGGCTGAGCCACGCCGCCACCATCATCGGCATGGCGAGCTTCATCATCTCGGAGGGCTGGAAGCGCACCACCCCGGGGATCACCAGCCAGCGCTGGGCCCCCATGCCCATGTCGCCCATGACCTCCACCGCCACCAGCATGGCCATCCCCGCCAGGTAGGCCGGCAAGGCCCAGCGCAGCAGGGTCGCGGGGGTGAACTGGGCGATGATCACCATGCCCGCCAGGGCGACCCCGAAGCGCACGCCCTGGGCGATCACCACGTCGAGCCGCTGGCCGCTGGCGCTGTAGAGCACCACCAGTCCGGAGAGCATCAGCACCAGCAGCATGCCCAGCAGCCAGGGGTCCAGGTGGATGCGCTCCCACAGGCTGCGCCGCCGCGACATGCCGCTCAGGGTGCGCTTGATGGGCCGCCCGCGCAGCCCCCGGGTCAGCTCAACCATCGTCATCTCGGCCGCCCTCCGTGGCGGATTCGTCGGGGGCGCCGGCCTCACCCGCGCCGAGCGGCGCCTTTCCCGCCTGGCGATCGAGCAGCCAGAAGTCGGTCATCTCGCGGGCCAGGCCCGCGGCGTGGCTGCTGCCACCCCCGGCATTCTCGACGATCACCGAGACGGCGATCTGCGGGTCCTCCACCGGCGCGAAGGCCATGAAGAGGGCATGGTCGCGCAGTCGCTCCTTGAGCTCCGCGGCGTTGTAGCGCTGATCCTGCCCCAGCGAGAACACCTGGGCGGTACCGGACTTGCCGGCCATGCGGTATTCCAGGCCGGCCCCCGAGCGCCGTGCGGTGCCCTCACGCCCCGAGAGCACCTTCTCCATGCCCGAATAGACGCGATCCCACCAGGCCGGATTGGCCAGGTCGATATCGGGGGGCGTCTCCGACAACGCGGAGAGCACCGGCTCGCTGTCGATCTCCAGGGCCAGGCGGGGTTGCACCCAGTCGCCGCGATTGGCCAGTACCGCCGTGGCGGTGGCGAGTTGCAGGGGGGTGATCTGCAGATAGCCCTGGCCGATGCCCACCGACAGCGTCTCGCCGGGGTACCAGGGCTGGTTGAAGCGCGCCTGCTTCCAGTCCCGGGACGGCAGCAGCGCCTGGCTCTCGCCGGCGACGTCCGCCGCGACCCGCTGGCCGAAGCCGAACTGCGCCAGGCTGTCGTGGATCCTGTCGATGCCCAGCTCATGGGCCAGCGAATAGAAGTAGGTGTTGTTGGAGACGGCCAGGGCCCGCTCCAGGTCGACCCGGCCGTGCCCCCAGCGCAGCCAGTTGCGATAGCGACGGTCGTCGTTGGGCAGCTGATAGTAGCCGGGATCGTAGACGGTCGTGTCGGGCGTGATCACGCCCTCCTTGAGGCCGGTGATGGCCATGAACGGCTTGATCGTCGACCCCGCCGGGTAGCTGCCGCGAATCGCCCGGTTGAACAGCGGCAGGTCGAGGTCCTGCTGCAGGGCCCGATAAGAGGACACGTCGATGCCGGTAACGAACTGATTGCTGTCGAAGCCGGGCACCGAGGCCATGGCCAGGATCTCGCCGCTCTGGGGGGCGATCGCCACGATGGCCCCGCGGCGACCGTCGAGCAGGTCGACGGCCAACTGCTGGAGGGGCTTGTCGAGGGTCAGGGTGAGCGTCTCGCCGGGGACCGGATCGGTGCGGCCCAGTTCCCGCAGCACCCGCCCCCGGGCATTGGTCTCCACCTTGCGCAGGCCCGCCTGGCCGTGCAGCTCGTCCTCGTAGAAGCGCTCGACCCCGGTCTTGCCGATGAAGTGGGTGCCGGCATAGTCGCCGGTGTCGAGGGTCTGCAGCTCCTCGGCATTGATGCGGCCCACATAGCCCAGCACGTGGGACAGGTCCTCGGCATCGGGGTAGTAGCGCAGCAGCTGGGCCTCGACCTCCACGCCGGGCAGGCGGTGGCGATTCACCGCCAGCCGGGCGATCTGCGCCTCGTCGAGGTCGCTCATCAGCAGCGCCGGCTGGAAGGGCCGCTGGCGCTGGCGCGAGCGCAGGCGGAAGGCCTCGACCTCTTCCTCGGGCAGCTCGAGCAGCTCGACCAGCAGCGACAGGGTCTCGTCCAGGTCGTCGACCCGCTCGCGGACCAGGGTCAGGTTGTAGGTGGGCCGGTTCTCGGCCAGCAGCACCCCGTTGCGGTCGTAGATCAGGCCCCGGGTCGGCGGCAACGGTTCCACCCTGACCCGGTTCTTCTCCGAGCGGGTGCTGTAGACCTCGTGCTGCACGACCTGCAGGTAGAACAGCCGGCCGCCGAGCAGGCCCGTCAGGATGATCACCACCAGGACCGCCAGCAGCGCCCGCCAGCGGAAGACGCGCAGCTCCTGTTCGGTGTTCTTCAGGGTGTCGCGTTGCTGACGCATGCGGGACGATATCCTTGGGGACGCGAGGGCCGTTCAGCGGTGGTAGGGGTGGCCGACCATCAGGGTCCAGGCCCGATAGAGCTGCTCGGCGAGCAGGATGCGCACCAGCGGATGGGGCAGGGTCAGGGGGGACAGCGACCAGCGCTGAGCGGCGGCCGCCGACAGCGCCGGGTCGAGGCCGTCGGGACCGCCGACCAGCAGGGCCACGTCACGGCCCTCGAGGCGCCAGCCCTCGGCCTGGCGCGCCAGCTGCTCGGTGCTCCAGGCCTGGCCACCGACCTCCAGGGCCACCAGGTGCTCGTCGCCTCGCAGCCGGGCGCGCAGGCGCTCGGCCTCCTGGGTCACCGCGCGGCGGGTATCGGCGTTCTTGCCGCGCGCCCCGGGGGCGATCTCCTCGAGTTCGAGGGCGAAGTCCCGGGGCAGGCGCTTGCGATACTCCTCGACGCCGCGGCTCACCCAGTCGGGCATCTTCGTGCCCACCGCCAGCAGGCGTACCCTCATGGGGTGCCGTGCGCCTCTTCCTCCAGGGCGACCCCGTCACTGGGCAGGTCCGCCCACAGACGCTCGAGGTCATAGAGGTCGCGGGTCTCGGGCAGCATGATGTGGACCACCACGTCGCCGAGGTCGACCAGCACCCAGTCGGCTCCGCTCTCGCCCTCGACGCCGAGCGGGGGCATGCCCTGCTCCTTGGCGGCCTGGATCACCTTGTCGGAAAGTGCTGCCAGGTGGCGGCTGGACGTGCCGCTGGCCACCACCATCAGGTCGGTCACGCTGGTCAGCCGGGACACGTCCAGGACCGCGATGTCCCTGGCCTTGAGTTCCTCCAGCGCGTCTACCACCAGAGTCTTGAGTGCGTCGATGTGCATACCCTTCTTGTCAGCCCCTCTCAGCGGGAAGTCGTCATGACTGTATTGTACCGACTTGAGCGCGAGGTGGCAGTGCCTAGTGACGATACAGCCCCCGGGCCAGAAGATGCGCTTCCACCGCCTCGGGCAGCAGGTAACGCACGCTGGCGCCGGTGGCCAGGCGGTGACGCACCTCGGTGGCGGAAATCGCCATCCGCGAGGGCAGCGAGAGGCGCAGCAGCCCCCCCGCGGGCGCGGCCATCAGCGCCGCCGAGGACGCGACCTCGCGCCGGCCGATCAGCGCCGTCAGCGCCGCCGGCAGGCGCGCCTCGTGGTCGGGGCGATCGATCACCACTACGTGGGCCAGCGCGAAGAGCCGCTCGGGCGCATGCCAGTCGGCCAGGCGCAGAAAGGCATCATGGCCCAGTGCCATTACCAGCCGGGCCTCGCGGCCGTACTCTGCGCGCAGTTCGGCCAGGGTATCGGCGCTGTAGGAGGGCCCCTCGCGGCGCAACTCCCGGGGGTCGGCGACCAGCCCCGGGGTGTCGCCGATCCCCAGTCGCAGCAGGCTCAGGCGCTCCTCGGGGGCCACCCGGGGGGTGTCGCGCAGCGGCGGCATGGCCGCCGGCACCATGTGCACGCGATCCAGCCCCAGCGCCTCGTGGAGCTCGACGGCGCTGCGCAGGTGGCCCAGGTGGACCGGATCGAAGGTGCCCCCCAGCATGGCGATGCGGGGCGGATGGGACAGCGCAGTCACTGCCGAACCTGGCCGTCGCCGAGCACCACGTACTTGCGGGTGGTCAGCCCCTCGAGCCCCACCGGCCCGCGGGCATGCAGGCGATCGGTGGAGATACCGATCTCCGCGCCCAGCCCGTACTCGAAGCCGTCGGCGAAGCGCGTGGAGGCGTTGACCATCACCGAGCTGGAGTCCACCTCGGCCAGGAAGCGACGGGCCAGGGTGTAGTTCTCGGTGACGATGGCATCGGTATGCCGCGAGCTGTAGCGCTCGATATGCGCCATGGCCGCGTCGATGCCGTCGACCACGCGAATCGCCAGCACCGGCGCCAGGTACTCGGCCGCCCAGTCGTCCTCGGTGGCCACGGCGACCGTCTCGAGCACCGCCCGGGTGCGCTCGCAGCCGCGCAACTCGACGCCGAGCTCGCCATAGGCGGCCGCCAGGCGCGGCAACAGCGACTCGGCCAGGGGCGCATCCACCAGCAGCGTCTCCATGGTGTTGCAGGTGCCGTAGCGCTGGGTCTTGGCGTTGACGGCGATGGCCAGCGCCTTCTCCGGGTCCGCGGTGGCGTCGAGGTAGACGTGACAGACGCCGTCGAGGTGCTTGATCACCGGCACGCTGGCCTCCCGGGTGATACGCTCGATCAGCGACTTGCCGCCCCGGGGGATGATCACGTCGACGAACTCCGGCATGCTGATCAGCTTGCCCACGGCGGCCCGATCGGTGGTGGCCACCACCTGGACGGCGCCCTCGGGCAGCCCGGCCCGCTCGAGCCCGGCCCGGATGCACGCGGCGATCGCGGCATTGGATTCCCGCGCCTCCGAGCCGCCGCGCAGGATACAGGCGTTGCCCGACTTCAGGCACAGGCTGGCCGCTTCCATGGTGACGTTGGGCCGGGATTCGTAGATGATGCCGATCACCCCCAGGGGCACGCGCATCTGGCCGACCTGGATGCCGCTCGGCCGGGAGTGCAGGCCATCGATCTCGCCCACCGGGTCGGGCAGGGCCGCTACCTGGCCGAGTCCCTCGATCATGGCGTCCAGGCGCGCATCGTCCAGGGCCAGGCGGTCGAGCAGGGCGTCATCCAGGCCGCTGTCGCGGCCCCGCGCCAGGTCGCGGGCGTTGGCCGCCAGCACCTCGGCCCGCGCCTCGCCCAGGCGCTCGGCCATGGCCAACAGCGCGGCGTTCTTGGCGGCGGTGTCGACACGCCGCATGCGGGTGGCCGCCTCGCGGGCCTGCTGCCCCAGGCGCTGCATGTAGGCGGCGACGTCGCCGACGCCCTCGGCGTGATCGGAGTGGGTGGCGTGAGCTGTCATGCCGTAGAGTGTCTCCTGGAATGGGGGCCGCAGCATCGGCGGCCACGACCGAAGGTCGAGTCGAATCGGGGAAAGGGACCATACTAAGTCACCATGCAGAGCAAGTACAAAATCCGCCTGTTGCGGATCAACCTGGCGGCGGCGGCCGGCCTCACGGCCATGCTGGCGGCCAGTGCCGGCGCCCTCGAGGATGCGCTGCTGCTGTGGCTGACCACGATCTGGCTCGGCGTCACCGCAACCCAGCTCGAGTTCAGTCATCGACACCCGGCGACCGTGCCCTGGCAGTTGCTGCCGGGCCTGTTGCTGGCGGCCCTGCTGTGGGTGGCCCCTGAACGTCACCTCACCTGGCTGTGGGCCTGGGCGATCCTGTTGATGCTCCCCCAACCCCGCTGGATGCTGCTGTTCAACGCCCTGCTGGCGATCCTGAGCTGGGCGCTGCTGCCCGACCTGCTGGGCACCGAACAATGGGCCCTGACGGGACTGTTGCTGGCCGGCACCATGCTGCTGGGGCTGTCGCGCTCGCTGGAGCTGCAGGCCCTGCGCCGCCGCATGCGCGAACGCGCCCGCCTGGTGCCGGGGCTGCCGATCTGGCCCGGCCACCAGCTCCATCATGACCTCCAGCGGGAGCGCCGTCGCACCACCCAGGAACGGGTGCATGCCGAACTGCTGCTGCTGAGGACGTCACGCTGGCGCCTGTGGCCGCTGGCCGAGCGCCTGTGTCGCCTGACTCGGCGCTTCGAGCATTGCTACCGGCTCGACCGGCGCACCCTGGGAGTGCTGTTGATCAACCGCGACACCGAGCAAGCCGAGGCCCGTCGCCAGCAGTTGCTCGACGCCATCGAGGAACCGGTCACGGCCCGGGTCGTCGCCCTCCCCCGGCTGGGCTCGCTGATCCGGGAACGGCGCGCCCTGGCGTGCCAGGACACCCCCCTCGAGGTCAAGGAGGTCGCCCAGCATGGATGAGCGTCGCCCCCACGCCTCGCGACTCTTCCCCGTCGTCCTGGCCGTCGCCACCCTGCTGCTGCTGGGACAGGCGCTGTGGTTCTACCTGATGGGCGACTATGGCCGCATCCTGATGCCGGCCCTGCTGTCGCCGGTAATGCTGGTGGCGACCCTGCTGGCGGTCGGGGCACATAGCCCCTCCCGGGCGTCGGCGTATCTGGTGCTGATCTGCGGCTTCCTGCTGACCGCCATGGAACTGCCCCGCCAGGCCGGACTGCCGGCCTTGTGGGTGGGCCTGCCGCCGGTCCTGGCCCTGCTGCTGCTGCCTCTGGGGCCGGCCATGCTGCTCAACCTGGCGCTGACGCCGGTCTGGCTGGCCCTGCTGGGCAACGGGGAACTGGAGCAGGATCTGCTGCTCGTCTACCTGGCCCTGGTGGCGGTGGCCGCCCTGGTGCCCTGGGAGCGACTCCGCCAACAGGCGCTGCTGCGCGCCACCGATCCCTGGGAGCGCGAGTGCCGGGCCGTCACCCATGACAGCCTGCACGAGTGCCTGGCCGGCGAGTTCGAGCGGGCCGAATTCCTCGAACGCCCCCTGGCGGTGCTGCTGATCTACCTGCCCCAGGT
This sequence comes from Halomonas maura, assembly GCF_030409305.1. Lineage (GTDB taxonomy): Bacteria > Pseudomonadota > Gammaproteobacteria > Pseudomonadales > Halomonadaceae > Halomonas > Halomonas maura. The sequence continues at coordinate 115,927 of NZ_JAUFPQ010000010.1, forward strand.
CGACATGGCCGGCGAGCAATTCGGCGCCAAGGCCCGCGCGGCCCTGCTCGAGGGACTCTGCCGGGGGATCATCAGCCGCTGTCGGGAGCATGACGTGCTGGGTCGTGAGGGCGACGCCGTCTTCTGGCTGCTGCTGCCGGACACCACCGAGAGCGGCGCGCTGCTGGTTCGCCATCGCCTCAGCCAGGCGCTGAGCCAGATGGTGCTGGTGGAGACCGGCCCCCTGCAACTGCGCATCCGGCTCGCCTTTCCCCGCCCCGAGGAGTCCTGGCCGCACTTCGAGCAGCGCTTGCAAGCCTTGACCCACAGCCTGGCCGATGGCTGATTCCCGCCGCAGTGGATCACGACAACGGAGAGTCACGTGAACCTTGCCGATGCCCTCTACCAGCTGACGCCATCGCCGCCGCTGCTGATCGCCCTCATCGCCACCATCGCGCTGATCGAATCCCTCGCCCTGGTGGGCCTGCTGGTGCCGGGCGTGGTATTGATCACCGCCGCCGCCTCGATGGCCGGCCACCAGGAGGTGGCCGTCGGCACGGTGCTGGCCGCGGCCTTTCTCGGCGCCGTGGCCGGCGACGGCCTGAGCTTCTGGATCGGCTACACCCAACGGGAGCGCGTCACCGGCCTGTGGCCCCTGTCGCGATATCCGGAATGGCTCGCCCAGGGCGCCCGCTTCTTCCAGCGCCACGGCCCGCTGTCGGTGCTGCTGGGGCGCTTCGTCGGGCCGGTGCGCCCGGTGGTGCCGCTGATCGCCGGAATGATGCACATGCCGCCGCGCACCTTCACCTGGGCGAACCTCGGCTCGGCGGCGCTCTGGGCACCGGCCTATGTGCTGCCGGGCTACCTGCTGGGGCGCGCCTGGCAGCGCCTGCCGGGCTTTCCCGAGGCGCTGCGGCCATGGCTGGTGGGGCTCGGCGTGATGGTGGTGGCGCTGGCGCTGATCTTCTCCTGGCTGCGCCACCAGACCCATCGCCATGGCCTGGTCTACCGGGGGCTGGCACGCCTGTCCCGTCGCCATCCCCGCAGCCGGCTGGCCTGGCGCCTGCTGGCGCGCCCCCATGACCGGGAACCGCCGCTGGGCACCTGGCTGCTGCTGGTGGCCTCGCTGACGGCGCTGTCGGCCTGGACCCTGGTGGTGCTGCACCATGACGGCCCGCTGCCGATGGATACGCGGCTCAACGCCGCCATGGCGGCACTGGCGGTCCCCGGCCTGGCATGGCTGGCCGAGCGGATGGCCGAGATCGGCGACCTCTATGGCGTGATCGCCCTGGCCCTGCCCTGGGGCCTGTGGCTGCTGTGGCGAGGGCATCGGGCGGCCTTCGGCCATATCGCCGCCGGCCTGTCCGGCATCGCGCTGCTCAACATCCTGGGCAAGGCGGCGATCGGCCGCACCCGGCCCAGCGTGCCGGACTACCTGGTCGACTCGCTGGCCTATCCCAGCGCCCACACCTCCACCGCCGTGGTGGTGTTCGGCCTGGCGGCCGCCTTCACGGCCCGGGAGCTGGCGCTGGGGCACCGCTTCTGGGTCTACTGGGGCGCGATCGCCGTGGTGGTGCCCATGGCGCTGTCACGACTGGTGATCGGCGTTCACTGGCTGAGCGACCTGATCGGCGGCGCCCTGCTCGGCCTGGTGATCTGCGCCCTGGTGCAGCTGGCCTGGCAGCGCCATCCTCGCGCGCCCCTGGCCCCCTGCCCCTGGCCACTGCTGGTGGCGGCCTCGCTGGGGCTGAGCGTGGCCCGGGTGGCCTGGCTGGGGCCGGCCTAGACCGGGCTTCGCCCGACTGGAAGGCAGCTGGTAGCCTCCAGAGCCTGGCTCGAGGTGGGTCTTCGCGCTTCCCGGCACGGAGCACCGCACTTCCCGCTTCAAGCTAGCGGACGCAGTCCGGGCGCTTCCGGCTTGGCCTCGGCTCCGCCGGGCTCAGCCCAGGGCCAGCCAGAGCCCCACCCCCACCATCAGGGTGCCGGCGAGCCGATTGAGCAGGCGCACCTTGTCGCTCTCGCCGAGCAGGTGGCGCAGGGTCCGGCCCCCGGAGGCATAGGCGAGCAGGCTGGCGAACTCGATGGTCAGGATAATGGCGACCAGCCCGGCGAGCTGACCCGCCAGGGGCCGCGAGGCATCCAGGAAGGGCGGCAGCAGGGCCATGAAGAAGGCCCAGCCCTTGGGGTTGGCCACCGCCGTGACGAAGCCCTGTACGGCCAGTTCGCGACGGCCCGCCCGGGCCCGGGCATCCAGCGTCTCGGGAATCGCCATGCGCCCCCGCGAGCGCCACATCATGACCCCCAGATAGCCCAGGTAGGCGCCGCCGACCCACCTGAAGACCGCGAAGAGTTCGGGCAGGCGCAGCATCAGCGCGGCCACGCCGGCCCCGGCGGCGACCGCCACCAGGCCCACCCCGACCAGCTCGCCGGCCATCATCCACAGGGTGCGTCGCACGCCCTGGGTCATGCCCAGCACCATGGCCAGGGTCATGCACATCCCCGGGGTCAGCGAGACGAGCAGGAAGGTCGGCACGAAGACCGAGAGCACCGAAAGCGTGATCATCAACTTGACGTCCTTGTCGTCACCGCCCCCCGCTGTGACGGTCAGCCGTTAGCCGTGGAGGATTCAGGACAGCCGACCTTCTGCTCACCCCGCTACTCACCCCAGCGCGGCATCAGGCGGTGCTCGATGCCCAGCTGGTTGAGGATGCGCGCGACGATGAAGTCGACGAGGTCATCGACCGTCTGGGGCCGATGGTAGAACCCCGGCGCCGCCGGCAGCACCACGGCACCGAGACGACTCAGCTCGAGCATGTGCTGCAGGTGGATCGCCGAGAGCGGCGTCTCCCGGGGGACCAGGATCAGCCGGCGGCGTTCCTTGAGGACCACGTCGGCGGCCCGCTCGATCAGGTTGTTGCTGGCCCCGCAGGCTACCGCCGAGAGGGTGCCGGTAGAACAGGGACAGATCACCATCGCCGAGCTGGTGCCGGAGCCCGAGGCCACCGGCGCCATCCAGTCCTCGCGGCCGAAGCAGCGGATCTGCCCGGGCCGCGCCCCGCTGCGCTCGCCGAGGGACGCGGCGAGACGCTCGGGGCGGGCCGGCAGCTCGGCCTGCGTCTCGGTGGCGATGACCAGGTGCGCGGCCTTGGAGATCATCACCCAGACCTCGTGGTCCGCCGCCACCAGGGCGTCGATCAGTCGCAGCCCGTACTGGGCCCCCGAGGCCCCGGTGATGGCCACGGTGACCGGCGCTCGAAAGCCATCAGCCATGGGCGTCCTCCAGGGCGGCGAGCAGTCGCTCGTGGATGCCGCCGAAGCCGCCATTGGACATCACCACGATGCGGTCATGGGGCCTGGCCTCGGCGACCAAGGCGGCGACCAGGGCCTCCAGGTCGTCGTATTCCCGCCCCGGCACCGGGCCGGCCTCGATCAGCGGCGCCAACGACCAGTCCAGCCCCGGCGGCTGGTACCAGTAGGCCGCATCGGCACGGGCCACGCTGTCGGCGAGCCGGTCGCGCAGGGTGCCCAGGCGCATGGTGTTGGAGCGCGGCTCGATCACCGCCAGCAGTCGCCCCCTGGCGGTGGCCGCCCGCAGCCCCGCCAGGGTGGCGGCGATGGCCGTAGGGTGGTGGGCGAAGTCGTCGATGACCTGGATGCCGGCCACCTCCCCGCGGACCTCCTGGCGTCGCCGAGGCGTCTCGAAGCGCGCCAGGGCGGCGCAGCCCCGGGCCAGGTCGACACCGCAGGCGTGGGCGGCGGCCAGCGCCGCCAGGGCATTGCGCGCGTTGTACTCGCCGGTCAGCCCCCAGTCGACCACGGCGTCCTCCTCGACCTCTCCCGCACTGTGGATGACCCGGAAGCGGCTGGCATCCTCGCGCTCCAGGACGAAGCGCCAGGGGCTGTCGGCCGCTCCGCCGAAGCGCGACACCGGGGTCCAGCAGCCCTCGGCGAGCACCCGCTCCAGGGCCGCTTCGCGGTCGGCCACCAGCAGGCGCCCCTTGCCCGGCACGGTGCGCACCAGGTGATGGAACTGTCGCTCGATGGCCGCGAGGTCCGGGAAGATGTCGGCATGGTCGAATTCGAGATTGCCCAGGATGGCGATCTCGGGTCGGTAATGGACGAACTTGGAGCGCTTGTCGAAGAAGGCGGTGTCGTACTCGTCGGCCTCCACCACGAAGGGCGCATCGAAGGCCCCGAGCCGCGCCGAGACGCCGAAATTGCGTGGCACGCCGCCGATCAGAAAGCCCGGTGACTGCCCCGCCGACTCGAGCAGCCAGGCGGCGAGGCTGGCCGTGGTGGTCTTGCCGTGGGTGCCGGCCACGGCGATGACCCGCCGCCCCGGCAGCACCTGCTCGGCCAGCCACTGCGGCCCGGAGACGTAGGGCAGGCCGGCGTCGAGCACGGCCTCGACCTCGGGATTGCCCCGCGACAGCGCATTGCCGATGATCACCAGGTCCGGCCGCGGCACGAGGTGGTCGGCCGAATAGCCCTCCATCAACGCGATCCCGGCCTCCTCGAGCTGGGTGCTCATGGGGGGGTAGACGTTGGCGTCGGCGCCGCTGACCTGATGCCCCTGTTCCCGGGCCAGCAGGGCCAGGCTGCCCATGAAGGTGCCGCAGATGCCGAGGATATGAAGATGCATGGAGTCTCCGCTGCCGAACGATCGTACCGGCGGCCCGGCCGGCCGGTGGAAATCGGCAGACTAGCATGGCCCCCGCGCGCCCTCCAGCGCCGCACCCCGGACGTCAGGGCCACTGTTTCGGGCCCGACGAGGAGCACCGGGGACAGGCCGAAGAGCAGATCCGACGCCAGGGGTAAGCAGCACGGCCCCGAACGGGCTGGCCATGAATGGCCCGCACCGACCTGCAGGCGGAGCGGGACGCGTGAGCGCCGCAGGGCGTCGGTAGCGTACAGGGCGGTATTCACGACGCCTCCTCGAGGGTCCGCCACCCGAGGCTTGTCGGCGGGTCCGCCCCGTGTGACAACGCTGACTGCGATAGCCCCACGCCGGGCGTCGCGTATCGTCGACGGGATGCAGCCGCAGGGCCGATAGGCTAGAATCGGCGGCCTTGTCCGGACCCGAACCGGAAGCGCCCGACACGCCTGGCGAGACGGCCACCGCGCGCTTCCCTTGATGCGACCAGCAACAGGATAGCCCCATGGCTCAGCACAACGCCTTCTACGCCCAGTCCGGCGGCGTCACCGCCGTGATCAACGCCAGCGCCTGTGGCGTCATCGAAGCCTGCCGCCGCCACCCCGATCAGATCGGCAAGGTCTACGCCGGCCACAACGGCATCATCGGCGCCCTGACCGAGGACCTGATCGACGTCAGCCGCGAGAGCGACGAGGCCGTCGCGGCGCTCCGCCACACCCCCGCCGGCGCCTTCGGCTCCTGCCGCTACAAGCTCAAGGACATCGAGACCCACCGCGCCCAGTACGAGCGCCTGATCGAGGTCTTCAAGGCTCACGACATCCGCTACTTCTTCTACAACGGCGGTGGCGACAGCGCCGACACCTGCCTGAAGGTCTCGCAGCTGTCCGAGAAGCTCGGCTATCCGCTGACCGCCATTCACGTCCCCAAGACCGTGGACAACGACCTGCCGATCACCGACAACTCCCCCGGCTTCGGCAGCGTGGCCAAGTACATCGCCACCTCCACCCTGGAGGCCTCCCTGGACATCGCCTCGATGTGCGCCACCTCGACCAAGGTCTTCGTCCTCGAGGTGATGGGCCGCCATGCCGGCTGGATCGCCGCCGCCGGCGCCCTGGCCGGCGAGGGCGAGGGCGAGCCGCCGCACCTGGTGATCTTCCCCGAGGTGGCCTTCGACCGGGCCGCGGTCATGGCCCGCGTCGAGGAATCCGTCAAGCAGTACGGCTACTGCGTGATCGTGGTCTCCGAGGGCGCCCGCTACGAGGACGGCACCTTCCTCGCCGACTCCGGCAATACCGACGCCTTCGGCCACCGCCAGCTGGGCGGCGTGGCGCCGACGCTGGCCGGCATGGTCAAGCAGGACCTCGGCTACAAGTACCACTGGGCGGTGGCCGACTACCTGCAACGTGCCGCCCGCCACCTGGCCTCCAAGACCGACGTCGACCAGGCCTATGCGGTGGGCGAGAAGGCCGTGGAGCTGGCACTCGCCGGGCACAACGCCCAGATGCCGGCGATCAAGCGCACCGGCGATGAACCCTACGGCTGGACCGTCGAGGCCGCCCCGCTGGCCGAGGTCGCCAACCGCGAGAAGTTCATGCCCCGCGACTTCATCCGCGCGGACGGCTTCGGCATCACCGAGGCCTGCCGTCGCTACCTGTCGCCGTTGATCCAGGGCGAGGACTTCCCCCCGTTCGAGAACGGCCTGCCGAAGGTGGCCAAGCTCGCCAAGCACCGGGTCGAGCGCAAGCTGCCAGAGTTCAATATCTAGGCGGCGGGATGCGGGCTAGGCGCTGCGGACCCATTGCCAGCGCGTGGCGCGTGGCTCGTAGCGTCTGACTCCGAGCCCCTAGCCCCCTCGCTCTCGCGCCTGGCTAACGAAGCAGCCAGGAGAGCACCAGCAGCAACAGCAGGATCCCCGCCACGCCCTGCCAGAACCGGGTCGGCTCGCCCAGCGCACCGGAGGTCCTGTGGCGCGGCTCGCCGTTCATGCGCAGGGCGTGCAGGAACTCCGACAGGCGGCGAAAGCGCAGGGCCCGCTGCGGCGACAGGGCCCGGCGCAGGGCATCGTCCAGCGCCGGGGAGATCTCCGGGTTGAGAGGCCGGGCGCTGCGGTAGGTCATCCGCTCCAGGTCGGTATGGCGCAGCAGTTCCTTGAGCGGCAACTCATAGGGCAGCGCCCCGGTGAGCAGCCAGTAGACGGTGGAGGCCAGCGAGAACTGGTCGCTGCGGCGTCCCACCTCGTCGTCCAGGGCATATTCCGGGGCGCTGTGCTCGGTGATGCCCACCTGGCGCAGCAGCCCCCGGGAGCGGCGGTGGCCATCCACATCACGCAGGTGACAGGCGCTGAAGTCGGCCAGCACCACCTGGCCGTGGGGGTCGATCAGCACGTTGTCGGGATGGACCCGCTGGTGGAGCAGGTCGCGATGATGCAGCGCCTGGATGGCCTTGCCCAGCTGGACGGCGATATCGAGCCGCTGGTCGAGCCCCGCCTGGGGGTGGCGACGCGCCCATTCGGTGAGCGTCTCGCCCTCGACGTAGGCCATCAGGTAATAGAGGAAACGCCGCGGCCGCGAGGGCTCCATCACCCGCACCACGAAGGGCGAATGGACCCGTTCCACCACCCACTGCTGGAGCAGGAAGTGCTCGAGGTAGGCGTTGCGGTTGGAGAGCTCCGGGCTCGGGGCCTTCATCACCAGGTCACGGTCGGTGCGCACGTCGCGGACGCGATAGACCCGCGACTGGGCGGTGCGCGACAGCACCTCGCGCACCTCGAGGCCGTCGAGCCGTTCGCCCACGGCCAGTTCCGGGGGGATCGGCAGGTCCCCGTAGACCTTGCCGGGGTGATCCTGCTGCTCCTCGGGCAGGGCATCGATGCGCACCAGCTGGAAGCAGAACTGATCGCTGCCGTAGCCGCGCTCCCGGGCACGCTCCCGGGCGGTCTGCGCCAGCCGCTCGCAGGCGGCGTCCAGGTCGCTGGCATCCTCGCGGATCAGTCGCACATAGTCGGAAGGCATCAGCGTGCCCTGCACGCCCTGGGTGGTGAACAGGAAGATGTCGCCCTGCTTGAGGGGCAGCCGGGCATAGTCGATGTCGACGCTGGCATCCATGCCCAGCGCGCGGGACGGGTAGCGATAGCCGCCGAGGTCGGTCACGTGATCCCGTGACAGCTGCTCGAACTCGGCGCCACGCAGCCGGAACACCAGGGTGTCGCCGACATGAAACAGGTGCGCCTCGCGTCCGCGATAGACCATGGCCGAGAGCGAACTGACCAAGCCGCCGTCGCTGAGCTGGCAGCTCTGGCCGAAACACCAGGCGTTGAGCGCGCGCAGTACCCGGGTGGCCGAGGTCTTCACCTCCCAGTGATCGGGCGTGGAAAAGTAGTCGGCCAGAAACCCCCGCACGCTGATGTCACCGGCCTGCTTGGCCAGGGGGTTGCGCGAGGTGGAGTCACTGATCAGGGCACAGGCACCCTTCGCCGTCAGCAGCGGCGCCTCGGGGAGGCGCACGGACATGGAGCTGCGATGCCGGCGGCGCTCCGGCGCCACGAAGGCCTGGCCGTAACTCAGTGACAATTGTACGGGTGCCAAGAACAGTCTCCTTGCGGTCGCGCCTCTCGCCGGCCGGGCCGACCCTTCCATCGGTCCCTCATGATACACCGCCATCGGCGCCACTGGCTCGCCCCGCAGGGCCACGGTGAACAGCGAACGCTCCGGCACCTATGTCGGATTGGTAATCGCCGACCTGGCTTCGTATAATTCGCCAGATTTTTCTCCACTCGACCCGGCCATCCGCCAAGAAGGACGCGATCATGAACTTCGACAACATCCCCGCCGGCAAGGATCTGCCCGACGACATCTATGTGGCGATCGAGATCCCGGCCAACCACGCTCCGGTCAAGTACGAGATCGACAAGGACATGGGAGCGCTGCTGGTCGACCGCTTCATGGCCACGCCGATGTTCTACCCGGCCAACTACGGCTTCATCCCGCACACCCTGGCCGACGACGGCGACCCCCTCGACGCCCTGGTCGTCACCCCCTACCCGGTCGCGCCGGCCAGCGTGATCCGGGCGCGTCCGGTCGGCATCCTCAACATGACCGACGAGGCCGGCGAGGATGCCAAGCTGGTGTGCGTGCCGCACCCCAAGCTGTCCAGCCTGTACGATGACATCCAGGAAGTCACCGACCTGCCGGAACTGCTGCGTCAGCAGATCGCCCACTTCTTCGAGAACTACAAGGATCTCGAGAAGGGCAAGTGGGTCAAGGTGGAGTCCTGGGAAGGCGTCGAGGCCGCCCGCAAGGCCATCGAGAAGTCCGTGGCCGCCTACCAGAAGGCCTGATCGCCGCCGCCAGCGTCGCGCTCACGAGACGGGCCGCCCTCGGGCGGCCCGTTGCCGTTCATGGCCATCAGTGCGCCGCCTCGCCCTCCGCGACCGGCTCGTCACTCTCGGCGGGCGGCTGGGTCGGCGATCCGGCGTCTTCCATGACCTGATCGGCCGATGCCGCCTCGCCCTCCGCGACCGGCTCGTCACTCTCGGCGGGCGGCTGGGTCGGCGATCCGGCGTCTTCCGCGGCCTGATCGGCCGATGCCGCCTCGCCCTCCGCGACCGGCTCGTCACTCTCGGCGGGCGGCTGGGTCGGCGAGCCGGCGTCTTCCGCGGCCTGATCGGCCGATGCCGCCTCGCCCGCCGCGACCGGCTCGTCGCTCTCGGCGGGCGGCTGGGTCGGCGAGCCGGCGTCTTCCGCGGCCTCGTCGGCCGCCCCGGGCACGGTCACCGGCACCGCCTGCTCAAGCGTCCTGGCCAGCTCCCGCGCCAGATCCCGGGCGCGCACCACGTGATTGGCCATCACCAGGGAATGATTGGCGAAGATGCCGAACCCGGAACCGTTGAGGACCACCGGGCTCCACAGCCGACGCTGGCTGCGTTCGAGCTCGGCGACCAGCATCTCCCAGCGCCCCGCCAGGCCGGCGGCGACCAGCACGTCGGCCTGATCATGACGCACCGCCTCGAGCAGGTGAAGCAGCGCCCAGGCCTGCCCCCGGGCCTCGAAGAAGACGTTGTCGACCCGGTACCAGGGCGTTTCGCGGGGCAGTCCCTCGGCCTCGATATCCAGGTCGGCCAGGGCCGCGGGACGGGCAACGCTGGCCGACAGCCGCCCCCCCAGGTCATCGAGGCCATCGGCCACGTCGACCAGCCAGGGCGCCAGGCCCCGGCCGCCATCGGCGAAGCTGGCCTCGCCGCCCTCCAGGCGTTCGAGGTAGGCGGCGAGGCCGCTCGACGCCTCCTCGAGACGATGCTCGGTGGAGGGATAGAACCAGTCGCGACTGTCGCCCTGCAGCTGCTCCCCGACCCGCTCGAGATCCCCCGCCTCGCCTCGCGCCATGGCCGGCAAGGCGCCTGCCAGGCGGCGGCTCTGGTTGACCACCCCGAGTTCCCAGGCCGGCATGTTGTCGAGCCACAGCCCCGGCGGGGCGAGGTCATTGCGCAGATAGCCGCCGGGCTTGTCGAGCAGCGTCTCGACCACCGCCCTGAGGCCGGCCATGGTCACCGCCCCCCGGGCCGCCGTGGTCGCCTCGCGCTGCTCGGCCACGGCTGACTCCAGGGCGAAGCGGGGCGGGGTGCGGCTCCACCAGATTCCCAGTCCCAGCGCCACCAGCAGATAGATCACCAGTACCGCCAGAAGCGGCTTCCAGATCCAGCCATACTGCGGGCGCTCCAGCGCCTCGACCTTGCTGCGGCGCCTGTCGGCCGCCTTTCGCGTCAACGCCATGATCCTTGTTTCCCTAGCTGCTGATGAGTCGAGGCCGCGACGATTCGGCGCGACCTCGCGCGACGGCGGTCATCCACAACCCCGCGTCGCTGCGATATCCTAGCATCTGATCATAGCGGTGCCCGTGGCGGAACCCCAGGACACCCCACGAGTCATAACCGCGCCATTGCCGTTCGATGAAGGACCCCCCGTGCTCAACGCCCGTCGTCTCGCCGCCGCCCTGCTCCTGCTGCTGATCCCCCTGGCCGCCCAGGCCCAGTGGTTTGCCGACCGCGACGACACCGACTTCCTGCCGGTGATGGAGGCCTTCCAGCCCCAGGCCTGGCATGACGGCGAAACCCTGTGGATCGGCATCGAGAATGCCGAAGGGTACTACCTCTACCGCCACCGCTTCGAGGTGGCATCCCTCGAGGAGGGGGTGCGCCTGGGTGACCCGCTGCTGCCGCCCGGCCAGGCCAAGACCGACGAATTCCTCGGCGACGTCAACGTCTTCTACGACCGGGTGGTGTTCGAGGTCCCCCTGACCACGTCCACCTCGGGCCCCCTGGAGGTGGCCCTGACCTTCCAGGGCTGCGCCGACGCCGGTCTCTGCTACCCGCCGGAGAAGGTGACCCTGCAGGCCTCACAGGCGCAGCCGCCGGCGGCCTTCGCCGGCGAGGTCGCGCCAGACACCGCCACCACGCAGGGCGACGCGCCATCGGTCGCCGGGCCCGGCGTGCCCCGCAGCGAGGACGGCCATTTCCGCGCCCTGATTCGCGAGGCCAGCCTGCCGTTGGTGCTGGGATTGTTCTTCCTCGCCGGCCTGGGGCTGACCTTCACGCCCTGCGTGCTGCCCATGGTACCGATCCTCTCCTCGATCATCGTCGGCCAGCACCCCAGTCGATCCCGCGCCTTCGCCCTCTCGGCCAGCTACGTGACCGGCATGGCACTCACCTACGCCAGCGTCGGCGTGTTGATGGGGCTGTTCGGCGCCGGCCTGAACCTCCAGGCCCGCCTGCAATCGGCGCCGGTGCTGATCACCCTCGCCGGGCTGTTCGCCCTGTTCGCCCTGGCCATGTTCGGCGCCATCGACCTGCGCCTCTCGCCGCGCCTGGCCGGACGCATCGATGCCCTCCAGACCCGGGCCCAGAAGAGCGGCCCGGCCGGCCTGGCCCTGGCCGGCGCCCTGTCGGTGCTGGTGGTCTCCCCCTGCGTCTCGGCACCGCTGGCCGGGGCCCTGGTGTTCATCTCCTCCACCGGCGATGCCCTGATGGGCGGCGCCGCCCTGCTCGCCCTGGCGCTGGGCATGGGGGTCCCGCTGCTGCTGGTCGGCACCTTCGGCACCACCCTGCTGCCGCGGACCGGGGCCTGGATGACCGGCGTCAAGGCCGCCTTCGGCATCCTCCTGCTGGGCATCGGCGTGTGGCTGGTCGAGCGCCTGCTGCCACCACCGGTCACCCTGCTGCTGTGGGCGGCCCTGGCCGTGGGCACGGCGCTGGCGCTGGGTGCCCTGAGCCTGCAGCAGGCCCAGGGCTGGCCGCGGGTCCGCCAGGCCGCCGGCATCCTGCTGCTGGTCTGGGGGGTGACCCTGGTGATCGGCGCCTCCCGGGGCGCCCATGACCCCTGGCGCCCGCTGGCGCCCCGGCCGGCTGACGGCCCCACGGCGGCCAGCGCGGAGACCGGCGCGCCGGCAAGCCCGGTCACCGTGGTCGAGAGCCTGGACGCGCTCGAGACGGCGCTGGCCGACGGCACGCGCCCCGCGCTGGTCAATGTCACGGCCGACTGGTGCATCTCCTGCAAGATCATGGAGCGCGAGGTCTTCCCGGCGCCGCCGGTGGTTGCCGCGCTGTCGGGCTTCCGCCGCATCGACGTGGACGTCACCGACAGCGATGCCGAGAGCCGCGCCCTGCTCGACCATCTCGAGCTGTTCGGTCCGCCGAGCCTGCTATTCTTCGACGGCGACCGCGAAGTGCGCGAGGCCCGAATCCAGGGCGAAGTCGACGCGGCCGAGCTGACCGGCCACCTCGAGAGCGTCGGCGACTGGCTGACAGGCCGGCGCAGCTGACCGCTCGCCCGGCCGTGGCGGCCGCCGGCGAACGCCGTTCGAACCCCGCTGGACATCGCCGTCGATTTTCGGCAAACTCCGCCCACAGCGCTATTCAAGGCCAATAGAGACGCCAAGAGTCGACATCTTGCCGCGATCTATTGCGAGTTGGACCCGGTTGACAGCGCCGGGCGAGCCCCGAATCCACCCGAGCGAGACATCGTCATGGACATCCGCAAGGTCAAGAAACTGATCGAGCTGCTGGAAGAGTCGAACATCAGCGAGATCGAGATCCAGGAAGGCGAAGAATCGGTGCGCATCAGCCGTCACCCCAACGGCAGCGCCTATCCCCAGCCCCAGGCCCCCGCCTGGCCGGCACCGGCCCAGCCGGCCCCCGCCGCGCCCCAGCCGGCCGCCTCGGCCGATCCGGTGGCCGAGGAAGGCCCCACCTACCAGGGCCAGGCCGTGCTGTCGCCCATGGTCGGCACCTTCTACCGCTCCCCCGCGCCCGGCGCCAAGGCCTTCGTCGATGTCGGCCAGAGCGTCAAGAAGGGCGAGACCATATGCATCGTCGAGGCCATGAAGATGATGAACCAGATCGAGGCCGACCGTGACGGCGTGATCGAGGCCATCCTCGTCGAGGACGGCGAGCCGGTCGAGTTCGAGCAGCCGATGGTCGTCATCTCCTGATCTTTCCACCAACCTGGCGGACCCCCTCATGCTGGACAAGGTTCTCATCGCCAATCGCGGCGAGATCGCCCTGCGCATCCTGCGCGCCTGCAAGGAGCTGGGCATTCGTACGGTCGCGGTCCACTCCAAGGCCGACCGCGAGCTGATGCACGTACGCCTGGCCGACGAGGCCGTGTGCATCGGTCCGGCCTCCTCCGCGCAGTCCTACCTGAACATCCCGGCGCTGATCAGCGCCGCCGAGGTCACGGACTCCAGCGCCATCCATCCCGGCTATGGCTTCCTCTCGGAGAACGCCGACTTCGCCGAGCAGGTGGAGCGCTCCGGCTTCACCTTCATCGGCCCCCGCGCCGAGACCATTCGCCTGATGGGCGACAAGGTCAGCGCCATCGAGTCGATGAAGAAGGCCGGCGTGCCCACGGTGCCCGGCTCCGACGGCCCGCTGGGCGACGACGAGGGCGAGATCGTGGCGACCGCGCGGCGCATCGGCTACCCGGTGATCATCAAGGCCGCCGCCGGCGGCGGTGGCCGGGGCATGCGCGTGGTGCACACCGAGGCCCACCTGATTTCCGCGGTGACCGTGACCCGCACCGAGGCCCATTCGGCCTTCGGCGACGGCACCGTCTACATGGAGAAGTTCCTCGAGAAGCCGCGCCACGTGGAAGTCCAGGTGCTCGCCGACGGCCAGGGCAATGCCATCCACCTCTATGACCGCGACTGTTCCCTGCAGCGCCGTCACCAGAAGGTGCTGGAGGAGGCCCCGGCGCCGGGACTCGACCCCGAGGCCCGCGCCAGGGTCCTCGAGGCCTGTCGCGAGGCCTGCATCACCATCGGCTACCGCGGCGCCGGCACCTTCGAGTTCCTCTACGAGGACGGCCAGTTCTTCTTCATCGAGATGAACACCCGGGTGCAGGTCGAGCACCCCGTGACCGAGATGGTCACCGGCGTCGACATCGTCCGCGAGCAGCTGCGCATCGCCTCCGGCCTGCCGCTGTCGATCCGCCAGGAGGACGTCGAACTGACCGGCCACGCCTTCGAGTGCCGGATCAACGCCGAGGACGCCAGGACCTTCATGCCGTCCCCCGGCAAGGTGACGCTCTACCACCCGCCGGGCGGGCTCGGCGTACGCATGGACTCCCACGTCTACACCGGGTACACCGTCCCGCCGCACTACGACTCGCTGATCGGCAAGCTGATCACCTGGGGCGTCGACCGCGAGACCGCGTTGACCCGCATGCGCAACGCCCTCGACGAGCTGCTGGTCGAAGGCATCAAGACCAACACCGACCTGCACAAGGACCTGGTCCGTGACGGCTACTTCCAGCAGGGTGGCGTGAACATCCACTACCTGGAGAAGAAGCTCGGCCTCTAGCCGCGGCGTCGCTCCTTGCCCACGGGGCGGCCGACGCCGCCCCGTCGTCGTTTCCCCACTCCGATCCCCGGGAGTCCCACCATGCCCTGGCTGCAACTCAAGGCGCGCATCGCCCCGGAGCAGGCCGAACTGCTCGAGGACCTGCTGCTGGCCGAAGGCGCCACCGCCATCACCCTGCAGGATGCCCATGACGCACCGGTCTTCGAGCCCGAGCGGGGCACCACCCCGCTATGGGACGAGACGGTGCTGACCGGCCTCTATGACGACCTCGCGGGCCTGTCGGCGATGCTCGAGCGCCTGGCGGCCGCCTGGGCCGAGGCCATGCCCGGGGAACCCTGCCCCGAGATCGAGCACGAGCTGCTCGACGACCGGGACTGGGAACGGGCCTGGATGGAAGACTTCCAGCCATTGCGGATGGGCGAGCGCCTGTGGATCGTGCCCAGCTGGCACGCGGCGCCGGATCCGGGGGCGGTCAACCTGCACCTGGACCCGGGGCTGGCCTTCGGCACCGGCACCCACCCCACCACGGCGCTGTGCCTGGAATGGCTGGATGGCCTGGCCGTGGCCGGCGAGCTGGCGAGCCGCGAGGTGCTGGACGTGGGCTGCGGCTCCGGCATCCTGGCCATCGCCGCCCTCAAGCTGGGCGCCCGCCGCGCCACGGGCACCGACATCGACCCCCAGGCGCTCTCCGCCAGCCGCGACAACGCCCAGCGCAACGCGATCCCCGACACGGCCTTCGGGCTCTGCTATGCCGAGCAGCTCGACGCCTCGGCGAGCTTTCCGGTGGTGATCGCCAATATCCTCGCCGGCCCGCTGGTCGAGCTGGCCGGGGAGATCGCCGGGCGCGTCGCGCCGGGCGGTCGCCTGGCGCTGTCCGGGATCCTCCAGGCACAGGCCGAGGAGGTGCAGGCCGCCTATGCGGCCCAGGGCCTGGCCATGGACGAGCCCGTGGTGCGCGAGGGCTGGGTACGGCTGACCGGGGAACGCTCCGGCGGCCCGCATGGCGCCTGAACCCGCCGCGACCAACGGCGCCTTCACCCCGGATGCCCGGGGGCGTATGATATGACACCCTTCGAGCCACCGACCGTGACCATGCCCGACTCCCGTCCCCTGCCCCGCATCGGCCGCCACGCCCTGCCCAACCGGGTCGTGCTCGCGCCCATGGCCGGCGTCACCGACCGGCCCTTCCGCGCGCTGTGCCGGCGCCTGGGGGCGGGGCTGGTGGTCGGCGAGATGGTGACCTCGGACCCGAGCCTGTGGCACACCCGCAAGTCGCGCCTGCGCATGGACCACCGCGGCGAGCCCGGGCCCCGTGCCGTGCAGATCGCCGGCGGCGACGCCGAGATGCTGGCCGAGGCGGCGCGGCTCAACGCCGAGATGGGCGCCGAGATCATCGACATCAACATGGGCTGCCCCGCCAAGAAGGTCTGCAACAAGGCCGCCGGCTCTGCGCTGCTGCGCGACGAGGCGCTGGTCGCCGAGATCCTCGCGGCGGTGGTCGCCGCGGTGGCCGTGCCGGTGACGCTGAAGATCCGCACCGGCTGGTGTGCCGAAAGCAACAACGGCGTGCGTGTCGCACGGCTGGCCGAGGACGCGGGCATCCAGGCCCTGGCCGTGCATGGCCGCCATCGCCAGCAGCGCTACGGGGGCGAGGCGGAGTACGACACCATCGCCGCGATCAAGGCGGCCGTGGACATCCCGGTGTTCGCCAACGGCGATATCGATTCTGCCGAGAAGGCGCGCCGGGTCCTCGACTATACTGGGGCAGATGCGGTGATGGTCGGGCGCGGGGCCCAGGGCAACCCCTGGATCTTCCGCGAGATCGACCACTACCTTCGCCATGGCCGCCCGCTACCGCCCCCCGACGACAACGAGCGCGCCTGGGTGTTGCACGGCCACCTGGTGGCCCTGCATGACTTCTACGGTGAGCACATGGGCGTGCGCATCGCCCGCAAGCACCTCGGCTGGTACCTGGCCGGGGATGCCCGCTTCGACGACACCGGCCGACGCGCCCTGCGTGCCACCTTCAATGGCCTGGACAGCGCCGATGCCCAGTGCCACTTCATCGACGAACTGTTTCGTCATGAGCCGGACACGGCACCCCGCCGTGTCGCCGAGGCCATGACGCCGGATGGAACCTGTGCCGCATGACCAGCAGCCAAGCCTTTGACCAGAATCCCGCGCTGTCCGAGCTTGATGCCCGGGCCTCCCGTGATCTTGCCGAGGTCACCGAAGGCGGCAGCCTGCCGCGGGATGACATGCCCCTGCGCGAGGCCGTCGAGGCCGCCATGCGCCGCTATTTCGCGCACCTCGACGGCAGCGACGTCACCGACCTCCATGCCATGGTGATGGCCGAGGTGGAGGCGCCGCTGCTGGCCTCGGTGCTCGAGCACGCCCAGGGGAACCAGACCCGTGCCGCCGAGATGCTCGGCCTGAATCGCGGCACCCTGCGCAAGAAGCTCAAGCACTACGCCCTGATCTGAAGTCCGCAAGGGTGCCCCTCGGGCGCCCTTGCGCGTTCTCGCTCCTCGCTTTTTCGATCCCAACGCCCGCAATAGAGTGACGCCCATGTCCCAAGCCCCCTCCCCCACCCCGGTCCACCGCGCCCTGATCAGCGTGTCCGACAAGACCGGCATCGTCGATTTCGCCCGCGGCCTCAGCGAGCTGGGCGTCGCGCTGCTCTCCACCGGCGGCACCTATCGCCTGCTCCAGGAGCAAGGCATTCCGGTCACCGAGGTCTCCGAGCACACCGGCTTCCCCGAGATCATGGACGGCCGGGTCAAGACCCTGCATCCGAAGATCCATGGCGGGATCCTCGGCCGCCGGGGCCAGGACGACGCGGTCATGGCCGAGCACGACATCGCGCCCATCGACTTGGTGGTGGTCAATCTCTACCCCTTCTCGGCCACCGTGGCGCGCTCCGACTGCACCCTCGAGGAGGCCATCGAGAACATCGATATCGGCGGGCCGACCATGGTGCGTGCCTGCGCCAAGAACCATGCCTACACCACCATCGTGGTGGACGCCGGCGACTACGAGCGGGTCCTCGGGGAAGTCGGCCAGGGCGGCATGCAGCAGTCCACCCGCTTCGACCTGGCCGTCAAGGCCTTCGAGCACACCGCCGGCTATGACGCGGCCATCGCCGACTACCTGGGGAGCCGCGTGCCGGGCGGCGAGGACGGCTTCCCGCGCACCTACAACCTGCAGCTCAACAAGAAGCAGGCCATGCGCTATGGCGAGAACCCCCACCAGTCCGCGGCCTTCTATGTCGAGGCCGACTGCCGGGAGCCCAGCGTGGCCACCGCCGAGACCCTGCAGGGCAAGCCGCTGTCGTTCAACAACGTCGCCGACACCGACGCCGCCCTGGAATGCGTGAAGACCTTCACCGACACCGCCTGCGTGATCGTCAAGCACGCCAACCCCTGCGGCGTGGCCGTCGGCGGCAGCCCCATGGAGGCCTACGACAAGGCCTTCGCCACCGACCCGACCAGCGCCTTCGGCGGCATCATCGCCTTCAACCGGGCGCTGGACGCCGAGACCGCCCGGGCCATCATCGACCGCCAGTTCGTCGAGGTGATCATCGCCCCCGGGGTCGAGGACGCGGCCCGGGTGATCGTCGCCGAGAAGCAGAACGTGCGCCTGCTCGACATCGGTGCGCACTGGCCCGGCGAGCGCGAGCATGCCCACGACTTCAAGCGCGTCACCGGTGGCCTGCTGGTCCAGGACCGGGATCTCGGCATGGTCGGCCGCGACGAGCTGACCGTGGTCACCGAGCGCGTGCCCTCGGAGCAGGAGATGCGCGACCTGGCCTTCGCCTGGAAGGTCGGCAAGTACGTCAAGTCCAACGCCATCGTCTACGCCAAGAACGGCCAGACCATCGGCGTGGGCGCCGGCCAGATGAGCCGTGTCTACTCGGCCCGCATCGCCGGCATCAAGGCCGCCGACGAGGGCCTCTCGGTGCCGGGGTCGGTGATGGCATCCGACGCCTTCTTCCCCTTCCGCGACGGCATCGACGCGGCGGCGGCGGCCGGCATCACCGCGGTGATCCAGCCGGGCGGCTCCATGCGCGACCAGGAGGTCATCGACGCCGCCAACGAGGCCGGCATCGCCATGGTGTTCACCGGCATGCGCCACTTCCGCCACTAAGCGGAGGGGAAAACGCTGGAACTCGGCCATGCGTCGTTGAAAAGCGGCATCAAGATGCTCATTTGCTGACGCAAACTCCGCTTTCGCGCCGATTTTCGCCTAGCCTGACCATCGTCCAGCCGTTTTCTCAGATACCGTATAAAGAACCACCCCCGCCGGTAACCCGGCGGGGGTGGTTTTCTTCCCGCTTCCAACCGCGAAGCGGCGCTCTTCAGGCTTCCCGCTTTAGCGCTTCTTCCACAACCCGGCGAGCGATGAGCTTTTCCGGCGACAAGCCTATGCGAGGGCGCTGTAAACCCTTCCATGGGCGCTACTTTTGCCATCCATGGCAAAAGACCCTCGCTCCGACTTGTCCCCGGCGCTCATCTCATTGGACATTGTGAAAAGTGCTCTTAGTCGCCGAGATCGATGCACAGGTACTTGGTCTCGAGGAACTCGTCGAGGCCCTGGTGGCCGCCCTCGCGCCCCAGCCCCGAGGCCTTGACCCCGCCGAAGGGGGCAGCGGCATTGGAGATCAGCCCGGTGTTGATGCCCACCATGCCATATTCCAGGGCCTCGGCCACCCGCCAGACGCGCCCCAGGTCACGGGAGTAGAAGTAGGAGGCCAGGCCGAACTCGGTGTCGTTGGCCATCGCCACGGCGTCCTCCTCATCCTCGAAGGGGAAGACCGCGGCCAGGGGACCGAAGGTCTCTTCTCTGGCCACCTTCATGGCGCCGCTGGCATCGCTGATCAGGGTCGGCGTGAAGAAGTTGCCGCCCAGCGGGTGGGCATGCCCCCCCAGCAGCAGCTCGGCCCCGTGGTCCACGGCGTCCTGGACATGCTCGGTGACCTTGGCCACGGCCTTGTCATCGATCAGCGGGCCGATGTTGATGCCGCTCTCGGTGCCGTCGCCGACCTTGAGCTCGCTGTTCATGGCCACCGCCAGCTTCTCGCAGAAGGCGTTGACCACGCTGGATTGCACCAGGAAGCGGTTGGTACAGACGCAGGTCTGGCCGGCATTGCGGAACTTGGCGGCCATGGCACCATCCACGGCCGCGTCCAGGTCGGCATCCTCGAAGACGATGAAGGGGGCATTGCCGCCCAGTTCCAGGGAGATCTTCTGCACGTGACGGGAGGCCTGGGCCATCAGTTCGCGCCCCACCTCGGTGGAGCCGGTGAAGGTGATCTTGCGCACCAGCGGGGACTCGGTGAGGGCCGCGGCGATCTCCGCGGCGCGGCCGGGCACCACGTTGAACACGCCACGGGGCACGCCGGCTCGCTCGGCCAGCAGGGCCAGGGCCGTGGCCGAGAACGGGGTCTGGCTGGCCGGCTTGACCACGAAGGTGCAGCCGGCGGCCAGGGCGGCGCCGGCCTTGCGGGTGATCATCGCGGCGGGGAAGTTCCAGGGGGTGATGGCACCGACCACGCCGATGGGTTGCTTGGTCACCAGGATACGTTGCTGGGGCTTGGCCGCGGGCACCGTCTCGCCATAGACCCGGCGTGCCTCCTCGGCGAACCAGCGCAGGAAGCTCGCCGCGTAGGCGATCTCTCCGGCCGCCTCCTTGAGTGGCTTGCCCTGCTCGTGGGTCATGATCATGGCCAGGTCATCCTGATGCTCGAGCATCAGGTCGTGCCACTTCATGAGGATATCGGCGCGTTCCTGGGCGGTGAGGCTACGCCAGGCCGGCAGGGCGGCATCGGCGGCATCGATGGCCCGCTCGGTCTCGGCGCGGCCCAGCCGCGGCACATTGCCCATCGTCTCGCCGGTGGCCGGATTGATCACGTCGATCTGCTCACCGCTATCGGCGGCGACCCAGCTACCGTCGATATAGGCGAAGGGACAGTAGAGCTGGGTTTCCTTCAGGGCTTCCATGGTCGACTCCTAAAGAGGCATGTAACAGCTTCACACCAAAGAATATATCCACTGACTAAGCCAAGCAATCATAGCAGACGCCAAGGAGCTACCGAAGATCTCAGCCCTCGATCGGCCATGGCACCAAGCAACATCGAGGCTTGACAATGGATAATTCGCAATCCCTGATGCAAAGTGACGAAACAGTCTATTAATGGATCGTAATATGCAATACGGGATCATGCTCCCTTCATGCTCCCTGGTTGTGGACATCCTGAATTTCTCACGCACTACGACTCATCCATCGTCATAAAATATGATCATGGAGTTTGCTGATCGACCGTGGCCACACCATCAAGCCTGGGCTCCACACAAGGAGCATCGATCACCGATATGGAAGCAATATTCATCACACATATGCATGGAGACCATGTTTTCGGACTAGAAAGATTCGCTTGCGAATGCCGCTTCGAGGACAACACATCGCCAGAACCAACAGTCCAGGACGCGATATCCATGACCCGTGGCACCTGACCCTCGAGTGCTCTCTTTCAAGAGTCGACGAAGGGGAAGCAGAGCTCTCCGCCTTGTTGATGTGATCGAACTCGACACGGAGCAATTCTCCATCTTCGAGAACACCCATACAATCTTCCCTGTCGAGCACACACCAGACAAACTGACTTTCGCTCTCGATACCAGTGGTAAAGCTCCCTTTTCGTCAGGCACGACAGGCATCTTGCCAACATCAAACAGTAAGCATCCGAGATTGATCTCCATGACGTCACCTTATCAGAACACAAAACTGGTCACGCCACGCTTCACAGCCTGAGGAACGCACACCCTGGAAAGGACGGATGCAGGTGCTGAATGCAACACCGTCATTGCATTGATGATGGGCCTCCTGATACTTCACCATCCGTTCACTCATCACCTCTATCTGGCAGTTGATATCGAAACGCTTGCGTGAACGCTTGTTGAGCTCGAAGACAGTGGCACCCATCGTCTCCTGGCGGTGATCGGCCAGATTCGTCCCTTTGGCCAGGGACCGATGGGTCAATCCTTTGACATTCTCGTTGGCCCCCCGCCGCCACGGACGGTGCGGGTCACACACGTAGAGCCACCCCGGTTTCCTGGCTCACCTCCGCATGCTTGGCCATGCCTCTTTCCGGGTCGTGGGTCATGCGCTTGCGTGCGACCAGACACTTGCGATTGCGCGCGGCGCTGAAGCCCTCCCCTGCAGGGGTGGCCGTGGCGTCATTCATTCTCGCCAGGATCGGCTAGCCGCGTATGAGGACGACCCGGGTACCGATGGCGGAGGCATTGTCGTTGCCCTTGATCAGGCCACCTTCCAATGGCCGGACACCTCATGCTTCTCAACCTCAGGGCGACGAAGCTGGACGCTGACCATATCAGGGATCTGGTGGCACCTGTCGACCCGCCCCTTTCGAGGCTTGCGAGTCGATCTACCCAGCCTTACGTTTTGTCTGACAACTGCCTGCGCTCGCCCATCCGGCGTTAAAAATCGGCTCAAAGTACTCATTTACACCGCGTAAACTCCGTCTTTTCTCCGATTTTTGCCTTGTCTGGCCATCGCTCGTCGACTTTTCAGACAAAGCTTAGGCGATGAATGAGACTTTTCCAGCTCGCCGACGGGCAAGGCATAGTCGGCGTCGTAGTTCGTCTTGCGAAAGACGTAGGCGCCTCTGCGACCAGGTAGCGTATTCGCTTGAGCTTGCCGGCGATCTGCTCGGGTGACAGGCGCTGGCGCAGCATGTACCGCACCAGCTCAAAGCACTTGCTAGCTGGCACCGACTGTTGTCTCGACGACACCTGGTCCGCCGGGCTTGCCGAAGATCTTGGCATGATGACCAAGGTACCGCCACGGTGCTTCGGGTTGGGCTGTAGCTGGCGACCGAGGGTTGAGGGGAACCGTTCCATCGAGCGAGCGATCGGCCGGATGCTCATACCATGATGAACCGTGGCGAGTTCTTCGATGTTGAGCTCGACATGGGACGTGGATACAACACCTTAGCTGAAAGATCAGGGGCTGCACTCTGACCCTGCGGCCAAGGCCGGCTTGTTTCATGCCCTCCTGAAGCCCCTCCTGTGCTGTACAGCTCATCGTGCAGCGATCAGGAGGGGGAATGACGAGTTCAGACGGGCTTTATCAATGTCAAGAACTCCTGGCGAGTGCTCATCTTTTCCCGGAACGTCCCCAGCATCACCGAAGAGGTCATGCTCGAGTTCTGCTTCTCCACCCCGCGCATCATCATGCACAGGTGACGCGCCTCGATCACCACGGCCACGCCCCGAGCCTCGGTCACCTGCTGGACGGCCTCGGCGATCTGGCGTGTCAGGTTCTCCTGGATCTGCATGCGCCGGGCATACATGTCGACGATGCGGGCGAACTTGGACAGGCCCAGCACCTTGCCCCGCGGCAGGTAGGCGATGTGGCACTTGCCGATGAAGGGCAGCAGGTGGTGCTCGCACATCGAGTACAGTTCGATGTCCTTGACCAGCACCATCTCATCGGTGTCCGACTCGAAGACCGCCCCGTTGACGATTTCTTCCAGCGACTGGGAATAACCGTGATTGAGGAACTGCATGGCCTTGGCGGCCCGCTTGGGGGTGTCGCGCAGGCCTTCACGCTCGGGGTTCTCCCCGAGTTCCTCGATGATCCGGCGATAGTGGTTGGCGAGTTGTTCGGTCATGGTCAGGTCCCATGCAGTGTCGTTGTCGCGGTGCGTGGGCACAGGCCCGGCCACCACACCGTTATACACAAACTATACATCACCCCATCCACGTACAAGCAGATGGGTCCGGAAGGCCACAATTCTAGCGCATGGCGGCGCCGGGCGCAGTGGCCGGCGCCGCCCGGCCAGTGGCAGAATGTCGCGCGTGCCATGACGGCGCACGGCTGCCCGCCCCCCCGGCCTGTGGTAAGGTAAGACCACCTTCATGCTGAGCCCAAGTCACTCCCGAGAGCCGACATGATCAAGACCCCCACCCTGCTGCTGATGGCCACCGCCCTGGCACTGCCGAGCCTGGCCATGGGCGACACCCTCGAATTGCCCGCCGACGCCCGGGTCGAGATGGAGGTCGTCGACGACCTCGTGCTCGACGCCCAGACCCCGCGCCGCGACGATATCGTGCTACGCCCGGTGGACGGCGGGGATGGCAGCCACCGACTGCCGGACTACTGCGTGGTGATCGGCGACGCCCAGCGCGACGGCGAGCGCATCCGCCTGACCACCCATTCCCTGACCTGCATCGAGGCCGAGGGCGGCGACAGCGAGATCTACAGCGGTGAACTCACGGCCGGCGCCTACGACCGCGACGGCCACTTCGGCATCGCCGCCTGCGAAGACGACCAGTGTCGCCTGACACCGGACGACAGCTTCCTGCTGACCATCACCCACCCGATCCACATCGAGCAGCAGGCCAACCCCTCGGCCCGGCTCAATGCCGAGCGCCGCCAGGCCGATCCCGACCAGGACGACGCCGCCAGCGGCGAATAACCGCGACCCGTTGCGACACCGCGATCGCCGACGCCCCCTGCGAGGGGGCGTCTTGCGTTGGGCCCCGGGGCCGGCTCACCGGGCGAGCCAGCGCGGCGCACGCGACAGCACCTGGCGCTGCTGCTCCAGTTCGCGGATATGCGTGTCCCAGTAGCCCGCGTCGGCCAGCCAGGGAAAGGCCCGGGGAAAGGCCGGATCGTCCCAGCGGGCCACCAGCCAGGCACTGTGGCGCAGCAGGCGCAGGGTCCGCAGGGGCTCCACCAGCGCCAGCTCGCGGCGGTCGAAGTCGCGATGCTGCTCGTAGCCCTCGACCACCTCCGAGAGCTGCATCTGCCGCTCGCCTTCCTCCTGGGCGGTGAGCAGCATCCACAGATCCTGCACCGCCGGGGCCATCAGGCAGTCGTCGAAGTCGACCAGGGCGAAGTGCTCGTCGCGCCCCAGCATGTTGCCCAGATGGCAGTCGCCGTGGACGCGCAGGTTCCATGTGGATGGCCAGGCCTGGGCCACCAGGGCGGGACGCAGGGCCTCGGTGACCCGCTGGTAGGCGAGCCGCTGGCGGCGGTCCAGCCAGCCGCTCGCCAGCACGCCCTCGCAGGCCTCCGCGACCATGGCGTCCAGGTCCATGACCCGACGATGAGCGAAGGGGCGGCGGGCGCCGACCGCGTGCATGGCGCCGATGACCTCGCCCAGGGCGAACAAGTGGGCCGGGTCTTCCAGTTCCGGCGCCTGGCCCGGCAACTGGGGAAACACCGCGAAACGGAACCCCTCGGCGTGGTGGAGGCTGACGCCGGCGGCATCGCGCCAGGGGGCGGCCACCGCCACGCCCGCGGCCTCGAGCTCGGCCAGGAAGTCGTGTTCTTCCTGGATCTGGGCATCGCTCCAGCGCGCGGGACGGTAGAACTTGACCACCCAGCGGCGCCGCTCGTCGTCGTGCACCAGGTAGACCCGGTTCTCGTAGCTGTTGAGCGCGAAGGGCTCGCCGGGCAGCCAGAAGCCCAGGGACTCCACCGCCGCCACCACCCGGGCGGGGGCGAGGCGGGCGAAGGGGTGGGTCGCGTCGTTCATGGGCACTCCGGTCGGGGCAAAGCCCCATGATAGCAAAACCGCCTGCCCCGCCGCGCCACCGGCCTGGCCATCGGATGCCGGCTGGCCTATGCTCGAGGATCCATCGGCGGGAGGCCGATGAGCGCTCGATCCCCCGTCGGAGACATTGCCCATGGACGGACTCACCTGGATCACCTATGTCGGCGTGATCGTCGCACTGATCATCTTCCCCGGCCCGGTCGCCCTGCTCTGTACCAGCCACGGCCTGCGTTTCGGCCGTCGCCGCGCCTCGGCCACCGTGCTGGGTGGCACGCTGGCGTCCCTGGTGCTGATGCTGCTGTCGTCGCTGGGGCTCGGCGCCATCCTGGCGGCCTCGGAGACGGCCTTCCACGTCCTGAAGGTGGTGGGCGGGGCCTATCTGATCCTGCTCGGCGTGCAGGCCTGGCGACGCCCCGGCGGCGAGGCCCTGCTGCCCGCGGCGACGCCCGAGGCCCGTCTCCCGGCCGTCCCCGTGGCCCGGCTGTTCCGCCAGGGCTTGCTGGTCGGCATCGGCAACCCCAAGGACCTGCTGTTCTTCGCCGCCCTCTTCCCCAACTTCATCGCCGTGGGCGAGCCCCGGCTCGTCCAGTTCGCCATCCTGGCTGCCACCTGGCTGGTGGTCGATCTCGGCCTGATGTCGCTCTACGCCGCCATGGGGTCGGGGCTGGGCCAGTGGTTCCGCCACCCGCGGCGCGCCAGGTGCTTCCATCGCGCCACCGGCGGCCTGTTCATGGCCGCCGGCGGCTCACTGATCGCCTCGTCGCCCTGAAACGATCGCTATTCCCTGCGCCGGAGTCCGCCATGTATCGACTGCATATCGCCAACAAGAACTACTCGTCCTGGTCGCTGCGCCCCTGGCTGCTGATGCGCGAGCTCGAGATCCCCTTCGCGGAGCGGCTGACGCCCTTCGACGCCGGCTCGAGCTGGGCATCGTTCCGGGCCTTCTCTCCCACGGGGAAGGTGCCCTGCCTCATCGACGGCGAGCTCGCCGTCTGGGACTCCCTGGCGATCGTGGAATACCTGGCCGAGCGCCACGCCGGCGTCTGGCCGGAGGACAGCGCAGCGCGCGCCTGGGCCCGTTCGGCCTGCGCCGAGATGCACTCGGGATTCAGCGCATTGAGAGGCGAGTGCCCGATGAACTGTGGCCTGCGGGTACGGGTGACGACACCCTCCACCCCGCTGCGCCACGACCTGGCGCGGCTCGAGGAACTCTGGCAACAAGGGCTCGAGGCCTTCGGCGGCCCCTTCCTGGCCGGTGAAGCCTTCAGCGCCGTGGACGCCTTCTTTGCCCCCGTCGCCTTCCGGGTGCAGGGCTTCGAACTGGCCCTGGGGTCGAGCGCCCGCGACTACGTCGAGCGCCTGCTGGCCCGGCCGGGCATGCAGGACTGGTATCGCGCCGCCCTGGCCGAGCCCTGGCGGGACGAGCCCCACGAACGCGAGGCCCTGGCCGCCGGCGAGTGGCTGGCGGATCATCGCTGTGCGCCCTGAGCCCTGCTGCGCGGCTCAGGAGATCTAGAGCGGCGTGCGGGCGATGGCCCAGGCCTCGATATCCTCGGCGCCCGCCCGGCGACAGGCGCGCGCCAGGGCATCCAGGGTCGCGCCGGTGGTCATCACGTCGTCGAGCAGGGCCACCCGCTCGGGCAGGGGCTCGTCGACCCGGAAGGCGCCGCGCAGGTTGCCCCGTCGCCGGCGACGATCGAGGCCGCGCTGACTCGGCGTGTCACGACGACGCTGCGCCCGGCGCAACGGGATCCCCAGCCGTGCCGACAGTCGCTCGGCCAGCCAGCGGCCCTGGTCGAAGCCCCGCTGGCGTGCCCGCTGCGGGTGCAGGGGCACCGCCAGCAGGGCCTGGGGCCCCTCTCCCGGCGGTGGCCGACAGCCCGCCTCCAGCAGCGCCAGCAGCACCGCTCCGGCCCGCGGTGAGGCATGGAACTTGAAGCGCTGCAGCAGTGCCGCCACCTCGTCCTCGTAGCGCAGGGCTACCCGGCTCCGGTCGAAGGCCGGCGGACGTCGCAGACAGCGTCCGCAGACTCGTCCCTGCGCCTGGCCGGACTGGGGCTCGCCGCAGTGCGGGCAGGCCGTGCGATTCCAGGGCAGTGCCGCGAAGCAGGCGGCACACCAGGGGCGGCCGCCCTCGCTGTCCGCCAGGCAGAACAGGCAGCGCCCCGGCAGGACGAGACGCAACCAGTCGTCAACTTCCCGCCGGCGGAAGGTTGACATGCCCCACCGTCCCCGTACCCTGTCGATCAACCCCGCGATCCGCGACCCGTTGACCATAAGCGAGCCCGCCATGCCTGCCCAACTCCCCGATACCGCCCCGGATGCCTTGACCCTAGCCGCCCGGCCGGCCATCCGCCATGACTGGAGCCTGGAGGAGATCGAGGCCCTGTTCGCGCTGCCCTTCAATGACCTGCTGTTTCGTGCCCAGCAGGTTCATCGGGCGCACTTCGATCCCAATGCCGTCCAGGTCTCCACGCTGCTGTCGATCAAGACCGGCGCCTGTCCCGAGGACTGCAAGTACTGTCCGCAGTCCGGGCACTACAACACCGGACTCGGCAAGGAGAAGCTGCTCGAGATCGAGAAGGTGGTGGAGCAGGCCCGCGCCGCCAAGGAGTCCGGCGCCAGCCGCTTCTGCATGGGCGCGGCCTGGAAGAGCCCACGCGAGCGCGACCTCGAGGTGGTGCTGGAGATGGTCGGCCGGGTCAAGGCCCTGGGACTGGAGACCTGCATGACGCTGGGCATGGTCGACACCGACCAGGCCAGGCGCCTCTCCGAGGCCGGCCTCGACTACTACAACCACAACCTCGACACCTCGCCGGACTACTACGGCGAGATCATCACCACCCGGAGCTATGCCGACCGCCTGGATACCCTGGCCAATGTCCGCGAGGCCGGCATGAAGGTCTGCTCCGGCGGCATCCTCGGCATGGGCGAGGCGCCGCGGGACCGGGCCGCCCTGCTCCAGCAGCTGGTGCGTCTCGAGCCGCATCCGGAGTCCGTGCCCATCAACATGCTGGTCAAGGTGCCCGGCACGCCGCTGGAAGACGTCGAGGACCTCGACCCGCTGGAATTCATCCGTGCCATCGCCGTGGCCCGCATCCTGATGCCGAAGAGCCATGTGCGGCTCTCCGCCGGACGCGAGCAGATGTCCGAGTCGACCCAGGCCATGGCCTTCCTCGCCGGTGCCAACTCCATCTTCTACGGCGATACCCTGCTGACCACCGGCAACCCCCAGGTGGAGCGCGACCGGGCACTGTTCGACAAGCTCGGCCTGCACCCGGAGCGCCGCGAGACCTGTGCCGACGACGGCCAGGCGGAAGCCGCCCTGGAGGGGGCCATCCAGCGCCAGCGCGGCAGCGAGCTGTTCTACGACGCGGCCCAGGCCTGATCGGCCATGACCGTCAGCGTCGACCCCTGGCAGCGCCGCCTGGCCGAGCGTGCCGAGACACGCCGGGCCGAGGGCCTGTGGCGACAGCGGCCCACCCTGGCGGACGATGAGCCGCTCATCGACTTCGCCGGCAACGACTACCTGGGCCTGGCCCGGGACCCGCGCCTGGCCGAGGCCCAGGCGGAGGGGGCCCGCCGCTTCGGCGCCGGCGCCCGGGCCTCGCACCTGGTCTGCGGCCACCTGACGGTCCACGAGGCCCTGGAACAGCGCCTGGCCGAGCTCACCGGCCGGCCCCGGGCGCTGCTGTTCTCCACCGGCTACATGGCCAACCTGGGCACCCTCCAGGCCCTCTGCGACCGGCACTGCCGGATCTTTCAGGATCGCCTCAACCACGCCTCGCTGCTCGACGGGGCCCGGCTCGCCGGCAGCCCCTCGCGGCGCTTCCACCACCGCGACCTCGACGACCTCGCCGCCCTGCTGGCGCGCGCCCCCGACGAGGCCCCGCGCCTGGTGGTCAGCGACGGCGTCTTCAGCATGGACGGCGACACCGCCGATATCGCCGGCCTCGCCGCCACCTGCCGGCGCCACCGGGCCTGGCTGATGGTCGACGACGCCCACGGCCTCGGCGTGCTCGGCGAGCATGGCGATGGCTGCGTGGGCCGTGCCCACGGCGTGGACGACGTACCGGTGCTGGTCGGCACCCTGGGCAAGGCGCTGGGCACCGCCGGCGCCTTCGTCGCCGGCAGCGAGGCACTGGTCGAGCAGCTGATCCAGTTCGCCCGCCCCTACGTCTATACCACCGCCCAGCCCCCCGGCGTGGCCGCGGCGACCCTGGCCGCCCTGGACATCCTGGCAAGCGAACCCGAGCACCGTAGTCGGCTTCAGGAGCGCATTGCCCGCTTCCGCCGCGAGGCGGCGACGCTCGGCCTGCCGCTGGGGGCGTCGACCACCCCCATCCAGCCCGTCGTGCTGGGCGACAGCGAGCGGGTGATGCGCTGGGCGGCCAGACTGGGCGAGAGCGGCCTGCGGGTCGGCGCCATCCGCGCCCCCACGGTGCCCCAGGGCGAGGCCCGGCTGCGCGTCACCCTGAGTGCTGCCCATGGCGACGACGCCCTGGACGCCCTGCTGGAGGCGCTGGCGAGCTGCGCCCGGGAGGAGACGGCATGAGCCGCCTGGTGCTGCTCTCCGGCTGGGGCTGCGACGCCCGCATCTGGCAGGCCCTGGAGGGCCACTGGCCGCCGGGGGTACGGGTGAGCGCCCCCGACTGGCCCGGCTACGGCTCGCAGCCGGACTGTCAGGAACCGACCTGCCTGGCCGACACGGCCAGGGTCATGGCCGAGGCGCTGCCGGCAGACGCCGTCTGGGTGGGCTGGTCCCTGGGCGGCCTGCTGGCCGAGGCCCTGCTCGATCACCTGCCGCCCCCCCGCGCCCTGGTGGTCATCGGCATGGGCCCGCGCTTCTGTCACCCGGAGGGCGTCGGCGACGAGGAACTCGCCACCTTCCGTCGTGCCTTCCGCCGCGATCCCGAGGCCACCCGCGCCCACTTCCTGCGCTGGCAGCTGCGCGGCGAACCGTCGCCCCGGGCCGCCCATCGCCAGCTGCTGGCGCGGATCGGTCAGGCGCCGGTGGCCGGCCTGACGACCCTGGCCGCCGGCCTCGACCAGCTGGCACGCCTGGACACCGGCCGGCAACAGGGGGCCGCGCCCTGCTCGGTGTACCGCCTGGCGGGGGAGGCCGACCCGCTGCTCGCCCCCGCGGTGCGCGAGGCCGCCGACTGGCGGCTGGCCAACGCCGGCCACTGTCCGATGCTCAGCCAGCCCGTGCGCCTGGCGGCGCTGCTGGCCGCCGTCGCCGCCACCCCGGCCGCGCCCCCCATCGCACCGGAGGCCCTGTCATGACCGCCCAGCCGATGCTCGACAAGCAGCGCCCGGACGACCCCGAGTGGCGGGCCCGGGTGGCCCGCGCCTTTTCCCGGGCCGCGCCCCATTACCGCGAGCGGGCCCTGGCCCAGCAGGCCATGGGCGAGACCCTGCTCGAGCGCCTGCCGGCCCGTGCCGAGCGAGTGCTGGACCTGGGCTGCGGCCCCGGGGCGATGACCGCCGACCTGGCCCGGCGCTACGGCGACGCCTGCCGGGTCACCGGCCTGGACCTGGCCCCCGGCATGCTGGACCAGGCCCGCCGGCGCCACCCCACCGGCATCCGCTGGCTGGTCGGCGACGCCAGCGCCCTGCCGCTGGCCACGGCCAGCCTCGACCTGGTGGTCTCGAACCTGGCGATCCAGTGGTGCCCGGATCTGGATGCGGTGATGGCCGAGCTGAACCGCGTGCTGCGACCCGGGGGGCGCGCCCTGATCAATACCCTGGGCCCCGGGACCCTGGCCGAGGTGCACCAGGCCTGGTCGCGGCCGGAACGGCCCGCCGCCCTGCTGGGCTTTCGCGACGCCGGGGCGCATCGCCTGGCTGGCCACCGGGCCGGCTTTCGCGGCGTGACCCTCGAGGAGCGCACCGAGCGCTTCCACTACCCGGACCTGGCCGCGGTGATGGCCTCCATCAAGGGCGTCGGGGCCCAGGTGGCCCGCCGCGGTTCGCGGCTGTCGCGGGACGATGTGGCCCGCGCCGCGCGGCGCTTCGAGGCCCTGCGCACCCCGGCGGGCCTGCCCGTCTCCTATCGCCTGCTGACCCTGACCCTGGAGCGCTGAGATGGCCGTCTACTTCGTCACCGGCACCGACACCGACGCCGGCAAGACCCTGGTGACCAGTGGCCTGCTGGCCCTGGCCCATCGCGAGGGCCTCACCACCCTGGGACTCAAGCCGATCGCCTCCGGCTGCGAGTCCACGCCGCAGGGCCTGCGCAACATCGACGCCCTGACGCTGCAGGCACAGAGCGTGCCCGCCCCGCCCTATGCCACCGTCAACCCCTTCGCCTATGCGCCGGCCATCGCCCCGCACCTGGCCGCCCGGCGGGCCGGCGAGATACCAACCCTCGACGCCCTGGTCGAGCGTAGCGCCGAGGCGCTGGCCGAGGCCCGCGACCTGACGCTGATCGAGGGAGCCGGTGGCTGGCGGGTGCCGCTCAATGACGATGAGGACCTCGCCGGGCTGGCCCGGCGCCTCGAGCTGTCGGTGATCCTGGTGGTGGGCCTGAGGCTCGGCTGCCTGAGTCATGCCCGGCTCACCGCCGAGGCGGTGCGTGCCGACGGCCTGGCGCTGGCCGGCTGGGTGGGCAACCTCATCGACCCCGGCTTCGCCGAGGACGCGGCCCTCTACCGGGACAACCTGGCCACCCTGGAGCGCTGCCTGGCGGCCCCCTGCCTCGGCGTGGTGCCACGGCTCGATGCCGAGACGCCGGACGCCCGGGCGCGGGCCGCGGCGCATCACCTGCGGCTACCCGATCACAATTGACTTGGCACCGGGCGTCCGTACAATGTTGACGCCTGCCTAGCCCGTGCGGATGTGGTGGAATTGGTAGACACGCCAGATTTAGGTTCTGGTGCCTTCGGGCGTGGGAGTTCAAGTCTCCCCATCCGCACCATCATCTCTGCTCCCGTGGTATCCGGGAATCGCCCCGGCCGCTCCTCCTTATCGCCCGGAGCATGCTCCTGCATGCCGTCGTGCCCGTACCGGCCCGAACCGCTGGCCGCGCCCATGGTCAACCCCTTCATCGACACCGGGTTTACATGTAAGGTAGGGAGCCAATCGGCGGTCGCCCCGCCGGCTCGGGCACCCGCCCGTCCACCGTCCGCTTGCGCCCAGGAGGCCCGATGCCATCCCCCGTCTGGCACCCCTATGCCCACCTCAAGACCCAGTCTCCCGCCCCCAAGGTGGTCGGCGGCGAGGGCCCCCGCTTCACCCTGGAGGGCGGCGAGTCGCTGCTCGACGCCACCTGCTCCTGGTGGTGCATGATCCACGGCTACCGCCACCCGCGACTGGTCGAGGCCATCCAGCGCCAGGCCGACGAACTCTGCCACGTGATGCTCGGGGGGCTGACCCACGACCCCGCCGACCGCCTGGCCCGGGAACTCGTGCGCATCTCGCCCGAGGGACTGAACCATGTCTTCTTCTCCGACAGCGGCTCGGTGGGCATGGAAGTGGCCATGAAGATGGCCGTGCAGTACCACTACCTGCGCGGCAAGCCGGCCAAGCATCGCATGCTGACGCTGATGAAGGCGTACCACGGCGATACCGCCGGCTGCATGGCGGTGTGCGATCCGGAAGAAGGCATGCACTCGCTGTTCGCCGGCTTCCTGCCCCAGCATCACTTCGCTCCCGCCCCCACCGCCTCCTTCGAGGCCAGCGAGGCCGAGGTGCAGGCCGACCTCGACGCCCTGCGCCAGGTGCTCGAGGCCCATCACCAGGAAATCGGCGCGCTGTTGATGGAGCCGCTGCTGCAGGCCGCCGGCGGGCTCAACATGACCTCGCCCCATTACCTGCGCGGCGCCCGGGCGCTGTGCGAGGAATTCGACGTGCTGCTGGTGTTCGACGAGGTAGCCACCGGCTTCGGCCGCACCGGGCGGCTGTTCGCCGCCGACCATGCCGACGTGACCCCCGACATCATGGTGCTCTCCAAGGGCCTCACCGGTGGCTACCTGGGCCACGCCGCGACCCTGGCCACCGACCGGGTCCATGACGCCTTCATCGGCGACAGCGAACTGCATGCCTTCATGCACGGCCCCACCTTCATGGGCAACCCGCTGGCCTGTCGGGTGGCCCTCGAGAGTCTGGCGGTCTTCGAGGAGGACGACTACCTGGGCCGCATCCAGACCCTCAATGGCGTGCTGTGCGAGGAGCTGCGCGACGACGCGGCGCTTGCCGACCATCCGGCGGTCGCCGACGTGCGCGTGCTCGGCGCCACCGCGGTGATCGAGGTCCACGACGCCACGAGTCTCGAGGGTGCGGCCGCCTTCGCCAGGCAGCGAGGCGTCTGGCTGCGCCCCTTCGGCCGCTGGCTCTATACCATGCCGGCCTATATCACCGACGAGGACGACATGCGCCGCATCACCGGGGCGATGAAGGACTGGTTCCTGTCGGCCTAGACCAGCCGGCGAGGAATGCGCCGGTCCCAGCTGCGGCAATGGACGCGACGCTCTCCCTCGTAGGCGTCCAGGGTGGCATGCAGCTGGAAGTCCTCGGGCGTGGCGGCGAGGACGGTGCGGGTGATGGTGGTCACCTCCCAGTCGCCGCGCTTCAGCGAGCGCTCCCAGCAGGTGGTGCCCGTCGGGGAGTCGAAGTCGTCGGCCCGGGAACAGTAGCGCTCCACCGCCTTGACCTGCACCTCCAGCCCGGAGTCCTCGAGCCGCAACCGCCCCCGGTCGTTGACCACCTCCAGCGTCGAGAGGTCCTCGGCCAGGTCACGATGCACATACCAGTTGTGATGCTCGGGCGCCAG
Organism: Halomonas maura; assembly: GCF_030409305.1. Classification (GTDB taxonomy): domain Bacteria; phylum Pseudomonadota; class Gammaproteobacteria; order Pseudomonadales; family Halomonadaceae; genus Halomonas; species Halomonas maura. The sequence continues at coordinate 149,762 of NZ_JAUFPQ010000010.1, forward strand.
CAGGGTCACCGGGATGGTCGGTGCCCCCTCCGGCGCGTCGAAGACGACCGCGTCATCCTCGGCACGCGGCGGCCGGCGGGGCAGCTCCAGCACGCTGCCCGAGTCGTGGATGGTCAGGCGCGCGCACAGGGGAGACGGCCAGGCCAGCGGCCAGTAGGAGGTGGAGATCGCCAGCCGCAGCCGATGGCCCTGGGGGAACACCTGGGCCACGTCGTTGAGCCGCACCGCTACCCGGTAGCGGCGCCCCGGTTCCAGCGCCTCGGGGGCGGCATGGCCGTCCCGATGGGTGAGGTTGAGCAGGCCATAGGTCACCCGCGTCGCCTTGCCATCGGGAGCGACGTCCGAGAGGCGCGCCGCCACCATGGCGACGGGCCGGTCGGCCGAGACGTCCAGCTCGAGTCGCGGGCCGCCGAGGATCTCCACCGATGCGCCCAGCGGCGGGCTGTCGAAGATCAGCGCCCCGCCATCCTCCTGGCGCTGGTCATGGGCGAGATCGGGGCCGGCGGCATAGGAGCACCACTTGCCGGCGAACAGGCCACAGGTCAGCGGCGACTGGACCGTCAGCGCCGAGTGCTCGCGCCGCCGCTGGCCGTCGAGGCATAACCGCCGCGGTGCCAGTGGCAATCGCCAGGGCTCGATGGCCGGCGACGGCCAGCGGGGCTCGGCGACCCAGCGCCCCGGGCGGTGCCCGTAGCGGGTGGTGGGCGGCACGCTGTCCTGCATCCACACCCTGAGCGCCGGGTCCTCGCGAATGCCCCGCTCCTGCCCCTTCAGCCACTGATCCCACCAGCGCAGGCATTCCTGCAGGAAACCGATCGCCGGCCCCGGCTCGCCCAGGTGGGGATACTTGTGGCTCCAGGGGCCGATCAGGCCCTGACAGGGCCCCGGCAGGTGCTCGACCAGGCGCATCACGGCATTGGAATAGCCGTCCGCCCAGCCGCTGGCGGCCAGCACCGGCACCCGCACCCGGGAGAAATCCTCGCAGATGGATCCATGTCGCCAGTAGGTGTCGCGGTGCGGATGCTCGAGCCAGGTGGCCAGCCACAGGCCGCTGCCCTCCAGGCGCTGGCGCCACATGTCGCGCCAGGCCTCGCCCACCACGGCGGGATCCGGGGGCAAGGAGTTGTAGGCGAACATGGTCGAGGCCCAGGACAGGTTGTCGCCCAGCAGGCAACCGCCCATGTAGTGCACGTCGTCGGCGTAGCGGTCATCCGTGGAACAGACGCTGACCACCGCCTTGAGCTCCGGGGGCTGGCGGGCCGCCAGCTGCAGGCCGTTGAAGCCGCCCCAGGAGATGCCGATCATGCCGACCCGACCATCACACCAGGGCTGGGCCGCCAGCCAGCGCAGGATGGCCTCGCCGTCCGCCAGCTCTCGCTCGAGGTATTCGTCCTCCAACACGCCCTCGGAGTCTCCGCTGCCGCGCAGATCGACCCGCACCGCCGCATAGCCATGCCCGGCGAAATAGTGGTGATGCACGGCATCCCGCCGCGCCGAACCGTCACGCAGGCGATAGGGAATGTACTCGAGCACGGCGGGCACCGGCCGCCGTCGGGCCGCCTCGGGCAACCAGATGCGCGCGTTGAGGCGGACCCCGTCTTCCATCGGTATCCACACGGGATCGAGACACTCGACGGCATGGGGAAAGTCGCTCACCTCTCTCATGCAAGCCTCCTCCTGCCCTGGCCGGCAGGCCCCGCTCAGGCGCCCTCCCGGGAAGGTGGCGCGATGACGAACGGCAGTCCCTCCCGACACAGCCGTATCCGCTCCAGCAGCCCCTGGTAGCTGTCGGCGCCGGTGAACAGCACCCCCAGCTCCCAGGAGAAGGAATCCTGATGCAGCAACGACTCCAGGGCCATGCCGTTCCGCACATTCAGCTCGACGAGGGTACCCGGATAGGCCGCCTCCACCAGGCGGATTTCCTCCGCCGTCGGTACACGGCGAACGACACCGCCCTGGAAGACCCTCAGCATCTGCTTGGCGGCGACTGCGTAGCGGCCTTCCCGGTGGGGCATGCGTGGCGTCATGCCCAGGGCCACGTCCACCATCACCTGGTAGTGCGGGGCTCCATCCACCAGCTTGAAGAGCGGCGCATGGGAGCGGGACAGCCGGGGGTTGATCTCGAGCAACCAGATGCGATCACTCTCGTCATCATGGTAGAACTCGATATTGAAGGGGGCATCGTCGTAGCCGATATGCGTCATGACTCGGCGGCTGATGTCGATGATACGCGCCTGGACGTCATCGGGCAGCGCGCTGGGATACTCGAAGCGCATCAGCACGGAGGGGTGCCGGGTGTCTCGGACGCTGTCGATGATGCCGGTCAGCTGCATCCGCCCGTTCTGGACATAACCTTCGAGGGTGCATTGCCGGCCCGCCGAGATGATCTGCTCCACCACGCAATGGTGGCCATCGATCTCGGCCAGCTCGTCGGGTAGGTCGAGATGGGTGCACACCTCGGCCAGCGGCTGGCCAAACCTGCCGATCCCCCGCCGGATCTGGGGCAGGGCCTCGCGAAGCTGTTGCTCGTTGTCGATTTGGAACCCCAGTTGGGAGGAGTGCGCCTTGACCGGCTTGATCCAGAACGGGTAGTCCACCTCGAGGGTATCGATGGCCTGGTCGTCGAAGGGGTCCAGGGCCTGGAAGGCGGGCACGCACTCGGGCACCGCCTTCGCTTGTTCCAGGCGACTCCAGTACTTGTGCTCGCACTTAAGCACCGCCTCCAGCGTGGGCCCCCGATGGCCCATGGCATCGCGCAGCACCGGCAGCAGCGCCGTGGTGGGAAAGTCCCAGACGCCCACGATGGCATCCACCGGGTCGGGGAAGCGCTGCAGCTCGACCAGCGCATCGGCCACCAGGCGATCGAAGTGATACTCCTGAGCATGGACCGCCTCGTTCAGGGGCAGCAGCCCATGAAAGGCATAGTCCTCGGCATGTCGCAGTGTCGGCAGCAAGCGTCGGCTCAAGTCGTCATGGCCAATCACGAAGACGTTCCACGCCATACCCCTCTCCCCGCCTCGCCAGACTGATCGGTCGGGCAGCACTCGACGAGGCGCCATCGCGCGCCCTTACGTTAAGCATGGTCCGTTTTCGAGACATTGTCTTGACCGAATGAGGAGGATCCGGCCGTGAACCAAGCCGGCCGGGGGACAGGGGGCATCGGTGCCTGGCGTCGATCGGCCATGGCTGTCAGGCTGACAGGCTGACAATGAGGCAGGACACCGCAATGGCACTCAGCAAGACGCAAAGCAGCTTCTACCGGCGCCTCTACGTGGCTCACCTGGTGGCCAACGGCACCGCCAGCGTGCCGGCCATCATGGACGCCACGGGCATGCCCCGGCGCACGGCCCAGGATACCCTGGCCGCCCTGGCGGAGCTGGACATCCGCTGCGAGTTCGAGCCGGCACCGGGACAGCGCCACAACGTCGGCCACTATGTGGTGCGCGACTGGGGTCCCATCGATCCCGTCTGGGTCGCCCGCCACGCCGAGCGGCTGCGCCTGGTCCTGGGCTACCCCTGAGCCCCACTCAACGGTCTCGGCCGGCACCATCGGGTAGCCCCATGATCGTCAGCTCGCTTCATCGCCCCCTGGCCTTGCTGCTCACCGGACTGCTGCTGGTCGGTTGTGGCGAGGCGATCCGGCAACAACCGGGTCCCGGGGCCGCACATGCCCGCATCGAACACGACCGAGTGATCGCCGAGGACGGCTATCGCCTGCCGCTGCGGCACTGGCCCGCCGAGGGGGAGGCCGACGCCGTGGTGCTGGCGGTGCACGGCTTCAACGACCATGGCGGCAGCTTCGCGGTGATGGCCGAGGCCATGACACCCCATGGCATCAGCGTCTACGCCCACGATCAGCGTGGCTTCGGGCGGACCGCCCAACGCCGCCTCTGGCCCGGACACCAGCGCCTGACGGCCGACGTCAGGCTAGTCGCCGGCCAGTTGCGTGAACGGCATCCGCAGACGCCGCTGTATCTGGTGGGCAAGAGCATGGGCGCCGCCGTGGTGCTGCTCGCCCTGGCCGACGCCCGCCCACCGCCGGTGGACGGCAGCATCCTGATCTCCCCGGCGGTCTGGGGGCTCGACGCCATGCCCTGGTACCAGCGGCTGAGCCTGTGGCTCGGTATACGCCTGATCCCTTCCGTGAGCTTCTCCGCCAAGACGGCACACCGGCTCGGCATCCATCCCACCGATGACCCCGAGATCCGCCGGCAGCTCGCCGAGGACCCACTGATCCTGCGCCGCGCCCGGGTGGACACCCTCTACGGGGTGGCCGAGACCATGAGCCTCGCCCTGGAAGCCGCCGAGCATCTGCGTGGCCCGGCGCTGATCCTCTACGGCGACGAGGACCAGGTGATTCCCCCCGAGGCGATCTGCGCCCTGCTCGACCGGCTGCCCGAGGCGAACGGCGGTGCGCCGGCCTGGCGATTCGTCCTCTATCCCGGCGGCTACCATATGCTCACCCGGTATACCCGGCGCGACCGCACCGAGGCCGACCTCGCCGCCTGGCTGCACGACCCCGCGACCGTCCTGCCCTCCGGTCACGAGCTCGACCCCGCATCGGCCCGCCGACGACTGTGCGCCGGCTAGCAGCCTGTCGGGCTTGACGCTGATCTACTGTGAATCCCGGTCTTTCGGCCAACTCCATTCGATCCATTTCGTTAAATAGCGGGTTATTCGCCTCAATCGACCGATGAATTTGACTCGAAATCCGTGATTCTCGTGACGATCGGTCAAACCCAACAGGCTGCTAGGGGGCTCTGATACCCTTAGTAGAGAGAACCCCCCACCCGACAGGAGCACACCATGGCCCTCACGCCTTCCAGCATGCTCGAGCTCGGCTCCCCCCTGCCCGCCTTCCGCCTGCCCGATGCCGAGGGCCACACGGTGGGCAGCGACGACTACCCGGACCAGCCGCTGCTGGTGGTCTTCATGTGCAACCACTGCCCCTTCGTCAAGCACGTGGCGGACGCCCTGGCGGACTTCACCCGGGAGTACCAGGCCAGGGGCCTGGCGGTGGTCGGCATCAACAGCAACGACTTCCGGGCCCACCCGGACGACCGCCCGGAGAAGATGGTCGAGGAGGCCCGGGCCCGGGGTTACACCTTCCCCTACCTGGTCGACGAGAGCCAGGAGGTCGCCCGTGCCTTCGAGGCCGCCTGCACGCCCGACTTCTTCCTCTTCGACCGGGACCACCGCCTCGCCTACCGCGGCCAGTTCGACGACAGCCGGCCCAGCAAGGACACCCCCGTCGACGGCCGCGACCTGCGTGCCGCCGCCGACGCGGTGCTGGCCGACCGGGCACCGAGCCCCGACCAGAAACCCTCCATGGGCTGCAACATCAAGTGGAAGTGACGGCGGCATCGCGGGCGGCTGGCGCATCACGCGCCACCGCCGACCTGACACCCGGGTGTCAGGCGCCCTGCGCCATGGCCTGATCGACGAACGCCGCGCAGCGCAGCCGGGCCGGGCGATCCTGCAGGCCCGCCCAGTAGGCCTCGAACTCGGGACGCCTGGGGATCGAGCCGAACTGCATGCCCCAGCCGAGATGGGCGCCGACATAGACGTCCGCCGCGCTGAAGGCCTCTCCCGCGAGGTAGCGACGCCCGTCGAGCGCGCCGGCGAGGGTGTCGAGCACCGCCGCGAGGCTGCCGCAGCCGATCCGCATCTGCTGCTCGGCGCTCGGCTGGAGCCCGAGGTGGTCGTGCAGCGAGACGGCGGCCTCGAGCGGCCCGGCGGCGAAGAACAGCCAGCGGTAGTAGTCGCCGCGGGCCTCGGGGGGCGGTGCCAGCCCGGCGCCGGGGAAGGCATCGGCGAGATAGGCGCAGATGGCGGCGGCCTCGGTGACCACGGTGTCGCCGTGGCGGATCGCCGGCACCTTGCCCATCGGGTTGATGGCCAGGTAGTCCGGCGCCTTCATCGTGGTGCCGTATTCGAGGGTGACGGTGCGATAGGGCACGCCGATCTCCTCGAGCATCCAGTGGACGATGCCGGCCCGGGAGAGCGGGTTGGTGTAGAAGATCAGGTCATCCGAGCGGGGTTCGGCGGTCGCCCGGGGCCCGGCGTCCTGGGCCTCTGCCTGGCGACCGATCCTGGCCAGCCTTTCCCCGAGCTCCTCGGGGAGCGCCTCGGATACCCGCTCCAGCAGCTCGGCGGCAGGGCTCGCCAGCGGCCCGGTGGCATCGCCCCTGACGCGACTCAGGCCCAGCGCGAGCGCGTCGAACTGCGCCTCGGTCAGGCTCAGCGGGGGCAGCGTGATGCCGGGGGCAAGGACATAGCCGACCCCCGGCTCGCTGGCGATCTCGACCCCCACCGCCCGCAGCACGGCGATATCCTGGTACAGCGACCGCAGCGATATGCCGAGCGCCTCGGCGAGGTCGGGCCCACCGATGCGGCCATCGTGTTGGCGCATTACCTGAAGCAGGTCGTGCAGGCGGGTCTTTCGGGACATGGCAGACTCCTTGGTTGGCTGGAACTCAGGCCCTCGCTCGCTCACCCGCGGCGAGCACCTCGGCCAGCGACGCGATCTGGTGGTGAGAGAAGACCCGTACCCCATGTCGCGCCAGCAAGGCGCTCGTCACGCCGGCACCGGCGACCCGGCGGCCGGCGAAGCGGCCATCGTGGATCTCTCCACTGCCGCAGGAGGGGCTGGCCTCGGTGAGCAGGGCGTAGCGGACATCATGCGCCCGGCACAGGTCCAGCGCCAGCCGGGCGCCATGCAGGAAGGCCGACGTCACGTCCACGCCGTCAATGGTGACCACCCGGGCGGCGCCGTCCAGCACCGCCAGGCCGCCGCCGCCCTGGATCTCCGCCGCGGCACGGGGGGTGGCGAGGCCGGCCTGCAGCTCGGGACAGACCGCCACCAGGCGACCCTCCCGGCGCCAGCGGGCGAGGATGGCGCTGTGCTGGGGCTTGGCGCGGCCGTCGTAGCGGACCGGCTGGCCGAGCAGGCAGGCACTGATCAGGATCTTGTCCATCGGCGGTCATCCTGGCGGCAGGGTAACGGGAGGGGGCTCGGCGCGTGGCGCACCCCGCGCCGGTTGAGCATGGCAGCTTGCCCGCCGCGACACCAGCGACTCGACCGCCTGCCGGCTGGGAACCTCCCGGCCGTGCACAAAAAAGCGGCGGGCCAGGGCCCGCCGCGCAACCACCGATCAGAGCGCCTGATCAGAGAGAGTGCCGGAGTCAGAGCGCGAAGCCGCGCCCGAAGTCCTCGGGGGAGAGTGCCATCAGCGGCTCGGCGCCGGCCTGGATCATCTGGGCATGGGCCCGGGTCCGCGGCAGCAGGCGCTCGAAGTAGAAGCGCGCCGTGTTGACCTTGGCCCGGTAGAAGGCGGCGTCGTCGGTGCCGGCATCCAGGCTGGCCCTGGCCTGCTTCACGGCCCGGGCGAAGAGGTAGGCGAGGGTCACATAGCCCGAATACATCAGGTAGTCGACGCTGGCCGCGCCGACCTCCTCGCGGTCGCCCATGGCCTTCATGCCCACGCCCATGGTCAGCTCGCCCCATTCCGTGTTGAGCTTGGCCAGGGGACGGACGAACTCGGCCATGGCGGGGTTCGCCGCCTCGGCCTGGCAGAACTTGTGGATCTCCTTGGTGAACACCTTGAGGGTCTCGCCCTGGTTCATCAGCACCTTGCGGCCCAGCAGGTCGAGGGCCTGGATGCCGGTGGTGCCCTCGTAGAGCCGCGTGATGCGGGCGTCGCGCACCAGCTGCTCCATGCCCCATTCCTGGATGAAGCCGTGCCCGCCGAAGACCTGCACGCCCTCGTTGGTGGCCTCGAAGCCCACCTCGGTCAGGAAGGCCTTGACGATGGGCGTCAGCAGGCCGAGCAGGGTCTCGGCACGCTCGCGCTCGGCGGCGTCCTGAGCATGCTCCACCACGTCGACCATCTGGGCGGCGTACAGCACCAGCATGCGCCCGCCCTCGGCGAAGGCCTTCTGGGTCAGCAGCATGCGCCGCACGTCCGGGTGCACGATGATCGGGTCGGCGGGCTTGTCCTCGGCCTTGGCCCCCGACAGGGCGCGCATCTGCAGGCGATCCCGGGCATAGGCCAGGGCATTCTGGAAGCTGGCCTCGGTGAGACCCAGCCCCTGGATGCCCACCCCGATGCGGGCGGCGTTCATCATGGTGAACATGCAGGCCAGGCCCTTGTGGGGCTCGCCCACCAGGTAGCCCCGGGCGGCGTCGAAGTTCATCACGCAGGTGGCATTGCCGTGGATGCCCATCTTGTGCTCGAGGGAACCGCAGCTGACCCCGTTGCGCGCGCCGGGCTCGCCGGCCGCGTCGGGCAGCTGCTCTGGCAAGTACTTCGGCACCACGAACAGCGAGATCCCCCTGGAGCCCGCCGGGGCGTCCGGCAGCTTGGCCAGCACCAGGTGGACGATGTTCTCGGCGAGGTCGTGATCACCGGCGGAGATAAAGATCTTCGTCCCCGTCACGGCGTAGCTACCATCATCATGGGGCACGGCGCGGGACTTGATCAGGCCCAGATCGGTGCCGCAATGCGGCTCGGTCAGGCACATGGTGCCGGTCCAGACGCCCTCGACCAGCTTGGTCAGGTAGGTGGCCTTCTGGGCCTCGGTGCCATGATGACGCAGGGCGTCGGCGGCGCCGTGGGAGAGTCCCGGGTACATGCCCCAGGCCAGGTTGGTGGCACAGATCATCTCGTTGAGCACCATGGCGAGCGACGGTGGCAGGCCCTGGCCGCCCTGGGCGGGGTCCGCCGCCAGGCCCGGCCAGCCACCCTCCACGTACTGCCGGTAGGCCGCCTTGAAGCCCCGGGGCGTCTTGACCTCGCCGCCCTCCAGCAGACAGCCCTCGCGGTCGCCGCTCTGGTTCAGGGGCAGCAGCACCTCGCGGGCGAAGCGTCCGCCCTCCTCCAGGATCGCGGCCACCACGTCCGGGCTGGCCTCCTCGCCGCCGGGCAGGCGCGCATAGTGGGCGGGATAGTCCAGCAGCTCGTCCATCACGAAGCGCAGGTCACGCAGCGGGGCCTGGTAGTCGGGCATCTCGTCTCTCCTCGAAGTCGGGCAGCGGCGGCGGTGACGGCCGCTTTCAAACATGTGTTTGAAACTAGCCTCGAACCGATCGAGAGTCAAGCGTTCGTTTTGCTCCAGGGGCAAGCAGCGGGAAGCGGGAAGCGGGAAGCGGGAAGCGGGAAGCGGGAAGCGGGAAGCGGGAAGCGGGAAGCGGGAAGCGGGAAGCGGGAAGCCAGCATCATCAGCAACCCCCCGGAGGCTTTCGCCCGGGGGGGTTGCGCTTACAGCTTATGGCTTATCGCTCCAGGCGACGTCCGGCTCTTCCAGCGCCCGGCGAAGCCGGGTCACTGCATGCGAATGCCGCCGTCCAGGCGGATCACCTCGCCGTTGAGCATCGGGTTGGTGACGATCTGCTCGGCCAGCCGGGCGAACTCGTCGGGCCTGCCCAGCCGCTTGGGAAAGGGTACCGCGGCCGAGAGCGCGGCCACGGCGTCCTCGGGAATATCGCCCATCATCGGCGTCTCGAAGACCCCCGGGGCGATGGCCATGACCCGGATGCCGTGTCGCGAGAGCTCCCGGGCCGCCGGCAGGCTCATGCCCACCACGCCGGCCTTGGAGGCGCTGTAGGCGCACTGCCCCACCTGGCCGTCGAAGGCGGCCACCGAGGCGGTATTGATGATCACGCCGCGCTCGCCGTCCTCGCCGGGGGCGTTGCCGGCCATGGCCGCCGAGGCCAGGCGCATGACGTTGAAGGTCCCCACCAGGTTGATCTGGACGGTGCGTGCATAGGCCTCGAGGTCTGCGGGGTGGCCCTCGCGGTCGAGCAGCTTGGCCACGCTGACCACCCCGGCGCAGTGCACCACCCCGGCCAGGCCCCGCTCGCCGCCGAGGGCCACCGCGGCATCCACGGCAGCCTGGATGTCGTCCGCGGCGGTGACGTCGCCACGCACGGCCCGGGCGGCCTCGCCGAGGGTCTCGGCATGGGCCTCGACGGCCTCGCTGAGGTCGCACAGCACCACCCGGCCGCCCGCGGCGACGAGGCGCTCGGCGGTAGCCGCCCCCAGTCCGGAGGCGGCGCCGGTGATCAGAAAGGTGTTGTCCTTCACTTGCATCGCAATGTCTCCACGATCATTGGGCGGCCTCGGGTGCCGCCTTCTCGGCGGCATCCGCGCGCAGCTTGAAGCGCTGGATCTTGCCGCTGGGCGTCTTGGGCAGGGCGTCGACGAACTCGATCACCCTGGGGAAGGCATGGGTGGACAGTCGCTCGCGGACCTGCTGGCGGATCTCGTCGGCCAGTGCGTCGCTGGCTTCGACGCCCTCGCGCAGCACCACGTAGGACTTGATCACCTCGCCACGGATCTCGTCGGGCTGGCCCACCGCGGCGGATTCGGCCACGGCCGGATGGGTCAGTACGGAGTTCTCCACGTCGGTGGGGCCGACCCGGTAACCGGCGGTGGTGATGATGTCGTCGTCGCGGCCGGCGAACTGGAAGGTGCCATCCTCGCCCTGCATCACCACGTCGCCGGTGAGGTAGTAGCCCTCGGCGAAGGGATGCTTCTCCTGCCAAGTGTAGCCGGCGAAGAAGTGCGCCGGAGAGCGGGCGATATCCACCGCCAGCACGCCGGGCTCGCCCGGCGGCAGTTCACGGTATTCGGCGTCGAGGATCGCCAGCCGATAGCCGGGCATCGGCACGCCCATGCCGCCGACATGCTTGGGGTGGTCGAGAGCATGGTGGTTGCAGCAGGTCATGCCGGTCTCGGTCTGGCCGTAATGGTCCATGACCGGGCAGCCCAGGGCGCTCTCCACCCAGGTCACCACCTCGGTGTTGAGGGGCTCGCCCGCGGAGCTGGCGCGACGCAGCGACAGCGTCTGGTGGGCAGCGTCGAACAGCCCGGAGGCCTTCATCAGGCGGTAGGCGGTGGGCGCGGCGGCGAAGTTGGTGATGCCGTGCCGCTGCATGAAGGCCAGGGCCCCCTCCGCGCTGAAGCCGGCCTCGCAGAAGTGGGTGGTCACGCCCAGCAGCAGCGGCCCGGCGATGGCGTAGTAGAGGCCGTAGGCCCAGCCGGGGTCGGCCATGTTCCAGAAGCGGTCGCTGGGCTCCAGGCCGATGGCCAGCTCCATGTAGAGCGCGAAGGCCGGCATGGCGGAGAGCGGGACGGCCACGCCCTTGGGCTTGCCCACCGTGCCCGAGGTGAACATCTGCAGGAAGGCGGCGTCCGGGGACTGGCGCGGCGGCGGGGGCGTCAGCGGCGCATGCGCCAGGGCCGCGGCCCAGTCCAGGTCCTCGCCGTGCTCGGCATCGGGGCCGCCCACGGCGAGCACCGGCGGGCACTGCGTGAGACCGTCGAACTTGAAGCGGTTGGCGTGATCGGTGATCACCAGCCGGGTGTCGGCGCGACCCAGGCGGTAGTCCACGGAATCCGCGCCGAAGGCGGTGAACAGCGGCTGGTAGACGGCACCGATGCGCCAGGTGGCCAGCACGGCGATCAGCAACTGCGGCGAGCGGGGCAGCATGCAGGCGATGCGGTCACCCTCCCCCAGGCCCCGCTCGACGAACCAGCCGGCGAGCTTGTCGCTCTCGGCGGCGAGCTGGCCATAGCTCAGGGTGGTGACCCGACCCTGGGGGTCTTGGTGCACCAGGGCCGGCACCTCGCCGCGCCCCTCGCGCAGGTGGCGACCACAGCAGGCCTCGAAGGCGTTGAGCCTGCCGTCCCGGTGGTCATCGAGGCGGGCGATGACGTCATCGACGGCAAAGCGTTCGCAATAGGCGGAATAGCCGGGAAGGGTCGCGGGTGTGCTCATAAGCTGCCTCTCTGCTTGTCGGCTCCATCGGCATCGCCGTCCGGAGGCCCATTGTGCTTGTTGTCGGCCATCGGCCATCTGGCCTTCACTGTCATCGCGTCCGGCGACCGGGGATCGACCCGCCGCCGGAACCTACAGTTGACGTAAGCGTCAACCTATCAAGCGCTAGGTACAAGCTAGTGACTTCGTCTCGGCAGGGCAAGGGGTGGGACGAGCGACGGGGCTAGACCATGGTCGACCCCGACGCGGCAGGCTCAGTGGGCGGGGTGGGTAATCATGGCGATGAGTTCCCGGGCGAGGTCCTCGGGAGAGCGCTCGCCATGGGGGTCGTACCAGCGCACCGTCCAGTTGAGCGCTCCCATCACGAAGCGCGAGACCAGGAACCGGTCACCCCGGATCAGGCCGGCGGCCAGGGCCTCGTCGAGCACCTCTTCCCACAACGCCTCATAGGCATCCCGCAGGTGGCCCAGGTGGTCGCGTGCCTCGGGGGCCAGGCGCCGCCATTCGTAGAGGGCGACCACATGGGCGTTGCGGTCGGTCAGCAGGGTCTCCAGATGCGCCCGCGCCATGGCATGCAACCTCGCCTCGGGGTCGCTGTCGCATTGGTCGAGGGCCTGTCGGGCGATCGCCAGGGCATTCTCGGTGCCCTCCTCGATCACCGCGGCGAGGATCTCCTGCTTGTCGCGGAAGTGGTGGAAGAGGCTGCCGGACTTGATGCCCATCTCCTGGGCCAGCATGCGCACGGTGGTGCGATCGAAGCCCTCCTGGACGAACAACTGGGCGGCCTGACGCGTCAGTTCCTTGCGGCGAGGCGAGTCATTCATTACATTCATCGACGTTTACACTAGCGCTTGCTTGGTTGACCCTGAGAGAACCATAGCCCCGCCGACAGGTCAACGCACCGCCGCCTCCCCGGCCGGGACTCCGCCACCATCACGACCATCGACGTTCGGGAGACATGCCATGAGCCAGTCCAACGATATCGTTTTCCTCGCCGCGACGCGGACCCCGATGGGCGGCATGCTGGGCAGCCTGTCCAGCCTCGCCGCGCCGGAACTCGCGGCCACGGCGATCCGTGCCGCCATCGAGCGGGCCGGGATCGAGGCCGCCGCCATCGACGAGGGCATCCTGGGCTGCGTGCTGCCCGCCGGCGTCAAGCAGGGCCCCGCCCGTCAGGCCATGCGTCAGGCCGGCATCCCGGACGGCATCGGCGCCACCACCGTCAACAAGTTGTGCGGCTCCGGCATGAAGGCCACCATGCTGGCCCATGACCTGATCCGCGCCGGCTCCGGCGAGATCCTGCTGGCCGGCGGCATGGAGTCCATGTCCAATGCCCCCCATGTGCTGGCCAAGGCGCGCACCGGCTACCGGCTGGGCCACGGCCAGCTGCTGGATCACATGTTCCTCGATGGCCTGGAGGATGCCGAGACCGGCAAGCTGATGGGCGGCTTCGCCCAGGAGATCGCCACACGCCGCGACTACGGCCGCGAGCGCCTCGATGACTTCGCGATCGCCTCGCTGGAGCGCGCCATGGCGGCCACCAACGCCGGTCACCTCGACGCCGAGATGGCGCCGGTGACCGTCTCCGGCCGCCAGGGCGACAGCCTGGTGGAACATGACGAGCAGCCCTTCCAGGCCAGGCTCGACAAGATTCGCTCGCTGCGTCCGGCCTTCGCCAAGGACGGCACCATCACCGCCGCCAACTCGAGCTCCATCTCCGACGGTGCCTCGGCGCTGATCCTGGCCAGCCAGGCCGCGGCGGACCGGGTCGGCGCCAGGCCCCTGGCGCGCATGCTGGGCCACAGCACCCACTCGCGTCATCCCAGCGAGTTCACCATCGCCCCGGTGGGCGCCATCGACAAGCTGATGAAACGCCTCGGTTGGTGCGTCGACGACGTCGACCTGTTCGAGATCAACGAGGCCTTCGCCGTGGTCACCCTGATGGCCATGGACGACCTGGGGCTGCCCCACGACAAGGTCAATGTCTTCGGCGGGGCCTGCGCCCAGGGCCACCCGATCGGCTCCACCGGTTCGCGGATCATCGCCACCCTGATCCACGCCCTGCGTACCAGGGGCGGCAAGCGCGGCATCGCCAGCCTGTGCATCGGCGGCGGCGAGGCCACGGCGGTGGCCGTGGAACTGGTCGACTGAGCCTGGCACCCTCGCCATCCAATGCGCCCGCCTTGCGGCGGGCGTCCTTGTTTTCGGTTCATCGCCCTTTGCCCGGACACGCGGCATGGACGAGAGACACCAGGCCCTGCCCGTGTCACGCCGATCGGCGAAGAGCCTTCATTTGCGGGGCGCCGCCAGGCGGTCGGGGCGTAGCCGCTCGCGATCATCGAACAGCCGGCGACTGGCCAGGGCCACCGCGGCCAGGGTGCCGAAGCCGGTGCCCAGGGTGATGGTGAACATGATCAGGATCTGGTACTTCACCGCCAGCGCCGGCGCGGTGCCGGCCAGGATCTGACCGGTCATCATGCCCGGCAGGCTGACCACCCCGGCGGCGGCCATGGCATTGACCACCGGCATCAGCCCGCTGCGCATCGCCTCGCGGCGAATATCGCCGATGGCCTCCCGCCAGGTCTGGCCGAGCATCAGGCGATTCTCGATCACCGCCCGCTGCTGCCAGGTACCCTCGGTGAGACGGTCGAGGGCCAGGGCCACGCCGGTCATGGTGTTGCCGAGCATCATGCCCAGCAGCGGGATGGCATACTGGGGCCGGTACCAGGGCTCGGGGCCGATGATCACCGTCAGGGTCAGTACCGCCACGGTGAAGGAGGACAGGAACATCGCCAGGGTGCCGATGCCGAAGGCCCAGCCGCCGAGCAGGCGGCGTTTCTGGCGGGCCACGACCTCGCGGCCGGCGATCAGCAGCATGCCCACGGCCATCAGCGCGACCCAATGGAAGCGCGCCGAGGCGAACAGCGCCTCGAGGACCAGCCCGACCAGCGCCAGCTGGATCACCGTCCGTCCCGCCGCGATCAGCAGCGTGCGGCCCATCCCCAGGCGCCCGGCCACCGTGCATCCGGCGAGCGCCACCACCAGCAGGGCGGCCAGTGCCAGTTGCCACCAGGCGAGGTCGATCACTTGCATGGCGCCGGGACCTCCTCGACCAGTCGTCCATCCTCGAGACGCCCCCGCCGCGTGGCGACCCGGGCGATCTGCACCTGGTCATGGGCGACCCAGATCACCGGCCAGCCCCCATCCCGGAGGCGCGCCATCAACCAGGCCTCCACCCGGCGGGTGGTGACGTCGTCCAGGTTGGCCGTCGGCTCGTCCAGCAGCAGCACCGAGGGGGTTCGGGCCAGGGCCCGCAGCAGCGCCAGGCGCTGCTTCTCGCCGGACGACAGACGGGCCACCGGCCAGTCGAGCACCGCCGGCGTCAGGCCCAGGGCCGACAGACCCCGAACGTCCCCCGCGGGAAAGTGATCTCCCACCCGCTCGGCCCACCACTGGCTCTCCGCCGGGACCAGCATGACCCGGCGGCGCCAGGCATGGCCCGGCAGCTCGTCCTGGGCCAGTTCTCCCAGGGTGACCGCTCCCCGGTGGGGCTCCAGGTCGGCGATGGCCCGCAGCAGCCGGCTCTTGCCCGCCCCGCTGGGGCCGGCGAGACACAGCACCTCCCCGGCGGCCACGCACAGCGACACCGGCTGCAGGTCGCCGACGGCGAGCCGATCGAGGCACAAGGGCGGATGGCCGGTCATGGTAACTCCAGGATTCGAGAAGGCGGGCAAAGCCCGTTGAGCCTAGCAGCTGCTCGTCATCGGCCGCGAGGGGCGAACGGGAGGATTGATGACATATGGAAATGCATATATCTTGGCAGGCGACCTCGGCCACCCTCGGCGCCCCCTGCCGCCCGGGGTGCGCCAGCCCGTCGCCCGGGCCGGGAGCGGTCGAAGGCCGTCTCCCCCCCTCGACTCGAAGCCACCCAGGGAGCGCCTCATGACCACCAACATCGAGACCCGGAGCGGCGATGCTCCCTCCCCCATGGGCCTGTTCGAGCGCTTTCTCTCGCTGTGGGTGGCCCTGGCCATCCTGGCCGGCGTGCTGCTGGGGCAGTTCGCTCCGGTGGTTCCCGAGACCCTGTCGCGCTTCGAGGTCGCCCAGGTGTCGATCCCGGTGGCCGTGCTGATCTGGGCCATGATCTTCCCGATGATGGCCCAGATCGACTTCTCGGCGGTGCTCGGGGTACGCCGTCAGCCCAAGGGCCTGGTCATCACCACCACGGTGAACTGGCTGATCAAGCCGTTCACCATGTTCGTCATCGCCGGCTTCTTCCTGACCGTGGTCTTTCGCCCCTGGATCCCCGAGGCCCTGGCCAGCCAGTACCTGGCCGGCGCCATCCTGCTGGGGGCCGCCCCCTGCACCGCCATGGTCTTCGTGTGGAGCACCCTGACCCGCGGCGATGCCGCCTATACCCTGGTCCAGGTGTCGCTCAATGACCTGATCATGCTGTTCGCCTTCGCCCCCATCGTGGTGCTGCTGCTCGGGGTGTCGGACATCCAGGTGCCGTGGAACACCGTGGCGCTGTCGGTGGTGCTGTACATCGTCATTCCCCTGGGCACGGGCTACCTGACCCGTCGAACCCTGATCCAGCGTCAGGGTCCGGCCTGGTTCGAGAGGGTCTTCCTGGCGCGGATCGCCCCGATCACGCCCATCGGCCTGATCATCACCCTGGTGCTGCTGTTCGCCTTCCAGGGCGAGGTGATCCTGACCCATCCCCTGCATATCGTGCTGATCGCCATTCCCCTCATCCTGCAGACCTTCCTGATCTTCCTGCTGGCCTACGGCTGGGCCTGGGCCTGGCGGGTCCCCCACTGCGTGGCGGCGCCGGGCGCCATGATCGGCGCCAGCAACTTCTTCGAACTGGCCGTGGCCGCCGCCATCGCGCTGTTCGGCCTGCAGTCCGGTGCGGCGCTTGCCACCGTGGTGGGAGTGCTGGTGGAGGTCCCCTTGATGCTCGCCCTGGTGCGGATCGCCAACGCCACCCGCGCTCGCTTTCCCGCCCCATGAGGCGATCGCTGGCGCGCCATCCGCTGGCGATCATCGTCCTGGCGCAGCTCTGCGGCACCTCGCTGTGGTTCAGCGTCAACGGCGTGGGATTGTCGCTGGCCGAGACCCTGGGGCTCACCGCGGCCGACCTGGGCCGCTTGACGCTGGCCGTGCAGCTGGGCTTCATCCTCGGCGCCCTGGGCCTGGCCGTCAGCGGCCTCGGCGACCGTTTCCGTGCCAGCCATGTCTTCGCCGCGGCGAGCCTGGCCGGTGCCCTGATCAACGCGGGCTTCGTGCTGGCGGCGCCCCATACGGGGCCGGCCCTGGGGCTGCGCTTTCTCACCGGCGTCTGCCTGGCCGGCATCTATCCCCTGGGCATGAAGCTGGTGATCGGCTGGACGCCCCGCCATACCGGCGCCGCCCTGGCCTGGCTGGTGGGCATGCTGACGCTCGGCACCGCCCTGCCGCACCTGCTGCGCGGCGCGACCCTGGGGCTCCCCTGGCAATGGCCGCTGCTCGGCGCCTCCCTCCTCGCCCTCACGGGCGGCGCCCTGGTGCTGGCCCTGGGCGACGGCCCGCACCTACCGCCCTCGAGCGGCCGGGCGCGCCTCGGGGAAGGGCTGGCCGCGCTCCGCGACGGCCGCTTCCGTGCCGTGGCCGGGGGCTACTTCGGCCACTGCTGGGAGCTCTATGCGGTCTGGACCCTGGCGCCCTTCCTGATCGCCAGGGAGGTGGCGCGACTGTCGGCGCCGGCCGGCCTGGTGCCCTGGCTGGCCTTCGGCATGATCGCCCTGGGACTGGTCGGCTGCGTGGCGGGTGGCCAGCTGAGCCGCCGTCTGGGCAGCCTCACCGTGGCCCGCCGGGCGCTGGCCACCTCGGGGCTGGTCGGGCTGGCCTATCCGCTGCTGGCCTGGGCGCCGCCGCCGCTGCTGCTGGGCCTGCTGGCCCTCTGGGGGCTGACGGTGATTGCCGATTCGCCGCAGTTCTCCGCGCTGGCCGCCGCCACCGCGCCGCGGGCCCAGGTGGGCTCGACCCTGGCGGTGATGAACGCCGTGGGCTTTGCGCTGACCCTGCCGGGCATCTGGCTGACCGCCTCGCTGTGGGCCAGCCAGGGGCCCTGGGTGGTGTGGTGGCTGCTTCCCGGGCCGCTGCTGGGCCTCTGGGGCTTACGCGGGCTTCAGGGGGTACCGGCGCGGGGCTGACCGGCTGCGAGAGCGGCTCTAACACGCCCTAGCACAGCGCGGCCCGCCGCCCGGGGCGGTCGCCCATGCGCGCCAGCCGAGCGGCCAAGGCGTCCAGCCGGGCCTCGTCCCCCTCGGCGGCCGCCGCCAGGATGGCCATCACCCAGTCGGGCATGCCCGGCTCCAGGCCATAGTAGACCCACTGGCCGTCGCGGCGGTCGGCGAGCAGGCCACCGCGGCGCAGGTGCGCCAGGTGACGCGACACCTTGGGCTGCGAGAGTTCCAGGGCATGGGTCAGCTCGCACACGCAGAGCTCGCCTTCCCGGCGGATCAGCAGCATCAGGCTCAGCCGGGTCTCGTCGGCCAGGCACTTGAGCACATCGGTCACCTCGAGGGTCATGCCGACCTCCCCGCCATCTCGTCGCTCGGCAAGGCCAGGGCCATCAGCGCACTGGCCGCCACCAGGGCCGCCGAGACCCACAGGCAGGCGGCCAGGCCCTGCACCTGGTAGAGCCAGCCCGACAGCAGCGTGCCGGCGAGCCGGCCCATGGCATTGGCCATGTAGTAGAAGCCCACATCCATGGAGACGCCGTCGGCCCTCGCATAGTGAACGATCAGGTAGCTGTGCCAACTGGAGTTGATGGCGAACAGCACGCCGAAGGCCAGCAATCCGCCGACGAGCCAGCCCGCCTCGGCCAGCGGCAGCAACGCCAGTAGCGCGGGCAGGCCAGCCAGTATCAGGGCCCAGAACGCCGTGACGCCCCGCGCGCCGCCCTTGACCAGGCCGGTCAGGCGCGGCGCCTGGGTCTGCACGCCGCCGTAGCCGATCACCCAGAGGGCCAGCAGCCCCCCCACCGTCCAGTGGCTCCAGCCATGCTGATCATGGAGAAATACCGGCAGGGCCACCACGAACCAGACATCACGGGAGGCGAACAGGCACAGCCGCGCCGCCGAGAGCACGTTGATGGCCCGCGACTTGGAGAACACCTCGGTGAACTTGGGCTTGCGCGTCTGGCGCCCCAGGTCGGCCTTGAGCCGCACCAGCGACAGCGCAAGCACCGCGACCAGCATCACCGCCATGGCGATGACGGCGCCCCGGAAGCCGATCAGCGTCAGCAGCAGCCCACCGAGGAAGAAGCCGGCCCCCTTGAGGGCGTTCTTGGAGCCGGTGAGGATCGCCACCCAGCGGTAGAGGGCACTCCCGGCACCGGGGCTGTCCTTGGGCACCAGCACCTTGACCGCGCTCTTGGCGCTCATCTTGTTGAGGTCCTTGGCGATGCCGGAGAGCGCCTGGGCGGCCATCACCCAGGGCACGCTGAGCGCCTCGGCGGGCACCGTCAGCATGGCCAGCGCCACGACCTGCAGCCCCAGGCCGATGTTCATGGTGCGGTTGAGGCCCAGGCGCGCGCCCAGCCAGCCCCCCACCAGGTTGGTGACCACGCCGAAGGCCTCGTAGAAGAGGAACAGCAGCGCCACCTCCAGCGGCGAGTAGCCCAGCTGGTGGAAGTGCAGCACCACCAGCATGCGCAGGGCACCGTCGGTCAGCGTGAAGGCCCAGTAGTTGCCGGTGATCAGCAGGTACTGGCGCACCTCGAAGGGCAGCGTGCTGAGACGCCCGGTGAGACCGCCTGCCTCAGGCATTGCCCACCTGCTCACTCCCCACCTTCAAGGCCAGCTCGGCGGTGCGGTTGGCGTAGCCCCACTCGTTGTCGTACCAGGCGTAGAGCTTGAGCTGGGTGCCGTTGATCACCATGGTCGAGAGCGCATC
Organism: Halomonas maura; assembly: GCF_030409305.1. GTDB lineage: Bacteria > Pseudomonadota > Gammaproteobacteria > Pseudomonadales > Halomonadaceae > Halomonas > Halomonas maura. The sequence continues at coordinate 169,484 of NZ_JAUFPQ010000010.1, forward strand.
GATGATCGAGCTGCGCGGGTCGGTGCGGTAGTCGATGGACACCAGCGGGCGCTGCTCGTAACCCAGGATGCCCGCCAGCGGCCCCTCGGCGGCGGCGTGCAGCGCCGCGTTGACCTCCTCCACCGTGACCTCGCGCGCGAGCTCGAAGACCATGTCGGTGAGCGAGGCGTTGGCCAGGGGCACGCGCACCGCATGGCCGTTGAGCTTGCCCTCGAGCTCGGGGAAGATCGCGGTGATCGCCTTGGCGGACCCGGTGGTGGTCGGAATCAGGCTCATGCCGCAGGCCCGGGATCGGCGCAGGTCGGGCTTGCTGGGAGAGCTCGGGGCATCGAGGATGACCTGGGTATTGGTGATATCGTGCACCGTGGTCATCGAGCCGTGGCGGATGCCGAAGGTCGCGTGGATCACCTTGACCACCGGCGCCAGGCAATTGGTGGTGCAGCTCGCCGCAGTGACCAGGCGGTGTGTCCCGGGGTCGTACTGGTCATCATTGACGCCCATCACCACGTTGAGCACGCCCTCCTCCTTGACCGGCGCCGAGACCACCACCCGGCCGACGCCCTGGTCGAGGTAGGCGGTGAGCGCCTCCCGGGTCTTGATCACCCCGGAGGCCTCGATCACCAGGTCGCAGTCCGACCAGTCGGTGTCCGCCGTCCCGCGGTGGGCGCTGAAGGTGCTGCGCACGCCGTCGACCACGATGGCATCGGCCTCGGCCTGGATGCCCTGGCCCGGCGCCCAGTGGCCGTGCACCGAGTCGAACTCCAGCAGGTGGGCGAAGGTGGCGGCATCGCCGCCCGGGTCGTTGACGCGCACCACGGCGACTTCGCCGGCCGCAACGCGTGGCCAGAGGCAGCGCAGCACGAGGCGTCCGATGCGGCCGAAGCCGTTGATGCCGATGCGTAGGGTCATGAGGGCCTCTCGAGTGACTGGGGTGGACGGCATGGCGAAGTCGGCGCCCGCGGCCACTTGGCCATGGGGCTGGCGGGGAGTATATATGGAATCCCATATATAGACGAGCCCGATGACCGCGCCGTGACAGGGCCGTAAACGAGAACGGGGAGGCGATGACTCGCCTCCCCGTTGTCGGTGCCGCGACGCCGCGTCAGCCGTAGCGACCGGTGATGTAGTCCTCGGCCTTCTTGGTGGCCGGGTTGGAGAACATCGTCTGGGTGTCGTTGTACTCGACGACCTCGCCCAGGTGGAAGAAGGCCGTGTAGTCGGCCACGCGGGCGGCTTGCTGCATGTTGTGGGTCACGGTGATGATGGTGAACTGGCGCTTGAGCTTGTCCATCAGGTCCTCGATGGTCGCCGTGGAGATCGGGTCAAGGGCCGAGGTCGGCTCGTCCATCAGGATGACGTCGGGCTGCACCGCGATGGCCCGGGCGATGCACAGGCGTTGCTGCTGACCGCCGGAGAGCGAGGTGCCGGGCTGGTGCAGCTTGTCCTTGACCTCCTCCCAGAGGCCGGCATCGCGCAGGGCACGCTCGACCAGCTCGTCGACGTCGGCCTTGCGGCTCACCAGGTCGTGCATGCGCGGCGCATAGGCGATGTTCTCGAAGATCGACTTGGGGAAGGGGTTGGGCTTCTGGAACACCATGCCCACCCGGCGCCGCAGGGCCACCTCGTCCATCCTGGCCTCGTTGACGTCGCGGCCGTCCATTTCCACCAGGCCGTCGATGCGCACGCCGGGGATCAGGTCGTTCATGCGGTTGAGGCAGCGCAGGAAGGTCGACTTGCCGCACCCCGAGGGCCCGATCAGCGCGGTGACGTTCTGCTGGTAGACATCGATGTTGATATTCTTGAGGGCCTGGGACGCGCCATACCAGAGGTTGAGGTCGCGCACACGGATGGAGAGCTCGTGGTGGGCCTCCTCGTTGCGGGTCACGGGCTCGCCCGCGCTGTGACCGGTCATGGGCGCGATACTCCGCTCGGCAACTTGAATATTCATCTTGGCATATCCTGTGTCGGGCCGCGGGACTTACCAGCGACGTTCGAATTTCTTGCGCATCACCACGGCGGTGGCGTTGAGGGTAATCAGCACGGCCAGCAGCACCAGGATGCCGCCGGAGGTCTTCTCGATGAAGGCCCGGTCGGGCTCTCCGGCCCAGGTGAAGATCTGCGCCGGCAGCACCGTGGCGGCCTCGGTGAAGGAGCTGGTGACATCGGGAATGAAGGCCACCATGCCGACGATGATCAGCGGCGCGGTCTCGCCCATGGCCTGGGCCAGGCCGATGATCGAGCCGGTCATGATGCCGGGCAGGGCCAGCGGCAGCACATGGTCACGCACCACCTGCCAGCGCGAGCACCCCACCCCGAAGGCGGCATGACGGATGGAATCCGGCACGCTGCGCAGCGCCGTGCGGGTGGCGATGATGATCACCGGCAGGGTCATCAGCGCCAGCGTCAGGCCGCCGACCACCGGCGTGGAACGCGGCACGCCGAAGAAGTTGATGAAGATCGCCAGCCCCAGCAGGCCGAAGAGGATCGACGGAATCGCCGCCAGGTTGTTGATATTGATCTCGATCAGCTGGGTGACACGATTGTCGGGAGCGAACTCTTCCAGGTAGACCGCCGTCATCACCCCGATCGGGAAGGACACGGCCAGCGTCACCAGCAGGGTCATCAGCGTGCCCATGGCCGCGGAGGCGATGCCGGCGAGCTCGGGCATCTTCGAATCACCACGGGTGAAGAAGGTGGTGTTGAAGCGCAGCTCCGCGCGCCCCTGTTCCACCAGTCGGTCGACCACCGCCTGCTCGCTGTCACGCAACTTGGAATGGTGGCCCTTGAGGTACTGGTCGACCTGGCCATCGGCCAGCACCCACTCCATGCGGGTGGTGCCGAGCAGCTCGGGATTGTCCTCCATGCGCCCCGGGATCAGGCGCAGGACGCCTCGGCTGACCAGCGGGCGCACCTCTTCCTGAACGGCGGCCAGGGGCAGCTGGCTGGCCCGCTCGCTGTAGTCGACCTCGACCTGGATCTGGGCCTGCTGGAAGGCCGGCACGCCCTTGACCAGCATGTCGGCGAAGAACAGTACCAGGAACAGGCCGGCCAGGCCCAGGGCGCCCATGGACAGCCACTTCAGCCGGGCGGACTTGCGGTGACGACGCCGGAGCTGGGCGCTGATCTCGTCGAAGGGTTGGCTCATCGGGATGGCTCCAAGGCGTTAGAGGTTGTTGATCCGATACTTCTCGCGGAACCGCCGAATCATGATCACCGAGACCAGATTCAGTGACAGGGTCACCACGAAGAGCACCAGGCCCAGGGCGAAGGCGGACAGGGTCTCGGCGCTGGCGAATTCCTGGTCGCCGGTCAGGGCGGCGACGATGCGCACCGTCACGGTGGTCATGTCCTCCAGCGGGTTGGCCGTGAGATTGGGCCGCATGCCGGCGGCCATCACCACGATCATGGTCTCGCCCAGCGCCCGGGACACCGCCAGCAGCGAGGCCGAGATGATGCCCGGCAGGGCCGCCGGCACCACCACGTCCCGAATGGTCTCGCCCTTGGTCATGCCCAGCGCCAGCGAGCCCTGACGCATGCTGTCCGGCACCGAGTTGATGACGTCGTCGGACAGCGAGGAGATGAACGGGATGATCATGATGCCCATGACGATGCCTGGCGCCAGGGCGTTGTTGAAGGAGGCGTCCAGGCCGAAGAACCCGGCCACGTCGACGATGATCGGCGCCACGGTGATGGCGGCGAAGAAGCCATAGACCACGGTGGGGATGCCGGCCAGGACCTCGAGCACCGGCTTGGCCAGGGTGCGCACTCGCTGGGGGGCGAACTCGGCCATGTAGATGGCCGACAGCAGCCCCACGGGGATCGCCACCAGCATCGCCACCAGGGTGATCATGAAGGTGCCGGCGAATAGCGGCACCGAACCGAACTGGGCGGCGCTGGCCCCTTCCTCGGCGCGACCCGCGGCCTCGAGGAAGCTGGCTCCCGGGTTCCAGATGGTGCCGGTGATGAAGTCCCAGAAGCTCTGCATCTGGAAGAAGCGGATGGCCTCGCCGACGATGGAGACCAGGATGCCGAAGGTGGTGAGGATCGAGATCAGCGCGGCGCCGGCCAGAATGAAGCGGATCACCCGCTCGATGGCCTGGCGAGCATGGAAATCGGGGCGCACCAGGGCGATGCCCATGCCCAGGCCGGCACAGCCTACCACCAGACTGGCGGCCAGAAGATAGAGGACGGGGATCTCGGCCCCGGCCAGCAGCATGACGAAGGCGCCTACCGCCCCCACCGCGATCGCCGGGCCGGCCGTGGACAACACGCTGAACCAGGCGTACTGATCGGGCTGGGCATACATGGCGGTGCCCGAGGCGCGCACCCTGGCGGCCTTGGCCCGGCCCAGGAAGAAGGCTATCAGACCCAGCACCAGCAGGGTGCCGCAGAACAGGGCGAGGATTTGGTTGGTCTGCATAGGTGTCTCTCGAAGGAATTCATCCGCAGGGGAGTCGCCAGGCCGGCTTCCCTGCCGGAACGCGCACCGGCCGGCAACGCTGGTTGCCGGCCGGTCGGGACGGGAATCCTGCCCCGCTTACTTCAGGTCGGCCATTTCGAGGCTCTCGTGGTCGGCCACTGCCTGGCGAGCCTGCTCACGCATCTCCTGGGGAGCCGGGATCAGGCCAATGCCCTTGAGGTAGCCGAGATCACTGATCATCTGCTCGCTCATGAACATGCTGGCGTACTCGTACATGGCCGGCACCTCGTCGGCGTGCTGGTTCTTCACGTAGAAGAACAGCGAGCGGGACACCGGATACTCGCCGCTGCCGATGGCCTCCGGCGTGGGCTCGACACCGTCGATGCTGGAGCCGATCAAGGTATCGGCATTCTCCTCGAGGAAGGAGTAGCCGAAGATACCGAAGGCATCGGTGTTCTCGGCCAGGCGCTGGACGATCAGGTTGTCGTTCTCGCCGGCATCGATGAAGGCGCCATCGGCGCGGATATCGGTATACCCTTCGTCGCCGTAGGCGTCCATGTCCTCGGAGGCGGCTTCCATCACCAGCTCCTCGAAGGCGTCACGGGTCCCGGAAGTGGTGGGCGGGCCATAGACGGCGATCTCGCGGTCCGGCAGCGAGGCGTCGATGTCGCTCCACTGGGTGTGGGGGTTGTCGACCAGCTCGCCGTCCACCGGCACCTTGGCGGCCAGGGCCAGGAAGATCTGCTCGCGGGTCACGTCCATCGCCTCGTTGGCGCTGGACTGGGCGAAGGCGATACCGTCGTAGCCAACGAAGGCCTCGGTGATGTCGGTCACGCCGTTCTCCTCGCAGCGCTCGAACTCGGAGGGCTTCATGCGACGCGAGGCATTGGTGATGTCCGGCGTCCCCTCACCGACACCGTTGCAGAACAGCCGCAGGCCGCCGCCGGACCCGGTGGATTCGATGACCGGCGTCGGGAACTCGGTGGTGGCGCCGAACTCCTCGGCCACGTAGCTGGCGAACGGGTAGACGGTGCTGGATCCCACGATGCGAACCTGATCGCGGGCCTGGGCGACACCGGCCACGCCCATGACGGCGGCAGCGATGACGGTGGTCTTGAGGATTCGGTTCATGGAGAGAGCTCCTGTAGAGAGAAGTGTTCGTCCTTCGCGAGGCACAAGATGCCCCACGAAAATGACAACTTCATGACACCCCCTCTCCTCTCCTGCGTCAGCTCTCCCGCTCGGCCGGCGAGGCCGCGCCACGCCCGGCGCGCCCCGCCAGCCCCCGCAGGGCCAGATTGCCGGCCAGTGACACGGCCAGCATGGTCAGCACCATCGGCCAGGCGCTGTCGATCTCGAAGCCACTCACCACCACGCCGGCCAGGGCCCCGCAGGTGAACTGGATACTGCCCAGCAGCGCCGTGGCGGTGGCGCTCATGTGGCTGAAGTGCTCGAGCAGCGAGGCGATGGCGTTGGGAGTGATCAAGCCGACCATACCCATGAACAGCATGATCAGCGGCACCACGGTCACCAGCGAGTCGAGTCCGGTGGCCACCAGCGCCACCAGGGTCAGCGCCACGGCCAATTGCACGCCGAGCCCCAGTCGCATGTTCTGCTGGGGGCTGCGCCGACGCAGCAGACGGATGTTGACACGGTTCGAGCCAGCCATGACCACCACGTTGGCCCCGAAGAGCACCGGGTACACCGCCGGCGACACGCCATAGTGGGTCATGTACAGGAACGGCGAGGCGGTGATGAAGGCGAACATGCCGGCGAAGGTCGCGGCCACGGCCAGCACGTAGCCCATGCCCTCGCGATGACGCAACACGCTGGCGTAGTTGCGCAGCACCTGCCGGGGCGAGGCCAGCGGCGCGTCCGGTGCGCGGGTCTCGGGCAGGCGCGTGCCCATCAGCCACAGCAGGAAGGCGGCGTAGACCGCCAGGAAGACGAAGATCAGCCACCAGTCGGCGAGGTACAGCAGGCCACTGCCCACCGCCGGCGCCGCCAGCGGGGCCAGCATCATGATCATCGCCATGGTCGACATCACCTTGGCGGCCTCGCGGCCGCTGAAGCAGTCGCGCACGATCGCCGCGGAATTGACCACGCAGGCCCCGCCGCCCAGCGCCTGAACCAGGCGCCAGGCCAACAGCTCGGCGAGGCTGTCCACCGTGGTCAGCAGCAGGCTGGCCAGCAGGAAGATCACCAGCCCGCCGAGCAGCACGGGCTTTCGGCCCAGCCGATCGGAGAGCGGTCCCCCGGTCAGCTGGCCGAGGGCGAAGCCGAACAGGAAGACGCTGATCGACAGCTCGGTATGGTGGATGCTGGCGCCCACGGCCTCGGCCAGGGCCGGCATGGCCGGCAGGTAGGCGTCGATGGCAAAGGGGGCCAGGGCGGTGTTGGCGGCCACCAGCAGGGCCACGCGTCGGGCATTGAGAGTCAAGGCACCTCCGACAGGGTTTCCGATAGGCCGCTAATGATAACGCGAATCCGGCGCGAATGCCGTTGCCGTCTATGTTCGCCCATGCGGCCTTGGTAGAGTGAAAGACAGACGACACGGAGGACACCCCCGCCATGGCAGATGACCTGCTTTCACAACTCAAGCGCATGACCACCGTGGTGGCCGATACCGGCGACCTCGAGGCGATTCGCCGCTTCTCGCCCACCGACGCCACGACCAACCCCTCGCTGATCCTGCAGGCCGCCCAGCAGGAAGGCCGCCGGGCCCGGCTCGCCGAGATCGCCCGCCACGCCACCGATATCGACGACGCCCTGGACGGCGTGGCGGTGGAGATCGGCAGCGAGATCAGCGCCCTGGTACCCGGCTACGTGTCCACCGAGGTCAGCGCCCGGCTGTCCTTCGACAGCGAGGCCACCCTGGCCCGGGCCCGTTCGCTGATCGAGCGCTATGGCCGCCACGGGGTCGGCCCGGAGCGCATCCTGATCAAGGTAGCCGCCACCTGGGAAGGCATCCAGGCGGCCAGGGTGCTGGAGCGCGAGGGTATCCACACCAACCTCACGCTGCTGTTCGGCTTCGCCCAGGCCCGCGCCTGTGCCGACGCCGGGGTGACCCTGGTCTCGCCCTTCGTGGGCCGCATCCTCGACTGGCACAAGGCCCAGGATCCCGAGGCCGACTTCGCGGGCGATCGTGATCCCGGCGTCCAGTCGGTCCGGCGCATCTACGAGCACTTCAAGGGCCATGGCTTCGAGACCATCGTGATGGGCGCCAGCTTCCGCAACAGCGGCGAGATCCAGGCGCTGGCCGGCTGCGACCGCCTGACCATCTCGCCGGCACTGCTCGGCGAGCTGGCCGAGACCGAGGGCACCCTGGAGCGGCGCCTGGCGCCGCTGGGCGCCGAGACCCGCCCCCCAGAACCGCAGGACGAGGCGGAATTCCGCTGGGCGCTGAACGAGGATGCCATGGCCACCGAGAAGCTGGCCGAGGGCATCCGCAAGTTCATGGCCGACCAGCGCCGGCTCGAGGCCTTGCTGGGCGAACTGCGTCAGGCCTGACGAAAACGGGGAGTCGCCGTCGGCGCCTCCCCGTCTCCCATGTGGCGTCGGCGGCGTCTCAGTCGCGGTGCGCGGCGGCCTCCTGGGCCTCGAGCATCTCGACCAGCGGCTGGAACTGCTCGCGATTGTGCTCGTTCATGTGCATCAGGATGCGATGGGCCTCGAGGATGCGCTGCCGCATGCCCTCCTCGTCGGCGGGCACCTCCGGCAGTTCCCGGAGTTCGTGAGGCTCGGTGATGGGGGATTCCACCAGGGTGAAGTAGTGGGCGAAGCCCATGACGTCGAGCATGCGCTGGACGTCGGGATTGTCGACGACGATGGTCGGCGGATGCTCCAGGCGACCCTGCAGCGCCATGGCCACCTTGGCGAGAAAGCCCAGGGCGGTGGAATCGACATTGGTGGCCTCGCGCAGGTCGATCATCACGGCCTCGAGCCCGGGGGTCTCGGCCAGCCGCTGGGCCTGGCTGTCCAGGGTCGCGCACAGCGTCAGCCGCACGTCACCGCACAGCTTGAGCACGAACACCCCGGAATCGAACGCCGCCTTGATGCGGCCTTCATGCATTATCATTGCCAAATCCGCTCAACATCATGATCGTCAGGTCGTCGGGCAGCTCTTCATGGCCAGGGGCGTGTTCGGCGATAAGGTCATCATCGTCTTCCATCTTGCCCAGGGCAAGACCGTCCCTCAGCTCCGCCACCGTCTCGCTGGCCAGTACCCGGCGCTCGAGCTCCCGGAGCCGCGCGTCGAGGGTCTCGCCGGGCAGGCATTCCAGAATCCCGTCGGAACACAGGCAGAGACGGAAGGTCGCGGGCAACGGGCAGCCCAGCCGGGGGTACTCGACATGCGGGAAGAGCCCCACCGGCATGCCCTCCCCGGCCAGGGGCCGAACCTTGCCCTCGGCGACCAGCAGCGGCATGGGCAACTGGGCGCCGAGCGAATAGTGCAGATAGCGACGCTCCCGGTCAATGACACCAACGAACAGGGTGGCATGCTTGCCGATCCCCGTGTCGAGCAGCTCGCGGTTCAGGGCCGCCAGCCAGCGTGGCGCCAGGCATTCGGGGGCCTGGCCATCCCACTCGTTCTGCCAGCGATTGGAGAGGTACTTGAGCAGCACCGTGACGAAGGCCGACGAGGCCCCGTGGCCGGAGACATCGGCGAAATAGAACAGGGTGTAGCGATCATCGAAGCGCTGGAAGTCGAGGAAATCCCCGGACAGGTACAGTGACGGCGCCAACCAGTAGTCACAGGTCACCCCGCCCACGGTCTGGGGCCGCGGCGGCAGCAGCTTGCGCTGAATCTGGCCACCGGCCTGCTGGTCCATGCGCAGCATGGCCAGGTGGGTCTCCAGGCGCTCGTTGAGTTCGGCCAGGCGGGCACGATCATGTTCCCGTTCCTCGGCGAGGCGGCTGACCTCGATGACCCGGCGGATGATCCGGCGCAGCAGGTGGCCGTGACGATGCGGCTCGATGACGTAATCCACCAGGCCGGCATCCACCGCCTGGAGCAGGTCGCTGTCCTGGCGGTCGTCGCTGACCACCAGGGTCGGCAGCCGCCTGGCCAGGGCGGCCCACTCGCTGCTGGGCACGATCCGGGAACGGGCCACCGCCAGCGAGGCCGTGGCCGGCAACTGGTCCGGCCGTTCCACGGCGACCACTGCCAGGCCATCCTTGGCGATGGTTTCGGCCAGGGCATCGCGCTCCGGCCCGGGGGCATCGATCAGTCCGATCAGCTCGTTGGCAGCTGGCATCCCGTCATGGCCTCATTCGGCGTCGGCGTCATCAAAGTCGGCATCATCGAAGTCGAACTCATCGCTGGCGAAGGGGTCCTCGCCCAGCTCACCATCGTTGACCTCGAAGCGTCGTCGCTGCAGCCAGCTGTCACGGATGAAGCTGTAGCGATCCCCGCGAATCAACCGCTCCTGGTCGAGCAGGCCCGCGCGCGTGTCGATCACGTCCAGGGCACGCAGGGAAAGACGCACCTTGTCCTCTTCAACATAGGTCAGCGGGTAGGTGTAGGAATCCACCGGCAGGCCGGCGGTATCCCGCACCGTACTCGGTCCCAGCAGCGGCAGCACCACATAGGGCCCCTCGCCCACGCCCCACACCGCCAGGGTCTGGCCGAAGTCCTCCTCGCGCCCCACCAGTTCCATGTGCGAGGCCACGTCGAACAGTCCCAGGACCCCCACGGTGGAGTTGATCAGGAAGCGTCCGGTGGCGACGCCGGCATTGCCTGGCTTGCCCTGCAGCAGGCTGTTGAGGGTGGTGCGCAGCTCGCCCAGGTTGGCGAAGAAGTTGCCCACCCCGGTCTCCACCGGATCCGGCGTCACGAAGCGGTAGCCCTGGGCCGCCGGCTTCAGGGCGTAGCGATCGAGGGTGTCGTTGAAGGCGAACACCTGCCGGTTGAAGCCCTCCCAGGGATCCTCCGGATGGGCCTGGCGATGGTTCGCCGTGGAGGCACAGCCCGAGAGCACGGCCACGGCGAGCAGCGCCGCACCGGCCTTCCGGTTGGAAAATGATGGGGTCATTGCGTCAGTGGTCTCCCTGCACTTGATCCTTTGTCCTTGCGTCAGCGTCGCCGCACCACGACGCTGCCGGCACTGTAGCCCGCGCCGAAGGAACACACCACCCCGACCTCGCCGGCCTCGAGGTCGTCGCGATGCAGGTGGAAGGCGATGATCGAGCCCGCCGAGCTGGTATTGGCATAGCGATCGAGGATGATCGGTGCCTCGCCCGGGGCCGGCTCGCGGCCCAGCACGCGACGGGCGATGAGGTCGTTCATGTGACGATTGGCCTGATGCAGCCAGAGCCGGCGGAGGTCATCTCCCGACAGCGAGAGCGCGGCGAGGTGCTCGCCGATCAGGGTCGCGACCAGGGGACAGACCTCCTTGAACACCCGCCGCCCCTCCTGGACGAAGAGCTTGTCCGCGGCCAGCGGGTCGCTGTCGGTGACGCGGTCGAGAAAGCCCGCGTTGTTGCGGATGGCATTCGAGAAGCGGGTCACCAGCCGGGTGCCGAGCACCGTGAAGCGGGCCTCGGCGGTGGCCAGCGCGTCGTCCTCGAGCACGATGGCCGTGCAGGCATCGCCGAAGATGAAGTGGCTGTCGCGGTCCCGGAAGTTGAGATGCGCCGAACAGATCTCGGGGCTGACCACCAGGGCGCGGCTGGCCCCGCCGGCGCGGATGGCATTGGCCGCGGTCTCGATGGCGAAGGTGGCCGAGCTGCAGGCCACATTCATGTCGAAGGCATGGCCACCGGCGCCCAGCGCCGCCTGCAGCTCCACGGCCACGGCGGGATAGGCACGCTCGAGGTTGGAACAGGCGACGATCACCAGGTCGATGTCGCCGGCGGCGACCGAGGCCCCCGCCAGGGCCTGGCGGGCGGCGGCGAGGCCCATCTCGCACTGGATGGACGGGCTGTCGTTGTCGCGTTCCGGCAGCCGGGGGCGCATGCGCTCGGGGTCGAGGATGCCCTCGGCATCCAGCACATGGCGGCTATGGATCCCCGAGGCCTTGACGATGAAGTCACTGCTCGACGGCTCGAGGGTCGCCGGCTCGCCGGCCGCGCGGCGTCGCGCGTTCTCGGCATCGACCCAGGCATTGAAGGCGCTCACCAGGGCCGCGTTGTCGATGGCATGGGGAGGGGTATAGAGGCCCGTGCCGGTGATTACCACATCAGTCATACGTCGTCTCCATGGGGCGTCGAGCCTGCCGCCGGGCGTGGCGGCGTACCCGGTCGCGGCGCTCAGGCCCGGCCGGTGAGTTCTGCCCAGCGTTTCTCGAGGCGCTTCGCCGAGACCGGCATCCGGGTGCCCAGCTGCTGGGCGAAGAGCGAGACACGCAGCTCCTCGATCCACCAGCCGAACTCGACCAGGGCCGGGTCCTCGACCTCACCGCGACGCTCGCTGTCGCGGCGGGCGGCCAGCCGCGCCTCGAAGTCCTGTACCTCCTGCATGTGCATCTGGTCGCGCAGGCGTTCCCGGGGCGCCTTCTCCAGCCGGATCTGCGCGGCCTCCATGTAGCGCGGGTATTCCGCCAGCCACTCGCCCGCCTCGCAGACGAAGCCCGGGTGCACCAGCCGCTGCATCTGGGCCTTGAGGTCACTGTATACCAGCGCCAGGGAAAGATTGAGGTTGCCCTTCAACGCCTTGGTCACCGCCAGGTGGCCCTCCAGTGCCTGCTTCAGGGTCTCGATCAGGGCCTCGGCCCGGGGGACCAGCTCGCCGCGGGTGGCCTCGAGGCGGGCCTCCAGGGCGTCCCGGGAGCGCGGCAGGGGGTCCACCGCCACCACCTGCTGGAAGACCGCGGCCACCAGGTCCTCGGTGAGCTGGCGCTTGCTGCCCACCTTGGCGAACAGCAGCGCACAGGGCTTGAGGCCGGCCAGGCGCTCGATGGCGCGCACCTGATCGGGCGATCGGGCCATGGCCGCCCGGACCACCCCGCGGCGATGGGCCTCCCGGGCCTTGTCGGGATGGTCGAAGAGCTCGACACGCAGGGCCTCGTGCTCCGGCACCACCGCCGGATAGGCCTCGACGCGGATACCGGCCTGGGTGGTGACCCGCGACTCCGGCAGGGGGGTATCCGGCAGGGTCTCCAGGGACGGCGCGTCACTGGCCTCGCCGGCCAGCGCCCGGGCGCCCTCCCCGGCCGCCGCCTCGAAACGACGCTCCAGGGCCCGGGCATCGCGGCCCTGGCCGAGTTCGCGGCCCTCGTGGTCGACCACCCGCAGGTTCATCACCAGGTGGGGCTCGAGCTGGTCCAGGCGCCAGTCGTCGGGATGCAGGCGCACGCCGGTCTTGCGCCGCAGGAACTCGCCGAGGGCCTCGGTCAGCGGCGTGTCGTCGGGAGCCATGGCCTGCAGGGCGGCGTCCACCCAGTCGGGGATCGGCACCACCTGGCGGCGGATCGACTTGAGCAGCGACTTGAGCAGGGCGATGCACTTGTCGCGCAATAGCCCCGGCACCAGCCACTCCAGGCGCGCCAGGGGCAGCTGCGGCAACATGGCCGCCGGCACCGTCAGGGTCACGCCATCGTCCGGGGCCCCGGGGGCGAAATGATAGCTCAGCGGATAGCGCACCCCGTTCAGTAACAGTTCATCGGGATACTGCGCCTGGGTGACCTCCTCGGCCTCGCGGGCCAGCAGCGCGGCGCGGTCGAACTTGAGGACGGCCGGATCCTCGCGCTCGGCCTGCCTGCGCCAGGCCTCGAAGCCCTTGCCGTTGACGATGTCCTCGGGCAGCCGGGCGGCGTAGAAGTCGAACAGCGCCTCCTCGTCGACGAGGATATCGCGCTTGCGTGCGCGGTCCTCGAGGTCCTCGACCTCCTCGACCAGGGCCCGGTTGTGGGCGAAGAACTCGCCGCGGGTCTTGAACTCGCCCTCCACCAGGGCCCGGCGGATAAACAGCTCTCTCGACTGGGCCGGATCGATCGGCCCGAAATGCACCTTGCGCCGGGCGACGATGGACAGGCCGAACAGCGTGACCTGCTCGAAGGCCACCACCTGGGCGCGCTTCATCTCCCAGTGGGGCTCGCTGTAGCTGCGCTTGACCAGATGGTCGGCCAGCGGCTCGATCCAGGCGGGGTCGATCCTGGCCACGGTGCGGGCGAACAGCTTCGAGGTCTCCACCAGCTCGAAGGCCATCACCCACTTGGGCGTCTTCTTGGCCAGCCCCGAGCCGGGGTGGATCATGAACTTGCGGTTGCGCGCGCCCTGGTACTCGCGGTTTTCCAGGAAGCTGCCCAGGTGCGAGAGCAGCCCCGGCAGCAGCGCCTGGTGCAGCCGCACGGCGCTCTCGCGGCGCGCCTGCCTGGCGGCCTCGCCGTCGTCATCGTCGGCGGGCAGCGGTGCCGGCGCCGGCACCTCGATCTCCATGTCGCGCAGCAGCTGGCGCAGCTGGCGGAAGGTATCGTGCCATTCGCGCAGGCGCAGGTAGTTGAGATAGTGATCCTTGCACCAGCGGCGCAGCCGGTTGCCGGAGAGCGCCTCGCGGGCGGCCTCGAAACCGTGCCACAGGTTGAGCAGGCCGACGAAGTCGGAGTCCGGGTCCTGCCAGCGGCGATGCGCCTGGTCGGCGGCCTCGCGCTTCTCGGCGGGACGATCCCGCGGGTCCTGGATGGCCAGCGCCGAGACCACGACCAGCACCTCGCGCAGGCCGCCCTGCTCGGCGCCGGCGAGCACCATGCGGGCGAGCCGCGGGTCGATGGGCAGTCGCGCCAGCTTGCGGCCGAGCGGCGTGATGCGCTGGCCCTCGTCCACCGCGCCGAGCTCGAACAGCAGCCGGAAGCCATCGGTGACGAAGCGCGAGTCGGGCGGGTCGACGAAGGGGAAGGCCGCGATGTCGCCGAGCTTGAGCGAGAGCATCGACAGGATCACCGAGGCCAGGTTGGTGCGGCGGATCTCCGGGTCGGTGAAGGCGGGCCGTCCGAGGTAGTCCTCCTCGTCGTAGAGGCGGATGCACACCCCCTCGGCCACGCGGCCGCAACGCCCCTTGCGCTGGTCGGCGCTGGCCTGGCTGACCGGCTCCACCGGCAGGCGCTGGATCTTGGCCCGGTAGCTGTAGCGGCTGATGCGCACCAGCCCCGGGTCGATCACGTAGCGAATGCCCGGGACGGTGAGCGAGGTCTCGGCGACGTTGGTGGCGAGCACGATGCGCCGCCCGGCGTGGGGGGCGAAGACGCGATTCTGCTCGGCGTTGGAGAGCCGAGCGTAGAGCGGCAGGATCTCGGTGCCCCTGAGGTCGGCGCGGCGCAGGGTATCGGCGGTCTCGCGAATCTCCCGCTCGCCGGGCAGGAAGACCAGGATGTCCCGGGGGCCGTGGAACCAGCGCTGCTCGCGCTCCACGGCCTCGATCTCCTCCACGGCATGCAGGATGCCCTCCTGGAGGGTGCGGTCCTCCTCGTCCTCCGCGTCGCGGATCAGCGGGCGATAGCGCACCTCCACCGGGTAGGTGCGCCCCGAGACCTCGACCACCGGCGCCGGGCGGGGCGTGCCATCCGGGCCTGCCAGCGCGAAGTGCTCGGCGAAACGCTCCACGTCGATGGTCGCCGAGGTGATGATCACCTTGAGGTCCGGGCGCCGGGCCAGCAGCCGCTTGAGGTAGCCGAGCAGGAAGTCGATGTTGAGGCTGCGCTCGTGGGCCTCGTCGATGATGATCGCCTCGTAGCGGGTGAGGTCCGGATCGTGGCGCGTCTCCGCCAGCAGGATGCCGTCGGTCATCAGCTTGACCAGGGTGGCGTCATCGGTCTGGTCGGTGAAGCGCACCTGATAGCCGACCTGCTGCCCCAGGGGCACCTGCATCTCCTCGGCCAGCCGGTTGGCCACCGAACGGGCGGCCAGGCGCCGCGGCTGGGTGTGGCCAATCAGGCCGCGGCGGCCGAGACCCAGCTCCAGGCAGAGCTTGGGCAGCTGGGTGGTCTTGCCCGAGCCGGTCTCGCCGGCCACCACCACCACCTGGTGATCGCGTAGCGCGGCCATGATGTCCTCGCGCCGCTCGGCGACCGGCAGCTCCTGCGGATAGGTCAGGCGCACCGGGCGCGATGCCCGGGCCTCCACCTTGGCCCGGGAGCGCTCGATGTCACGGCGCAGCTCGGCGATCCCGCGGTCCACGGGCTTGCCCTGGCGGCAGCGCCGAGACAGACCAGCGAGCCGCTTGCCCAGCCGGGGGGCATCGCGCAACAGCACGCCTTCGAGCTCGCCTTGCAGGGCCTCCAGGGCGGCGGCGTCGGAGGGAGGTGCGTCGGGGGCTTGGGTCAGGGTACTCACGGCGGACTCGAGGGCTCCGATGATCGATCAGGAATGGCGACGAAAGAACCCGCATCGACGGGGCGATGCGGGGCATCCATTGTAACGCCGGGAGACAGGCGGCGCCTAATCGCCACCCGCGCCGAGCGTGACAACCGAGTTGGCAGGATAGATAAACGCCAGCGCATCTATCGGGGGCGACCCCCGCCATCGCGGGTACGCTTCCTCGCCCTACGAGCCGAGCTGCCCTGTCAGACCCGCGCCTGCTGCGGTGCCTTCGCGCAGTTGGCGGCGTAACACCTTGCTGAGCACGACGGCGCCTTGGGCAACCCGACCGCCCTGACCTCAGGCCGGTGCCGTCTGCGGCTGCTCGTCGCGCAACTGGCGACGCAGAACTTTCCTGAACGAGATGGCGCCTTGGGCAACCCGACGGCCCTTCCCTCAGGCCGGTGCCGTCTGCGGCTGCTCGTCGCGCAACTGGCGACGCAGAACTTTCCTGAACGAGATGGCG
>NZ_JAUFPQ010000011.1:0-20358 GCF_030409305.1 Halomonas maura
GTAGCCGATCAATCAGACAGGAATGCGGCCTGACCGCCATCCACCAGATTTGACGATAACTCTCAGTGATGATGCCGAACTGGTGCAGTATCAGGAAAAAGAGGATCCGGCTTTCTATCAATCCAAGGATTGGTGGTGGGATCATCAGCGGATTCGGTTTATTAAAAGTGGGGCTGGGCTATCTATCCTGCTGATGTTGGTTCCAGTGCTCATTTTTATTTTTCTTTTCGGAGTTACGATATTTTTAGGGATGAGCTTGTCGAGCTTTTTCGGAAGTGATTCCGGTGTGGGGTTTACGCTTGGAGTTTTTGTCGTTTTGATTGGGATACCGTCTATAGCCTTTATTGCTCCCCCTGTTACCCAATGGACCATAAACGGTATAGCTTGGCTGCTGAAACCTCTCGAACCCTTTTTCCAGCAACGTTTTGATCGCTACACCGAAGATCGCTGCAGTGAATTTAACCGCCAAACCGGGCTTGTCAGCATGGCTCAAGGGAAGAAGAAAGCTCCCCTTGTCGCCCCCTTTGTTGAATTCGATGGTTATATCGAACGCGTGGTCCAGCGCGGCGGGGTGTTCTACAAGCTAATGCTGGTACATCGCTACACCGGCAAGGAATTCCACCATACGTCGTTTAGCCAGACGGTAACGCACAAGCAGGAGGTTCACGCCCAGTGGGACATGCTGCAGCGCTATATGGATGTCTCCCAGCCCCTGCCTGATGTGCCTCGTCTGGAGCCCTTCCGGGACCGCGATCCTGTGACCGCAGAGCATGACCGCCAGACGGGGCGTGACCCGCGATATTGGCGTGATCTCGATATCGAGGCCTGGAAAGAAGGAGAGGGTGCCGCCCTGCTTAAGGCCCAGATGGATTATCCCTGGCAAGAGCAGCAGTGCCGGCTGACGCCTAGGCTCGGGTCGCGGTATCGTGAGCAGCTTGCTGAGGGGGCGGTATAACGGTTTCAGCTTCTACATCGGCGTCTGGCGCCTATCGCGCTGCGGCCATTCCGTCGCTGCCCGCGCCTCCTAAGGCTCGTGAGCGAACGGGAGAAGACCTGCTGCCGTTTGGTGACTATGCCGGTATCGATCCCCAGCAGCAGCTCTGTGACGATGCAGAATTGTTGCAGTATCAAGAGGCTCAGGATCCAAGCTTCTATCAATCCCAGGATTGGTGGTGGGATCACGAAAAAATTCGCTTTCTGAAGAGCAAGTCACGGCTTTCTGTTTTATTGATGGCGGCTCCAGTTGTTTTAATGATGAGTCTTTTAGGTTTTTTCCTATATGTGGCTTTGCATGTGCCGCAGTTTTTTTCAGAGGGACTGTTCTGGGTGGGGTGTTGGCTGTTGTTATAATAGGGGTAGGGGTTTTTGTTTCCATTTTTTCTACTGTGTATTTCACGCAACCCC
Source organism: Halomonas maura (assembly GCF_030409305.1). Classification (GTDB taxonomy): domain Bacteria; phylum Pseudomonadota; class Gammaproteobacteria; order Pseudomonadales; family Halomonadaceae; genus Halomonas; species Halomonas maura. The sequence continues at coordinate 1,405 of NZ_JAUFPQ010000011.1, forward strand.
TTATGAGTCTTGTTGTTAAGATTTGTGAGCCTTTTCATTCATGGTTTAAAAGATGGTTTGATCGCTACACCGAGAATCGGTGTAGCGAGTTCAACCGCCAAACCGGGCTTGTCAGCATGGCTCAAGGGAAGAAGAAAGCTCCCCTTGTCGCCCCCTTTGTCGAATTCGATGGCTATGTCGAGCGCGTTATCCAGCGTGGCGGGGTGTTCTACAAGCTAATGCTGGTACATCGCTACACCGGCAAGGAATTCCACCATACGTCGTTCAGTCAGACGGTGATCCACAAGCAGGAGGTCCATGCGCAATGGGACATGCTCCAGCGCTATATGGATGTCTCCCAGCCCCTGCCCGACGTGCCGCGCCTGGAGCCCTTCCGGGATCGCGATCCCGTGACAGCAGCGCAGGATCGCCAGACGGGTCGTGATCCGCGCTACTGGCGCAATCTCGATATCGTGGCCTGGAGGGCGGGAGAGGGCGCCGAATTGCTCAAGGCGCAGATGGATTACCCCTGGGAACAGCAGCAGTGCCGGCTGACGCCGAGGCTCGGTCGGGTCGAGATGGAGGAGTATCGAGAGCAGCGTTCCGCCGCCATGGGATAAGGCGGGACGACGGCACCTGCCTGTGGGGGCTCCCCCTCGATCACGCGGCCTGCCCCGGGGGCGTCCCTGCGCTCAGCTGACGCCCAGATAGCGCCCCGGCTTGTGGTTCAGGGCGATGATCATGTTCAGGGCCAAGGCGCCGAAGACCGACAGCGCCACCCGGTCCAGGGGGAGCATGAAGAAGGCCACCAGCAGGCTCCCCCCATCGATGCCCAGCTGCACCTAGCCGGCGCGCCAGCCATGGCGCTGTTCCAGGAAGAGCGCGAGGATATTGATGCCGCCGAGGCTGGTACGGTGGCGGAACAGCACCAGCATGCCCAGGCCGATCGGGCTGCCGCCCATCAGGGCCGCATACAGCGGCTGCAGCTGGTCGATTGCGATCCAGCGAGACCAGGCCGATGGCCACGAAGGTACGCAGGGTGAATCCAGCCCATCCGGCGGATCGTCAGGGCATAGAACGGCAGCTTGATCAGCAAGAACAGCAGCCCGAAGCTCCAGCCGCTGCCGTACTGCCGCCGCGCCATGCCGGCGGTGCTGCCCGTGAGCAGCGTCGCCGTAATATGGCAGTGGCGCCGGGGGCCACGCACCAAGTCCCCAGCAGCATGGCCAGAAGATTTCGTCGAACGTCAGCGGGTCGCTGGGCAGCGCCTGGGGGCCTTGGGGTGTCCTTCGCGAGCGGGATGGGAGGCCGGCGGATACCCGGCGCCATGTTGCGCCGCAGTCAACCAGGCTCAGCCCAGGGGCTCGGCGTGCTCGATCATCAGCTGCAGGGATTCGCGCCCCCGCCAGCGGTTGCGATTGAGCTTGAAGGCGCAGCGCAGCCGGTCGCCGACGCCGAAGGCCGGCACCTCCCCCGGCGTCAGCGCCCGGAACCAGATCGCCCGCACGGCGACGGCGCCGGAGGACAGCTCGAGCATCAGGTGGCTGCCGTCGGCGCCCACCGGACGCAGCCGCTCCACCAGGAAGCTTCCCTCGAACAGCGGCGCGTCGAACTCCCGGCCATAGGGCCCCAGGGCCTCGAGCTCGTCCAGGGTCGACAGGGCCAGCTGGTCCGCGATGAGTTCGCCGTCGATGAACACCCGCGGGCCGAGCTCGGCGTCGCCCAGTTGCTCCCCCACGGCCCGCAGGAAGGCCTCGCGGAAGGCCTCGAGCGCCTCCCGCGGCACGCCCACCCCGGCGGCGCCACGGTGCCCGCCGAAGCGGGGCAGCGCCTCGGGCGCCAGCTCGAAGGTGCGCTGCAGGGCATCGCGCAGGTGCAACGCCTCGATGGAGCGGCCGGAGCCGGTGAGCATGCCCGGCTGGGCCGCCGGGGTGAGCACCAGGGTCGGCCGGCCGTAGGCCTGCACCAGGCGCGAGGCCACGATGCCCTGCACGCCCGGGTGCCCCTCCTCGAGGAACACCACCAGCGCCGGGGCCTCGGCGGCGAGCTGGGGCATCGCCAGCGCCTTGGCCTGCTCGGTCATCTCCGCCTCGATGGCCTTGCGCGACTGGTTGTCCTGATCCAGCGTCTCCAGGTGGCGCGCCGCCGTGGCGTCATCGGTGGCGAGCATAAAGTGCAGGGCGGCGTAGGGATCGTCCAGCCGCGAGCGGGCGTTGATGCGCGGCCCCATCTGGAAGGCCAGGGTCTCGGCATCGAAGGGCACGCTGTCGGCGCCCAGCCGCTCGGCCATGGCTCGCCAGCAGGCCGCCTCCATGCGGTTGATCAGGGTCAGCCCCTGGGCCACCACCGCCCGGTTGGCGGCGCTGCCGCCGAGCGACACGCAGTCCGCCACCGTGCCCAGCGCCACGTACGACAGCCAGGGCGAGAGCTTGGGCGTGGCGACCGGCAACACGCCCCACTCGATCAGCACGCCGCGGGCCAGCGACATCACCAGCCAGGCGACCATGCAGCCGGCGATGGTCGGGTCCGGGTAGTCGCAGTCGTCCCGGGTCGGGTTGACGGTGGCATAGGCCGAGGCCGGGGGCCCCTCCACCGGCAGCGCATGGTGGTCGCTGACCACCACGTCGATGCCGGCCGCCTCGAGCCTGGCGATACGCGGCTCATCTGAGCTGCCGCAGTCGGCGGTGATCACCAGGCTCGGCCGCGGCGAAAGCTTCAGGGTGCGCTCCACCAGCGGCAGGCTGATGCCGTAGCCGTCATGGATGCGATGGCCGATCAGGCTGTGCAGGCGCGACTCGGGCACCCCGAACAGCTCGTTCAGGGTCCGCCGGATCACCACATGGGAGGTGATGCCGTCCACGTCGTAGTCGGTGAGGATGCCGATGTGCTCGCCGTCGACCACCGCCTGGGCGATGCGCTCGGCGGCGCGGCGGGCGTCCCGCAGCCGCTCGGGGTGCGCCAGGTGACGCAGGCTCGGCGTGACCAGCGGCGCCAGCTCGCCCTCGTAGCCGGGCAGCCGGCCGGCCAGCACCCGGGCCTGCAGCGGCGTGAGCCCTTCCGCCAGGGCGCGGGCCTCCACGGCCGCGTCCCGGGGACGCGGCAGGATGCGTGGCTTGAGCGAGGCGGCGGGAACGGACGGGGGCGATGCGATATCCACGGGCTCTCCGGGGCGTGACGGCAAGACGCCCGGCGTACCGGGCGTCTCGGGGGGACGGGCGATGCCTCAGCGACGCTGTTCGGCGACGAAGCGCTGTACCTCGGCGAGTTCCGCCGGCAGCACCGTGTAGCGCTCCTCGCGTTCCAGCAGGTCGTCCATGTGCGGCGGCAGCGGCACGCCGGGGAAGCCGGCCTTGACCACCGCCTCGGCGAACTTGGCCGGGTGGGCGGTGGCCAGGGTCACCATCGGCACGGACGCGTCGCCGCGCTGCCGCTCCGCGGCGCGATAGCCGGTGGCGGTGTGCGGGTCGAGGATCTCCTGGGTGCGGTGATGCGCCTCGCGGATCACCTCGAGGATGGTGGCGTCGTCGATGCTGTGGCTGGCGAACATCTCGCGCAGCCGCGCCAGCGGCGCCTCGGCCAGCGCCGAGGGCTCGTCCTGGAAGCGCTCGAGCAGCTCGGCCACGGCCGCGCCGTCGCGCTGGTAGGCCTCGAACAGCAGGCGCTCGAAGTTGGACGACACCACGATGTCCATGGACGGCGCCAGGGTCGCGACCAGCTCCTGCTTGGAGAAGTCGTTGTCGGCCAGGGTGCGGTGCAGGATGTCGTTGGCGTTGGTGGCGATCACGAAACGCTCCACCGGCAGGCCCATGCGATAGGCCATGTAGCCGGCGAAGACGTTGCCGAAGTTGGCCGAGGGCACGCAGAAGCTCACCTTGCGGTGCGGCGCGCCCAGCGCCACGGCGGAGGCCACGTAGTAGACGATCTGGGCCATGATGCGCGCCCAGTTGATCGAGTTCACCGCCACCAGGCGGGTGCCGTTCAGGAAGCCCTGGTCGGCGAAGCTGGCCTTGACCATGGCCTGGGCGTCGTCGAAGTTGCCCTCGATGGCGACGTTGAAGACGTTGTCGGCCAGCACCGTGGTCATCTGGCGGCGCTGCACCTCGGACACCCGCTGGTGGGGATGCAGGATGAAGATGTCCAGGTTGTCGCAGTGGCGGCAGCCCTCGATGGCCGCCGACCCGGTGTCGCCGGAGGTGGCGCCCATGATCACGGCGCGCTCGCCGCGCTTCTGCAGGAAGTGGTCGAGCAGCCGGCCGAGCAGCTGCAGCGCCACGTCCTTGAAGGCCAGCGTCGGGCCATGGAACAGCTCGAGCAGGAAGTGGTTGGCGTCGAGCTGGTTGAGCGGCACCACGGCGTCGTGGCTGAAGGTGGCATAGGCGTCGCGGACGATCTCGCGGAAGGTGTCGTCGTCGATCTCGCCGCCCACGTAGGGCTTCATCACCCGGAAGGCGATCTCGGCATAGGAGCACCCGGCCATGTCGGCCAGGTCCTCGTGGCTCAGCTGGGGGACGGCCTCGGGCACGTAGAGGCCGCCGTCGCTGGCCATGCCGGTGAGCACGACCTCCTCGAAGGACAGCGCGGGCGCCTGCCCGCGCGTGCTGATGTAGCGCATGCCTTACTCCTGCTCGTCCAGCGACTCGACCCGAATCCGCGTCACCGAGCCGGCGATGTCGGCCATCGACTCGATCTTGCGGATCGCCTCGTTCATGTGCTTCTCGCGGGTGCGATGGGTCAGCAGGATGATCGGCACCAGTTCGCCCTCGGTGGCCTCCTTCTGGATCAACGCCTCGATGGAGATGCCCTCCTCGGAGAGGATGGTGGCGACCCGGGCCAGCACGCCGGGGCGGTCCACCGCCAGCAGGCGCAGGTAGTAGGCGGTGCTGATCTCCTCCATGGCCAGGATCGGCGGCTGGTCGGCGTTCTCGCCGATGCCGCTGAAGGCCAGGTAGGGCACCCGGTAGTGGTGGTCGGTGGCGATGTCCCGGGCCACGTCGAGCACGTCGGCCACCACCGCCGAGGCGGTGGGCTCGGCGCCGGCGCCGGCGCCGTAGTAGAGGGTCGGGCCCACGGCATCGCCCATCACGGCGATGGCGTTCTTGACGCCGTGGACGTTGGCCAGCAGCCGCTCCTTGGGAATCAGGGTCGGATGCACGCGCAGCTCGAGGCCCGCCTCGGTACGCTTGGAGATGCCCAGGTGCTTGATGATGTAGCCGAGGTTGTCGGCCTGCTCGACGTCCTCGGCGGTCACCCGGGAGATGCCCTCGGTGTAGGCCTTCTCGAACTGCAGCGGCACGCCATAGGCGATGGAGGCCAGGATGGTCAGCTTGTGGGCGGCGTCGATGCCTTCCACGTCGAAGGTCGGGTCGGCCTCGGCATAGCCCAGCGCCTGGGCCTCGGCGAGCACGTCCTCGAAGGCCCGACCCTCGTCGCGCATGTGGGTGAGGATGAAGTTGCCGGTGCCGTTGATGATGCCGGCCAGCCACTCGATGCGGTTGGCGCCCAGGCCCTCGCGCAGCGACTTGATCACCGGGATGCCGCCGGCCACCGCCGCCTCGAAGGCCACGATCACGCCCTTCTCGTGGGCCGCCTTGAAGATCTCGTTGCCGTGCACCGCGATCAGCGCCTTGTTGGCGGTGACCACGTGCTTGCCGTTCTCGATGGCGGTGAGCACTAGCTCGCGGGCCACCTCATAGCCGCCGATCAGCTCGACGACGACGTCGATGTCGGGATTGGAGGCCACCTCGAAGACGTCCTGGGTGGTCTTGATGCCGGTGACGTCACACTCGGGATTGGGCGTGCGGTAGGCCACCTGCTCGATCACGATGGGCCGCCCCGCGCGACGGGCGATGTCGTCGGCGTTGCGTGTCAGCACGTTGAAGGTCCCGCCCCCGACGGTGCCCAGGCCACAGATTCCCACTCTCACCGGTTTCAATGTCATTCCCCCTTTCTGGCGTGTGTCACAGCATTGGAGGCCCCTGGGGGCCCGCCGCCGGCGCTCGTCGGCGCGGCGGTCAGTCGTTCAGTCCGAGCATGGCCACCAGGCGCTCCGCCGGCACGTAGCCGGGCACCAGGCGCCCATCGGGCAGGACGATGGCCGGTGTCCCCTGGACACCGAGTTCCATGCCCAGATGATACTGTTCCTCGACCGGATTGTCGCAGTCTGCGTCGCTTTCGAGAGCATCATCGCGCTTGGCGGCCGACATCGCCTCGCTGGGGTTGGCGGCGCACCAGACCCGCTGCATCTGCCGGGCGCCGGGCGAGTTCATGCCCGCCCGCGGGAAGGCCAGGTAATCCACCTCGATGCCCATCTCGTTGAGCCGCGGGACCTCCTCGTGCAGCCGGCGGCAGTAGGGGCAGGTGGTATCGGTGAACACCACCAGCCGGGCGCGGGGCTCGACGGTGCTGCGGAAGATCACCCGCTGCGCCTCGGGGATCTCGGCGAGGCGCGCCGCCCGCTCGGCGTTGCGGGCCTGCTCGGTGAGGTTGACCAGCCCGTCCTCGGCGTTCTCGTAGAGGTCGCCGACCAGGAAGTAGTCGCCCGTGGCATCGGTGTAGAAGGTCTCGCCGGTCTCCAGGCGCACCTGGAAGAGGCCGGCCAGCGGCGTCTCCTCCACCTGCTCCACCGGCATGCGTTGGCCGTTGACCTCGAGCCGCTCGGCGAGGCGCTCGGCGGCATCGGCCTGGGCCAGGGTGGGCAGCGCCAGGGCGGCGGCGAAGACTAGGGTCGATACTCTCATGATTCAGCCTCGGGGATGATGGTCGGCGTGCAGGGCCTCGAGCCGGACCTGCGCCACATGGGTGTAGATCTGCGTGGTCGAAAGGTCGCTGTGGCCCAGCAGCAGCTGTACGACACGCAGATTGGCCCCATGATTCAACAGATGGGTGGCGAAGGCGTGCCGCAACGTATGCGGCGACAGCGGACGGTCGATGCCGGCGACGCGGGCGTGGGCCTTGATGCGGTGCCAGAAGGCCTGGCGGGTCAGGCAGGCGTCGCCGCGCCCGGGGAACAGCGCCGGGCGGGTGACATCGCGCATCAGCGCGCCGCGGCTGGTGCGCAGGTAGCGCGACACCCAGTCCAGGGCCTCCTCGCCCAGCGGCACCAGCCGGTCCTTGTCGCCCTTGCCGCGGACCCGGACCACCCCCTGGCGCAGGTTCAGCGCATCGGTGGTCAGGCCCACCAGTTCGGAGACCCGCAGGCCGGCGCCGTAGAGCACCTCCAGCATGGCCCGGTCGCGCATGCCCAGGTCGGTGTCGAGATCGGGAGCCTCGAGCAGCCGCTCGACCTCGGCCTCCTCCAGGGTATCGGGCAGCGAGGGGCGGACCCGGGGCAGGCGCACCTCGGCCAGGGGATCCTGGTCGATCCGCTGCTCGGCCAGGGCCCAGCGATAGAAGCGTCGCAGGCTGGAGAGCAGCCGGGCGTTGCTGCGCAGCTGGTAGCCGGCCTCGCGGCGGGTCTCGAGCCAGGCGGTCAGGGTCTCGGGCCCGGGAGCCAGCAGCGCCTCGCCCTGCTCCGCCAGCCAGGCCGCCCAGGCGAGCAGGTCGCGACGGTAGGCCGCCAGGGTGTTGTCGCTGACGCCCTGCTCCAGCCAGAGGCCATCGAGGAAGGCGTCGATCAGGGACTGGTCGTCAGGCTTGGCCGTCATGGCACTCCTCCGTGCGGGGCCCCGGAACGACGCAACCCCGCCCCGCGGTCGCGGTGACGGGGTTGCGCTGTCGATGCGGGCTAGGACGCCACGTCATCGCATGCCGGCGGGCGCCTGCCTCAGGCCAGCTTTTCCTTGATGCGGGCGGACTTGCCGCTGCGCTCGCGGAGGTAGTACAGCTTGGCCTGGCGGACGTCACCGCGACGCTTGACGCTGATGGAGTCGACCAGCGGGCTGTAGGTCTGGAAGGTACGCTCGACGCCGACACCGTGGGAGATCTTGCGCACGGTGAAGGCGGAGTTCAGGCCGCGGTTGCGCTTGCCGATGACCACGCCCTCGAACGCCTGCAGACGCTCGCGGTTGCCTTCCTTGACCTTGACCTGGACGACCACGGTGTCACCCGGGGCGAAGGCGGGGACTTCCTTGCTCATCTGCTCGGCTTCGAGCGCCTGGATCACCTTGTTCTTGCTGCTCATGACGATAACTCCTCGATAACATTCGTTGACTCGACGGTCCGGCAGTGGGTGGCCGACGAATCGTGATCCCGGCGCTCGAACGCGTCGACGCGCGGGAGTCCTGTTGGTGACACAGGTCCGTCGCCCCTCGGGGCGCGTCCTGCACCTCCGCCCTGACCTACCTCGTGGACAGCGCGTATTCCTCGATGAACTCCTTGAGCAGGGCCTGCTGCTCGGCGCTCAGCGTCCTGCCTTCCAGCAGGTCGGGCCGCCTGAGCCAGGTCCGCCCCAGGGACTGCTTCAGCCGCCAGCGCCGGATGGCGCCATGGTGGCCGCTGAGCAGGACCTCCGGCACCCGCCGCCCGTCGATGATCTCGGGGCGCGTATAGTGCGGACAGTCCAGCAGCCCGTCGTTGAAGGAGTCCTCGACCGCGGAATCCTGATGCCCCAGTACCCCGGGGACCAGCCTTGCCGCGGCATCGATCAGCACCATGGCCGGCAGCTCGCCGCCGCTCAGCACATAGTCGCCGATCGACCATTCCTCATCGATGTCGGCTTCCACCACCCGCTCATCGATGCCTTCGTAGCGTCCGGCCACCACCACCACAGGGGGACCTTCCGCCAGTTCCTGCGCACCGCGCTGATCCAGCCGCCGTCCCTGGGGGGACAGGTAGATCACCCTCGGGCGCTGCCCGGTGGCGTCCTCGGCCCGCGCGCGGGCATCGTGGATCGCCGAGCGCAGGGTATCGACCTTCATCAGCATCCCCGGGCCGCCGCCATAGGGGCGATCGTCCACGGTGCGATGCCGGTCGGTGGCGTAGTCCCGGGGGTTCCAGAACTCCAGGGCGATGCGCCCCTGCTCCACCGCTCTGCCCGTCACGCCCTGAGCCGTCAGGGCCTCGAACATCTCGGGAAACAGCGACACCACGCCGATCCACATCGCCGCGTCGCTCCGGCTCAAAACTCCGGATCCCAGTCGACGGTCATCACGCCGGCCTCGAGGTCCACGTCACGCACGACCTCGCCGGGCAGGTAGGGCAGCAGCCGCTCGCGGCTGTCGACGGCGTCGCCGTCGCGCCCCTTGACGACCATGACGTCGTTGGCGCCGGTCTCGAACAGGTAGCTGATGCGTCCCAGCGGCACGCCGCCGTCGGTCACCACCTTCAGCCCCTCGAGCTGATGCCAGTAGAACTCGTCGTCGCCGTCGAGCTCGGGCAGCTCGGCCTTGGGCAGGAGGATCTCGGCACCGGCCAGGGCCTCGGCCTGTTCACGCCCGTCGACCCCCTCGAGGCGGGCCACCAGGCCCTTGCCATGGGGACGCCCCTGGGAGAGACGATAGCGGACCAGGCGCCCCTGATGACGCAGCACCCAGGCCTCATAGTCGAGGATGCCTTCCATGGGGCTGGTGTACGAATACACCTTGAGCCAGCCCTTGACGCCGTAGGGGCTGGTCAGCTTGCCCAGCACCACGTGATCGTCGGCCGGGCCTCGCTCGGCGCTTGCGCTCATCGGCGATCCTGCGTCAGACATTCGGCTGCGTCAGGCACTCAGGCCTGCTTGCGGGCTTCCTTGACCAGCTCGGCGACACGGCCGGACAGCTGGGCGCCCTGCTCCTGCCAGTGGCTGATGCGGTCGAGGTCGATGCGCAGACGCTCTTCCTGGCCACGGGCCACCGGGTTGAAGAAGCCCAGACGCTCGATGAAACGACCGTCGCGCGACTTGCGGGAATCGGTCACGGTCAGGTGGTAGAAGGGACGCTTCTTGGCGCCACCACGTGCCAGACGAATGGTAACCATGCGTTGACTGTCCTTCGGTTGAGTTACGGAGGTTGTCGGTCGGGGCCTCGGCCCTCGACAATCGGTTCGACCGCACGCCGGAGGCGTGCCGCCGGGTCGTTCGGTCACGACGATGACCGCGATGCATCGCGGTCCTGCCAGTGAAGACGCCGCATTCTACGGAAATCTCCCCGGCTTGGAAACCTTTTTAGCCCCGAGGGGCCGCCGCCGGCCGCCTCAGCGCCACGGCAGGCCGCCCGGGCCGCCCATGCCGCCCGGGCCACCCATGCCGCCGGGGCCACCCGGGCCGCCGCCGCCCATCATGCCGGACATCCCGCGCATCATCTTCTGCATGCCGCCCTTCTTGCCCGCCTTCTTCATCATCTTCTGCATCTGCTTGTGCTGCTTGAGCAGACGATTGAGGTCGGGCACCTGCAGGCCGGCGCCGGCGGCGATGCGGCGCTTGCGTGAGCCGTTGATGATCTCCGGCTTGCGGCGCTCCTGGGGGGTCATCGAGTTGATCAGTGCCTCGAGCTTGCCCATCTCCTTCTCGGGCCCCGGCCCCTGGGCCATCTCGGCCATCTGGCCCATGCCGGGCAGCTTGCCGAGCAGGCCGCCCATGCCGCCCATCTTCTTGAGCTGCTGGAGCTGGTCGCGGAAGTCCTCGAGGTCGAAGCCGTCGCCCTTCTTGACCTTCTTGGCCAGCTGCTCGGCCTTGCCCTTGTCGACGGTGCGCTCGGCCTCCTCGATCAGCGACAGCACGTCGCCCATGCCGAGGATGCGCGAGGCCACGCGGTCCGGATGGAAGGGCTCCAGGGCATCGACCTTCTCGCCCACGCCCATGAACTTGATCGGCTTGCCGGTGATGTGGCGCACCGACAGCGCCGCGCCGCCCCGGGCATCGCCGTCGGCCTTGGTGAGGATCACCCCGGTCAGCGGCAGCGCCTCGTGGAAGGCCTTGGCGGTGTTGGCGGCATCCTGGCCGGTCATGGCGTCGACCACGAACAGCGTCTCGTCCGGGGTCACGGCGGCGTTGAGGGCCTGGATCTCGGCCATCATGGCCTCGTCGATGGCCAGCCGGCCGGCGGTGTCGACCAGCACCACGTCGTGGAACTGGATCCTGGCGTGCTTGATCGCCGCCTCGGCGATGGCCACCGGCTGCTGGTCGGAGCGCGACGGGAAGAAGTCGACGCCCACCTCGCCGGCCAGGGTCTCCAGCTGGTCGATGGCCGCCGGCCGGTAGACGTCAGCGGAGACCACCAGCACCTTCTTCTTCTCGCGCTCGCGCAGGAAGCGGGCCAGCTTGGCCACGGAGGTGGTCTTGCCCGCGCCCTGCAGGCCGGCCATCAGCACCACCGCGGGCGTGCTCTTCAGGGTCAGGCCCTCGTTGGCCTCGCCCATGATCGCCTCGAGCTCCTGCTGGACGATCTTGACGAACTGCTGGCCCGGGGAGAGGCTCTTCGACACCTCCTGGCCCACGGCGCGCTCGCGCACCCGGTCGATGAACGCCTTGACCACCGGCAGGGCGACATCCGCCTCCAGCAGGGCGCGGCGCACCTCGCGCAGGGTGTCCTTGACGTTGTCCTCGGTCAGGCGCGCCTGACCCTTGATCGATTTGAGCGTCTGGGACAGACGATCGCTGAGATTCTGGAACATGGGGCCTCTCCGCAAACGATGGCCGGGAAAACCGCCGGAAATCGTCCGTGCCGACACGGGCGTGGGGGTTTTCCTGCAATGGCCGAAAATTATACGCCTTGTGGCCGCGAGTCTCCATGCCGCGAGCGCCGCGCCCGGCTGTGCGCCACGGGGAGGATTCGGTATAGTGACCGCTCCATTCCACCTCGCCAGATGCTGGCGAAGGCGCACGGACAGCAATCGATGCACGCGCTCCCACTTGCCATCATGGCCTTCATCCTCTATATCGCGGCCGCCTCCTGGCAGGGCCTGAGCCTGGCCCGGCGGGTGCCTCCGCGGGCCGTGCTGGTACGCAGCTTCGGCGCCCTGGGCCTGCTCTTTCACCTGCCGCTGGCCTTCGGCCTGCTCGACCAGGGGCAGTCGCTGCTGCCGGGACTGTCCACCAGCGTCGTGCTGGCCAGCGCCCTGGCGGTGCTGGTGCTGCTCATCGTCAGCCTGTTCAAGCCGGTGCTCAATGTCGCCGCCGGCCTGTTCCCCGTGGCCGGCCTGACCCTGCTGCTGGCCACCGAACTGCCCAGCCCCGAGCGCGCCACGGGCATGACCCCCGGCATCGCCCTGCATGCGCTGAGCTCGGCCCTGGCCTTCGCGCTGCTGGCCATCGCCGCCGTCCAGGCGATCCTGCTCGGCGTCCAGAACCAGGCGCTGCGCCACCATCATATCCGCGGCGTGGTCCAGTCGCTGCCGCCGCTGACCACCATGGAACGCATCCTCTTCGAGCTGATCTGGGCCGGCATGGTCCTGCTGACCCTGTCGATCGCCAGCGGCTTCGTGTTCGTCGACAGCATGTTCGCCCAGCATCTGGTCCACAAGACGGTGCTGTCGCTGATCGCCTGGGTGCTCTTCGCCACCCTGCTGGCCGGCCACCACTGGCTGGGCTGGCGCGGGATGCGCGCGGTGCGCTGGACGCTGGGCGGTTACCTGGCGCTGCTGCTCGCCTACTTCGGCACCAAGTTCGTCCTCGAGGTGCTACTCGGTCGTGGCTGAGGCCGGTGTTCCTTGACACCGTGCGGCCCTATCCCTACAACTCGAGCCTGATACGCGATTGAGGACCCTTCGACTTGAGCGACGACTTCCCGCTGGGATTGCTGTTCGGCCTGCTGCTGCTGCTCATCTGCCTTTCCGCCTTCTTCTCGAGCTCCGAGACCGGCATGATGTCGATCAACCGCTACCGGCTGAGTCACCGGGCCAACAGCGGCGAGGGTCGGGCCCAGCGCGTGATGCGCCTGCTGGGCCGCCCGGACCGGTTGATCGGTGTGATCCTGATCGGCAACAACCTGGTCAACAACCTGGCGGCGGCGATCGCCACCGTGCTGGCCATCCACTATTTCGGCGAAGTGACCGGCCCCGCGGTGGCGCCACTGATCCTGACCATCGTGATCCTGATCTTCGCCGAGGTCACCCCCAAGACCTACGCCGCAGTGAAGCCCGAGCGCATCGCCTACCCGGCCTCGCTGGTGCTGGAGCCGCTGCTCAAGCTGCTCTACCCGCTGGTCTGGCTGGTCAATGCCATCTCCAACGGCCTGCTGCGCCTGCTCGGCGTGAAGACCCTCGAGGCCGGCGGCGACAACCTGACCCGGGACGAGCTGCGCACCGTGGTCCACGAGGCCGGGCCGCTGATCCCCCGGCGCCACCAGGCCATGCTGGTGTCGATCCTCGATCTCGAGAACGTCACGGTGAACGACATCATGGTGCCGCGCCACGAGGTGGCCGGCATCGACCTGGACGACGACCTGGAGGCCATCCTCACCCAGATCCGCACCAGCCAGCACACCCGGGTACCGATCTACAAGGGCGACATCAACAACATCATCGGCATGCTGCACCTGCGCAACGCGGCACGCTTCCTGTCACGGGGCGAGGTGACCAAGGCGGCCATCGTCCAGGAGGCCCGCGAGCCTTACTTCATCCCCGAGTCCACTCCCCTGCACACCCAGCTGCTCAATTTCCAGAAGCAGAAACGCCGCATCGGCATCGTGGTGGACGAGTACGGTGACGTGGAAGGGCTGGTGACCCTGGAGGACATCCTCGAGGAGATCGTCGGCGAGTTCACCACCGACGTGGCCGGCCAGGACCAGGAGATCCACCCCCAGGAGGACGGCAGTCACATCATCGACGGCACCGCCAACATCCGCGATATCAACAAGTCGCTGGGCTGGCAGCTGCCCACCGACGGCCCCAAGACCCTCAATGGCCTGATCCTCGAGCACCTGGAATCCTTCCCGGACGGCCCCGCCTGCCTGCAGATCGGCGCGGTGCGCATGGAAATCCTCGAGGTACGCGACAACCTGATCACCTCGGCCCGCTGCTGGCAGGCGTTGCGCCGCCCCATGGTGGCCGCCCAGGCCTGAACTCAGCGCCCGGCGACCCAGTCGTCGGCCTCGGCCTTGAGCGCCCGGACCCGCGCCTCGACCCGCTCGCGCCCGGCCGCCTCGGGCGGCAGGGGCTCGCCGAAGTAGAGCGCCACCCGCGCCCGGAAGCGCCGCGGCCGCTTGGACAGCGCCCGCCCGCCATGATTGGAGGTCCAGGAGCCCCACAGCCCGGCCAGCCCCGCCGGCACCACCGGCACCGCATCCCGAGCCAGGATCAGCTCCAGGCCGCGACGGAAGGGCTGCACCTCGCCATCCGGCGTCAGGCGCCCCTCGGGGAACAGCATCACCACCTCGCCCTGGCGCAGGGCCTGGCTGACCTGCTCGAGGGCCCGGCGCAGCTCGCCGGGATCCCGCCGCTCGGAATCCACGGGGATCGCCCCGACCAGCTTGAACAACCAATGCAGCCCCCGGGATTCGTAGATCGGCCGATCCATCAGGAAGCGCAGCGGGCGTGGGCTGGCCCCCCCCACCACCAGGGCGTCGACGAAGCTGACATGGTTGCAGACCACCAGGGCGGGGCCGTAGGCGGGAATATGGCGACGCCCCCGGAAGCGCAGCCGGTAGAGCAGGTGCACGACGAAGAACACCAGGCGACGGATCGCCGGCCGGGGAGCGCGCGCCAGCCGCCAGCAGACGGCGGCCAGCAAGGCAGCCGGCGCCCCCCACAGCAGCAGCGTCACGAGCCGTCGGGCCTCGCCTTCAGGCCGGCGAGCAGGGTCGATAGCAGCTGGTCGAGGAGCTCGTCCACCTCCAGGGGCTCGCTCTGCCAGTAGCCCAGGCGCTCGTTGAGTCCCAGCTGCACGAGCCCGTGGACGCTGCCCCAGAGCGTGCGCCCCAAGCGCCGTGCCTCGAGGTCGCCCAAGGCCGGCTGATACTCCTTGAGCGTGGTTTCCACCCGCAGGAAGAGCGCCTCGATCATGTCGCTCTGGCGACGATCCAGCTCGCCCTCCTGGGCCAGGGGGTAGTCGAACAGCAGCTGCCAGCGGAAGGCGTCATCCCTGGCAAACTGCCAGTAGGCCATCGCCAGGGCCTTGAGCCGCGCCTCCGGGAGCTGCTCGTCGAGCAGCGGGTCGATGGCCGTGCGCAGGCGCGCCAGGGACTCGAGGTTCACGTGCTGCAGGAGATTGCCGAAGCTGCCGTACAGCTTGAGCAGGGTGCTGGGCGCACAGCCGACGTCCCGGGCCAGGGAACGCAGGGACAGCGTGTGCACCGGCCGATCCTGCAGCCAGGTGTCGCAGGCGGCCATCACCTGGGCATGTAGGGCCTCGGGGGCATGCTGTCTGGGACGAGCCATCGAATTCCTCGCGGAACGGGGGAGGGAGGGGACGGCACGCGGCCACCCCCTGAATACCATATCACGTCAGTCGAACACTGTTTCCGCTAGCATATCGTGCCTGCGCACCAACGCAAGCCCGGCGAGGCCGGCGCTTTCCTCGGCGAGACGTCTTGGTTACTCTGGCGCCCCATCTCCCCGGAGGTTCCATGGCCGGCCGACTCTATATCCCCCCGCTCGACCTCGACCGCCTGCTGCCGGGCCTGACGGTGGACGAGACGCCGATCACCGGGGCCAACCTGGCGCCGCGCCGGCCACTGTCGCTGATCCGCCTCGAGGCCGGGCGACCGCGACTGGGAAGCGCCTTCTGGGGGCTCACGCCGCCCTGGCTCAAGGTGCTCGACCATGCACCCCATTGCGCTCGCGCCGAGTCCCTGGAATCCCGTGCCATGTTCCGCGAGGCCTTCGCGGCCCGGCGCTGCCTGGTGCCCGCCGGCGGTGTCTATGTCTGGAAGGCGCAGCCCCGGGCCAAGCAGCCCTTCCTGGTCACCCGGACCGACCGCGGCCCGCTGCTGCTGGCCGGGCTCTGGTGCCGCTTTCACACCAGCCTGACCGAGCACGCGGACTCCCTGGCGCTGATCACGGTCCCCACCAACGACCTGCTGGCGCCGCTCACCGACCGCCTGCCGGCGGTGATCGCCGCGGACGATGCCGAGCGCTGGCTGGCCCCGGAGACCCCGGCCGAGGAGCGGCGCGCCCTGCTGATCCCGGCTCCCGGGGAACTGTTGGGCGCCTTTCCGGTATCAAGACGAGTGAATGATCCCGGCAACCGGGATGCGGCCTGCGCCCATCCCATCGGCCCCATGCTGCGCCTGACACCCGAACAGGAGAGACGATGACTCGACCACTGCGCACCTCCCTGGCCGCCTCGCTGGCCTTCGCCACGGCGCTGCTGCCGGGACTCGCCGCCGCCCAGCCGGACTCGGGCAACGTCGAGGCCGTGACCAAGCCCCGGGTCAGCCCGGTGGACGATCGCGACTACCGCGTGCTGACCCTGGACAACGGCCTCACCGTCCTGCTGGTCAGCGATCCCGAGGCCGACAAGGCCGCCGCCTCGCTGAACGTGGATGTCGGCAGCGCCCAGGACCCGGAGGACCTGCCCGGCCTGGCCCACTACCTCGAGCACATGCTGTTCCTGGGCACCGAGACCTACCCGGCGGCCGATGCCTACCAGGGCTACCTGTCCCGCCATGGTGGCCAGCACAACGCCTTCACCGCCCCCCGCGACACCAACTACTTCTTCTCGGTGGAGCCCGACGCCCTGGCCGGCGCCCTGGACCGCTTCAGCCGCTTCTTCGTCGACCCGCTGTTCAACGCCGACCGGCTCGAGAGCGAGCGCCAGGTGGTCCACTCGGAGTACATGGCCCGCAAGCGCGACGAGGCACGGCGCCAAAACGACGTCCTCGACCGACTGCTCAACCCGGCCCACCCCACCACCGGCTTCTCGGTGGGCAGCCGCGACACCCTGGCCGACCGTCCCGCGGGCGAGCCCGACCTGCGTGAGCGGGTGATCGGCTTCTATGAGTCCCACTACGGCGCCAATGTCATGCACCTGGCCGTGGTCGCCCCCCAGCCCCTGGACGAGCTGACGGCCCTGGTCGGCGAGCGCTTCGCCGACGTGCCCGACCGCGAGCTGTCCCGCCCGGAGATCGCCACGCCCCTGGTCATCCCCGAGCAGCTGCCCGCCGCCGCCGAGCTGCGCTCGCTGCGCGACAGCCGCCAGCTGACCTTCCACTTCCCGGTACCGGACCCCCAGACGGCCTATCGCCACAAGCCGGCCAGCTATCTCGCCAACCTGCTCGGTCACGAGGGCGACGGCAGCCTGCTGGACGTGCTGCGCGAGGCCGGCTGGGCCGACGGCCTCTCCGCCGGGGTGACCCACGGTGACGGCCAGCAGGCGCTGTTCCGTGTCGACATCAGCCTGACGCCGGACGGGGCCGAGCACATCGCCCGCATCCAGGCGACGCTGTTCGACGCCATCGCGGCCATCCGCCGCGACGGCGTCGAGGCCTGGCGCTACGACGAGCAGGCCAGGCTCGCCGAGCAGGAGTTCCGCTTCCAGCAGCATGGCGCGCCGCTGCAGGATGCCATGCGCCTGTCGATGAACCTGGCCTACTATCCCCTCGAGGACGCCAACTACGCCCCCTATCGCATGGACGCCTTCGACGCGGCTCAGGTCGAGACCTGGCTCTCGGCCCTGCGGCCGGACAACATGCTGCGACTGTATGCCGGCCCCGAGGTGGAAGGCGAGCGCACCTCGCCCTGGTTCGACACGCCCTGGACCCCCCTCGACCCCACCCAGGAGGCGACGGCCAAGCCGCTGGCCGGGCTGCAGCTGCCCGATCCCAACCCCTATATCGCCGAGGACCTGACGCTGCTGGCCGGCCAGGACGACACCCCGGTGCAACGGATCGACACGCCCGCGTTCAGCTTCTGGCACATGCGCGATGCCAGCTTCGACACGCCCCGCGTGGAGTGGCGCTTCAACCTGCAGCACCCCGCTTCGGGCCGCGATGCCCGCCAGGCCGCCATGGCGCGCCTGCTGGCCGGCTGGCTCCAGGACAGCCTCAACGGAGCGCTGTATCCGGCACGGCTGGCCGGTCACGGCTTCGAGGCCTACGCCCATGCCCGCGGCATCACCCTATCGTTCTCCGGCTGGCGTGACCGCCAGGATCGCCTGATCGGTCGTGTGCTCGAGCAGCTGGCCGAGGGCGAGATCGACGCCGACAGCGTGGCGCGGGTCCGCCACCGGCTGCAGCGCGAGTGGCGCAACGCCCCCCAGGAATCGCTCTACCGCCAGGCCGACCGCACCCTGGCCGAGACGCTGATCCGCCCGCAGTGGCCCACCGAGGCCCTGCTGGCGGCCCTCGAGGACGTCGATGCCCAGGCGCTGCGCGACTACCGCGAGGCCTTCCTCGGAGAGCTGCACCTGGAGGCCATGGCGGTGGGCAACCTGGGCCGCGAGGCGGCCACCCGGCAGGCGCAGCGGGTGGCCGAGACCCTGGCCCCCCAGCTGGCGGAGAGCGCCATTCCCGAGCTGACCCCGCTGCAGGCCAGTCGCGACCTCCCCGAGCTGACGCCGGATACCGCCCGGGACGAGTTCCTGGTGATGCGCTACCTGCAGGGGCCGGACCGCTCACTGGACAGCCAGGCCCGGCTGGCGGTGCTGGGGCGCCTGCTCGAGACCCCCTTCTACCAACAGCTGCGCACCGAGCAGCAACTGGGCTATGTGGTCAACGCCGGCTACCGGCCGCTGCTCGATGCGCCGGGTATCGGCCTGCTGGTGCAGTCCCCGGACACCGACAGCAGCACCATCCAGTCACGCATCGACGCCTTCCTGACGGCCTTCGGCGCCCACCTCGAGGAGCTGGATGAGGCGGCCCTGGCCCCCTACCGCCAGGCGGTACACGACGACCTGCTGCGCCGCGACACCGGCCTGGCCGAGCGCACCAACCGGCTGTGGCGGGCACTGGCCATGGACGACACCGCCTTCGACGAGCGCCAGCGGCTCGCCGAGCGGGTGCTGGCCGTGACCCCGGCGGCCCTGCGTGACGCCTGGCCGGAGCTGCTCAGCGACGCCGTGGTCCATATCACCCATGATCCCGGCGACGCCCCCAGCGACATCATGGCGCTCAAGGACGACCTCCCGCCCCTGCCCGAGGGCGGGAGCTGAACCGCCCTCCCCCGAGACGACGACGCCCGGCC
>NZ_JAUFPQ010000011.1:20392-43643 GCF_030409305.1 Halomonas maura
GCCGGGCGTCGTCGTTGACAACCTCGGAGCCGGATCGACACTCCGGTCAGCCGAAGGCCTGGGCCGGCATGATCGCCTCCACGTGCATCACCAGCTCCTCGAGGACCTGACGCTCCCGGTCGCCCAGCGACTGCTGGTTGAGCCGCTCGATCTCCCGGGCGAAGTCCTTGAGGGCGAAGCCGGCGATGGCCGGGTCGTTGATGCGCTCCCAGCGGAAGGCCTCCCAGCGGGCCTGTTCCTCGCCGGTCAGGGTGTCGGGATAGCTGCGCGCCCGGAAGCGAAACACCATCTCCTCGAGGCGCGGGTCCTGGAAGGCGAAGCTGGCGCCCACCAGGTCCCAGGGATCGCTGTCGCGGACCCGCTGCATCTGCTGGCGGTCGGACGGCGAGAAGAAGCCGCCGGAATAGAGCATCAGGTCGGGGTCATGGGGCGGCTCGGGGGGCGGCGAGGCGAAGGCCTGGCTGACCCGGGCCACGACCTCGGGGTGCTGCGCCAGCACCTTCCAGTGGCGCCGGCAGGCCGCCACGTCGAGCCGCAGCCGCTCGACGAGCTCGCCATACTCGCCCTGATGCGGCCCCGCGGTATCCTTGAGGGCGTTCGCCGGCAGGATCACCGGGCACTTGTTGATATGGATGACCTTCAGCGGGATGCGCGTCTCGCCCTCGGCGAGATCATCGTTGCTGACGAAGACCCGCTCGCGGATCTGCTCGGGTGCGAGGCTCAGCAGCGGCTCGGGGTCCACCGAGAGGTCATAGACGATGACCCCGTTGGGGTTGGTGGGATGCTCGGCCAGCGGCATCACCAGGGCGCTGCAGCCGCGACTCGCCGGGTAGCGCCGAGAGATGTGCAGCACCGGCTTGCGTCCCGGCACGTCGAGCTGCCTGGCCACCTGGCGCTTGCCGCGCAGGCTCAGCAGATAGTCGAACAGCTTGGCGTTGCTCTCGCGCAGGCGTTTCGCCAGGGCGATGGTGGCCCGCACGTCGGCCAGGGCGTCGTGGGCCCCGGCGTGCTCGATGCCGTTGGCGGCGGTCAGGTCCTCGAGGCGGAAGCTGGGCGAGCCGTCCTCGCGCCTCGGCCACTCGATGCCCTCGGGGCGCAACGCCTGGAAGGCCCGCACCACGTCGATCAGGTCCCAGCGGGAGTTGCCGTTCTGCCACTCCCGGGCATAGGGATCGATCAGGTTGCGGTAGAAGAGGTGGCGGCTGACCTCGTCATCGAAGCGCAGGCTGTTGTAGCCCAGGGCACAGGTGCCGGGCTCGCTCATCGCGGCCGCGACCCGGCCGGCGAACTCGGCCTCGGGCAGGCCGCGCCGCCGGGCCTGCTGGGGGGTGATGCCGGTGATCAGGCAGGCCTGCGGATGCGGCAGGTAATCGTCGGCGGGCCGGCAGAACAGCTCGAGGGGCTCGCCGATCTCGTTGAAGTCGGCATCGGTGCGAATGGCCGCGAACTGGGAGGGACGGTCCCGACGCGGGTCGGCACCGAACGTCTCGTAGTCGTGCCACAGGAAGGTCAGTGGGGCGGCTTTCGGCTGCGCCATGGGCGAGGCTCTCCGAGCAGGCGATGGGACAAGGCGCCCAGCCTAGCACAGGCCCACCCACGACTCAGCCGCCGTCACCGGCCCTCGGCAGGGTGACGTTCAGCTCCAGCACCGAGCAGTTGTCCTCGCTGTCCAGGCTGATGTTGATGGCATCGTCATCGACCTGGACATAGCGTCGGATCACTTCCAGCAGCTCACGCTCGAGCATCGGCATGTAGTCCGGTTGCCCACGCTGGCTGCGCTGGTGGGCGACGATGATCTGCAGCCGCTCCTTGGCGACAGAGGCAGACTTCTTGCGCTCGCGCTTCAGGAAATCGAGTAGCTTCACCGGCGAACTCCTCCGAACATTCGGCTCAACAGGCTCTTCTTCTGGAATTCGTGGAACCGCAGGGGCACCTCCTCGCCCAGCAGCCGGGACACGGTATCGGCATAGGCCTGGCCGGCATCGCTGCTGTCGTCATGGGTCACCGGCACCCCCTGGTTGGAGGCCCGCAGTACCGCCTCGGACTCCGGGATCAGGCCGACCAGATCGATCGCCAGGATCTCGCGGATGTCCTCGAGGTTGAGCATGTCGCCCAGATCCACACGATTCGGGTTGTAGCGGGTGATCAGCAGGTGCTCCTTGATCGGGTCATCACTCCGCTCGCCACGCCGGGTCTTGGACGACAGCAGGCCGAGGATACGGTCGGAGTCACGCACCGAGGAGACCTCGGGGTTGGTCACCACGATCGCCTCGTCGGCGAAGTACATGGCCAGCTGGGCGCCACGCTCGATGCCCGCCGGCGAGTCGCAGATGATGTAGTCGAAGTCCTTGTTCAGGGTGTTGAGCACGGTCTCGACCCCTTCCAGGGTCAGTGCATCCTTGTCCCGGGTCTGGGAGGCCGGAAGGATATGCAGGTTGTCCACGCGCTTGTCGCGGATCAGTGCCTGGTTGAGACCGGCCTCGCCCTGGATGACGTTGACCAGGTCATAGACCACGCGTCGCTCGCAGCCCATGATCAGGTCGAGGTTTCGCAGCCCCACATCGAAATCGATGACCACGGTCTTCTGGCCGCGCAGCGCCAGGCCCGTCGCGATGGCGGCAGCACTGGTTGTCTTACCGACCCCACCCTTGCCGGAGGTCACAACAATGATCTTGGCCAAGTGTCGCATCCTGTCTGTCATGGTGATGGAAAGGCGGCGGGCCATGGCCCCTCCGCCGAATCGTCGTTGTTCGTCGCACTACTGTCAGTCCAGCGCCATGATGCTCAGCTGGTCATCGCTCAGCCGCACCTGCACCGCCTTACCGAGCAGCCGCGGGTCGATGTCCTCGAGACGCTTGTAGTTACCGGCCACCGACAGCAGCTCGGCACGCAGCTCGCGGCAGAAGATGGCCGCCTGGGAATCACCGTGGATACCCGCGAGGGCGCGTCCGCGCAGGGCGCCATAGACATGCACGCTACCGCCGGCCAGCACCTCGGCGCCGGCATTGACGGCACCCACCACCACCAGGTCGCCCTCGGGGGCGGTGATCTGCTGGCCGGAGCGTACCGTACCGCGGAAGATGCGCCCGCCGGCGGCAATGACCGGGGGGGCCAGCGCTTCCGTGGCCTCCTCCTCGGCCGGGGAGTCACCGGCGTCGGCGGCCGGCACGCTCTCGAGCGCACGGGGGCGCGCGGCTTCCTGAGGAGGGAACCAGCCGAGCCCCAGCGCCCAGGCCGACTGCTTGACCGGGTCGGGACCACCGCGCACCGCCACCGGCAATAACTTGTGGGCCCGACAGACCGCACAGATCCGCTCGAGCGCCAGGTGCGGCTCATCGAGGCGTTCAACGCTGAGGACCACCGGGGTGTGCTGGAAGAAAGCGGGGGACTGACTGAGCTTGCCGGCGAGTTGTTCGCGTATGCGCTCGGGGTCGGCGCTCGTCAATTCCATGACCGTCATCGGCAGCATGCCGCCCTTGAAGGTAAATGCCATGCCGTCTCTGTCCACTTTGAGACTCATTGCCGAACTCCACGTCGGGTGATGGTCGGGGTGCTCCACCAAAGCTAAGCGAGTGCCCCGGACCCTGCAACTGATGATAAGCCCAGCGCCACCCCCTTGTCAGTGTCTCGTCTCGGCAACACCCTGCCGCGCCGCCCTTTTCTGCCAGATCGCCGCATGCTTAGATAAGTCCATGACCCGGCGTTTTCCACGCCGACCGTGCATCTCGTTCGCCGGCGCGCCAGCGACACCTGCCGCGCCCACCTCAGGAAGCCCCATGTCAGGATTCCTTCGCCGACTCTTCGCCCCTCGCTGGCAGCACCCCGATCCCGAGGTGCGGCGCCAGGCCATCGCGCGACTCGACCCCGCCCAGGATGGCCAGCGCCGGCAGCTCGAACGCCTCGTGCAGGATCCCGATCCCGGCGTCCGCCGAGCCGCCCTGGCCGGCTTGACCGACCCGGAACGCCTGCTGGCCCTGCGCCGCCAGGGGGATGACTCCCATGAGCTCCGCGAACGCCTGATCAGCCTGCTGTGCGGCCGCGAGACCTCGCTCGACCTGCCACACCGCATCGCCCTGACCGAGGGCCTCGACGACCCCGAGTTGCTCGAGCGGGTGGCCCTGGAGGGCGATAACCAGCAGCTGCGCCTGGCCGCCCTGGCACGCCTGGAGGGCGAGGAGGCAATGATCCGCCAGGCCTGCGAGAACGGCATCGCCGCCGTTCGCCATGCCGCCGCCGCCCGGGTCGAGAGCGAGCGGGGACTGACGCGCCTGACCCAGGAGGCTCGCCGCGACCGCCAGGTGGTCCGACAGGCCCGGGAGCGCCTGAACCGCCGGCGCGCCGATGCCGCCTCGCTGGTCGAGGCGCGGACCCGTCGCGAGGCGCTGCTGGCGTCTCTCGAGGCGCATGCCAGGGCCGCCTGGGAGCCGCTCTATGCCGGCCGATTCCGCCACCTGATGCGCGAATGGGCCCGCCTCGACGACCTGCCGGATGGCGAGCAGGAACGGCGCTACCAGGATGCCTGCCAGCGCTGCCGCAAGGTCATCAGCGACCATGAGGCCCGTGAGCAGGCCCAGGACGAGGCCGAACGCCATCGCGAGCAGGCCGACCGCTCCCGCGAAGCCCTGGTCGAGGCCCTCGAGGAAAGCCTGCAGGCCCTGCGACACGGCGAGCGCCTGGCCGACCAGGACATCGCCAGCCTGCGCTCCCAGAAGCAGCTGCTCGCCAGCCGCTGGCAGGCGCTGTCCGACCAGCACCTGGCCGACGACGAGCTGCGCCGCCGCTATGACGCGGCCCTCGCCGGCTACGAGTATATCGTCAAGGCCCGGGTGCGCCTGGACGAGCGCGCCGGTGCCATCGAGCAGGCCCTGCAGGAGGGCGATGACGAGCGCCTGGCCGGCCTGGTCGAGGCCTGCGGCTGGCCCCCGGACCTGCCACCCTCGCCCCTGCTCCGGTGCGCCCACGAACGCCTGCACGCCGCGGACGCCCCGCGCGACCAGGATGTCGAGACCCGCCTGACTCGCTTCGCCGAGGCACTCGACGAGCTGGAGCGGCTACTCGAGAGCGGAGCCTTCAAGGGGGCCAGCCGGCTGCACCAGCGCTTGCGTCACCAGGCGGAAGCGCTGCCGGCCGACCGCCTCGGGACGCTGCGGGGCCGCCTCAAGCGGCTCGGCGCCCGACTGGCGGAGCTGCGCGACTGGCGCGGCTTCGTTGCCGGCCCCAAGCGTGACCAGCTATGCGAGGCCATCGCCGCCCTGGCCGACGACGACAGCCTCGGCGATGCGGAACTGGACCGCCGGCACCGCCGACTGGTGAAGGAGTGGAAGGACCTCGGCGACGCGGCCGCCAACCGCGAGCAGTCCGCGACCTTCCGGGCGGCCTCGGACCGGATCCACGAGCGCCTGGCCGACTGGCGGGACCAGCGCCAGGCCGCGCGCCAGCAGAACCTGGCCGCCCGGGAGGCGCTCTGCGAGCAGCTGGAGACGCTGCTCGCCCAGCCGGCCGAGCAGGCCGACCCGGATGCCCTGCGCGAGATTCGCGACCGCGCCCGCCAGCAGTGGCGGCGTCACTCGCCGGTCCCCCGGGACGCCGCGGAGGCCATCGGCCGCCGCTTCGGGCGCATTCGCCATGCCCTGCAGGCACTGATCGAGCAACGCGCCCACGAGATCGCCGAGGCCAAGCGCGCGCTGATCGAGGAGGCTCGCGCCCTGCGTGACCGCGACCAGGCCCCCGCCCAGCAGGCGGAAGCGGCCAAGGCCCTGCAGCATCGCTGGCGGGCGCTCGGTCGCGCCCCCAAGGGCGAGGAACAGACCCTGTGGCGGGAGTTTCGCCACCTCTGCGACGAGATCTTCGCGCGCCGGGACGCCGCCCGCAGCGACCAGGCGCAGCGCGCCAGGTCGCGACTGGACGCCATGCAGCAGCTGATCGACCGCCTGGATGGCTGGCATCCCGCCAACAGCGACGAGGCCAGCGACCTGGAGGCGGCCATCCAGGAGGCCTCCACCCTGGAGCCGCTGCCGGCCGGCCGGCGCAGTGAGGGCATGCGTCGCCGCTGGTCGGGCATCGTCCGGGCACGACGCGAACGGCTGGCACGCCTGGCCCTGGCCGAGGAGGTCCATCGCTGGCGCCGGGTGCGACCGCTGCTGGAGGCCCACCTGGCCGCGGATGCCGCCTGCCTGGCCGGCGGAGCCCCCGACGAGGTGGCCGATACCGAAGCCGGCGCCCTGCCGGACGACCTGCGCCGGGCCCATGCCCAGCGCAATGCGGCCCGCCAGGCGCCGCCGGTGCCGGAAGACGTCGAGGAGCGCCTGGCCCGCTTGCGGGTTCACCTCTCGCTGCTGGCCGGCGACCCGGTCAACCGGCAGGACGATCCCCTGCGCCTGGCCATCCAGGTGGAACGGCTCAACGAGAACCTGGGACGAGAGCCGTCCCGAGCCGAGGAGCTTCGCGGCGTGCTCGCCGACCTGCTGGCCACCGGCCCGATCCCCCCGGCCCTCTGGGAACGCGAGGTCGGCGATCTGGACCGCACCCTGGAGAGCCTCACGCAGCTGCCACCGCCTTGACGCCCCGGCGGCCCTTCCAACGCAAAGCGCGAGGCCGTGGCCTCGCGCTTTGCGTATCGAGTGAGCGACGTCGGGGGCGGTTCAGCCCATGAACTGGCCACCGTTGATGTCGATGTTGGCCCCGGTGATGAAGCCGGATTCCTGGTCGGCCAGGAAGGTCACCAGCCGGCCGATCTCCTCGGGGGTACCGTAGCGCTTGACCGGGATGGTCTCGCGAATCGCCTCGCGGACCTTCTCCGGGATCTTCATGATCATGTCGGTGGCGATGTACCCCGGTGAGACGGTGTTGACGGTGATGCCCTTGGTGGCCGTTTCCTGCGCCAGGGACATGGTCAGGCCGTGCATGCCCGCCTTGGCCGCCGCATAGTTCACCTGGCCGAACTGGCCCTTGCGCCCGTTGATGGACGAGATGTTGATGATGCGCCCGTAACCCTGCTCGAGCATGCCCTCGATGACGCTGCGACAGGTGTTGAACACGCTGTTGAGGTTGGTATCGATGACCTCGCTCCACTGATCCGAGGTCATCTTCTTCAGGGTCCCGTCACGGGTGATCCCCGCACAGTTGACCAGCACGCTGACCGGTCCGTAGGTGTCGTGGATCTCCTTGGCCCCCGCCATGCAGGCTTCGTAGTCGGAAAGATCCGCCCCGGACAGGGCGATGTTGGCGTATCCATCGGCTTGCTGGGTCTCGAGCCAGGCCTTGGCCTTCTCGGGATTGTGGTAGCCCGCGACCACCTGGTATCCGGCATCGGCCAGCGCGCGGCAGATGGCCGTTCCGATGCCACCGGTCCCACCGGTCACCCAGGCGACGGAAGATGATGTTGTCATTGACTAACTCCCTGATGATTCACGATATCTACTTCTTGTCGGACGCGGTGTCCAGCCGCTCGGCAACGTCATTGTCGCCAGGAAAAGTGTCACCTTTTTGACACTCCCAGTGGTCGAGTATGGACCACAGCCCCGGAGGAATACGAGCCCCGAAGACTGGCTACAGACTGGCTATTGACTCCGGTCAGGATCCGTGTAGAATACGCCTCACGTTGATGCGGGGTGGAGCAGTCTGGTAGCTCGTCGGGCTCATAACCCGAAGGTCATCGGTTCAAATCCGGTCCCCGCTACCAAATACCGAAAAAGGCCAGAATCGAAAGATTCTGGCCTTTTTCATGCCTGGGATGTCGATGCAGAGCGGCCCGTCGAGCTCGGCTCTCTACAACCCCCGGAAGGTCATCGGCTCACACCCGGCCCCTGCTACCGATACATCGAGACAGGCCAGGACCGAGAGGTTCTGGCCTTTTTCATGCCTACGGTGGGCCTTCTGGTAGCTCGTCGGGCTCGGCTCTCTACAACCCCAGGAAGGTCATCGGCTCACACCCGGCCCCTGCTACCGATACATCGAGACAGGCCAGGACCGAGAGGTTCTGGCCTTTTTCATGCCTGGGATGTCGATGCAGAGCGGCCCGTCGAGCTCGGCTCTCTACAACCCCCGGAAGGTCATCGGCTCACACCCGGCCCCTGCTACCGATACATCGAGACAGGCCAGGACCGAGAGGTTCTGGCCTTTTTCATGCCTACGGTAGGCCTTCTGGTAGCTCGTCGGGCTCGGCTCTCTACAACCCCAGGAAGGTCATCGGCTCACACCCGGCCCCTGCTACCGATACATCGAGACAGGCCAGGACCGAGAGATTCTGGCCTTTTTCATGCCTACGGTAGACCTTCTGGTAGCTCGTCGGGCTCGGCTCTCTACAACCCCAGGAAGGTCATCGGCTCACACCCGGCCCCTGCTACCGATACATCGAGACAGGCCAGGACCGAAAGATTCTGGCCTTTTTCATGCCTGGGATGTCGATGCAGAGCGGCCCGTCGAGCTCGGCTCTCTACAACCCCCGGAAGGTCATCGGTTCACATCCGGTTCCCGCTACCCAGCATCAAGGAAAAGCCAATACACACGGGTATCGGCTTGTTTCATGTGCCGGCGGCTCCCCTCCGCGGAGTCGCGTCATTGGCCCTCGCCGCCGGCACCAGGGCCCGCGGCCATGCCCAGCCGACCGAAGCCCGGCAGCTTGAGCGCCGGGCGGCGCAGGTCGACGCCGAGGGAGAGTCCCAGCAGCATCACCTCCAGCCCTTCCTCCCAGCCCAGCGTCACGCCCAGCACGCCCGCCAGCGAGGCCGTCACGCCCGAGCCACCGGGCGTCGACGCCAGTACGCCGTCGACCAGGTAATCCTTGCCCACCGCCGTGACCGGCAGCACCACGTCGAGCCCCACCACTCGCCGGATCACCCAGGCCGTGAAGGTATTGCTGTTGGGGCCCGGCCAGGGCCGGTAGCGCGAGGGCAATGGGTAGGCCGACACGGCCGCCTCGATACCCTCGATCATCGCCGCGGCCGGCGCGCCGCGATAGTCGGCCAGCAGCCGGGGGGCGCTGCCGTACCAGGCCCGGTCGGGCGAGGCGATGGTCTGGCTGACCAGGGCGGGGCGGCGCCAGCTCACCACCTGGTGCAGGCGGAAGGCCGCGGCCCCGGCCTCCCGGGTGGCGATCCAGGTATGCACCCCGAAGGCCCCGCGCCACCCCCAGGCCCGGGCCGCATAGACCTGCACCACCGCCTCCGGGACCTAGACGGGCGTCGGCGCGAGTCCCGCCGGAGCGCGACTGGCTTCGGCCCAGTGACCGACACCCGCCACCCGCTCGGTGGCCAACAGCCACACGGGTCCCGCCAGCAGCATCACGAACAGCAGCCCGCCGCCGGTCACCCACCGCCGGTGTCGCCTCATCGTCGCCCTCCCCCTTGAATCCCGGCGCGATCACCCACATCTGAGTTACAAACTCATTGTCATTCAAGGCCAGTCCAACATGCCGATCGTCGACCCCCGCACCGGGGAGCCGCTCACCGCCGAAAGCGGCTCCGAGCAACCGTCCAGCACCGCCGAGAGCCAGCAGGGCGCCGAGCTGATCATCGATGTCGACCGCAGCAACATCCAGCAGTTGCTCGAGACCTCCATGCAGGTGCCAGTGCTCCTCGACTGCTGGGCCCCCTGGTGCGAACCGTGCAAGAACCTGATGCCGGTGCTGGAGAAGCTGACCCGGGAGTACAACGGCGCCTTCATCCTGGCCAAGCTCAACATCGACGATAACCAGGATATCGCCGGGCAGCTCGGCGTGCGCTCGGTTCCCGACGTCAAGCTGATCAGCCAGGGCGGCCTGGTCGACCAGTTCCAGGGCGCGCTGCCCGAGAAGGAGATTCGCGAGTGGCTGGGCCGCTACTTCCAGGCCCCGGCCGAGGCCCAGTTGAGTCCCGAGGAGCAGGCCGCCGCCGCCCTCGAGGCCGGTGACGCCGCCACCGCCCGGCAGATCTACGAGGAGCTGGTCCAGCAGTGGCCGGAGCATGCCCCCTACCAGGTAGCGCTCGCCCGTGCCCTGGTCGCCGCCGGCGAGCCCCAGCAGGCACGGACCCTGCTCGACGCCCTGCCGCCGGAGGAGCGGGACGCGGCGCCGGCGCGCGGCGTGCGCGCCAGCATCGAGTTCGGCGAGGAGGCGCCCTCCGCCGAGGAGCTCGCCGCCCTGGAGGGCCGCGACGACAGCGAGGCCCGCTACCAGCGGGCGCTGCGCCAGGTCGCCGACGGCCAGTACGAGGCCGGCCTGGAGGCGCTGCTGGCGCTGATGAAGAGTGACCGCGCCTACGGCGACGACGCCGCCCGCAAGACCCTGCTGCGGGTCTTCGATGCGCTCGGCGCCGACCACCCGCTGACCGTCGCCTACCGTCGCAAGCTCTTCGCCCAGCTCTACTGAGCGCCACTCGGCCGCCCCTCGGGGCGGCCGAGTCGTGTCAGGTGCCGAGCACGCCTTCCAGGCGATCGAGGGCCGCCTCGAGCTGCCGAGCGGTGGTGCCGAAATTGAGCCGCACGAATCCCGGCCAGCCGAAGGCGCCGCCATCGGACAAGGCCACGCCGGCCCACTCCAGCAAGGCCTGCTGGGGGGACTTCCCGGTATCCTGCAGGGCCGGCGCCTGGCGCAGGTCCAGCCAGGCCAGGTAGGTGGAGGCCGGCGACGCCATCGCCACTCCCGGCCAGCGCTCGACCCGCTCGACCAGCCGGCGGCGATTGTCGCGCAGCGTCTCGAGCAGGGCCCGTCGCCAGGGGTCGCCATGGCGATAGGCGGCCTCCGCCGCCACCAGGCCCAGCACGTTGCCGTCCGGCTGCAGCCCCCGGGCCCGAGCGGCGAAGCGGCGACGCAGGCCGGCATCGGGAATCACCGCGCAGGCGGCGGTCAGGCCGGCGAGGTTGAAGGTCTTGGAGGGCGCCCAGAGCGTCAGGATCCGCTCGGCGAGGGCCGGGTAGGCCGCCGCCAGGGGGCGGTGACGGGCGCCGTCGTCGAGCAGCAGGTCGCAGTGCAGTTCATCCGAGGCGACGATGAGATCATGGCGCTCGACCAGCGCCGCCAGGCCGTCCAGCTCCTCGGTGGTCCAGATCCGGCCGGTCGGATTGTGGGGCTGGCACCACAGCAGCAGCCGCGTCTCGGGCGTGATGGCCGCCTCCAGCGCCGCCAGGTCCAGCGTCCAGTCGCCGCCGGGACCGGCCGGGGGGCGCAGGGCGACCCGCTGCGGCAGGCGCCCGGTGCGCTCGGCCACCTTGAGGAAGGGGGGATAGATGGGGGTCACCGTCAGCACGCCCTCGCCCGGCTCGGTCAGCGCCAGGCTGGCGATGTGCAGGGCCGGCACCCCCCCCGGCAGCCACAGCTGCCAGTCCGGCTCGATCTCCCAGCCATAGTGCTCGGCGCTCCAGGCACAGAGGGCCTGCTTGAGGCTGTCCGGCACCAGTCCATAGCCGAAGACGCCGTGCGCGACCCGGGCATGCAGCGCCTCGATCACCGCCGGCGGCGAGCGAAAGTCCATGTCGGCCACCCACAGCGGCAGCACGTCCTCGCCGTAGTGATGCCACTTCTGGGACGGCCAGTCGGACGGCCAGTCGGACGGCCCATCGCCTTCGGACGGGTGGCGGCGCTCGACGGGCGTGGCAAAATCGAAATCCATAGACAGTCCTGCTTCCAAGGGGCCAGACGAATGCCTGAGACCATGCCGCAAAGCGGCTTCTATGCCAAGGTACGCCGCGGCCTGCCCGCCGTCATCGCCCGCTGGCTGACACTCGGCCAGGGCGATGCGGATCGCCTGGCGCTGATCCTGGCCGAGACCGCCCGAGTCGCCAAGCTCGGCGAGCCGGAGGCCACGCCCAGCGGCGCCACCCTCGAGGCCTGGAGCCGGCCCGACGCCGGCGACGCGATTCCCCTCTGGGCCGGCCGCACGGCGGTCTTCCTGCTCGTCCAGATGCCCGCCCGACCGGAGCCGGCCGACGACGACGAGGCCTGCGCCTGGGCCTATTGCTGGCTGCGCAACCGGACCGATGAGGCGTACGAGAGCGCGGCCGGTGCCCTGCCCGAGCACCTGCGGACCCCGTTGGCCGCCGCCCTCAAGGCGGCCTGGATGGATCGCCAGGGGCTGCGCCTGGTCTGAGATCCCGGCCGCCCCTAGCGGCGGCGACTCGGCCGCTTGGGCCGGAAGCCCGGCGGCTTGGTGGACAGCCAGTCGACGAAGGCGCGAATCTCCGGGTGGCGCATCAGCGCCTCCCGGCTGCGATAATGCTCGGCCAGTTCGCGCTCGCCGAGCACGCCATGGATGTGCTTGTGACAGGCATGGCAGACCCACAGGATGGCCGTGAGCCGTTCGACGCGATCGAAGCGGCGGCGATAGCGCGCCTTGCCATGCAGGGCGCGGGGAATCAGGTGGTGTCGGGTCAGGGGCGCCGCCCGCCCGCACAGCTCGCAGGCCTCGGGGCGCGGCGGGGGCGACAGGTCGTGGCCGGCCATGGGCACCTCGACGACAGGCATTCATTCACCTCAAGGATAAGGGAAACGGCATGGATGTTCCGTTGAGCTGGCAACTGGCCAAGCTGCTGGTGTCGATCGGCGTGGTGCTGGGACTGTCGGCGGTCGCCGAACGCCTCAGCACCCGCGTGGCGGGGCTGCTCTCGGGTTATCCTCTGGGCACCGCCATCGCGCTGTTCTTCATCGGCCTGGAGCTCTCGCCGGGCTTCGCCGCCGAGAGTGCGGTGCATACCCTGGCCGGCTTCTCCGCCACCCTGGCGCTGGGCGGCGGCTACCTGCTCTGCGCCCGCCGCGACGGCCTGCGGGGGGTATGGATGGGCACCGCCGGCGGCCTGGCCGCCTGGCTGGTGGTCAGCCTGCTGCTGACCCGCATCGAGTTCACCCGGGTCAGCGGCACCCTGACCACCCTGGTGGCGATCCTCGTCTTCATCCGCCTCTACCGCCGCGTGCCGAATATCGCCGCCCAGCCCAAGGGCGGCTTCAGCTGGCCGGCGCTGGGGCTGCGCGCCGGACTGGCCGCCGCGATCATCTTCCTGATCACCGGCCTCGCCCATGTGGTGCCGACGGCCTGGGCCGGGGTCATGGCCGCCTTCCCGGTGACCATGTACCCCTTCCTGGTGATCCTCCACCTGACCCATGGCGCCGCCCCGGTGGCCACGGTGATCAAGCACTACCCGGCCGGCCTCGGCTCGCTGCTGTGCTATGCCTTGAGTGTCTCCCTGACCTACGACAGCCTGGGCCTGGTAGTAGGCACCCTGACCGGTTTCGCCGCCGCCACCGCCTGGCTGCTGGCCTGGACCCGGGGCACGGCCTGGTGGCGGGGCCGTCGCGCCGCCGCGACTTGACCGAGCGCTTGCTCGGGGTGATTCTGAAGCCCCCGGCCACGAGGAGTCCGCATGTTCGTCCGCACCATCGAGCCCGCCTTCTATGACACCGATGCCCTGGGCCACATCAACAACACCCGTTTGCCGGCCTGGTTCGAGCTGGCCCGCAACGACCTCTTCCGGCTGTTCACGCCGGACCTCGACCCGCGCCAGTGGCGGCTGATCATGGCCCGCATGGAGATCGACTACCGGGCGGAGCTCTACTACGGCCACGACATCGAGATCCGCACCTACCTCACGCGGCTCGGCACCAGCTCCTTCACCGTCACCCAGGAGGCTCGCCAGAACGGTGTGCTCGCCAACCTGGGGCACACGGTGCTGGTGCAGTTCGACCATGACGCCAAGCGGGCCGTGCCCATCGAGGGCGAGCTGCGCCGGGCGCTGGAGGCCCACCTGCAGCAGGCGGAGGCCATCGAGCCATGACACCGGCCGTGAAGCTGCTGGAGCGGGCCGGCGTGGCCTTCGCCCTGGCCAGTTACGCGCACGACCCGCGCCGCCCGGCCTACGGCGAGGAGGCCGCCGAGGCCCTGGGGCTGTCGCCCCGGGAGGTCTTCAAGACCCTGCTGGCCAGGCTCGAGGATGGCCGGCTGGTGATGGCCATCGTGCCGGTGGCCGGCCAGCTCGACCTCAAGGCCCTGGCGCGGGCCGCCGGCGCCCGCAAGGCGGTGATGGCCGATCCCGAGGAGGCCGAACGGGCCACGGGCTATGTGGTGGGCGGCATCAGCCCCCTGGGCCAGAAGAAGCGCTTGACCGCCTTCGTCGACGACAGTGCCGAGCCACTCGCCGCCATGCATGTCAGCGGCGGCCGGCGGGGACTGGAGATCCGCCTCGCCCCCCGGGACCTGGCGCGGCTGCTCGATGCCCGCTTCGCGCCCCTGTCCCGGCGCTGACCGTCACGCCGAGCCGAACGCCACGGGGCGCGGTCCTAGGCATACCGCCTCGGCATCGCCGAGCCCGTCCACCCGAGGGAGCCGCCGATGGCCATCCGCTACGACCTCTGGCTCGACCCCGATGATGTCGCGCGCCACCGCGCCGTCGAGGCCGACCTGGAGCGCTTCTTCATGGAGCGTTTCGCCGACTTTCCCCACATCCGCTTGTTCGGGGAAGACCCTTACGATTATGATGCGCCGTTCAACCGCCTCTATGACGTGCTGATGGCGCGAGCCGGCGAGTACTGTGAACGGCAGTGGCACTACGTGCCCAGCCCGGAGCAGCTCAACCGGACCTTCTTTCGCGCCGTGGGCCGTTCGAACAAGTTCATACGAGACCCCTACGATGGTGATCCGTCCCGACACGATGCCTGACGAGCGCCAGCTGGGCGTCATCGCCGAGCAGCTCGGCCGTGCGCCGCGCGGCATCGAGGCCCTGGCCGCCACCGACGGCGAGGGCACGCCGCTGGTGCTGCGCATGGCGCCCATCGTCGACGGCAAGCCCTTCCCGACCCTCTACTGGCTGAGCTCCGAGACCCTCAAGGTCGAGCTGTCCCGCATCGAGGCCGCCGGCGTCATCAAGGCCCTCGAGACCCGCCTGCGGGACGATCCCGACTTCCTGGCCGCCTACCACCGTAGCCATGCCGACTACGTGGATGCCCGCTGGCGGCACATGAGCCCGGCGCAGCGGGCCGAGGTCGAGCGCCTGGGCTATGCCGGCGTGCTGCGCGAGCGCGGCATCGGCGGCATCGCCAACTGGGACCAGGTGCGCTGCCTGCACACCCAGTATGCCCACCACCTGTGTGGCGACAATGTGATCGGCCGCTGGCTCGACGCCGAGTACGGCGTGATCGACGGCCTGCCCTGAGCCGGCCCCGCGACGCACCCCTCTCCCCGACAACCCTCTCACAGGAGTCCCCGATGTACCTCGATACCCATGTGATCGCCAGTCTCGCCCTGATCGCCAGCCTGGTCGGCATCAGCGTCGGCGGCATCGCCCTGCTGCGCCTGGCGATGAAGCGTGACGCCGCCCGCGCCCGCTGAGCGCTGCTGCCTGGCCATCACCGCGAAGGGCGCCTCACGGCGCCTTTTTTCGTGGCGGCGGTGCTTTGCCGGAGAGGACGCCCCGGCGCTAGGATAAGAGACCCATCAAGGAGGACACCATGGCGACTATGTGCGTCTATCTGGGCTCGCGGGAAGGCCGCGACCCGCGCTTCCTCGAGGCCGCCCGGGCGCTGGGCGTGACCCTGGCCCGGCGCGGCCATGCCCTGGTCTATGGCGGCGCCCGGGTGGGCATGATGGGGGCGCTGGCCGACAGCGTCCTGGCCGCCGGCGGCGAAGTCACCGGGGTGATGCCCGACCACCTGGTCGAGCGAGAGCAGGCCCACCACGGGCTGACACGGCTGATCCGGGTGCGCAACATGCACGAGCGCAAGGCCAGCATGGCCGCCCATAGCGATGCCTTCATCGCCCTGCCCGGCGGCATCGGCACCCTGGAGGAGCTCTTCGAGGCCTGGACCTGGCAGTACCTGGGGCTGCACGACAAGCCCATCGGGGTGCTCGACACCGACGGCTTCTACGCCCCCCTGCTGACCTTCCTGGATACCACCGTCGACCACGGCTTCCTCGATGCCCGCACCCGGGCCAGCCTGCTCGCGGCGCGCGAGCCGGATGGCCTGCTGGCGGCCTTGGAAACCCGCCTCGCCGATCGCTGACCGCGGAGACAAGCCATGCATGCCATCCATCATGACCGGGAGCGCCTCGTCTGGGCCGAGGCGGAGGCCCCCGCCGGTCCCGGCCACCGGGAGGTGCGCCTGCGGGTGGCCTGGGCCGGCGTCAACCGCGCCGACCTGATGCAGCGGGCGGGCCAGTACCCGCCCCCGGCCGGTGCCTCGGCGACCCTCGGCCTGGAGGTCAGCGGCACCGTCATGGCGGTGGGCGAGGGCGTCACCGGCCTCGCGGTCGGCCAAGCGGTCTGCGCCCTGCTGGCGGGCGGCGGCTACGCCGAGGAGGTGGTCGTCGACGCTCGCCAGGTGCTGCCCCTTCCCTCGGGCCTCGGGCTGCGCGGGGCCGCCGCCCTGCCCGAGGCGTTCGCCACGGCCTGGCTCAACCTGTTCATGGAGGGCGCCCTGGCGCCGGGCGAACGCGTCCTGCTGCATGCCGGGGCGAGTGGCGTCGGCACCGCCGCCATCCAGCTGTGCCGGGCCTTCGCCCATCCCTGCTTCGTCACCGTGGGCAGCGAGGCCAAGCTTGCCGCCTGTCGCGAGCTGGGGGCCGATGCCGGCTGGAACCGCCACGCTGGCAGCTTCGTGGACGCGGTGAAGGGCTGGGGTGGCGCCGACCTGGTCCTCGACCCGGTGGGCGCGAGCTATCTCGCCGACAACCAGCAGGTGCTCAACGCGGATGGCCGGCTGGTGGTGATCGGCCTGATGGGCGGCCGCCAGGCGGAGCTGGACCTGGGACGACTGTTGATGAAACGCCAGCGCGTGATCGGCTCCACCCTGCGCGCTCGCCCCCCGGCGGCCAAGGGCGAGATCCTCGCGGCCCTGCGGGACCACGTCTGGCCACGCCTGGCCAGCGGCGAGCTGGCGCCCCTGGTGGACCGCACCTGGCCCATCGCCGAGGCCCAGGCGGCCCACGACCATCTCCGGCGGGACGCCAACATCGGCAAGGTGCTGCTGGAGGTGGGCGGCGAGGCCTAGTCGGTCGCGTCGTCCGCCAGGGTGCGCTGATAGGTGAGCTGCAACAGCAGGGCATCCTCGCCGGCGCGGTGCCGGTGGATGCCCTGCTCGCGGATGATCGCTTCCTTGGTGGCACTCCAGCGCTCGAGCTGTACCTCGCTGAGCAGTCGGCGCAGGGCCTCGAGGCGGAACGCCGGGAGCATGCCGGCATGGTGGAAGAGCAGCGACAGCCAGGTGTTGTCGTACCCCCAGCTGTCGCTGTAGGCGATGCCGATCTCGCCGAGTTCGTCATTGAGCCAGCGGGCCACCTGACGCACGGGATAGCCTTCCCGCTGCAGGCGCCCGCGGGAGATGCCATGCAGCAACTCCGCCTTGGGGTCCCAGTGGGTCCATTCGGCGAGGGGCTGAACGAGAAAGGCACAGGAACTACCATCGGAGCGGGCCAGGCCGACCTCGATGGGGTAGCTGCCGCGCCCGAATCCGGACGCTTCGATATCCAGCAGTGTCGGTAGCGTCACGGGCTGGGGAGTCCTTGGTGATGAAAGCCACCGGCTTCGACAGGGTGACCGCTTTCACCGCCTCGTCATGAGGCGAGCCATCATCCTAGTGTCGCGTTCCGGCTTCGTTCGTGTCCAGTGACTCGTCGAGCCCGATGAAGCGATCGGCCAGGGTCTGCCAGTGCGCCTGGCGCTCGTCGTCGACCGGCAGGCCGAGTTCGCCGTCACGGTAGGCGCGGGCCAGACGCGCCGCGGCCAGGGCATGCCCCGCCTCGCCGGCCCGGGCGTACCAGGTCACCGCATGGTCATCGCGGCGCGGATACAGGGCGCAACCGTACTCGTAGATCTGGCCGGCCTGATACTGCGCCCGGGCGTCGCCCCCCTGGGCGGCCTCGAGCACGTAGCGGGCCCCCCGCGCCTTGTCCTGGGGCGTGATGCCGCGATGGAAGAGCATATGCCCGTACAGCGACAGCGCCGCCAGATGGCCGGCATCGGCACAGCGCTGGAAGAGGTGCATGGTCAGTCGCTGGGTACGCGGCGAGCGCGGCAGCCAGCGCGTATGGAACAGCTGCTGTGCCAGACGGTACTCGAGCCGAGTGAACAGTGATGATGCCTGCTGCATGGCAAACAACCTTGCGTCCAGTGATCCGAAAAATGACGTCGAGCACCACCCTGTGTCCGGCGCCGTTTCCTAGGATGACAGCCGCCCTGCGGACTCCGGCGGGGCAACGGGTGGGCAAGCATACGCCCGCCCCGGCGGGGACTCAACCCCCGGGCCGTTTACGGGGCCTGGCCCCCTCGCTACCATGCGGAGCGAACCGCCCCCAACCCCACGAGGAGTGACGGATGCAGACGCGCCCCCTGGGCACTACCGGTATCGACGTCAGCCGACTGTGCCTAGGCACCATGACCTTCGGCGAGCAGAACACCGAGGCCGAGGCCCATGAGCAACTCGACCGTGCCGTGGCCTTCGGCATCAACTTTATCGACACCGCCGAGATGTATCCAGTGCCGCCCCGGGCGGAGACCCAGGGCCGCACCGAGGCCTATATCGGCAGCTGGCTCAAGGCACGCGGCTCGCGGGATGACGTCATCATCGCCACCAAGGCCAGCGGGCCCGGCCTCGAGCACGTCCGTGGCGGCCCCCGGCTGACCCGCGAGCACCTCCGCCAGGCCATCGACGATAGCCTGGCACGCCTGCAGACCGATTATGTCGACCTCTACCAGCTCCACTGGCCCGACCGCCGGACCAACTTCTTCGGCCGGCTCGGCTACCAGCACGACGAGGAGGAGGACGCCACCGACCTGGAGGAGAGCCTCGCCGCGCTCCAGGAGCTGGTGCAGGCCGGCAAGGTCCGCGCCGTGGGCCTGTCCAACGAGACCCCCTGGGGCGTGATGCGCGCCCTCCGGCTGGCCGAGACCCTGGGACTGCCACGAGTCGCCTCGGTGCAGAACCCCTACAGCCTGCTCAACCGCACCTTCGAGGTGGGCCTGGCCGAGATCGCCCACCGCGAGAGCGTCGGCCTGCTGGCCTACTCGCCGCTGGCCTTCGGCAAGCTGTCCGGCAAGTACCTCGACGGGGCACGGCCGGCGAACGCCCGCCTGACGCTCTACGAGCGCTTCCAGCGCTACAGCACGCCGCTGGCCGACGAGGCCACCCGGGCCTATGTGGATCTCGCCCGGGAGCACGGCCTCGACCCGGCGCAGATGGCCCTGGCCTTCGTCAACTCGCGTGGCTTCCTGACCAGCAACATCATCGGCGCCACGACCATGGACCAGCTCGAGAGCGACCTGGGCAGCGAGTCCCTGCGCCTGGATGAGGACGTGCTCGACGCCATCGAGGCCATCCATCAGCGCTATCCCAACCCCTGCCCCTGACGCGACGGCTCCGCGGCTATGAAGGCGATAGCCCCGGGCCCGTCGCCGGCTTGGTATACTGCCCCGAACTTTCCCAGGTACAGGAGCGCCCCATGCTCAGCGTGATCTCGCCCGCCAAGACGCTGGACTTCGAGACACCGGCCACGACGGCCCGCCATACCCAGCCGGACTTCCTCACCCGCAGTCGCGAGCTGATCGGCATCCTGCGCGACCTCTCGCCCCAGCAGATCGGCGAGCTGATGGGGGTGAGCGACAAGATCGCCGGACTCAATGCGGCGCGCTTCGCCGAGTGGCAAACGCCCTTCACCCCGGACAATGCCAAGCCGGCGGCCCAGGCCTTCCAGGGCGATGTCTATGTGGGGCTCGAGGCCGATCGCTTCGACGACGACGACAACGCCTTCGCCCAGGACCACCTGCGCATCCTCTCCGGCCTCTATGGCCTGCTGCGCCCCCTGGACCTGATCCAGCCCTATCGCCTCGAGATGGGCACCAAGCTGGCCAACCCGGCCGGCAAGGACCTCTACGCCTACTGGAAGGAATCCTTGACTGCGGCCCTCGACCAGGCGGTGGCCGACAGCGGCAGTCCGGTGCTGGTCAACCTGGCCTCCAACGAGTACTTCAAGGCCATCGATGCGCGAAGGCTGCAGGCAAGGGTCATTACGCCGGTGTTCAAGGACGAGAAGAACGGCCAGTACAAGATCATCAGCTTCTACGCCAAGAAGGCCCGGGGCCTGATGGCGGCCTGGATGATCCGCGAGCGCCTCGCCGACGCCGAGGCGCTCAAGGACTTCGACGTGGCCGGCTATCGCTTCAACGCCGCCCTCTCCCAGAGCGATAGCCTGGTGTTCTGCCGCGACGAGCGCGACCGCTGAGCCACTAGAAGAAGCGCAGGGGGCGCGCCGAGCGCCCCTTGAGGAAACGCCGGTGGACGTCCTTGAAGGCGGCGTCGTCACAGCGCTCCAGCCATTCATAGGCGACCATGTCGGCGCTGACCACCAGGGCGCCGGCCTGTGCCATCCGCCGCCGGGCCAGCGCCACCTCCTCCGGGCGCCGACTCACCGTCGCCTCCGCCAGCCAGGCCACCTCGTAGCCGGCCTCGAGCAGGGCCAGACCGGTCTGCAGCACGCAGATATGCGCCTCGGCACCGCACATCACGACCTGGTGACGCCCGCTCTCGACCAGTGCCCGGGCGAACTCGGTCTCGGCGTGGGCATTGAAATGCACCTTTTCCCAGCGCCGGTGCTCCCCCAGCATCTCCAGCAGGCGGGGCGCGCTACCGCCCAACCCGGCCGGATACTGTTCGGTGAGCCACACCGGCACGTCCAGCGCCTCGGCCACCCCGCCCAGCCAACCCGCCTCGTTGACCGCCTGGTCACTGCCGTCGATCACCGGCAACAGGCCTGCCTGCAGATCGACGATCAGCAGCAGGCTCGCCTCCCGTTTCAGGCGCATGGCATTCCTCCGCATCGAGTTTCGGGATAGACCGTGCCCGGCTTCAGCTTAGCCGCTAGAATGGTCGCTTCGAAAGCCCGATGGCTGCCTACAGCCTCCAGATGGAGATCCCTCGATGCGTCACCTTCTCATCATGCTCGTCGTCGGCGTCCTGGGCTTCGGCCTGGCCGTCGACCATGCCGACGCTCGCCGCCTGGGAGGCGGCAAGAGCGTCGGCAGCTACTCCCGCTCTGCCGACTCCGGCAGCGCCACGACCCCGCGCGCCACCGGCACCACGTCCGGCCAGCGCAAGCCGTCGAGCGGCCTGTCGCGCTTCGCCGGCCCCTTCGCCGGGATGCTGGCCGGCGGGCTGCTGGCCTCGCTGTTCTTCGGCGGCGCCTTCGACGAACTGCGCCTGTTCGACATCCTGCTGATCGGTGGCGCGATCTTCCTGCTGCTGCGCCTGTTCGCGCGACGCCGCCCGTCGCTGGCCGGCGGGCCGAGTCCCTCCCAGGCCCAGGCGCCGCAGGGCCAGCCGCAGGCCTTCCAGGCCAGCGCCCCGGGCGGTGCCGGCGGCCTCGCGGCGGAACCGGCCTGGTTCGATCGCGAACGCTTCCTGGGGGGCGCCAAGGAGCACTTCATGACCCTGCAGCGCGCCTGGGACAACAACGACTTCTCGCAGATCCAGGACTACGTCACGCCCGAACTCTACAACCTGCTGCGCCAGGAGCGCGACCAGCAACCGGCCAACAACCATACCGAGATCGTGCGCCTGTTCGCCGAACTGGGCAGCGTCCAGGAGCTCGGCAACCAGGCCGAAGCCACCGTGCTCTTCCATGGCATCATCGACGAGAACGGCGAGCAGAACGCCTTCAACGAGACCTGGCACCTGGTGCGCGAGCTGCGTGACGGGGCTCCCTGGCATGTCCAGGGCATCGAGCAGAACCCCGGCGCCTGACCGGGTGCGCTCCCCCCATACGCAGAAGGCCGGGCAACATGCCCGGCCTTCTGCGTCCTGAGGGGGAAGCGGTCAGTAGTTCGACTCGTCCGCCTCCTCCTCGACATTCTCTCCCATCTCCTCGACGGACTCGCCGGCCTCATCCATGGCCTCGTCGACATTCTCGCCGGTTTCCTCCATGGCCTCGTCGACGTTCTCCCCGGCCTGCTCCGCCGGTCCCTCGTCCTCGCAGGCGGCAAGGCCCAGTGACATCATGCCGATGAGCAGTGACAGCGCGAACGTACGCAACAATTGCAGCTTCATGGTATCTCCTTCCTGAGATGACGGTATCCAGAGAATTTCCCCTCACAGCCTAGTCGTCATGGCGATGCCTGACTAGCGGGATCGGTGCGATTCCATCTCTGCTTGTATGCATTTCCCGGCACGCGCCGGGTCTACTCGAGGACCCGGCGCGCGTTCAGCGGCTGCAGCGGCCGGTTATTGGCCTCACCCAGCAGTCGAGACATGACCTGTAGCTGGGTTTCGCTGGCCGTTAGCGTTGTCTTGGCCACCAGCCACAGC
Organism: Halomonas maura; assembly: GCF_030409305.1. Taxonomy (GTDB): domain Bacteria; phylum Pseudomonadota; class Gammaproteobacteria; order Pseudomonadales; family Halomonadaceae; genus Halomonas; species Halomonas maura. The sequence goes on from NZ_JAUFPQ010000011.1 coordinate 42,645, forward strand.
ACCCCCTCCGAACAGGGCGGCGTCGTCAGGGAGCCGTTCAGCCGATAATAGCTAGCCGCGTCCGGCAGCAAGGCCTCGGCATCGAGCCCTTCGTCGAGCGTCACCTGGGCCCCGGACGTCGCGGGAGCCTGGCTCAGCAGCGCCTCCAGCGTCGGCGCGGCCTGGCCCTCCTCGAAGAGCAACGCCAGGACGGCCAGGCGGCCGTCCTCGGCCTCGTGCACGAGGTGGGCCTCCATGGGGAAGGCCTGGCCGTCCAGACGGTGCTCGCCGGGGGTATGGAAGTGCAGCTGGCGCAGCCGATAGCGCTGCCCCTCGTAGACGATGGCATTGCCCGGCGGGAAGCTGACCTTCACCGTATGCCCGTCGTGGCGTACCTGGCGCCCGACCTCCGGATACGCGATGGTGGGACCATCAAGCGCGGCCTCCAGCGGGGCGGCGATATCGACCGGCGACTGGTTGTGCCCTGTCCCGCAGGCCGCATAGTCGGGAGACAGCTCGGCCCAGTGGGCGGGGCCTCGATCGGCGGCATAGGACCAGGACGGGCCGTCACTGGCGACGGCGGGAACGCTGAGCAGAGCGCTAGCCGCAAAGGCGACGGCAGGGACCGTCAGGTGGCGTCGGATCATGTCACGGAGACTCCTTTCTCTCGGGGGAAACGGCCATTGGCCGGCCTCATGCCGGATGGGTGATCCCCCTTATACCTACCCGGACCTGCGATTGCCAAGCGACGCCGGCGGCATTCTCTCCTCGCCTGGCGTGACCCGCCACCAGCCATGAAAAAACCCCGGCAGCCGTCGCTACCGGGGTGTTCTCGGAATCAGTGCCTGACGATATTCGCTCCGGGACTCGACGCGGCTCGTCGCTGAGACTCACCCGGCAGGCCCGCTGACGCGGTTGCCCTTCGTTCCCGACCAACGGGTCCATGGGCGCCCCCTCTCCCGCCGCCATCGGGCCAACATGAAAAAACCCCGGCAGCTGTCGCTACCGGGGTTTTCTCGG
>NZ_JAUFPQ010000012.1 GCF_030409305.1 Halomonas maura
TTCCTCGACTGGATCGGCGTGGCCATGCTGACCCTGCCGATCTTCGTGCCGATCGTCGAGCAACTGGGCTACAGCCCGATCTGGTTCGGCATCCTGTTCGCCGTGAACATGCAGGTGTCCTTCCTGTCGCCGCCCTTCGGCCCCGCGGCCTTCTACCTCAAGGGCGTGGCCCCGCCGGAGGTCAGCCTCAAGGACATCTTCGTCTCGCTGCTGCCGTTCATCGCCCTGCAACTCTGCGTGCTCTTCGCGCTGCTGTTCTGGCCCAACCTGGCCATGTGGCTGGTGTGATCTCGCGCCGGCCGTGGCCGGCGCGTATCCCTGCCGGGGGCGGCCATTCCCCCGGCCGATGAGCCCGCAAGCGGCACACGATGGCCGTGGCCATGCCGACAGGGGGGGAGCCTGTTCGATCACCGATCGGCGGAAAGTCGATCGCAATCGCGGAAGATTTTTTTCGAGAGAGTCTACAAGCCAAATGGCCATGAAAAAGCGGCGCCTGGGCGCCGCTTTTTTGTCGTTTCATGACCGGTAAATCGGCTCATGTCGAGCGGAGTCGTGCCGTGAAGGCGTCGACGATGTCCCTGGGTGTCGAGCGGATGTTGCAGCGAAAGGCCTCCGTGTCGGCAGGGGCCTCGAGGGTCGCGAGCTGGTTGTCGAGCATGTGCGCGCCGGCAAAGAAGTGATCGCCCCGGGTATCGAGCCGCGTCAGCAGCAGTTCGCGGCTGCCGTGGAGGTAGAGGATCTGCAGGTCGGGAGCGCCCTGGCGCAGGCGGTCACGGTAGCGGCGCTTGAGCGCCGAGCAGCCGATGACCAGTGATTGGCCTTCGCTGCGGTAGTGCCGGTAGAGGTCGGCCAGGGTCTGCAGCCAGGCGGCACGGTCGTCGTCGGTGAGGGGCTCTCCCCGGGCCATCTTGGCGATATTGGCGGCACTGTGATGGTCATCCGCGTCGATGAAGGTGGCATCGATAGCCGCGGCGACCTGGCGTCCTATATGAGACTTTCCCGAGCCGGAAACCCCCATGACGAGAATGCTTTTCGCGTCGGTGTGCATGCGAGAATCTTCTTTGTTTTGGCGTCCATTGGATGCCCATGATTCTAGCATTTTTATTGCAAAGGGAGAGGGGGTGTTGGTCGAGAGGCCGCCTGCCCAGGTGGCAGGCGTCGTCGCTCAGCGGTAGCCGGCCATCAGCTCGCGCACCAGGGGGGTATCGGCATCGCGGTGGGTGGGCAGCTCGAAACGGGCGCGGGCGATCGGCGTCCGCGAGAGGGTGGCGGTGATCAGCATTTCCTGGTCCTCCGCCTCGGCGAGCACCTCGCCGCGGGGGCCGAGGATCCGCGAGCCGCCCCAGAAGTGGCTATTGCCCTCGGGGCCGTAGCGGTTGGCCATGATCACCGGGGTGCCGTAGGTCATGGCGTAGAAGCGCACATTCAGCAGCCAGTTCTGCTCGTTGGAGAAGTCCTCGCTGACGATGCCGGAGGCCGAGTTGATCGGCGCGCAGAGCACCGTCGGCCGGGGCAGCAGGGCCGCATGGACCAGGGCCGGGTTCCACAGGTCGGCACAGATCAGCTGGGTGGCCGACCAGCCGGGGCGCACCGTGGCCTGGGTGAGCTCACTGCCATGGGTGAACCACTTGCCCTCCTCGAGGCCGCCGTAGGTCGGCAGGTTGAGCTTGCGGTGCACGGTGACGATCCCGCCATCCTGGAGGATGGCCAGGGCGTTGTAGTACTCGCCGGGACTGGCCTCCTCGACGAAGCCCGCCACGACCTGCATGTCGCCGGCGGCGCGGGCCAGGCGCTCGAGCCTCGGGTCCTCCATGGGCATGGCGACCTGCATGACCTCGCCGCCGAGGCCGTAGCCGGTCAGCGAGAGCTCGGGAAAGACCAGCAGCTCGACCGCCTGCTCCTGGGCCTCGGCGATGACCTCGAGGTGTCGCTCGAGGTTGGCGTCCACCTCGCCGAGGCGGGCGTTGATCTGGGCGGCGGCGACATGGAGCGAATCCTGGTAGTGCATGATCGAGGCTCTCGTGATGGTAGCAAGGGTCGGTGGTGGCGGCCGCGGTCATGTCAGCCCCCGTACCGGGGAGGGACGGCGAAGACCGCCCGTGGGCGGCCTTCGTGCGGGGTGCCGATGATGTCGGCGGTTACAGCAGGTCGTTGTCCTCGAGGAAGCTCTGGGCCACGTCCTCGATGGTTTCGCGCTCGACGTCGACCCGGGCGTTGAGGTCGGCCATGGTCTGGTCGTCGAGCAGGCTGGAGAGGGCGTTCATCTGTTCGGCCAGTTCCGGGTTGGCCTCCAGCGTCTGCTGGCGGACCACCGGCGTCAGGGCGTAGGCCGGGAAGAAGGCCTGGTCGTCCTCCAGGACATGGAAATCGAAGGCCGGAATGCGGCCATCGGTGGCGAACACCAGGCCCACGTCGACCTGGCCGTCGCGCAGCGCCTGGTAGACCAGGCCGGAGTCCATGCGCTTGACGTTGCCGCGGCTGACCCGGAAGTCATAGGCCTGCTGCAGCGGCCGCCAGCCGTCCTCGCGGGCATAGAACTCGGCGTTCATGGCGAACGACAGCTCTTCATCGCCGTCATTGACCGCCTCGGCCAGCTTCGAGAGGTTGTCGATGCCGGTCTCCTCGACGGTCTCCTCGCGCATGGCCAGGGCATAGGTATTGTTGGCGGCGGACGGCTCCAGCCACACCAGGCCCTTCTCGCCGTCGAGTTCCTTGACCCGCTGGTAGGTCTCCTCCGGGGAGAGCGTCTCGGTGACGTCGTTGTAGTTGATCAGCGAGGTACCGGTGTATTCCCAGTAGAGGTCGATCTGGCCATTCTCCTGAGCCTGGCGCAGCACGGCGGACCCCATGCCGGCGCGGGTCTCGACGTCGTAGCCCAGGCCCTCGAGGTACTGGGTGGTCATGCTGGCGAGTATCTGCTGTTCGGTGAAGTTCTTGCCGCCGACCACGATCTCTTCGGCCTGGGCGGTGGCCAAGGACCCGGCCAGGACCAGGCCGGACAGGGTTGTCATCAAGCGTTTCATGGATGCTTCTCCTTCTTGTTGCAGTTGACGGCTCTGCCGGGGGCAGCCTTGGGAACCGCTGTCGATGGCGTCAGGCGCGGGACGGGTTCACCCCGCGGGGCACCACCACGAAGGCGGTGGTGGAGACCAGGGCGTCCACCACGATCGCCAGCAGGGCGGTGGGGATGGCGCCGGCCAGCATCATTACCGGGTCGTAGAGGTCGATGCCGGTGAAGATCAGCTCGCCGAGGCCGCCGGCGCCGATCAGGAAGGCCAGCGGCACGGTGCCCACGTTGATGGTCAGCGCGGTGCGGATGCCGGCGAAGATCACATAGAGGGCGTTGGGCAGCTCCACCTTGATCAGGCGCTGGGCCGGCGACATGCCGATGCCCGCGGCGGCCTCCATCAGCGCCGGCGACACGCCCTTGAGGCCAGCATAGGTGTTGCGGGCGATCGGCAGCAGGGTGGCCACGAACAGCCCGAACACCGCCGGCACGGTGCCGATGCCGAGGAAGCTCATGGACAGCGCCAGCACCGCCAGGGTGGGGATGGTGGTGCCGACGTTGAGCACCTGCATGGCCGTCTCGGCGAAGCGGGCCATGCTCGGCCGGGACAGCACGATGCCCAGCGGGATGGCCACCAGGATGGCCAGGCCGCCGGAGACCGCGGTCAGCCAGAGGTGCTGGACGATCAGGTACTGCACGTCGGGCAGGTAGAAGAGGAAGTCGTCGATGACCCCGCTGGACTGGCTCCATACCCCGCCGAGGAAGACGGCGATGAACAGCAGGATGCGCAGGGCCCCTTTCAGACGCTGAATGGGCATCGGCTCACTCCCTGGTTGCCGCGTCGGGGGGCGGGGCGTCGTCTTCCTGGGTGGGCCGGAAGCGCGAGCCCAGGTGGTGCGTCATGGCGCGCTGGGTGATCTGCCCGCAGACCCGGCCCTCCTCGTCGACGCAGGGCAGCCAGGTGGTGTCCTGGGCGAACATCAGCGAGGCGACCTTGCGCAGGTCGTCGTCCAGGGCCACCGTGGCCGGCACGTTCTGGAAGTGGTCGCGGCAATAGCCCTTGGTGGTCCGTGCCAGGGCGCGGGTGATCAGGCCCACCGGCTGGCGCCTGTCGTTGACCATCAGGATGGAGTTCTGGTAGCCGAAGTCGTCGATCCTGGCGAGCGCCTGTTCCAGGGTGTCGCCGGGACGCACGGTGCCGATCTCGTCGCTCACCACCTCGCGCACCTTGACCAGGTTGAGGCGCTTGAGCGCCCGGTCCTCGCCGAGGAAGGACTCGACGAAGGCGTTCCTGGGGGCGGCGAGCAGATCGTCGGGCGTGGAGTACTGCACCAGCCGCCCCTCGCGGAACACCGCCACCCGGTCGCCCATCTTGATCGCCTCGTCGATGTCGTGGCTGACGAACATGATGGTCTTGTTGAGCGCCTGCTGCATCTTGAGGAACTCGTCCTGGATCACCGCCCGGTTGATCGGGTCGATGGCCCCGAACGGCTCGTCCATCAGCATCACCGGCGGGTCGGCGGCGAGCGCCCGGGCCACGCCGATACGCTGCTGCTGGCCGCCGGAGAGCTCGCTGGGGTAGCGCTTGAGGAAGGCGTCCGGCTCCAGCGCGATCATGCGCATCAGCTCCCGGGCGCGCTCCTGGTACCTGGCCTTGTCCCAGCCAAGCAGCCTGGGCACCACCGTGATGTTCTCCTCGATGGTCATGTTGGGAAACAGGCCGATCTGCTGGATCACGTAGCCGATGCTGCGGCGCAGGTCCTGGGTGTCCAGGCCGGTGGTGTCCTCGTCGTTGATGAACACCTTGCCGGAGGTGGGACGGATGATCCGGTTGACCATCTTCAGGGTGGTGGTCTTGCCGCAGCCGGAGGGGCCGAGCAGGATGCAGATCTCGCCGCTCGGGACCTCCATGGTGATGTGGTCGGCGGCGGTGACGGCGCCCTTGGGCGTGTCGAAGACCTTGGTCAGGTTATCCAGTCGAATCATGCCGGGGTTCCTGGTCGATTAGCCGTGTCGTGGCCGGGGCGAGCATTCACGCCGTTTCGGCGGCGCGCTCCATGCCCTTGGGGGTCAGGCGTTTCTGGATGGCCAGCAGCGAGTAGTCGACGATGATCGCCAGCAGGCTGACCGCGACGGCGCCGACGATCAACTGGCGGGGGTCGGACTGCGAGATGCCGCGACTGATGAAGGTGCCCAGACCGCCGGCTCCGATATAGGCGGCGATGGCCATCACGCCGATGTTGAGCACCACCGCCGTGCGCACCCCGGCCATGATCACCGGTACCGCCAGCGGAATCTCGACCATGCGCAGGCGCTGGTTCTGGCTCATGCCGATGCCGCGGGCCGCCTCGCGCAGGGCGGGGTCGACGTTGTGGATGGCGGTGTAGGTGTTGCGGATGATCGGCAGCTGCGAGTAGAGCAGCACCGCGATCACCGCCGGCAGGTAGCCGATGCCCTGGCCGATCAGCGAGAGCACCGGGATCATGATCCCGAACAGCGCGATGGAGGGCACCGTGACGATGATCGAGGCCACGTAGAGGACCGCCTTGGCGACTCTCTCGTTCTTGGTGATGGCGATGCCGATGGGCACCCCGGTGAGGGTGGCGATGCCCACGGCGACCCCGACCAGGGCGATGTGCTCGATCGTTCGCGATGTCAGCAACTCGAGGTTGTCCAGCGCGTACTGAATCAGTTCCAACGTCACATCTCCTTGGCTGGCTATCTCGAGGAAGCATAGCCGCATACTTCCGTTGGCTGCCCGACGGGGCGGCATGGGGAGAGGTACGGGGCCTCATGAAGGGGGCACGTAGCTTAGCAAGACATCCTGTCTATTTGTTTTTTCGAACATGACGATACGCAATGGCAGGAATTGAGGGCGCTGATGCATGCCCTGGAACGGGCTGACGGCGATTACTGCAGCAAATGAGAATGATTGGCGTTTTTGATGGTAACGGCGCTGAACGTGTCGCGAACCCCCGGGGACGGGGCGGGAAAGGGCCGCAAGGCTTCACATCGAAATCATACAGGACTAAAATGGTCCGCAATCGATCTTGAGGGGGCTGTCCCCGGGGAGCCAGGCATTGCTCAAGCTGTCCAGACTGACCGACTACGCGGCCGTGGTGATGGCGCAGATCGCCCGCCATCCCGAGCAGCCGCATGCCGCGGCGGAACTCGCCGAGGCGGTGCAGCTGCCGCATCCCACGGTCAGCAAGACGCTGAAGATGCTGGTCAGGGCGGGGCTGCTGGAGTCGCGCCGCGGTGCCCAGGGCGGCTACTCCCTGGCCCGTCCGGCGTCCAGGATCACCGCCAGCGACATCATCACGGCCATCGAGGGGCCCGTGGCGATGACCGAGTGCAGCCAGGCCGAGGGCGACTGTGACCTGGTCGCGACCTGCGGGGTCTCCGACAACTGGCAGCGCGTCTCGCTGGCGGTGCGTACCCTGCTCGACAGCGTGACCCTGGCCCACCTGGCCGACACCACCCCGATCAAGCTGCCGGTGCAGCTGCCCATACAGAGCGTGAGCCTGGCCGCCGAGGCCTGATCACCATCGGAATCACCACCCGAGACGAGCTTCGCTCGCCGACCCAACCGCCCGGGAGGGGACACATCATGGCAAGTCAGGAAATGGAACAGCTTGTCCGTCGCGAATACAAGGAAGGCTTCGTGACCGACATCGAGAGCGATACGGTACCGCCGGGGCTGGACGAGACCACCATCGCCTTCATCTCCCACAAGAAGGGCGAGCCGGAATGGATGCTGGAATGGCGCCTCAAGGCCTATCACCAGTGGCTGAAGATGACGCCGCCCTCCTGGGCGCACCTCGACTATCCGCCGATCGACTACCAGGCGATCTCCTACTACAGCGCGCCCAAGCGCCCCGAGGATCGCCCCCAGAGCCTCGACGAGGTCGACCCCAAGCTGCTCGAGACCTACGAGAAGCTGGGCATCCCGCTGCATGAGCGGGCGGCGCTGGCCGGCGTGGCGGTGGACGCGGTCTTCGACTCGGTGTCGGTGACCACCACCTTCAAGGACAAGCTCCACGAGGCCGGGGTGATCTTCTGCTCCATCTCCGAGGCGATCCGCGACTACCCGGAGCTGGTCAAGCAGTACCTGGGCAGCGTGGTGCCCCAGGGCGACAACTACTTTGCGGCGCTCAACTCGGCGGTATTCACCGACGGCTCCTTCGTGTTCGTGCCGGAAGGCGTGACCTGCCCCATGGAGCTGTCCACCTACTTCCGCATCAACGCCGCCAACACCGGCCAGTTCGAGCGGACGCTGATCGTCTGCGAGAGCCGTGCCCAGGTCTCCTACCTGGAGGGCTGCACCGCGCCCCAGCGCGACGAGAACCAGCTGCACGCGGCGGTGGTCGAGCTGGTGGCCCTGGAAGACGCCTCCATCAAGTACTCCACGGTGCAGAACTGGTACCCGGGTGACGAGAACGGCAAGGGCGGCATCTACAACTTCGTCACCAAGCGCGGCGACTGCCGCGGTGACCGCTCCCACATCAGCTGGACCCAGGTCGAGACCGGTTCGGCGATCACCTGGAAGTATCCGTCCTGCCTGCTGCGTGGCAAGGACAGCATCGGCGAGTTCTACTCCGTGGCGGTGACCAACGGCCGCCAGCAGGCCGACACCGGCACCAAGATGATCCATATCGGCGAGGGGACCCGCTCCACCATCGTCTCCAAGGGCATCTCCGCCGGGCGCTCCGACCAGTCCTATCGCGGCCTGGTCAAGGTGGGCCCGCGGGCCAAGGGGGCGCGCAACTATACCCAGTGCGATTCGCTGCTGATCGGTGACACCTGCGGGGCCCACACCTTCCCCTACCAGGAGATCGGCAACAGCACCGCCACGGTGGAGCACGAGGCGACCACCTCCAAGATCGGCGAGGACCAGCTCTTCTACTGCCAGAGCCGCGGGATCGCCGAGGAGGATGCGGTGAACATGATCGTCAACGGCTTCTGCAAGGACGTCTTCCAGGAGCTGCCGATGGAGTTCGCCGTGGAGGCCGAAGCCCTCTTGAACGTCACCCTCGAAGGCGCGGTTGGTTAAGAGTTTTGGTCAAGCGGCCGGCGAGATGAGCGCCGGGGACGAGCCGACGCGAGGGTCCTACGCCAGGGATGGCGTCGGTAGCGCCCAGGGAGGGGTTTACAGCGCCCTCGCGGTGGCTCGGCGCCGGAACAGCTCATCCTCGTCAGCGACAAGGCGCCATGGAGCGCCCCTGCGGGTGGGAAACGAATCAACTTATGCGAGCCGCCGCGGCGGCCCAAAGATCGAAAGGTAGTCAAGATGCTCGAAGTCAAGGATCTGCACGTCACGGTCGAGGGTTCCGAGATCCTCAAGGGCCTCAACCTGACCATCGGCGCCGGCGAAGTCCACGCCATCATGGGCCCCAACGGGGCCGGCAAGTCGACCCTCTCGGCGGTCATCGCCGGCAAGGACGGCTATGAGGTCACCCACGGCACCATCACCTTCGAGGGCCGCGACGTGCTCGAGATGGAGATCGAGGAGCGGGCACGCAAGGGCCTGCTGCTGGGCTTCCAGTACCCCGTGGAGATCCCCGGGGTGAAGAACATCTACCTGCTCAAGGCGGCCCTCAACGCCAAGCGCGAGGCCGAGGGGCTGGGCGAGATCCCGGCGCCGGAATTCATGAAGCTGATCAAGGAGAAGATCGCCTTCATGCAGATGGACGCCAGCTTCCTGCAGCGTGCCGTCAACGAGGGCTTCTCCGGCGGCGAGAAGAAGCGCAACGAGATCCTGCAGATGCTGGTGCTGCAGCCGCGCCTGGCGATGCTCGACGAGATCGATTCCGGCCTCGACATCGACGCCATGAAGGTGGTGGCCAAGGGCGTCAACTCGCTGCGCGCCGAGGACCGCGGCATCCTGCTGGTGACCCACTACCAGCGCCTGCTCGACTACATCGTGCCGGACCAGGTGCATGTGCTGGTCGACGGGCGCATCGTCAAGAGCGGCGACGCCGACCTGGCCCGTGAACTCGAGGACCGTGGCTACGACTGGCTGCTGGAGGGCTCCGCCGCATGAATGACGATGTGCAGCGCTTCCTCGATCGCCTGACCGAGCGCAACGCCACCCGCGGCCCCGAACCGACCTGGATCGCTGCCCGCCGCCAGGCCGGCGCGGCCCGCTTCGAGGCGCTGGGCTTTCCGCATCGGCGCATCGAGAACTGGAAGTACACCGACGTCCGCGATATCGCCCGCCACGACTTCGCGCTGGCCGGCGATGCCGACTTCTCGCCGGCCGCGGCGGCGGCCCTGACCCTGCCGCTCGACGGCCACCGCCTGACCTTCGTCGATGGCGTCTTCGCCCCGGCCCTGTCGGATCTCGGCGATCTGCCCGACGGCGTCCAGCTGATGCCGCTCTCGCAGGCGCTGGAGGACAACCACGAGGCCGTCGGCGGGCCGCTGGGCCGGCTGACCGGGGTCGAGTTCTCGCCCTTCGCCGCCCTCAACACCGCCTTCATGGAGGAGGGCGCCGTGGTCCGCCTGGCGCCGCGTACCGTGGTGGAAAAGCCCATCGTGCTGCAGTTCCTGTCACGGGCCGGCGAGCAGGCGGTGATGAGCCACCCGCGCATCCTCATCGAGGCGGGCGGGCGCAGCCAGGCCACCGTCGTCGAGCACCATGTGGGCGAGGAGGGCGCCGCCAACTTCACCAACCTGGTGGAGGAGATCATCCTCGAGCGCGGGGCGATCCTGACCCACTACAAGCTCCAGGAGGCGCCGATCCAGGACCGTCACGTGGCCAGCATCCAGGTGGAACAGGCCCGCGACAGCCGCTATACCTCGTTCAACCTGAACCTCGGTGGCGGCCTGGTGCGCAACGACCTGGTCAGCGACCTCAATGGCCAGGGGGCCGAGACCACCTTCCAGGGGCTCTTCTATGGCCAGGGCCGCCAGCACGTGGACAACCACACCCTGGTCAACCACAACGCGCCCCACACCACCTCGCGGGAGAACTACAAGGGCATCCTCGACGACCGGGCCCATGGCGTGTTCAACGGCAAGGTGATCGTCAAGCGCGACAGCCAGAAGATCGAGGCCGAGCAGAGCAACGCCAACCTGCTGCTCTCCGATCGCGCCGAGATCGACACCAAGCCCGAGCTCGAGATCTACGCCGACGACGTCAAGTGCGCCCACGGCGCGACCACCGGCCAGCTCGACGAGGAGGCCATCTATGCCCTGCGTACCCGCGGCATCGATGCCCAGACCGCCCGCGGCCTGCTGACCCTGGCCTTCGCCGGCGAGGTCATGGAGCGGGTCGACCTCGACGCCGTCGCCGAGCGGGTCGAGCTGACGGTGGCCGGCAAGCTGCCGGAGCGCTTCAACCTGGCCGGGCTGGTGGAAACCGCCACGGCCCTGAACGAGGAATAAGTCCATGGCCGACTTCAGCGACCTGCTGTTGGACGTGGCCCGGGTCCGCCGCGACTTCCCGATCCTCGATCGGGAGGTCCACGGCAAGCCGCTGGTCTATCTCGACAACGCGGCCACCAGCCAGACCCCGCGTCAGGTGATCGAGGTCTTCGACGCCTACTATCGGGGCTACAACGCCAACATCCATCGCGGTCTGCACACCCTGGCCGACGAGGCCACCGCGGCCTTCGAGGGAACCCGGGAGACGGTGCGGGCCTTCATCAACGCCGGCGAGGCCCGGGAGATCGTCTTCACCCGCGGCACTACCGAGGCCATCAACCTGGTGGCGAACAGCTGGGGGCGCGCGAACCTGGGGCCCGGCGACGAGGTGCTGATCTCGCGTCTCGAGCACCACTCCAATATCGTGCCCTGGCAGCTGCTGGCCAGCGAGCTGGGGATCGTGATCAAGGTGATCCCGGTGGACGAGCGGGGCGTGCTCGACCAGGCGGCCTATCGCGACCTGATCGGCGAGCGCACCAAGCTGGTGGCGGTCAACCATGTGTCCAACGCCTTCGGGACCATCAACCCGGTGGCCGAGATGGCGCGGGTCGCCCATGAGCACGGCGCGCGAATCCTGATCGACGGCGCCCAGGCGGCTCCCCACCAGCGGGTCGACGTGCGCGACATCGACGCCGACTTCTATGCCTTCTCCGGTCACAAGGTCTACGGGCCCACCGGCGTCGGGGTGCTGTACGGCAAGGCCGAGCTGCTCGAGGCCATGCCGCCCTGGCAGGGCGGCGGCGAGATGATCAAGACGGTGTCCTTCGAGACGCCCACCACCTTCGCCGCCATCCCCCACAAGTTCGAGGCCGGCACCCCGGCCATCGCCGAGGTGATCGCGCTGGGCCGGGCGCTTCAGTGGGTCGGCGAGATCGGGATGGAGCTGATCAGCGCCTGGGAGGCCCGGCTGCTGCAGCATGCCAGCGAGGGGGTGGAGACGATCGACGGCCTGCGCATCCTGGGCACCGCCCCCGACAAGGCCGGCGTGCTGTCCTTCGTGGTCGATGGCGCCCATTCCCAGGATATCGGCCTGCTGATCGACCAGCTCGGCGTGGCCATCCGCACCGGCCATCACTGTGCCCAGCCGCTGCTGTCGTCGTTCGGCGTCGACGCCACCTGCCGCGCCTCCTTCGCCGCCTACAACACCCCCGAGGAGGTCGATATCTTCGTCGAGGGCCTCGAGCGGGTCGTGGGCATGCTGCGCTGAGGGTTCATTTAACCAATCTGGGGCGAGGTGAGCGCCGCGGGACAAGGCGGAGCGAGGGGCATCTGCCAGGGAAGGCCGATGCAGCGCCGATGGATGGCATCATGGCGCCCTCGCCAAGCTCCGGCTCACCGGGGCCTGGTCCCGGCAACGCTCACCCCTTGTGCCTGTCATGAAGCTCCAAGGAGTCATATGAGCGATTTCGACCCGTTGGTCGGCCTGTCCAAGGGCCAGCTCCTGCCGCTGCAGCGCGACGTCGAGGCGATCTCCATCCCCTTCGGCAAGACCGTGACGCTCGCCGAGGACAGCGAGGTCAGCGTGATGCAGGCCAAGGGCAGCTCGGTGAGCGTGGGCCACCAGGGGCGTCTCTACCTCATTGAAGGCCGTAACCTGGATGCCCTGGGCCTCGAGGCCCTGCCCCGGCCGACCCTGCCCGAGGATGCGTCGGAAGAGGCGATCGAGCGATTCGTCTGGGATCAGCTGCGCACCTGCTTCGATCCCGAGATCCCGGTCAATATCGTCGATCTGGGCCTGGTCTACGGCTGCCGCATCGAGCGGCTGATCAGCGGCGAGCGCATCGTCACCATCCGCATGACGCTGACCGCTCCCGGCTGCGGCATGGGTGACGTCATCGCCGCGGATGCCCGCAACAAGATCCTCGGTGCGCCCCAGGTCCGCCAGGTGCACACCGAGATCGTCTTCGACCCGCCGTGGAGTCGTGAGATGATGAGCGACGAGGCCAAGCTGGAACTGGGGATGTTCTGACCGGGGAGGTCGATGTCCACGACGCTGTGGAAAAGCTTCAGGGGACTGCTGATGTCGCTGGGGGCCATTGCGCTCCTGGCGACATTGCTGTTGATTGGCGCCAACCTGTGGATGCTCGCCGAGACCCGTGGCGCCATCGACCCGGCGCTGGCCCAGTGCCGGCCCGAGCGGGTCGGCATCGTCTTCGGCACCTCCCACTGGACGCGCAGCGGCGCGCGCAATCCGCACTTCGAGGGACGCATGCTCGCCGCCTCGCGGCTGGTCGAGGACGGCCGGGTCCGCCACCTGCTGCTGTCGGGCGACAACAGTACCCGCTACTACAACGAGCCGGTGACCATGTGGCGGGACCTGCGCAGTCGCCAGGTGCCGGATGCGGCCATGACCCTGGATTACGCCGGCTTCAGCACCTTCGATACCCTGTCCCGGGCCCGGGACGTCTTCGGCGTGCGCCGGGCACTGCTCATCACCCAGTCATGGCACCTGCCGCGGGCCCTGTTCATCGCCCGGGCCCTGGGGCTCGAGGCCCGCGGCTGCGCGGCCCCGGAACGGCGGTCGTACGGCACCCTGCAGTTGCGGGCACGGGAATGGGTCGCGCGGGTGGCGACCCTGGGGGATCTCTATCTCTGGCGGCGCGAGCCGCACTTCCTGGGTCCCCGGGAACCGTTGAACATCGTGCCCGGGGAGGAGGCGCGGGACGTCAGGCCGGGGGAGGAGATCAGCGCCGCTGGCGCGGCTTCTGCTGTCGGTACAGTTCGCGAATCAGCGAGCGACAGTTCTTCCAGCAGTCCTCGATGACCGCCTCGATGGGCTCGGGCAGGGGGTGGGTGAACAGGGTCGAGAGGGCCTGCATCAGCACCCGTTCCTGTTCCAGCAGCTCGTTGATCAGCACCTGGCTGTCGTCGCCGACGAAGCTCTTCAGCCGGCTCCATAGCCACATGTAGTCATCGCGCTCCACATCGGCGTCGCGCGGGAGGAGGTCGAGGTGCTTGCGGGCCAGTTCCTGCAACTCGCGCATCGACTCGTCCCTGGCCTCGAAGTAGGGGGTCAGGGCCTGGCGCAGGGTCGGCTTCAGGCGCTCGTGGTTGTCCTGAAAATAGTCGATGCTGTCGGCCAGCGCCTCGAGGACGCTGTCCATCGCCACTTGGCGATTGTCGAGAAACATGGGCGGTCACCTCCTCCGGTGACGCAGATTGTGGGGGTGTCGACGGTCTTTTGCCACCCCCGCCGGGCAATTATTTGCTTAGCCTTTAGGCTTGGGCGGCGTCTTGCGACGCGGCATGGCGCTCTTCTCCAGGTGCTCGATGATCAGCCCGGCGATGTCCCTGCCGGTGGCGGTCTCGATGCCCTTCAGCCCCGGCGAGGAGTTGACCTCCATGATCACCGGACCATGGTTCGAGCGCAGCAGGTCGACCCCCGCGACCCGCAGGCCCATGGCCTTGGCGGCGCGGATCGCCGTGGAGCGTTCCTCCGGGGTGATGCGGATCACGCTGGCACTGCCGCCGCGATGCAGGTTGGAGCGGAACTCGCCCTCGGCGGCCTGGCGCTTCATCGCGGCCACCACCTTGTCGCCGATCACCAGGCAGCGGATATCGGCCCCCCTGGCTTCCTTGATGTACTCCTGGACCATGATGTTGGCCTTCATGCCCATGAAGGCCTGGATCACCGACTCGGCGGCCTGGTTGGTCTCGGCCAGCACCACGCCGATGCCCTGGGTGCCCTCCAGCAGCTTGATCACCAGCGGGGCCCCGCGGACCATGGTGATCAGGTCGGGAATGTCGTCGGGAGAATGGGCGAAGCCCGTCACCGGCAGGCCGATGCCCTTGCGGGAGAGCAGCTGCAGGGAGCGCAGCTTGTCCCGCGAGCGGGTGATGGAGACGCTGTCGTTGAGCACGTAGGTGCCCATCATCTCGAACTGGCGCAGCACCGCGCAGCCATAGAAGGTGATGGAGGCGCCGATGCGCGGGATCACCGCGTCGAAGGGTTCGAGTTCCTCGCCCTTGTAGTGGATCGAGGGATGGTGCGAGGCGATGCTCATGTAGCAGCGCAGGGTGTCGACCACCCGGGCGGTATGACCCCGGGCCTCGGCGGCCTCGATCAGCCGACGCGTGGAATAGAGGTTGCGATTGCGTGACAGCAGCGCGAAGTGCATGGCGGGTCTCCGGTAGCGTGGGCTGAATAGGGAAGCGGTCAGGGCTCGCCGTGCAGGAAGCCGGCCCCCGGGGCCACCAGCAGGCGGCGCAGGGCGCGGCGTCCCAGCAGCATGGGGTGGCGCATGTTGCGTCGGTCGGCCAGCGTCAGCTCGACCGGGAACTCCAGTTCGCCGAGTTGCATGAGCGTGCGGATCACGTAGCGCCACTCGGCCTGGCCGTTGGAACTGGTCACCCGGCGGCGGTCGTGCAGGTGCATATGGTGGACATGGGCCGGGCTGCCGGGGCCGCCGCCACGGGTGGTGAAGCTGACCCAGAGGTGGCCGTCCTGCTCGTAGGACTCGATGTCCTCGGCATGCAGCGACGAGGTGCGGGCGCCGGTATCGGCCTTGGCACACAGTGTCAGGTGCAGTTCCGGCAGGGTGACCATCTCGCGGCGGCCGATCACCGCCTTGGCCTGGTAGGGCAGTTCCTTCATGGCATCACTCCTCGTGGCGCCGGCTCAACGGGACAGGCCGGCCAGGCGGCGGCCGATGGAGGAAGCCGGCGCGGCCTCGCGCAGCGTCATCAGCACCGGCAGGCGCAGGCGCGGGATCAGCGCCAGGTCCCGGGCCACGGCGGTGAAATCCGCCTGGGGCGCCTCGGCCAGCCGAGTCAGGAAGCGCGGCAGCCGCTCGCCGTCTTCCAGGTGGCGCCACCCGCGCCCCGCCATGGCCGCCAGCAGGTCCGGGCCGCAGGCCTCGGGGGCGTCGAGCAGGGCGTCGAACCAGGCACCGGCCACGCGGGTCTCGGCACCGGCGACGGCGCGCACGCAGGCGCAGAAGGCCTCGACATCGCCGGCCTCGGCGGCCGCCTCGCCCCGGGCGCGCAGGGCCTCGGCCAGGTCTTCGGCGATCGTCACATGTTCCAGACAGTAACACAGCGAGGTGAGGACCTCGCCGGGCAGGGCCGGCAGGTGTGCCGCCAGGCGGCCGGCCTGGTCGGCGTCCATGCGCACCACGAAGTCGGCCAGGCCCTGCAGCCCCAGGGCACGCCAGTCGAGTGCCTGCTGCCCCTCCAGGTAGGCCTCCGCCGGCTCCAGGTGCTGGCTCGCCGGGCGACCCAGGTCGAGGCTGGCGCGGGCGTGCAGCAGGGCCTGGAAGGGCATCGAGGGCGTGAAGGCCAGGGGGTTGTCCTTCATCAGGTTGTCGATCTGCTCGCCGTCCCCGCGGCCCAGGCCCCGGACGTTGCGCCCCAGGGTCTCGAGCAGCCGCTGCAGGAAGGCGTCTCGCGGGGCCGGGTCGAGCTGGCCCTGTTCGTCCAGCGGCAGGGCCAGGAACCAGATCAGCGGGTCCTCGAGTTCGCCGACGCGAAACACCATGGCCAGGCGGGCCTTGCCCTGCCAGGGTTGCGGCCAGGGCCGCTGGCCGGCCTCGAGGGCCGCCAGGTCCTCGAGGGGGCAGGGCTCGACGCGCCGGCCCAGGTGATAGAGCCTCACCTCGGCACCGGTGCGAATGAAGAAGTCGTGAAGGCTGTCGATCGGCTGCATGCTGTCTCTCCACTCTCGGACCGTGCACTCTACCGTGGCTCCCGCGTCCTGTCAGCCTGTCGGACAGGCGATGCCCGGCGCGGCTGGTCAATTCCTGACCAGTCCCCGCCGAGGCCCGTGGCGACGGCGGATGGGGTATCTTTCCAAGGCTTATCCACAGGGGCGTTCAGTGGATCTGTGAATGAACGTCCTGCGGGCTCCGGCTATAGCAGGCATAATCGATGCCTATTGGCCGTGGGCCGAGATTTTCCCTACTTTATCTGTGAAAATAGAATATAAGAACCGTTTTTTATTCCATGCAGATCTTGCTCTCACCGGAGGCATCCTCATGTTACGTTCTTTTGCATTGCCCCTGCTGTCTGCCGGCGTCATCGCCATCGCCGGCGGCGCCCAGGCCCAGGCGCAGGAAGAGACCCTCAAGGTCGGCATGTCCGGCGGCTACTTCCCGTTCACCTTCGTCGAGCAGGACACCCTCAAGGGCTTCGAGGTCGACGTCATGGAGGCGGTGGCCGAGGAAATGGACGCCGAGGTGGAGTTCGTGACCGCCAACTTCTCGGGGCTGTTCGGCATGCTCGAGTCCGGTCGCATCGACACCATCGCCAACCAGATCACCATCACCGAGGAGCGCCAGGCGAAGTACGTCTTCACCCAGCCCTACGTCTACGATGGCGCCCAGGTGGTGGTCAAGGAAGGCAACGCGACCATCGCGGGGGTCGAGGACCTGCGCGGCAAGACCGTGGCGGTGAACCTGGGCTCCAACTACGAGCAGCTGTTGCGCGAGCTGCCCTATGCCGACGAGATCGATATCCGCACCTACGAGAGCAATATCGAGCAGGACACCGCGTTGGGTCGCGTCGATGCCTTCGTCATGGACCGGGTCAGTGCCAGCCAGGTCATCCAGGACAAGCCGCTGCCCCTGGCCCTGGCCGGCCAGCCGTTCTCCGAGATCCGCAACGCCCTGCCGTTTCGCGATACCGAGGCGGACCGTGCCCTGCGTGATCGGGTCGATGCGGCCCTCACCGCGCTGCGCGAGGAGGGCACCCTGAGCGAGATCTCCGAGCGCTGGTTCGGCAACGACATCACCCGTCCCTGATCCGCTGCCTGGGCCGACATGAGCATTCTCGATCTCGACTACATGGTAGGGCTGGTGCCCATCCTGCTGCGCTATCTGCCGCTGACGCTGGCCATGGCCGCGGCGGGGATGGCGCTGGCCCTGGTACTGGCCTGCGGCCTGGCGGTGATCCGGGTGCTGCGGATTCCGGGGCTGAACGGCGTGACCCTGCTGTTCATCTCCTTCTTCCGTGGCACGCCGCTGCTGGTCCAGCTGTTCCTGTTCTACTACGGGCTGCCCCAGGTCCTGGCCTTTCTCACCCGGATCGACGGCATCACCGCCACCATCATGGGGCTGACCCTGCACTTCGCCGCCTACATGGCGGAATCGATCCGCGCCGCCATCGTCGGCGTGGACCGCAGCCAGACCGAGGCGGCGCTGTCGATCGGCATGACCAACGGCCAGCTGATGCGGCGCATCGTGCTGCCCCAGGCCACCCGGGTGGCCGTGCCCACCCTGATGAACTACTTCATCGACATGATCAAGGCCACCTCCCTGGCCTTCACGCTGGGCGTGACCGAACTGATGGGGGCGACCCAGAAGGAGGCCGCCGGCAGCTTCCTGTACTTCGAGGCCTTCATCACGGTGGCGGTGTTCTACTGGGTCATCGTCGAGCTGCTGGCCTGGTGCCAGCGCCGGCTGGAGACCCGGCTCAACGAGGCGTATCGCAGATGATCCAGGTAGCCAATCTCGTCAAGCGCTTCGGCGACGCCACCGTGCTCGATGGCATCGATCTGGCCATCGACCAGGGCGAGATCATCGTGGTGATCGGGCCCTCGGGCACGGGCAAGTCGACCCTGCTGCGCTGCCTGAACTTCCTCGAGCGACCGGATGCCGGGCACCTGACCCTCGGTGACCTGGATGTCGATGTCACTCGGGCGACCCGTGCCGATATCCTCGCGGCCCGGCGGCGCACGGCCTTCGTGTTCCAGAACTATGCGCTGTTCGCCAACAAGACGGCGCTGGAGAACATCGCCGAGGGACTGATCGTGGTCAACCGCTGGCCCAGGGCCAAGGCCCACGCCCGGGCCCGGGAGATCCTGCAGCGCATCGGCCTGGCCGACAAGGCCGACGCCTATCCGGCCTCGCTGTCGGGCGGCCAGCAGCAGCGGGTGGGGATCGGCCGCGCCATGGCCGCCCAGGCCGAGGTGATCCTGTTCGACGAGCCCACCTCCTCGCTGGATCCGGAGTGGGTCGAGGAGGTCCTGGCGCTGATGAAGCAGCTGGCCGCCGAACGCCAGACCATGCTGGTGGTGACCCACGAGATGGGCTTCGCCCGGGACGTGGCCGATCGCGTGGTGTTCATGGAGGGCGGCCGCATCGTCGAGCAGGGACCGCCGTCGCGGCTGTTCAACGCGCCCCGCGATCCCCGCACCCGCGACTTCCTGCGCAAGGTCCTGGCCGCCCAGCCCGCCATCCAGTCTTCCTGAACCGGGGTTGGCCGCCGGTGCGTCGAGGCGGGATAATGAAGGCACAGACCGACCGGAGCGATAGCCCATGAGCGTACACGAGGAACTCGATCAGGCCCTGCGCGAACTCGAGTCCACCATGAAGGCGGCCGACATGTGGCGCATGGAGCGCCCCGAGCCCGAGGCCTTCGACAGCCCCCAGCCGTTCTGCATCGACACCATGGCGCTGCCCCAGTGGCTGCGTTTCGTGTTCATCGCCCGGCTGGAGGCGCTGGTGGAGGCGCGCGCGCCGCTGCCGTCGACCTGCGACGTGGCGCCCGCGGTGGAGGCCTACCTGACCCAGGAGGGCGCCCGGGCCAGCGACCGTCTGCTGATGTGCAAGGTGGTCGAGCGGATCGACCGCCTGGTCACCGAGAACTGAGGCCCCCATGCCGTACTATTTCGCCTATGGCAGCAACATGAACCCGGCTCGGGTGGAGGCGCGGATCGGCACGACCCGTCGTGCGCTGCCCGGGATGCTGGCCGATCACGGCCTGTGCTTCGACAAGGCCTCCCGGGTGGCGGGCATCAGCCATGCCAATGTGGCGCCCGCTCCCGGCGGCCGGGTGGAGGGCGCGCTCTTCGAGCTGGTCGCGCCCGAGCAGATCCACCTGATGGATCCCTTCGAGGGCTACCCCCACTCCTATGACCGGCATCGCCTGCCGATCCATACCGAGCATGGGGCCATCGAGGCCTGGGTCTACATCGCCGCGCCCGGTACCACGGCCGAGGCACTCAGGCCGGCCCGGGAATACCTCGATCACCTGTTGGCCGGCGAGGCCTTCCTGAGCCCGACCTACCATGCCCGCCTGGCCGAGGTGGAGGCGGTGCACGGCCTGGACGACGAGACATTGATGGCGCTGGGGTTGTCCCGCCATACGCCGCGCTAGTGTCCTGGATCGGCGGAGGTTGATCGAGCCTTGAGACAGGCTGCCAGGCGTCATGCCACTCACGACAGCAGGCCCGCCGATCGGCGGGCCTGCTGTCTGTCGGGGCTGGCGCTCGCTCAGAAGCGGAAGCTGAGGCCGGCCATCACCACCAGCGGATCGATCTCGACGGTGCCCACCTCGTCGCCGTTCAGGCTGGCGTCGGCGTCGATGTCCAGGTACCAGGCGGCGGCGTTCAGCGCCCAGTGCTCGTCGATCAGCAGGTCGACGCCAAGCTGGGCGGCCACCCCCCAGGAATCGTCGAACTCGAGTTCCACGCCCGGTACGTCCACGTCCTCGTCGGAGAAGAGGGTGTAGTTGACGCCGAGGCCGGCGTAGGGCTGGACCCGGGCGCTGGTGCCGCCCAGCGGATAGTACTGCAGCGTCAGGCTCGGCGGCAGGTGGTCGGTGGATCCGCCGGTGACCCCCTCGACCTCGAAGTCGTGGTCGAAGGGTTCCGCGGCCAGCAGCTCCACGCCCAGCGTGTCGGTGAAGCGGTAGCCCAGGGTGAAGGCGAAGGCGCTGTCATCGTCGACGTCGACCTCGGCGCCGCCGAGGATGTCGCCGTTGTCGCTCTTGGGCTCGACCTTGGCGACCCCGACCCGGGTATAGAGGTCGCCGGCGCCATAGGCCAGCACTTGGGAACTGGCGGCGAGGGCGACGGTGCCGAGACCGGCGGCGAGCAGGACGGGCAGGGGGGACTTGGGCATGATGTGGCTCCTCTGTCATGCGTTCGGCGAGTGTCGCCGGAGATGAAGCAGAGTCTATCGGCCACTTCGCGGATCGAACTTGATCCAGCGCAAGGCGGGTTGCCCCACCGCTTGATGATGATCAAGAAAACGCCGCCGGGCACTGAGCCCGGCGGCGTCCAGGGCAGGGGGCATCAGAAGCGGAAGGTCACGCCGCCGCCCACGGTCATCGGATCGATCTCGGCCTCGCCGGCATCGTTGCCGTTGACCTCCACGTCGGCGTCGACGTCGGCATAGTTGGCGAAGGCCCCGACCAGCAGATAGTCGGTGACCGCGAAGTCCACGCCCACCTGGGCGGCGGCACCGTAGGACTCATCGATGTCGAGGCCCGAGGCGGTCTCGTCATTGAAGTAGGTGTAGTTCAGCCCGGCCCCGGCGTAGGGCTGTACCCGGGAGTCGGTGCCACCCAGCGGGTAGTAGTTGAGCATCAGGTTGACCGGGCGACGGTCGACCGAGCCGGCGTCCATACCGCTCACGGTGAGGTCGTGCTCGATGTCCTGGGAGCCGTTGAGCTCCACGCCCAGCTGGTCGTGGAACTGGTAGCCCAGCCCGTACGTGAAGCCACGCTCGTCGGAGATGTCCAGGTCGCCACCGGCCGCCTGGCCGTTGTCATCCTCGACCTCGCTCTTGGCGACGCCGCCGCGCACATAGACGTCGCCGGCCTGATAGGCCATGGCGGTCTGGGTGGCGATGATGCCGGCCGTGGCGAGGGCGGCGGCGGAGATAAGACGCGTCGTGTTCATGAGAATCCTCCCTGTGTCTTCCAGGGTGGCGACGCCGAGGGATTCGGCGCCGTCCCACCAGTGATTGCGATCATAACGAACAGTGTTTCTAAACGTCTTGTAGAATTTTTCTATGGCCTGCATAGGGGTAGATACGCATTTTTCATGGGAGGCTGGCGTTGGCGGGGTTGGTGATCGAAGGTTTTGTACAGTATTTTCACATTTTCTGCACGGTCCTCGCCGGCCGGCCGGGTTTCGGCTTCACTTAGGGGGGAACGACGCGAGCGGAGCCTTTCATGAGCGGCAGGACTCTCTTCGCCGGGCCACGCCCCGGCCTGCTGGAACGCCCCCTGACCCTGCTGCTGCTGGCGGCGGGGATCGCCATCTGGTTGTTGCTGCGACCCGAGCCCCTCCAGGCCCTGCCGCCGGCCTGGCGCTGGCCGCTGGTCGGCCTCGGGGCCTGGGCCCTGGGGAGCGCCTTCGTTCGCCCGCTGACGCTCGAGGTCGGCGAGGGCTGGCTGTGGCGGCAGGCCGGGGCACGCTGGAGTCGCCTGGCGCTGTGGGGATTCGCGCTGGTGGTGGCGGGGCTCGGCATCCGGGGCTGAGGCCGGACACAGCAAAGCCGCCCGCAGGCGGCTTGTCTCGTCGAGACTCGGTCAGCGGATGATGAGGCTTGCTTGGGAGCGTCGAACGTAGCCGCTACCCGGCAGGCTCACCAGTTGCCCGCGGCACAGGCCGGATGGCGATTAGGCTGCAGCGTGTGACGAGTGTGGGCGGTACGCTGGTCATGGTGGCGGCCATACCGATTCGCCTGGCCGTGTATCCGCAGTCATGAAACAGGGCTCCCGCAGGAGCCCTGTCGCTGCTCTGAGTGCGTTACGCGCGCTCGTTCAGCGAGAGATTTGCTGATATTCACCGGCATCGGCAGTAACACTGCTCACCACCAGGATGGCAATGAAGGAAGCGACGAAGCCAGGAATGATCTCGTACACACCGGGACCACCCATGAACTCTCCGTTCCAGCCCAGTGAAATCCAGATCATGACGGTGACGGCACCCACAACCATGCCCGCGATGGCGCCAGCGCCGTTCGTGCGCGACCACATCAGCGACAGGATGATCAGCGGGCCGAACGCCGCACCAAAGCCTGCCCAGGCGTTACTGACCAGCGCCAGAACCTGAGAGTCCGGATCGGACGCAATGAAGGCTGCAACCACACCAACCAGAACGACACAAATCCGGCCTACGCCGACGGTCTCCTTTTCCGTAGCCTCTTTACGCAGGAACAGGCGGTAGAAGTCCTCGGTCAGTGATGAAGACGACACCAGAAGCTGACTGGAAATGGTGCTCATGATCGCCGCGAGCAGTGCCGCATAGAGGAAACCGGTGATCAGCGGATGGAAGAGCAGATCCGCCAGGATGATGAAGATCGTTTCCGGATCCTGGACATCCATGCCATTGCGGATCGCATAGGCCCGGCCGAACACCCCCAGAGAGATCGCACCGATCAGGGAGATGAGCATCCAGCTCATGCCGATGTTACGGGCAACAGGAACATCCTTCAGAGTCCGGATGGCCATGAAGCGCACGATGATGTGCGGCTGCCCGAAATAACCCAGCCCCCAGGTCACTGCAGATAGCCAGCCGATAAAGGTCAGCCCCTCCGTCCACGAGAGTAGCGTGGGATCGACTTCATTCAGGGTCTGTGACGCCTGGCCGAATCCGCCGCCACCTTCGCCAAAGAGCACGACCGCCGGCATGATCACCAGGGCCAGCATCATGATGCAGCCTTGCACGAAGTCCGTCATGCTCACGGCCAGGAAGCCGCCGACCACCGTATAGGCGAGTACCACGCCCAGCGTGATGACGACGCCCGCAGCGTAGTCGCTCAGGCCAGCAATGTTGATAACCCCGGAAAACGCGCTTTCGAACAACTTGCCGCCTGCCACCAGGCCTGACGCCGTGTAAACCGCGAAAAAGACGACGATGACGATAGCGGATACCGTTCGCAGCGACATCGCCCGCGTCGGGAAGCGGTTTGCCAGGAATTCCGGAATGGTTATCGCATTACCATAGTGAACCGTCTGTTCGCGAAGGCGTGGTGCGACCAGCGTCCAGTTGAAGAACGCACCCACGAGCAGACCGATACCGATCCAGGCCTGACCCAAGCCAGATACGAACAGTGCCCCGGGCAAACCCAGCAGCAACCAGCCGCTCATGTCCGAAGCACCCGCCGACAGGGCCGCCACTTGTGGACTGAGAGCGCGGCCACCCAGCATGTAATCCTCAGACGTAGAGGTAGATTTGCGCATGGCATAAAAGCCGATGGCGATCATGAGCGCAAAGTAAGCAATAAGACTGATCCAGACACCAATAGCCATGAGAACGTCTCCTTTTTATTCGGCCGGCTGTAGAACCGGCGTGTTGTTGGTACGCATGCCGGCCATCGTGTCCCTGGGTGGCATCACGATCCGGGAGAGCGGGAACGTCGAGTCCGTATTGGCGTGGTTTTCCATCATGGGAAGCTTCCTTCAGTTTGTTGTCGTTGACGACGAGTGGGGCTCACTCGTCTCCCAGCGCGAGCAGTGACGCGTTGCCACCCAGGGCGGCGGTGTTGACGGTCACCGTCTTTTCCGTGGCAAACCGCAGCAGGTAGTTCGGGCCTCCCGCCTTGGGACCCGTGCCGGAGAGGCCCTGGCCACCGAAGGGCTGGACCCCGACGACTGCCCCGATGATATTGCGGTTCACGTAGACGTTACCAACGCGGACTTTCTTCGCGATTTCATCGGCGAAGGATTCGTTGCGGCTGTGCACGCCGAAGGTCAGCCCGTAGCCGCGACCGTTGATCGAGGCGATCACCTTGTCGATCTCGCTGGCATGGTAGCGCACGATATGCAGGATCGGACCGAACTGCTCCCGCTCCAGGGCATCGATGCCATCGATCTGGAACGCCGCCGGGGCGATGAAGGTGCCGTTGCCGGTATGGGCCGGGTCGAGTCGGGTCTCGGCCAGCAGGCGGCCCTCGCCCTTGAGCCTGTCGATATGCGCCTGGAGGTTCCGGCGGGCATCCTCGTCGATGACCGGGCCCACGTCGGTGCCCAGATCGCGGGGATCGCCGACGCGCAGCTCCGCCATGGCACCCTCGAGGATCTCGATGACCCGGTCGGCCACATCGTCCTGGAGGTAGAGCACGCGCAGCGCCGAGCAGCGCTGGCCGGCACTCTGGAAGGCCGACTGGATGACGTCGGCCACCACCTGTTCGGGCAGGGCGGTGGAGTCGACGATCATGGCGTTCATGCCGCCGGTCTCGGCCACCAGGGTCGGCAGGGGCGCATTCTCGCGGCCGGCCAGGGCGCGGTTGATGATCTGGGCGGTGTCGGTGCCGCCGGTGAACACCACGCCGGTGATGCGCGGATCGCGGGTCAGCACGCTACCCACGGTGGGGCCGTCGCCGGGCAGCAGCTGGACCACGTCCCGCGGCATGCCGGCCTCGTGCAGCAGCTCGATGACGCGGTGGGCGACGATCGAGGTCTGCTCGGCGGGCTTGGCCAGCACGGTGTTGCCGGCCACTGCGGTGGCCACCACCTGACCGCAGAAGATCGCCACCGGGAAGTTCCAGGGGCTGATCGCCGCGAACACGCCCTTGCCACCCATCATCAGGTCGTTGGACTCGCCGGTGGGCCCCGGCAGGCGGGTCGGCTCGGCGAACAGCTCCTCCGCGCGCATCGCATAGTAGCGGCAGAAGTCCACCGCTTCCTTGATCTCGTCGACGCCGTCGGTGAGCAGCTTGCCACCCTCGCGGGAACACAGCGTCATCAGCTCCGCCATGTGCTCCTCCATCAGGTCGCCGAAGCGACGCAGGATGGCGGCGCGCTCGGCCACGGGGGTGTCATCCCAGCGCGGGAAGGCCGCCCAGGCGGCGTCCACGGCCTTCTCGGCCTGGTCCTTGCTGGTCCACAGCACCGTGCCGACCTGCTGGCGGCGGTCATAGGGGCTGGTGACCTCGTGGACCATGGCCGGCTCGGTGGCCACCTCGAAGGCCAGCAGCGGACGGGCCTCGTAGCGCTTGTCCATGTGCCGGGCCATGGCATCCATCAACGGCTGGTACTGGCTGCGGATGTTCAGGTTCACGCCCCGGGAGTTCCGGCGTCTCGGCCCGAAGATGTCCCGGGGCAGGGGGATCCGGTTGTTGGCCAGGGTCGCGTACTGGCGCAGCGTCTCCACCGGGTGCACACACAGCGACTCCACCGGCACCTTGGGGTCCACCAGCTGGTGGACGAACGAGGAGTTGGCGCCGTTCTCCAGCAGCCGGCGGACCAGGTAAGGCAGCAGGTCCTTGTGGGCCCCCACCGGGGCATAGATGCGGCAGTAGGTCCCTTCGGGGGCGCGCTTCAGGGCCGCGTCATAGAGGGCCTCGCCCATGCCGTGCAGGCGCTGGAACTCGAACGGGCGCTGTGCCGCGTTGGCCTGCTCCAGGATGGTGCTGATGGTGTGGGCGTTGTGGGTGGCGAACTGCGGGAAGATCCGCCCGCGGGTGGCATCGGACAGCAGGAAACGCGCGCAGACCAGGTAGGCCACGTCGGTGGAGGCCTTGCGGGTATAGACCGGATAGCCGTCGACGCCAAGCTGCTGCGACTCCTTGATCTCGGTGTCCCAGTAGGCGCCCTTGACCAGGCGCATCGGGATCACGTCGCCCTGGCGCTCGGCCAGACGGTTGAGGTAGTGCAGCACCGGCAGGGCACGCTTGGCATAGGCCTGGACCACCAGGCCGAACTGGCCCCAGCCGCGGCAGGTATCGCTCTCGTAGACGGCGCGAAACACCTCCAGCGACAGCTCCAGGCGATCGACCTCCTCGGCGTCGATGGTCACCGCGACGCCCAGCCGGCGGGCCAGGCCGGCCAGCTCGCGTACGCTGCCGACCAGCTCCTCGAGGACCTGCTCGCGGCGGCCGAACTCGTAGCGCGGATGCAGCGCGGAGAGCTTGATCGAGATCGACGGGGCCGGCGTCCTGTCGGACAGCGAGCGGCTGGTCTTGCCGACCCGCTCGATGGCCCGGGCATAGTCCTCGAAATAGCGCTGGGCGTCGGTGCGGGTCCGCGCCGCCTCGCCGAGCATGTCGTAGGAATAGGTATAGCCCTTGTCGAACAAGGGCCTGGAGCGCTTGAGGGCCTCGTCGATGTCACGGCCCAGCACGAACTGCTTGCCCATGACCTTCATGGCCTCATACATGGCGCGGCGGATCACCGGCTCGCCCAGGCGATTGACCATCTTGTTGATGAAGCTCGAGGGCTTGCCTTCCCGCGGCCGGTCCAGGGTCACCACGCGGCCGGTCATCAGCAGGCCCCAGGTGGAGGCGTTGACCATCCAGGACTCGCTGCGGCCCAGATGGGCCTTCCAGTCGGCCGGACCGAGCTTGTCCTCGATCAGGGCGTCGGCGGTGGCCTTGTCGGGAATGCGCAGCATGGCCTCGGCCAGGCACATCAGCATCAGGCCTTCATGGGTATCCAGGCTGTATTGCTGGAGGAGTTCGTCGATGGTGTCCACCGCCGTGTCCATCTCGCGGATCTCGCGAACCAGTTCGGCGGTCTTGTCGGCGATCCGCGTGAAGTCCTGCCGGTCGGCATCGAGGGTCTTGATCAGTTCCTCGACGAAGGCATTCTCGTCGACGGCATAGTGATCGCTGATCCGTGCGAACAGGGTGTCGAGATCCTGACGCCAGGTGGCGTCGTCCAGCATGTTGTTGGCATCGAGCATGAAAATCCCCGCTAAAGGCCCGTCGTCACAGGGTAGAGTCCCGGTCGCCGGCGCAGGGCCGCCGCGCACCGAGGGCATCCTTTGAGGTTAGGGCCCATCATTAGATTCTGCTTGTCGAATTCCCGGAGGGATTTGTCGATTTCGCGGAACTTGGTCCGGCGCCGGAACTCTCCTGCGACCTTGGTCTAGCTGCGGGGCGCGGGCGAGGACAGTCGCTGCCGGCCATGGCGGCGCAGCTGGCTGGGTGGCTGGCCGAAGGCGCGGCGGAAGGCGCGGGACAGGGCACTCTGGTTGGTGAACCCGGTCAGGGCGGCAATCTCGGAGAGCGGCAGCTGGCTCTCGTGCAACAGGCGACGCGAGGCCTCGAGGCGACGCCGCATCACGTACTGCCAGGGCGAGAGGCCGGTCTGGTCACGGAAGCGTTCGGTGAAGTGGGCCTCGCTGAGGCAGGCCTCCGCGGCCAGGTCGGCGACCCGCAGGTGGCCGCCGAGGTGGTGGTCGATGAACCGATCCAGCGCCGCCAGGTCGAGATGCCGCCCCCGGCTGGGGGGCTCGCCGGCCAGCCGGGCATGCAGCGACCCCAGCAGGGTCGAGGCCAGCCGCTCCTGCTGGATGGTGGGCAGGGGGCCCTGCTGCGACATCAGCCGCAGCTCGTGCAGCAGGAAGTCCAGGTAGCGCTCCAGGGGATCGTCCAGGGCGAAGAAACGCGGCGCGTCGAACAGCCGTGCCAGTTCATGATGGTGACCGGTCAGCGACAGGGCGTCCCGGGGCAGGTCGAGGATCAACTGACGGTTGTCGCCCGTGCCGGCATAGTAGTGGATGTGGTCGGCCGGCACGATACAGCCGGAGAGCGCCGAGATGGAGCCGCCCAGCCCCTCGATCTCGAACTCGGCCTGACCACGCAGGCCGATCACGATCTGGTGGAAGTCGTGGGCATGGTGGTGGATGGCGGTGTCGAGGGGAATCTGGCGGATGGCGCTGGACATCATCGGCCTCCGGCATCGAGGGTCAGGGCATGACGCCCAGTCTACCGGAACCGGCGTCAACGCTCACGGGTCGGCTTGACGGCGTCGAAGTTGAGTGCGGGCGGCGAGGTGATCGCGCAGCGCGGCCAGCTCGGCCTGGCCCTCGGCATCCAGCAGCGGCTTGCCACGGGCGACCCGGCCATGCCGGCCGTGCTCCTCCATCAGCCGCTGGGCGCGGCGCCGGACGCCCTCCAGGTAGTCGTCGTGGCGCACCGGGTAGCCGACGATGGTATTCCACTCGGTCTCGCCGACCCGGCTGTCCAGGGCCTTGTCGAATACCTCGAGGAGGTGCTCAGGCTCGGTGCGGTAGCGGGGCGTGCGCGACAGCATCAGGATGGCGACCATGCCGCCGAAGATGATCAGGCAGACGAGAAAGACGGTCAGGAACAGGGCCATGGAGCGCTCGGGAAGTAGGGCGGTGGACTGGCCGGATGCGCCGAGGGCGAGAGGGGAGCTGGAGCGGGTGAAGGGAATCGAACCCTCGTCTTAAGCTTGGGAAGCTTCTGCTCTACCATTGAGCTACACCCGCGAGGTTTCCCAGTATATCCAGAGAGTTAATGATTACAACCCCGAGCGTGCCGGGGCATCGGACGTACAACGTGAAAAAATTTCCTCGGCGTGACGAACTTTCCTTGCCAACACTGTCAGAACAGGTGCAGGCAACAGCGCGATGGCAGTCGCTAACACTGTTGTTCTGGCTTGCATATTCGATCCTTTGCCGCCTCAGCCCCGCTGAGGCGGCCTTTCTTTGCGTGACTCCCGTGCATGACAGACACCGCCCCCAGCAAGAGCCGGGGGCGGAGCAGCGTTGAAATCGGGGCCGGCGATCAGGAATGGCGCATGCGCAGGATGGCGCTGAGCACATCTCGGCGGGTCACGATGCCGACCAGGTGCCCCTGTTCGGTGACCGGGTAGACCTTGGGCTTGGCCCCCAGCATCTCCTGGGCCAGGTCGGTGATGCTCTTGGTGGGGGAGACGGCGAGAACCTCGTCGCGCATCAGCTCCCGCACCAGCGGGGGGTCCTCGTTGAGGTAGGAGCTTTCCAGCACCTTGCCGATCACGTCCTGCTCGGAGATGAACCCGATCAGCTTGTCGTGCTCGTCGACTACCGGGGCGCCGGGCAGGCGGTGCAGCGCCAGGCCTTGGGCCAGGGTGGATACCGAGGTCTTGCCGGTGACCCGGTAGCAGTCGCGGGACATGATCTCGCGCACGATGGTGGGGGCCTTGCTGGGCATGGCGGTTCTCCTTGTGCCAACGCTGGTACCTGACTCGCCCGGTGCCGTCGCCTCGTGAGGCGCGGTCCCGGTGGCGCGCGATGCGAGGCCGATCCGGGCGTGTCTCGCCTTCAGCATAGCCGACCGGCTGCGCGACCATGCCGGCAACCCTCGCCTGCCTGCCAACGGTCTTGCGGCCAGGAACCCGCGCCGGACGGTCCACTCCAATATGACACGATGCCGCATCCCCGACCGATGGAGACGCCTCATGGATGCTCGCGAATACCTGGCCCGCAAGGGGCTGGACGGAGAGCGCGACCGGGAGCGCCCCAATACCCTGGAGGAGAAGGCCTGGTCCCGTGCCCGCGAGGCCAGCGATCACCGGCCGCGGGCCGGCACTCCCCATGACTGGGAGGACTGGGAGCGCTACCACGAGGTCCTCGCCGAGGGCGCCGAGAGCCTGCAACAGAAGATCGACCAGGAGGCCCACCGCCGCGCCCGTGAGCGGGCCGGCCGAGCCGCCGTGGAGACCTGTGCCCCCGCGGCGGCGTCCCCGGCCCTCGAGGCCGGGAGCGCGGCGCGCTCCCGGCCCGTACCCACCGAAGTGCGCCTGGCGCTGTTGGCCATGGCGGTGTTGATGCCCCCCCTGGCGGTGGGGCTGGCGCAGGGTGGGGGGCGTCGGGTCGCGATCAACCTGCTGTTGACGCTACTGGGCTGGTTGCCGGGGGTGGTGCATGCCTGGCGCTGGCTCGGCCACCGGCATCGGCCGTGACTCCTGCTGACCGGCCACTCGCGCGGCATCCGGCGAGGTGGTCGGTATTCGGCTGGCGCCTGGAGCCCCCCGCTGAGGGCTCGCCTGTTCTCTTATCGCTTTTTTTCTAAATCGAACATTCCGCCATTCCCCGAGCGTTGTGGCTGATAGGCTGTAACGTCCCGATATGGCAGTGGTTTCGTCGATATTGCATCCAGAGCTAGACGAAGGTCTAGTCATCTTGCCTCGAATTTCGTTGTGATAGTGCGCTCTTTTCGCTAACTTGTGATCGAAATCGAACATCAGTGTTCGTTTGTTGTTTGAAAGTGCTCATTCAAACATGCCATGCCGGCTGCGGCCGGTGCCAATCCAGATCACAACAAGAGGGCGGCAGCATGACACCCTTTCTGGGCGAGATCTTCGGCACGATGATCCTGATCATCTTCGGCGGCGGCGTGGTCGCCGGTGTGCTACTGAAGCGTTCGAAGGCCGAAGCGAGCGGCTGGATCGTCATCACCCTTGGCTGGGGCCTCGGGGTGGCCATGGCCATCTATGCCGTGGGGGGCGTCAGCGGAGCCCATATCAACCCCGCGGTCACCCTCGGCCTCGCCGTGATCGGTGAGTTCCCCTGGGCCGAGGTTCCGGTCTATGTGCTGGGTCAACTGATCGGCGCCTTCCTGGGTGCGGTGATGGTCTGGTTGCACTACTACCCGCATTGGGAAAGGACGGAGAGCCAGGAGGCCAAGCGGGCCGTGTTCTGCACCGATCCGGCCATCGACCATCCCCCCTCCAACCTGATGAGCGAGATCATCGGCAGCTTTGTCCTGGTGTTGGGCATCCTGGCCATCGGCGCCAACGAGTTCACCGAGGGCCTCAATCCGCTGATCATCGGGCTGTTCATCCTCGCCATCGGGTTGTCGCTGGGGGGCACCACCGGCTATGCCATCAACCCGGCCCGCGACCTGGCGCCGCGCTTGGCCCACTGCCTGCTGCCCATCCCGGGCAAGGGTGGCTCGAACTGGAAGTATGCCTGGATCCCCGTCGTCGGGCCGCTGGTCGGCGGAGTGGCCGGTGCGCTCTTCTACCGTCACGTCTTCCTCGACGGCAGTAGACTGGGCCTGATGATCGCCCTGGCGGCGATCGTGGTGGCACTGGGCATCGACTTTGTCATCGAGAAGCGCTGGAAGAGTCGGGTCGCGCACCCCGGCCAGGAACTCTGACTGCAGGGCCTGGCATCGCTTATTCGTACTCACTACGCCTCGGGAGGCTCCCATGGAAAAACAATACGTAATGTCGTTCGATCAGGGCACCACCAGCTGCCGTGCCATCCTCTTCGACCGCGACGCCCGCATCGTCGGCGCGGCCCAGAAAGAATTCACCCAGCATTATCCGAGGCCCGGCTGGGTGGAGCATGACGCCATGGAGATCTGGGGCAGCCAGATGGGGGTGGCCCGGGAGGTGCTGGAGACCCAGGGCATCCTGCCCTCCCAGGTGGCCGCCATCGGCATCACCAATCAGCGCGAGACCACCGTGGTCTGGGATCGCCACACCGGCAAGCCGATCCACCACGCCATCGTCTGGCAGGATCGCCGCACCGCACCGCTGTGCGACGAGCTCAAGGCCCGTGGGCTCGAGCCTTACATCCGCGAGACCACGGGCCTGGTGCCCGATGCCTACTTCTCCGGGACCAAGATCCGCTGGATCCTCGACAACGTCGAGGGGGCCCACGAGCGGGCGGAGCGCGGCGATCTGCTGTTCGGGACCATGGACACCTGGCTGGTCTGGAACCTGACCCGCGGCGAGCGGCATGTCACCGACTACAGCAACGCCTCGCGGACCCTGCTCTACAACATCCGCAGCCTGGAATGGGACCAGCGCATGCTCGACGAGTTGGGCATCCCGGCCGCCATGCTGCCGGAGGTCCGCCCCTCCAGCGAGGTCTACGGCACCACCGGGGCGGAGATGTTCGGCGGCGCCCGGGTGCCCATCGCCGGTATCGCCGGCGACCAGCAGTCGGCGCTCTTCGGCCAGGCCTGCTTCGAGAAGGGGATGGTCAAGAACACCTACGGTACCGGCTGCTTCCTGCTGATGAACACCGGCGAGACCCCCGTGCCCTCGAAGTCGGGGTTGCTCACCACCATCGCCTGGGGGCTGAACGGCCGGGTCGAGTATGCCCTGGAGGGCTCCATCTTCATCGCCGGGGCGGCGGTGCAGTGGCTGCGCGACGAGCTGAAGATGATCGACTCGGCCGCGGATTCCGAATACTACGCCGGCAAGGTGGAGGATGCCGATGGCGTCTACGTGGTGCCGGCCTTCGCCGGGTTGGGAGCGCCTTACTGGGACATGTATGCCCGCGGCGCCATCTTCGGCCTGACCCGGGGCACCCGCAAGGAGCACATCACCCGGGCCACCCTGGACTCCCTGGCCTACCAGACCAAGGACGTGATCGACGCCATGCAGGCCGACTCCGGGATCGAACTCAAGTCCCTGCGCGTGGACGGAGGGGCCGTGGCCAACAACGTGATGATGCAGTTCCAGGCCGACATGCTCGGGGTCGAGGTGGAGCGGCCGGAGGTCACCGAGACCACCGCACTGGGGGCCGCCTACCTCGCCGGCATCGCCGTGGGGGTCTGGAGCCAGGACGAGATCGCCGACAAGGGGCGGGTCGAACGCGCCTTCACCCCGGCGATGGATGCCGAGCGACGCGAGCGCCTCTACCGCGGCTGGAAGAAGGCCGTGCGCCGCACCATGGGCTGGGAGCGCGACGAAGGGGAGTGAGGGCTTCGCGGGGCGCTCCGGTCCGGGGCAGCCCGCCACCGTTTCACCGAGGGGATCATCGATATGCAGTTGCGCAACAGTAACATCGGTCGGTTGCGTCGCCAGACCTTCGACGTGCTGATCGTCGGCGGCGGCATCAACGGGGCCGCCGCCGCGGCGGCCCTGGCCGGCAAGGGCGTCAAGGTGGCGCTGATCGACCGCGGCGACTTCGCCGGCAGCACCAGCATGCATTCCTCCAACCTGGTGTGGGGGGGCATCAAGTACATGGAGAGCTACGACTTCGCGCTGGTCCGCAAGCTCTGCAAGAGCCGCAACCACCTGATTCGCAGCTATCCCTCCACGGTGCAGGAGATCCGCTTCCTGACCACCATCTCCCGGGGATTCCGCTATCACCCCCGCTACCTGTGGGCCGGCACCTGGCTCTACTGGCTGATGGGCAACGGCTTCACGCGCATCCCGCGTTTCCTGGCCCCCCGCGCCATCAAGGCCCAGGAATCGATCATCGCCACCGAGGAGGCCGTGGGAGGCTTCGAGTACTCCGATGCCTACCTCCACGACAACGATGCGCGCTTCGTCTTCAACTTCGTGCGCAGCGCGCTGAACTACGGGGCCGTGGCAGCCAACTACGTGGAATCCCAGGGGGCGCGCCGCGAGGGTGACGGCTGGGTGACCCGAGTGCGTGACGCGATGGGAGGCGAGACCTTCGAGGTGCGCGCCAGGGTGTTGCTCAATGCCGCCGGCCCCTGGGCCGACCAGCACAATGCCCTCGTCGGCCAGCAGACCCGTCATCGCCACGCCTACTCCAAGGGCATCCACCTGATCGTGCCGCGTCTTACCGACAGCCGGCGCGTGCTGGCCTTCTTCGCCGACGACGGCCGGCTGTTCTTCGTCATCCCCATGGGGCAGCGCACCTGCATCGGCACCACCGATACCCGGGTGGAGAGCCCCGAGACGCGGGTCACCGACGAGGACATCCGCTTCGTGCTCGACAACATCAACAAGCGCCTCAGCCTGGCTACCCCGCTGGGCCGGGAGGACATCATCGCCACCCGCTGCGGGGTACGGCCCCTGGCGGTGGCGAACGGCGGCAGCGGCGAGCGCGACTTCCTGCAGATGTCGCGCAAGCACGCCATCGAGACCAATGCCGCGGAAGCCCATATCAGCATCTTCGGTGGCAAATTGACCGACTGCCTGAACGTGGGGGAGGAGATCGTCGCCGCGGTGAAGACGCTGGGGGTCAGCGTGCCCCATCCGAGGCATCGCTGGTACGGCGAGCCGCCAGAGACGGTGCGCCGGGAGTTCTTCCACCAGGCCCGGCTGATGGAGCTGGATGCCCTGACGTCGCCACAGGCCTCCGAGCCGCTGTCGGTGCGGCTGTGGCGTCGCTATGGGTCCCATGCCCTGGAGCTGCTCGAGGAGATTCGCGAGGACCCGCGCCAGGCCGAACTGCTCATCGAGGGCACCGAGTACCTGCGCTGCGAGCTGAGCCAGGCCCAGCGCCGTGAGATGATCACGCGGCTCGACGACTTCTTGCGTCGCCGCTCGAAGATCTCCCAGGTAGTCGGCGTCGAGCGGTTGCGCCGCTCCCCGGGGCTGCGTGAGGCCTGCGCTATCCTGTTCGGCGACCAGGCACAGGCGCGCTTCGACGAATACTTCGCCGCGGTCGCCGAGCCGACGGCAGCGTCTCCGGCGCCGCCCGAACTGGCCGAGTTGGCCGAGTCCCCGGCGAGCTCCGAGTCGTTGCAGTGGTAGGGGGGAAGGGTCAGCAGGCAGCGGCGCGCCATGGATGCCGGAAGGGCAGCGGTTATAATGTCCGTCAACTTTCTGTCTTCCGAGGTTGACCAGTGGGCTATCTTGTCGGCGTTACCGTACTCTGGGCCTTCTCCTTCTCGCTGATCGGCGTCTACCTGGCCGGCCAGGTGGACAGCTACTTCGCCGTGATGACCCGTATCGCCCTGGCGGCGCTGGTCTTCCTGCCCTTCCTGCGGCCGGCGCTGCTGCGGGGGCGGCAGCGGCTGGCGCTGATGGGGCTGGGCGCCGTGCAGCTCGGCCTGATGTACCTCTTCTTCTACCAGTCCTTCCTGCTGCTGTCGGTGCCGGAGGTGCTGCTCTTCACCATCCTGACCCCCCTCTATATCACCCTGCTCGATGACGCCCTGTTCCGGCGCTTCACCCCCTTCCACCTCGTCACCGCCGCGCTGGCGGTGCTCGGGGCGGCGGTGATCCGCTACCGCGGGCTCGACGACGGCTACTGGCTGGGGTTCCTGGTGGTGCAGGGGGCGAACCTGTGCTTCGCCCTGGGCCAGGTCGGCTACCGGCGCCTCTCCGCCGGCCTGCCCGAGGCACTGCCGCGGCTCGCGGTGTTCGGCTGGTTCTACCTGGGGGCCCTGGCGGTCGCCGCCCCGGCCTTCCTGCTGCTGGGCAATCCCGCGGCCCTGCCCACCAGCGGCGGGCAGTGGGGGGTGCTGGCCTGGCTCGGCCTGGTGGCCTCGGGGCTCGGCTACTTCCTGTGGAACCTGGGCGCGACCCGGGTCGATGCCGGTGCGCTGGCCATCATGAACAATGCCCTGGTCCCGGCCGGCCTGCTGGTCAACCTGTTGCTCTGGAACCGCGACGCCGACCTGCCGCGGCTGGCCCTGGGCGCGGCGATCATCCTCGGGTCGCTGGCGCTCAACGAGTGGTGGCAGCGCCGCCGGGCGCCACTGGCCGCCTGAGGGCGGTTTGCCCGGCTCACGGCGTATCGCCATAATGAGCGGTCGTGAAGCGAAGGACCCGCGCATGCAACCCTTCAAGAACATCGGCCTGATCGGCCGGCTGGGCAGTGCCAAGGTGGTCGAGACCCTCAAGCGGCTCTGCCGCTTCCTCGATGACGCCGGCTACCACGTGATCATCGAGGATCGCACGGCCACCGTGCTGCTGGGCCATGGCCATCCCGAGGCCAGCCGTCGCCTGATCGGCGAGCTGTGCGACCTGGTGATCGTGGTCGGCGGCGATGGCAGCCTGCTGGGCGCCGCCCGTACCCTCTGCCACAGCGGCACCCTGGTGCTCGGGGTGAATCGCGGACGGCTGGGGTTTCTCACCGATATCTCCCCCGACGAGCTCGAGGTCCGGGTCGGGGAGGTACTCGAGGGACGCTTCGAACTCGAGGAGCGCTTCCTGCTCGATGCCGAGCTCTATCGGGACGATGCCCTGGTGGGCAACGGCGATGCCCTCAACGAGGTGGTGCTGCACCCGGGCAAGGCCGTGCGCATGATCGAGTTCGAGCTGTTCATCGACGGCCAGTTCGTGCACAGCCAGCGCAGCGACGGCCTGATCATCGCCACCCCGACCGGCTCCACGGCCTATGCACTCTCCGGCGGCGGCCCGATCATGCACCCCAAGCTCGAGGTGATCACCCTGGTGCCGATGTTCCCGCATACCCTGTCGAGCCGGCCCATCGCCATCGACGCGGGCAGCGAGATCCGCATCCATATCGGCGAGACCAACCAGACCTACCCGCACATCAGCTGCGATGGCCAGACCCGGGCCGTGGCCAAGCCCGACGACGTGCTGGTGATCCGTCGCAAGCCCCAGCGCGTGCAGCTGGTGCATCCACTGGGGCACAACTTCTTCGAGGTCCTGCGCAGCAAGCTGGGCTGGAGCAACCGCCTGGGAGACTGAGGTGAGCAAAGCCGCCCGCGAAGGCTATGATCTGATCGGCGACGTCCACGGCTGTGGCGCGACGCTGGCGTCGCTGCTCGAGCGCCTCGGCTATCACCAGCGTGGCGGCGTCTATCGTCACCCCCGGCGCAAGGTGATCTTCCTCGGTGACCTGATCGACCGCGGGCCACGGATCCGACTCGCGGTGACCATCGCCCGGCGCATGGTGGAGGAGGGCGAGGCGCTGATCGTCATGGGCAATCACGAGGTCAATGCCCTGGCCTACAGCCACCGGGCCCCGCCGGGTCTCGGCCGGGAATGGCTGCGCGAGCATACCCCGCGCCACAACCGCATCATCGAGGAGACCCTCGAGCAGTTTCGCGACCATCCCCAGGAGTGGGAGGACGCCCTGGCCTGGTTCATGGACATCCCGCTGTGCGTGGAGCTCGATGGCCTGCGGGTGGTGCATGCCTGCTGGGATCAGGCGCTGATCGAGGCACTGCGCCGCGAGCGTCCCGACGCCCGGATCGATGTCGACTTCCTGAGCGCCGCCGTGCAGCCGGGCACCCGGGCGTTCCGCATCCTCGACCGCCTGACGCGGGGCAGCCACATCCCGCTGCCCGAGGGCATCCAGATCCAGTCCGGCGACGGCTTCACGCGGCGCAGCTTCCGGGCCCATTTCTGGGCCCGCTCACCGCGGACCTGGGGCGACGTGGTGTTCCAGCCGGACAACCTGCCCGAGGCGCTGGAAGGCCGCGAGCTGACCGAGGCCGAGCGCGCCCGGCTGAGTTACTATGGGCCGGACGAGCCGCCGCTGTTCATCGGCCACTACTGGTGCGAGGGCATCCCGGCCCTGCCGGCGCCCAATATCGCCTGCCTGGACTACAGTGCGGTGAAGTTCGGGCGCCTGGTGGCCTATCGCTGGAGCGGCGAGTCGCGCCTCGACGCCAACCACTTCGTGTGGATCCGCGTGCCGCGGGAGGAGCAGGCCCGCCCCCAGCCCTGGGAGATCGATTTCGATTGATACATTTCTTTACGAAATAGTCGCGCCTCGGAGAGAACTTCGCCCTGTCGCCCGCATCTGAGTAGGTGTTCCCTTGAATGATCCCTTGCTCTTGTCCGGCGGCCCCCTCCGCCGGACTTTTTCTTTGTGCCCGGCGCAGCCGCTTCGTTCACCGCTGGAGAGACCATGTACCGGGTGATCCTGCTGCCTCATGACGTCGACATCCACGACCTGCGCCAGGC
This sequence comes from Halomonas maura, assembly GCF_030409305.1. GTDB lineage: Bacteria > Pseudomonadota > Gammaproteobacteria > Pseudomonadales > Halomonadaceae > Halomonas > Halomonas maura. The sequence goes on from NZ_JAUFPQ010000012.1 coordinate 37,442, forward strand.
CCTGTGGGCCCACCGCATCGGCCACCTGTTCACCGAGGAGGTCGAGGGCCAGGTGCTGTGGCTGGTCGACCCCGCCCAGCAGGCGGCCATGCAGCGCCTGGTGGAGCGCTGGCAGCGGGGCGAGTCCCTGATGCCCGAGGAGCGCCGTCGGCCCCGCCGATCCCTGCCGGCGTGGCGGATTCCCTTTCGCCAGGCGCCGGTGACCGCCACGGCCCTGGCGCTGTGCCTCGCGGTCTTCGCCGTGATGGGGGTGTTCGGCGACCTGGTGATCGCCGCCCTGACCATCGTGCCCGTGGGAGTGGTCAAGGGCCAGCTGGTCTTCGGCAGCCTGGCGGAGACCCTGGCCTCGGGACAGGTCTGGCGGCTGCTGTCGCCGGCCGTCCTGCACTTCGGCTGGATGCACCTGATCTTCAACATGCTGTGGTTGTGGTTCTTCGGCCGCCAGGTGGAGTCGCTGCATGGCCGCGGGCGCATGCTCACCCTGCTGCTGGCGGCCGGCATCGGCGGCAACCTGGCCCAGTACGCCACCGGCACCGTGCTGTTCGGCGGCATGTCCGGCGTCGACTTCGCGCTGCTCGGCTATGTCTGGCTGATGTCGCGCCGGCGTCCCGCCGACGGCTTCTTCGTGCCCCAGATGCTGGTGGTGTTCATGCTCGGCTGGATGGTCTTCACCATGACCGACGTGGCCGCCGTGGTCGGCTTCGGCAACGTGGCCAACGAGGCCCATGTGGGGGGGCTGGTCGTGGGGCTCGCCCTGGGCTGGTATCATTCCCGCCGTGTCCGTTCCCCCCGTTGAGCCCGTATCCCCGGAGTCCGCCATGAGCGATATGACCTTCGAGCGCATGATCCAGCAGATGACCCCCGCCATCTACGAGAGCCTCAAGCAGGCGGTGTCGCTGCGCAAGTGGCCGGATGGCCGCTTCCTGACGGCCGAGCAGACCGAGCTGTGCCTCGAGGCGGTGATGCGCTACGAGGTCGAGAACGGCGTCCCCGAACCGGCCCGGGTCGGCTATCTCGAGCGTCGCACCTGTGGCGCGGACAGCAGCGGCGCCAATGTCCCGCCGGCCCAGGCCGGCCTGGCCCGGGATGCCAGCCGTGACTGAGACGACCGCCCTGCAGGGCTGCCTGACCAAGATGGCCGTGGCGCCGGGCTCGCCGGCCCGCTATACCCTGCGGGCCGGCGAGGCCCGCCTGGACCTCAACGCCCGCCTGGGCCAGCCCCTGCGCCTGACCTGGACCGGCGCCATCGCCTGTACCCACTGCGGCCGGGCGACCCGCAAGAGCTTCGGCCAGGGACACTGCTATCCCTGCTTCAAGAAGCTGGCCCAGTGCGATACCTGCATCATGAAGCCGGAACTCTGCCACTTCTTCCAGGGCACCTGTCGCGAGCCCGACTGGGGGGAGCGGCACTGCTTCCAGCCCCATGTGGTCTACCTGGCCAATGCCTCGGGGCTCAAGGTCGGCATCACCCGCGGCACCCAGGTGCCGACCCGCTGGCTCGACCAGGGCGCCGTGCAGGCGCTGCCCATCCTCGAGGTCGATTCCCGCCAGCAGTCCGGCCTCGTCGAGGTACTGTTCAAGGAGCGGGTCTCGGACCGCACCAACTGGCGCACCATGCTCAAGGGCGAGACCGAGGCGCTGGACCTGGCCGCCGAACGCGACCGCCTGCTCGACGTCCTGGCCGGTGGCCTCGCCAAGCTGCGCGAGCGCTTCGGCGATGATGCCATCCGTACGCTCGACGCCCCTCCACGCACCTTCGAGTACCCGGTGCTCGAGTACCCCCGCAAGGTGGTCTCCCACAACTTCGACAAGTCGCCCGAGGTGGCCGGCACCCTGCTGGGCATCAAGGGCCAGTACCTGATCCTCGACAGCGGCGTGATCAACCTGCGCAAGTTTACGGGCTACGAAGTGACCGTCGAGGCCTGAGGCACTGCCTGGCCCGAGGGATATTTGTGGCTGCGCTATGCTCGGGAGGTGATCCGTACGAGGAGCCTCCCATGAGCGAGATGCGCGCCATGCGCCTGCATGCCGCGAACCAGCCGCTGTGCCTCGAGCGCCTGCCGATGCCCGAGCCCGGCCCCGGCGAGGTGCGGGTCCGGGTGCTGGCCTGCGGTGTCTGTCGTACCGACCTGCACCTGGTGGACGGCGAGCTCGACCGGCCCCGCCTGCCGTTGGTTCCCGGCCACGAGATCGTCGGCGAGGTCGATGCCCGGGGGCAGGGCGTGGCCGACCTCACGGTCGGCCAGCGGGTCGGCGTGCCCTGGCTGGGCTGGACCTGTGGTGAATGCCCACCGTGCCGGGCCGGCCGCGAGAACCTCTGCGAGCGTGCCGCGTTCACCGGCTACACCCGGGACGGTGGCTATGCGGAGTACTGCGTGGCCGATGCCCGCTACTGCTTTCCCCTGGCGGCCGAGGATGCCCAGGCCGCCGCGCCGCTGCTGTGTGCCGGGCTGATCGGCTACCGCACCTGGCGACTCGCCGGCGGCGACACCCCACGACGTCTGGGCATCTACGGCTTCGGTGCCGCGGCCCATATCCTCGTCCAGCTGGCCCTGGCCCGCGGCCAGACCGTCTATGCCTTCACCCGGCCCGGTGACAGCGAGGCTCAGGCCTTCGCCCGGCGTCTCGGCGCGGCCTGGGCCGGGGGCAGCGACGAGACGCCCCCGGCGCCGCTGGATGCCGCCCTGCTGTTCGCGCCGGTCGGCGATCTCGTGCCCATCGCCCTGGCCCAGGTGCGTCCCGGCGGCACGGTGGTCTCGGGAGGCATCCACATGTCCGACATCCCGGCCTTTCCCTACCGCCTGCTGTGGGAGGAGCGCCACCTGACCTCGGTGGCCAACCTCACCCGCCGCGACGGCGAGGAGTTCCTCGCGCTGGCCCCGACGGTGCCGATTCGTACCGAGACCCGTGCCTACCCGCTGGAGGACGCCAACCGGGCCCTGGACGATCTGCGCGCCGGCAGGCTGTCCGGTGCCGCCGTGCTGATCCCCTGACCTAGTCGAAGAGATCCGCCTGGCGGCGCGGCGGGCGGAAGGCCGTGGTATCCAGTGGCACATCGCCGGGGAAGCCGAGTCGCCGATAGGTCTTGCGAAAGCGCTGCTCGAGCAACTCGGCGAACACGCCCTGGCCGCGCATGCGCTGCCCGAAGCGTCCGTCGTAGGCCTGCCCGCCTCGGCACTGGCGGATCAGGCTCATCACCTTGGTCGCCCGCCCGGGGGCATGCTCGGCCAGCCAGGCCTCGAACAGCGGGGCGACCTCCCGGGGCAGGCGCAGCAGCATCCAGCCGACGCTGGTCGCGCCGGCCTCCCGGGCCGCGGTCATCAGCCGCTCCAGCTCATGGTCGGTGAGCCCGGGGATCACCGGGGCGACCAGGGTCCCCACCGGCACGCCGGCCCCGGCCAGCCGAGAGATCACCTTGAGGCGCGCCTCCGGCGCCGCCGCCCGCGGCTCCAGGGCACGCTTGAGGTCGCGATCGAGGCTGGTCAGGCTGACCATCACCCGCACCAGCCGGCGCTCGGCCAGCGCCGACAGCAGGTCGAGGTCACGCAGGATCAGCGCGCTCTTGGTGACCAGGGTGACCGGGTGGCGACACTCCAGCAGGAAGGCCAGCAGCCGGCGGGTCGTGCCACGCTCGGCCTCCAGCGGCTGGTAGGCATCGGTGTTGCCGGCGAGGTTGATCGCCCGGCAGACGTAGCCCGGCCGGGCGAGTTCCTCCTCGAGCCGTTCGACCAGGCCGGTGCGGGCGATCAGCCGCGTCTCGAAGTCCAGCCCGGGGGAGAGATCCCAGTAGGCGTGGCTCGGCCGGGCATAGCAGTAGATGCAGCCATGTTCGCAGCCCCGGTAGGGATTCAGGGAACGGTCGAAGGGCAGGTCCGGCGAGGTGTTCCACGCCAGGGCGCTGCGCGCGCGCTCCTCCGCCACTTCGGTGGCCAGCCGCTCCGGGGTGGCCTGTTGCCACCAGCCGTCGTCGACCGCCTCATGGCGGGTCGGGGCGAAGCGGTTGGGCGGGTCGTAGCTGGCGCCGCGCCCCCTGCGGGGCATGGACGTGGATGGGGGGGATGCCATGGGGAAGCCCCTATGCTGTATTTAAATACAGTATAGGGGCGGCGGCGGCTGGCGCCAAGCGGGGTGGCGGCACGGCTCAGCCGCTGGAGGTCGGCTGCTTGTAGGGGTTGGGCGGCAGCTGGTCGGGGGGCAGGGGAGCACGGCGGGCGCCGGCCTTGGGCCCGTAGTGCTCGGCCAGGTAGTCGAGGATGGTGGCCTCCATCTCGGGGCGGAACTGCCAGAGCCCCTGGGTCTCCTGCATCCAGCGGATCAGGGTCTGCCAGTGGTTGCGCGAGCCACTGTTCTGGGTGACCAGCTTGGCGGAGTGGCAGACCGTGCAGTTGGCCTTGACCACCTGCCAGCCCTCGGCCTTGACCAGGCCGGTCTCGGAGTCGGTCTCCTGGGCGGCCGCGCCCAGGGGGACGAGCAGGGCCAGGGCCAGCAACGCCGGCCGCAGGGTGATCGTGATCTTCATGGGACCCCCTAGGCCACCTGGACGGCGATGCGGTGGCAGGCGTTGTTGAGATAGCCCTTGGGATTCCAGCCCGGGACCACCATCGGCTGGGCGCGGCCCTGACTGTCGGTGGCCCTGGCCCAGACCTCGTAGTAGCCGGGTTCGGGGAACGCCACCGCACTGCTCCAGCGTTGCCACGCGAGCCGGTTGGGGGCCGCCTGGAGCTCGGCCTGCTGCCAGGTGGCGCCGAAATCGATGGAGACGTGCACGGTGTCCACCGCGAGATCTCCGGCCCAGGCGTGTCCCCGCACTGTCAGCGCCTCACCGAGGGCGTGCGTGACGCCCGTTTTCGGGAAGGTCACCAGCGACTTCACGGGCATGGACTGGATGGTCTCGAAGTCCTCCAGCGGCACCTCGGTGCCGGGGGCGACCGGGTGTTTGGGCACGCTGTAGGAGGGGGCCTCCATCTTGGTGCCGTCGTGTTTCCGGTTGCGGATCACGATGCGGTTCAGCCACTTGCCCGACACCGATCCCGGCCAGCCGGCGCACACCAGGCGCAAGGGGTGGCCGTTGAGGTAGGGGATATCCTCGCCGTTCATCGCCCAGGCGATCAGCGACTCGTCCTCCAGCGCCTTCGCCATGGGGACCCCTCGGGAGATGGGCTCCCGCTCGGGGTCGCCGCTGACATGGTCGTCGGCGCCGTAGTAGCCGATATAGACGGCGTCATCGCCGATGCCGCAGGCCTCCAGCACGTCGCGCAGCCGCGCCCCGGTGAAGCTGGGGCAGGCCACGGCCCCGGTGGTCCACTGGTTGCCGCTCGCCGAGGGCACGTACTCGCTGCGCCCGTTGCCGCCGCATTCCAGCTGCAGCTGGTAGGTATGGTGCTCGAATGTCTGCTTGAGCTCGGCGATGGAGAAGGTCTGCGGGTTCAGGCACGACTCCCCGGCGATCTCGAGTTGCCAGGCATCGACGTCGATGGCTTCCACCGCCGGCGGGAGGCCATTGTTGCGCACGAACATGACCCGGCCGGGCGTCACGTCGTCGTCGAGCAGGTGGGGCGGCGTCTCGGCGTTGATGGGACGGTCGTTGAGGACGGTGAGGCCTTCCTTGCCGGTCAGCCGGAAGGGTTCCTCGCTCTGGGCCAGGGCGGCGGGGATCAGTCCACCGGGCATGCGATCGGCGAAGGGAATCTGGGCGCCCACCGCTGCGGCCATCGCCAGCAGGCTGGAGCGCTTGAGGAAGCCGCGGCGGGTCACCGGGTCCACCTCGCGATCCCACAGCAGCTTGTCGGCGGCCTCGGGGTCCTCGGCGTAGAGCTCATGGAGGCCGCGGGTGCGTGGCGGTGTCTTGGTCATGGTGCAGACTCCTGGCGCGCCCGGCTGGGCGGCTGGCGTGTCTCCCGCCGGGGCATCGTGGTGATGGTATCGACCAGAATAAGCTTAGCAGCTGATCGGCGATCCGCGGGCGGGCCCGGCCGGCTCCCCTCTGGTAGGATGTCCGGCTCGACAAGGATGCCCGGAGACGCCTCGTGACCGATCTTCTGCCCCCGATCGCCGCACCGAATGCGGCCTGCGCCGAGCGGGTCCGTCGCCATCTCGATACCCTCACCAAGCCCCCCGGCAGCCTGGGTCGCCTGGAGGCGCTGGCGGTGACCCTGGCCGGCCTCACCGGCGAGGACTTCCCGCGCGTCACCCCGCTCGGGGTGGTGGTCTTCGCCGCCGACCACGGGGTGGCCGAGGAGGGCGTCTCGGCCTTCCCCCAGGCGGTGACGGCCCAGATGGTGGCCAACTTCGTCGCCGGTGGGGCGGCCATCAATGTCTTCTCGCGGCGCCTCGACGCCCGGCTGGAGGTAATCGACGTGGGGGTGGCCGGCGAGTTGCCGGCGAGCGGGGTCGTGCACGACAGGGTGCGCCCCGGTACCGCCAACCTGGCCCGGCAGGATGCAATGTCCCGCGACGAGGCCGGGGCGGCCATCGAGGTCGGCCGACGCGCCGCCGAGCGCGCCGTCGCGGCCGGCTGTCGCTGCCTGATCGTCGGCGAGATGGGCATCGCCAACACCACCGCCAGCAGCGCCATGCTGGCGGCCCTGACCGGGGCGCCGGTGGCCGAGCTGGTGGGCCCGGGTACCGGGGTGGCCGGGGACGCCCTGGCCCACAAGCGGGCGGTCATCGAGGCGGCCCTCGTCGCCCGGGCGCCGGACCCCGCCGATCCCCTGGACGTGCTCGCCCGGCTGGGCGGCCTGGAGATCGCCGCCATGGTGGGGGCCTACCTGGGCGCGGCATCGAAACGCATCCCGCTTCTGGTGGACGGCTTTATCGCCACCGTGGCCGCGCTCACCGCCTGCCGGCTCGCCCCGGCGTTGCGCCCCTACCTGATCTTCGGCCACCGCTCCGCTGAGCCCGGCCACGGCCGGGCCCTGGCGGCGCTCGATGCCGAGCCGCTGCTGGCGATGGACTTGCGCCTGGGCGAGGGCAGCGGCGCCGCCCTGGCCTTCCCGCTGCTCGAGGCGGCCACGGCCATGCTGGCGGAGATGGCGACCTTCGCCGACGCCGGCATCGACGACCGCGCGGCGCCCTGAACCCGATGGATGCCCCGCTACGCCCCCCCCTCCAGGCCCTGGATTTCGGCGAGGGCCTGAGCCTGGCCGCCGACGCGGCCTGCCTGCGCTTCCAGCATCCCGGGCCGCTGCGCACCCTCAGCAACGCCCTGATCGGCGAGGGGCTGGGCTGGTCTCGGGAGTTCTGCAACTTCCATGTCGACAAGGACTATGCCGGCCGGGCACCAGCGGAGGACCTGCACCGCTGGCTCGCCGCGCGCGGGGTCGCCGAGGGCGAGACCCTGGCGATGATGACCGCGGTGCCGTTGGCGCGACTGGCACTGGAGGCGGCCAGCGCCGGCGAGGCCCGGGTGCTGGCGGCGGTCACCGCCGGGGTGGGCAACGCGGTGGACATCACCGCGCCCGCGACCGGCGATCCGCGCCTGGTGGCGGGCACCATCAACGCCCTGGTGTTCATCGACGGCCACCTTACCGACGGCGCCCTGGTCAACGCCGCGCTTTCCGCCAGCGAGGCCAAGGTGCGTGCCCTGGCGGCCTGCGGGGTGCGCGATCCCGAGCACGGCACCCCGGCCACCGGCACCTCCACCGACTGCCTGGCCATCGCCGCCACCCAGCGCGGCGCGCCGACTCCCTATGCGGGCTCGGGCACCCTGCTGGGGCGGGCCATCGGGGGGGCCGTGTTCCGGGCCATCCGGGCCTCCCTGGCCACGGGGGAGGTCGTGTCATGACGCTGGCCCCACTGACCTGGGAGCTGTTGGCGCTGATCGGCGTGGCGCTCGCCATCGACCTGCTGTTGGGTGACCCGCCCTGGCTGCCGCACCCGGTGGTGGGCATCGGTCGGGTGATCGCCCGGCTGGAGCGGGCCTGGAACCACGGGCCCGCCGCCGCCCGCCGGCGCCGCGGCCGCTGGCTGGCGGTCCTGGTGGTCGGCGGCACCTGGGCGCTGGCCTGGGGCCTGCTGACGGCGCTGGCCCTGGTGTCGCCCGGGCTGGCGCTGATCGCCGAGCTCGGGCTGCTGGCCACGGCCTTCGCCACCCGGGGACTCGCCGAGGCGGCCCGCGCGGTGGCCGAACCGCTGCGGCATGGCGACCTGACGGCCGCCCGTCGCGCCCTGGGGCGAATCGTCGGCCGCGACACCGCCGACCTCGACGAGGCCGGGCTGGCCCGGGGGGCGGTGGAGACCGTCGCCGAGAACACCGTGGACGGCATCACCGCGCCGCTGTTCTGGGCGCTGCTCGGCGGCGCGCCCCTGGCGCTGGCCTACAAGGCGGTCAACACCCTGGATTCCATGGTCGGCTATCGCAGCCCGCGCTACGAGGACTTCGGCCGCGCCTCGGCGCGCCTCGACGATGCCGTCAACTGGCTGCCGGCGCGTCTCACCGCCCTCGCCATGTGGCTCGCGGCGCGCGGCTTCGTCGGCGGCCGGACCGCCGGGGCCCTGGCCGCGACCCGGCGCGAGGCGCCGCGCCACCCGAGCCCCAACGCCGGCTGGCCGGAGGCGATGGTGGCGCACCTGCTGGGTGTGCGGCTCGGCGGCCTCAATCACTACGACGGGCGCCCCTCGCACCGCGCCACGCTCGGCCGCGCGCTGGAGCCGCTGGCCGTCGGCCATATCGAGCGCGCCATCCGTCACATGCACGGCGGCTGGCTGGGCGTGCTGCTGTTGCTGGCGCCTCTGGTATTGCTTCGGGAGTGGCTGACATGAGCCCCGACTGGCCCGCCCATGGCGGCCGTATCGCGCCCCTGCTGGCGCGCTACGGCCTGCCCGCCGATCACCCGGTGATCGACTTCAGCGCCAACCTCAACCCGCTGGGCCCGCCAGCCTGGCTGGCGGAGTGGCTGGCCGGCGCCGGCGACGCGCTGGCCCGCTATCCGGACCCGGACGACGATCGGGCCCGCCGGGCGATCGCCACCCACGACGGCGTGGCACCGGAGCGAGTGCTGGTGACCAATGGCGGCATCGAGGCGATCTACCTCACCGCGGCACTGCATGCCGGCGGCCGCGCCCTGGTGATCGAACCCACCTTCAGCGAGTACGCCCTGGCCTGTCGCCAGCACGGCCTGACGGTCTCCCGGCTGGCCCTGGAGGGCCCGGCCTTCCGCCTCGATCTCGACGCCGCCGAGGCGGCCCTGGCCGGCGTCGACGTCGCCTTCCTGTGCCGGCCCAACAACCCCACCGGCACCCTGGTGCCACGCGCCGACGTCGAGCGGCTGCTGGCCCGGGCGGGCGAGACCGGCACCACCCTGGTGGTGGACGAGGCCTTCGTCGACTTCACCGACGGCGACGAGCGCCTCACCCCGCTGCTGGCGGGGGCGCCGAACCTGCTGCTGCTGCGCTCGTTGACCAAGCTCTTCGACCTGCCGGGCCTGCGGATCGGCTACCTGCTCGGGGCCCCCGCGCTGGTGCGAGGTGCCCGGGCCCGGCAGATGCCCTGGAGCGTCAATGCCCTGGCGCTGGGGCTGGTGGCCCGGCTGCTGGCCGACGCCGACTACCTGGCGCGCACCCGGGACTGGCTGGTCGGCCAGCGCCCGGCCATGCCCGAGGCGGTTCGCGAGCTGGGCTACGGCGTGCCGGCCACCCAGGCCAACTACTTCCTGCTGGGCGGCGGATGGCAGGCGCAGGAGGCGGAGGCGCTGTTCGCCTTCCTGCTGCGCCGCGGCCTGCTGGCCCGGCATACCCACGGGTTCCCCGGCCTCGACGGCCGCTGGCTGCGCCTGGCCCTGCGCGACGGCCCGGACAACGCGCGCCTGCTGGCGGCCCTGGCCGAGTGGCGGCGCCGATGATCGCCTTCGTCTCCGGCGGGGCGCGCTCGGGCAAGAGCGCGGTGGCCGAGGCCCTGGCCCGGGCGTGGCGAGCGCCGGGTCCCGGCGGCCTCGTCTACCTGGCCACGGCCCGGGTCGCCGACGACGAGATGGCAGCAAGGGTCGCCCGCCACCGACGCGAGCGTGGCGAGGGCTGGATGACCCTCGAGGCGCCCCTGGACCTGGCCGGCGCCCTGGTCGGCGTCGAGGCGGGCAGCTGCGTGCTGCTCGACTGCCTGACCCTGTGGGCCAGCCAGGTGCTCTTCGAGGCCGGCCTGGCGGAGGCACAGGGGGCGGCGAGGCTGCAGCGGCTGGTCGAGACGGCCCGGCGCCGCGACATCAGCCTGGTGGTGGTCTCCAACGACCTCAACGAGGACCTGCCCCCCCGGGATCCCCTGGTCTGGCGCTACCTGGCCTTCCTGCAGGGCCTGCATCGCCAGCTGGCCCGACAGGCGGATCGGGTGATCGAGGTGGTGGCCGGCCAGCCCATCGACTGGAAGGGAGAGAGCCCATGAAGGACGTCGCCTTCGGCGCGCTGCTGGCGATCCAGTTCCTGACCCGGTTGCCGGTGCCGGTGGCCTGTCCCTGGACCCCGGCGACCCGGCGCTGGGCGGCGCGGGCCTACCCGCTGGTGGGCGCGCTGCTCGGGGCCCTGGTGGCCGGCGTCGGCACGCTGCTGCATCCGCTGCTGCCCACGCCGCTGCTGGCCCTGCTGCTGCTCAGCCTGTGGGTGGCGCTCTCCGGCGGCCTGCACCTGGATGGCCTGATGGACCTGGCCGATGCGCTGGGCAGCAATGCCCCGCTGGAGCGCCGCTGGGCGATCATGAAGGATGCCCAGGTGGGCAGCTTCGCCGTGCTGGCGCTGGTCTTCCACCTGGCCTGGAAGGCCGCCCTGCTGTGGGCCCTGCTCGAGGCCGGCGCGAGCCCCTGGTGGCTGGTGCCGGTCGCCAGCCTGGCGCGGCTCGGTGGCCTCGGCCTGCTGGTGGGGGTGCCGGCGGCCCGGGGGGAGGGCCTGGCCAACGCCTGGCAGCAGAGCCTCGGCGCCCGGGATCTCGCCCTGGCGGCGCTGGTGCCGCTGACCGGGCTCGCCTGGGTGCCCGGCGCGGCCTGGCTGGTGGCCGGGCTGGGGGCCTTCATCATCATCTACGGCCTGGCGGTACGCCGGGCCTTCGGCGGCATCAACGGCGATATCGTCGGGGCCGCCATCGAGGGAGGAGAACTATGCTTGCTGCTGATCGCCTGGGGCGGGTGCGCATTCGCCCTGGCCTGACAGCCGGGCCGTGTCGGGGCGAGGATCGCTCATGAGCGAGATGGCCCGACTCGAGCTGGTCGTGGTGCGCCATGGCCTCACCGCCTGGAACCGCGAGCGCCGCTACCAGGGCCAGCGCGACATCCCGATGCTGCTGCCCGACGCGCTGGCGGACATGGATCGGCTGCGCGACGCCCTGGCGGATATTGCCTTCGACGCCGTCCACTGCAGCGACCTCACCCGCTGTCGCCAGACGCTGGCCCATCTTCTGGAAGGAAAAGGGCGGGAGGAGCGCGGGGTGACGCCGCGCTTCGATGCCCGGCTGCGCGAGCTGGACTTCGGCGACTACGAGGGCCGTACCTGGGCGGCGCTGAAGGACGACCCGGACTATCGGGCCTGGGTAGACAGCCATGGCAGGCGGGCCACACCGGGCGGCGAGTCGGCCGAGGATCTGTGGGCCCGGCTCTCGGCCTGGCTGCAGGGCGTGCTGGCCGAGGCCAGCGAGTCTGGCCACCGCCGTGTGCTGGCGGTGAGCCATGGGGGCGCGATCCGCGAGATGCGCCGGCGCCTGGAGGCGGTGGATTTCTGGGACGGGGTGGTCGGCCAGGCACAGGGCCGCCGTTTCGTCTTCATTCGTCAGGGGGGCGACTGGCAATGCAGCTGTTCATCGGCGGTGCCTGCGCCGGCAAGCGCGACACCGTAGCGGCGCGTTTCCCGGATGCCGTCTGGTATCGGGTGGACGAGGCCGGGCCGGAAGGCTGGCGGGATCACCTGAGCCCGGCGGTGTCCCTGGTCCTCACCGGCTGGGTCGACTGGCTTGCCCGAGCCCTGGCCGAGGCGCCCGACGACGATCGGCTGCGCGGGAGACTGGCCGACGAGCTGGCGGCGATCGGCGAGGTCGAGCGCCAGACGGGCGGCGAGGTCGTGCTGATCGTGCCGGAGATGGGCCGCGGGATCGTGCCGATGGCGGCGGAGGATCGCCGCCTGCGCGACCTGGCCGGCTGGCTGGCCCAGGACGCCGCGGCCCATGCCGAGGCGGTCTGGTACGTGCGCCACGGGCTGGTGCGTTGCCTGCGCCAGGTCAAGCCCGCGGGGCATGCGCGTTGACGCCCCCACAGCCGGTTGCTAGCTTACGGCCACTCTCAGGTGACCCAGGCCCCGACAAGAAGGGCCGGGATGAAACGGGAAGTCGGTGACGCGCTCAGCCAGTCCGACGCTGCCCCCGCAACGGTGATCGAGTCAAGGACCGCCATTCGCCACTGTGCCCGGCACGGGAAGGCGGCGGTCCCGAGGCGCCAGCGCCTCCCTCGTCAGCCCGGAGACCGGCCTGTGAGCGCATGCCTGGACAGCGGAGGGCGAACCGAGGGCAGGGCGACTCGCCGTGAACCTGGCGCCGATGATCCCGCCCCGCAGCCCCTCCCGCCCGGCCTTCGAGGGTTCATGCCGCACGGGTGCGTGCGGCCCTGGGAAACACGATCATGACCACACCGCTCTTCCGCCGTCGGGGCCTGGCCGCCCTGTGCCTGGTCGCGGCGCCGCTGGCCGGCGCCGCCGAGACCGACGACAGTGTCACCGAGACCGCGCTGCGCCTCGACCCGCTGGTGGTCTCGGCGACCCTCGCCCCCCGGACCACCAGCGAGTCGCTGGCCTCGGTCACCGTCCTCGACGAGGCGGCGCTGCGCCGCCAGGATCCCACGGCCATCACCGACATCCTGCGCGCCCAGCCCGGCGTGGATGTCACCACCAACGGCAGCTTCGGCAAGACCAGCAGCATCTTCCTGCGCGGCACCGGCAGCGAGTCGACGCTGCTGATGATCGACGGCATCCGGCTGCGCTCCGCCACCGCCGGCGGCCCGGCCTGGCAGTTCCTGGAGCCGCGGATGTTCGAGCGCGTCGAGGTGGTACGGGGGCCGCGGGGCAGCCTCTACGGCGCCGACGCCGTGGGCGGGGTGGTGCAGTTGTTCACTCCCGAGGGACAGGGCGGGCCCTCGCCGAGCATCACCCTGGGCGGCGGCAGCTTCGATAGCCGCCGGGCCAGCGCCTCGCTGTCGGGCAGCGAGGGGGGCACCCGCTACGCCTTCTCGGCCAGCCATTTCGCCACCGAGGGCACCGAGGTCGTCGAGGGAGAGGGCGACAAGGGCTATGACAACACCACCGGCTTCGCGCGGCTCTCGCACACCTTCGCGGACGGTGCCGAGGTCGGCGTGCTCGCGCTGCGCGCCCGGGGCAACACCGAGTTCGTCGGCGGCGACAGCGATTTCGTCCAGCAGGTGGCCGGCCTCTACGGCGAGCTGCCGGTGACCGACGCCTGGACCAGCCGCCTGACCCTCAGTGAGGCCCGCGACGAGAGCGACAACACCGATGCCTTCGGCGATTCCGTGATCGATACGCGCACCCACACCGCGCGCTGGGAGAACACCCTCGCGCTCGGCCCCCACGAGCTGGTCGCCGGTGCCGAATACAGCGAGGACGAGGTCACCGGCACCACCGCCTTCACCGAGACGAAGCGTGACAACGTCGCCGCCTTCGCCCAGGCGCTGATGGACTTCTCGCCATTCTCCGTCCAGGCCGGCCTGCGCCACGACGACAACGAGGCCTTCGGCGAGGAAGTCACCGGCAGCCTGGCGCTGGGCTACGACCTCGACGACCATCACACCCTGCGGGCCAGCTACGGCACGGCCTTCCGGGCGCCCACCTTCAACGAGCTCTACTGGCCCGGCTTCGGCAACCCGGATCTCGATCCGGAGCGTTCCGAGACCGTCGAGCTGGGCCTGCGCGGCCAGTTCGGCAAGGGCTTCTGGGACCTGGCGGTCTACCGCACCGAGGTCGACGACCTGATCGCCAATACCCTGGTCGATGGCCGCTTCGCCCCCTTCAACGTCGACCAGGCCCGCATCCGCGGGGTGGAGCTCGCCACCGGTGCCGAGGTGCTGGACTGGACCCTGCGCGCGGCGCTGAGCTATGTCGACCCGGAGGACCGCGAGACCGGCAACCGCCTGGTGCGCCGGGCCTCGCGCAGCCTGCGGCTGGATGCCGACCGCACGCTGGGCGACTGGACCCTCGGCGGTTCCCTGATCGCCCAGGGCCAGCGCTACAACGACGCCGCCAACGACGAGCGGCTGCCCGGCTTCGGCATCGTCAACCTGCGGGCCGGCTGGCAGTTCGCGCCGCTGTGGTCGACGCGGCTGACGCTGGAGAACGTCCTCGACCGGGACGTGGTCACGGCCCGCGACTTCAGCGGCCGCGACTACCTGAATGCCGGTCGCGCCGCCTTCCTCAGCGTGCGCTTCGGCGAGTGATGATCAGGCGCCGTCGCGGTCTCTGGATGGCGACCCTGGCCCTGTGGCTCGGGGTCGGCCTGCCTGGCGCGGCCCGGGCCGAGGTCTGCGTCAGCGACGACGCCGGCCGCGAGGTCTGCCTGGACGCCCCGGCCCGGCGCATCGTCGCGCTCTCGCCCGGTGTCACCGAGCTGCTGTTCGCCGCCGGCGCCGGCGAGCGCCTGGTCGGGGCGGTCAGCTTCAGCGACTATCCGCCCGCGGCCCGGGCGCTGCCCCGGGTCGGCAGCTACGACCGCCTCGACCTCGAGGCCCTGCTGGCCCTGACGCCCGACCTGGTGGTGGCCTGGGCCGGCGGCAATCCCCGCGAGCAGGTCGACCGCCTGGCGGCGCTCGGCCTGCCGGTCTTCTTCTCCGACGCCGGCGACTTCGCCGCCATCGCCTCGAGCCTGGAGCGCCTCGGCGTCCTGGCCGGCAGCGAGGCGGCGGGGCGGGCCGCGGCGACGCGGCTGCGCGGCGAGGTGGCCGAGTTGCGCGCACGCTATGCCGATGCCGCTGCGGTACCGGTCTTCTACCAGGTCTGGGAGCAGCCGCTGATGACCGTCAACGGCGAGCACTGGATCAGCCGGGCTTTGGCGCTGTGCGGCGGCGACAACCCGTTCGCCGGGGAGGCGCCGCTGGTACCACGCATCGGCGTCGAGGCGGTGCTGGCCCGGGACCCCGAGGTCATCGTCACCGGCGGCATGGGCAAGGCCGATTCCAGCTGGCTCGAGGCCTGGCGCGCCTTTCCCGAGCTGACCGCGGTGCGCCGCGACAACCTCTTCGTCGTCGACCCGGACCTGGTCCAGCGCGCCACGCCGCGGCTGGTGCAGGGCACCCGGGCGCTCTGCGCCCATCTGGAGACGGCCCGTGAACGGCGCTAGGGTACTGCGCTCGTCGCCGCGACTGCGGGGGCCGCTAGTGTGGCTGGCCCTGGCCGCGCTGCTGTCGCAGCTCCTCGCCCTGGCCCTCGGCAGCGTCGCCCTGAGCCCCGGCGAGCTGGTCGCGGTGCTGGCCGGCGACGGCGAGGCCCTGCACCGCACCCTGCTGCTGGAGCTGCGCCTGCCCCGGGCGCTGGCGGCCTTCGGCACCGGTGCGCTGCTGGCGATGGCCGGGGCGCTGATGCAGATCCTGTTGCGCAATCCGCTGGCCGACCCCTATGTGCTGGGGCTCTCCGGGGGCGCCTCGGTGGCGGCGCTGGCCGCCATGCTCGCCGGCTGGGGGATGGCGCTGGTCTCCGGGGCGGCCTTCGCCGGGGCGCTCGCCTCGACGCTGATCGTCTTCGGCCTGGCCCATGGCGGCGGCAGCTGGACGCCCACCCGGCTGCTGCTCACCGGGGTGGTGATGGCCGCGGGGTGGGGCGCGCTGATCACCTTCCTGCTGGCGGTGAGCCCGGTGGAACGGCTGCCCGGCATGCTCTACTGGCTGATGGGCGATCTGGCCTACGCGGGCAGCCCCTGGCCGGTGCTGTCGGTGGCCGCGCTCGGCCTGGCCGTCGTGCTGCCGCTGGGGCGCACGCTCAACGTGCTGGCCCGGGGCGGGCTGCAGGCCGCCGCCCTGGGCGTGGCGGTGCGGCCGCTGGAGTGGACCCTCTACCTGCTGGCCAGCCTGGTCACCGCGGTGGCGGTGACCACCGCCGGCAGCGTCGGCTTCGTCGGCCTGATGGTGCCGCACATGCTGCGCCTGCGGCTCGGCAACGACCAGCGGCGGATCCTGCCGGCGAGCCTCCTGGCCGGCGGCACCCTGCTGACCCTGGCCGATACCCTGGCGCGTACCCTGATCGCGCCGCAGCAGCTGCCGGTGGGCGTGATCACGGCGCTGCTCGGGGTGCCGACCTTCCTCTATCTGCTGCAGCGGAGCCAGCGATGAGCGGCCTGGCAGCGCGGGGCCTGATCGCCAAGGGGCTGGTCATCGACGTGCCGGGGCGCCCGGATGGCCGGCCGCTCGATCTCGCCGTCGCCCCCGGCCAGCGCTGGGGGGTGCTGGGGCCCAACGGCGCGGGCAAGACCACCCTGCTGCATACCCTGGCCGGGCTGCGTCCGCCGCGGGCCGGGGAGGTGAGCCTCGACGGGCGAGCGCTGGCCCGCTGGCGGCGCCGCGCGCTGGCTCGACGGCTGGGGGTGGTCTTCCAGGAGCGCCACGACGACTTCCCGGCCACGGTACGCGAGACCGCGCTGATCGGCCGCCATCCCTTCCTCTCGCCCTGGCGGCAGGAGGGTCCCGAGGACCTCGCCCGCGCGGACGACGCCCTGGCCCGGTTGGAGCTCTCCCATCTCGCCGAGCGGGAGCTCGCGACCCTCTCCGGCGGCGAGCGCCAGCGGGTCAGCCTGGCCACGGTGCTGACCCAGGCGCCGGATATCTGGCTCGCCGATGAGCCCACCAACCACCTCGATCTCCACCATCAGGTGGCGGCCATGGCCCTGCTCGCCGGGCAGGCCGAGCGGGGCCGGGGCGTGATCATGTGCCTGCATGACCTCAATCTGGCGGCCCGCTGGTGCAGCCACCTGCTGCTGCTCTATCCCGACGGCCAGGCCTGCTGGGGGCCGGCCGAGGCGATGCTGACGCCCGCCGCCCTGGAGCGCCTCTATGACCAGCGGCTGGTCACCGCCTGGCTGGATGGCGCCCCCGTCTTCGTACCCGCGAGGTGACAGGCAAGGCGCTCCGAGGGGACGGGAGCCGGCCCCGGGGGAGAGGAGAGCGCCTGCCACCGACCGTTAGCCGTCGGGAAAACCGTCTAAGCTCCACACAATAATCGGCGACGGGGAACGCGATGGAGGTTACCAGCCTGATCAGTACCGATACGGTCTGCCTGCGCCTGCAGGGACACACCAAGTCCGAGATTCTCGACGAGCTGATCGAGGTGCTGACCAAGGCGGGCAAGCTGTTCGATCCGCAAGCGTTCAGGGAGGCGATCCTCGAGCGTGAGGAACAGTTTCCGACCGGACTCGAGAACGGCATCGCCATCCCCCATGCGCGCACCGACGCGGTCCGCTCGCCGGCGATCGCGTTGGGCATCGCGGCGGATGGAATCGAGTTCGGCTCGCTCGACGATCGGCCCAGCCGGATCTTCTTCCTGATTGCCGAAACCGAGGCGGTGGCCGAGGAACATCTGGATATCCTCGCCACGCTGACTCGGCATATGCAGGATTCGCACTTTATTCAGGGCCTGCTGCAGGCGGGCAGCGCCAACGAGGTGCTCGGCCTGATGGCCAGTGACACCCAGGATGCCAACGCCGTCGAGGCATCCGCCGATGCCGCCGGTCCGGCGCTGCCTCGGGTGGCGGCGGTGACCGGTTGCCCGACCGGCATCGCGCACACCTATATGGCAGCCGATGCGCTGAAAGTCTGCGCCGAACGGATGGAGCTGCCGATCCGGGTCGAGACCCGCGGCGCCATCGGCGAGCGGGACAGGTTGACCGAGCAGGAGATCGCCGCCGCCGACGCGATCGTCATCGCCTCCGATACGCGGGTCGATATGGATCGCTTCGCCGGCAAGAAGCTGATCAGGGTGCCGGTACGGGACGCGATCCGCGACCCGAAGGGACTGCTGGAACGGGCCCTGAGCGGGGAGGCGACGGCCTACGCCGGCGAGGGGAACGATGCCGGGCCGCGGCCGGCCGCGACCCGGCCCGGCATCTATCAGCACCTGATGAACGGCGTCTCGAACATGCTGCCGTTCGTCGTCGGCGGCGGCATACTGATCGCGCTCTCCTTCATGTTCGGCGTCGAGGCGTTCGACCCGGACAGCCCCAACTACCACCCACTGGCGGCCGCGCTGATGACCCTGGGCGGCAACGAAGGCGCCTTCGGCCTGATGATACCGGTGCTGGCCGCCTTCATCGGCATGAGCATCGCCGACCGGCCCGGCTTCATGCCGGCGATGGTCGGCGGCTTCATGGCGGTGCATTCCGGCGGCGGCTTTCTCGGCGGCATGATCGCCGGCCTGCTGGGGGGCTATCTGATGCTGGCCGTCGGCCATCTCTGCCGCCATCTGCCACGCAGCCTGCAGGGGGTGGAGACGGTGCTGATCTACCCGGTGATCGGCCTGCTGCTGACCGGCGGTCTGATGTACCTCCTGCTCATGCCACTGGCCGATATCAACAGCGCGCTGGTGAACTGGCTGGGGGCGCTCGGCATCGGCAACCTGATCCTGCTGGGCACCTTGCTGGGCGGACTGATGGCGGTGGACCTCGGCGGGCCGGTCAACAAGGCGGCCTACACCTTCGGCATCGCCGCCATCGCGGCGGGCAACCATCTACCCCAGGCGGCGGTCATGGCCGGCGGCATGGTGCCGCCGCTGGCGATGGGGCTGGCGACGCTGCTGTTTCGCAGTCGCTTCGGCGCCAACGAGCGGCGCGCCGGCAAGAGTTGCTTCGTGCTCGGCGCCTCCTTCATCACCGAAGGCGCCATCCCGTTCGCCGCCGCCGACCCGCTCCGGGTGCTGCCCGCCTGCATCGTCGGCGCGGCGCTGGCGGGCGGTCTGTCGATGTATTTCGGCTGCCAACTGCCGGCCCCCCATGGCGGCGTCTTCGTCATCCCGCTGGTCGAGCACCCGTTTCACTACCTGTTGGCGATCGCCCTCGGCTCGCTGGCCAGCGCCCTGCTGGTCGGCAGCCTGAAACCGGCCCTCCCCGTCGACGTCCGCCTGGACCCGCCTTGTTCATCGGGGCCGTGAGATGGGCGTGTCCCTGGGTTTACAGGGCGTGGCGAAAACGCAGGACGGGGCGGCCCTGCTCGGGGTCGTCGAGGAGGTCGGCGTGCACGCCGAAGGTGCGCCGCAGCCGCTCTAGGGTCAGTACCTGCCGGGGCGGGCCGATGTCGACCAGGCGTCCGCCCTCCATCACGCCGATGCGGTCGCAGTCCATGGCCTGGTCGAGGTCGTGCAGGGCGATGACCACCGTCACCGGCAGCCGCCTGACCAGCCGCAGGATCGACAGCTGGTGACGAATGTCCAAGTGGTTGGTGGGCTCGTCGAGCAGCAGGGCGCTCGGCTGCTGGGCCAGGGCGCGGGCGATATGCACGCGCTGGCGCTCGCCGCCGGAGAGCGTGTGCCAGAGGCGGTCCGCCAGAGGCAGCATGTCGACGTCCGCCAGGGCCCGGGTGACGATGGCGTCGTCGCGCTCGGACCACGGGCGCAGCGGGGAGAGGAAGGGGGTCCGCCCCAGGGCCACCGCCTGGCGTGCCTCGAGGCGGTCGAGGGTGTCCGCCTGCTGCTCGACGAAGGCGATGGCGCGGGCGATCTCGTGTCGGCGCATGTCACGCATCGGCCGTCCGTCCGCCAGCACGCGCCCGACCTTCGGCCGGCGCAGCCCGGCCAGCACGCGCAGCAGGGTGGTCTTGCCCGAGCCGTTGGGGCCGACCAGGCCGAGGGTCTCGCCGGATTCCACCGTCAGGCTGACGTCGTCCAGCAGCCGCTGGCCGTGGACCCGCCAGCCGAGGTGTTCGGCGCTCAGTCTCATCATGACCTCGCGCCGCGGATCAGGATCAGGGCGAAGGCCGGCGCCCCGATCAGCGCCGTGACCACCCCGATCGGCAGCACCTGGCCGGGCACCAGGATGCGCGAGAGCACGTCCGCGCCGATCAGGAAGACGGCGCCGGCCAGCGCCGATGCCGGCACCAGACGGGTGTGGCGGCTGCCGACGAGAAAGCGCATGGCATGGGGGATCACCAGCCCGACGAAGCCGATGGCGCCGACCATGGAGACCATGGCGGCGGTCACCAGCGCCATGGCGGCGATCAGCACACCCCGCACCCGGCGCACGGGAATGCCCAGCGAGGCGGCGCTGTCGGCGCCGAAGGTGAAGGCATCCAGGGCGCGTCGATACCACAGGCAGATCGCCAGGCCGGCCAGGGCGGCGGGCAGCCCCAGGGCGACATCGTCCCAGCGCACCCCGGACAGGTTGCCCATCAGCCAGAACATGATGCCGCGGGCCTGCTCGGCGCTCGCCGACTTGGCGATGATCAGCGCGGTGACGGCGTTGAACAGCTGTGAGCCGGCGATACCGGCGAGGATGATGGCCCCCGCGGCCTGGGTCGCGCGGCCGCCCCCGGTGCCGCTGCCGGCGGCGTGGGCGAGCAGCACCACCAGGCCGAAGGCCAGGCCCGCCCCGGCGAAGGCGCCGAGCGATAGCGTCAGGGTGCCGGCGCCGAGCCCGAGGATGGCGACCGACACGGCACCGGTCGAGGCGCCGGCGGAGATCCCCATCAGGAAGGGATCGGCCAGCGGATTGCGCAGCAGCGCCTGGAGCACGACCCCGGCCAGCGCCAGCCCGGCGCCGCAGCAGGCCGCGAGCAGGGCTCGGCTCAGGCGGTAGCTCCAGATGATGCCGGCATCGATCCGATCCACCGGGAACTCCGCTCCCCACAGCCGGTTGGCCAGCACCTCGAGGATGGAATCCAGTGGGATCGAGGTCTCGCCGATCGCGGTGCCCGCCATCACCGCGAGCAGCAGCAGCAGCGGCGTCAGCCAGCACCAGTGCCACGCCGAGGGCGCTGACCTAGCCGAACGTGTCGGGGCGGCGGCTGCCGTGGCCGACGTCATGGATCGAAGAGCGCCGGTCATCGATCGAAAGGCTGGGTCGCCAGGGCATCGACCAGCGCCTCGAGGCCGAAGATCGTGCGCATCGTGGCACTCATGGCGTGGGCATCCATCTCGATGATGTGGCCGTTCTTCACCGCCGACATCTCGCGCGCCACGGGATCGTTGTGCAGGAAATCGAGCTTGGCTTCGACGCTGTCCGCCGCGTAGCGGCGGCGATCCATGCGGGCCACCACGATGATGTCCGGGTCGGCCCGGGCGATCGATTCCCAGCCGACGGTCGGCCATTCCTCGTCTGACTGGATGACATTGCGGATGCCGAGCTTATCCATCATGTAGCCAGGCGCGCCGAGCCTTCCGGCGACGTAGGGATCCGCCGAGCCGTCGGGTGAAGAGAACCAGAAGACCGCCGACAGGTCATCGGGAAGGGCCAGGTCCTTGGCCCTGGAAATGGCGTCTTTTTCGCGAGCCTCCAGGTCGTCTACCAGGGTGTCGCCCGCCTGTTGAACGTCGAAAATGGTGGCCAGCTCGTGGATGCCCTTGTAGATCGAACCGGTCGAGAAGGCGGCGGTGCGGGTGCCGTCGCCGCCGGTGGCATTGTCCTTGGTATCGCAGTCGGCGGGCATGATATAGGTATTGATGCCCAGGTCATGGAACTGGTCGCGGGTCGCCACGCTGCCGGTGGGGCCGACGTGCCACTCGTACTGGACGGCGACCAGTTCCGGCTTGCGCTTCACCACGCCCTCGAAGCTCGGGTCATTGTCGGCGATGCGCTCGATATCGGCATTGCGTTCGCGGAACTGCGGCAGCACCGGATTGAACCAGACCGAGGTGCCAACGACGCGATCGGCGACGCCCAATGCATAGAGGATTTCGGTAGCCGACTGGCCGACGGTGACGGTGCGATCCGGTGCGGAAGCGACGTGAATTTCCCGGCCGCAATTCATCACCGTCAGTGGAAAATGGGTCGCCTCTGCCACGGCGGATGAGGCAGGGACGAGCGAGAGCATTGCCAGTACCTTGCGAGCGAGAGTCATGCGGCTGTGTCCAGGTGGGGGGATGAGGTGGCCGACCGGCGCCAGGAGATTGCCACGAGTTTCGATGCCTTTTCCACTCCCTTCGACTCGCTCTCTGCGGCATGCGCGCGAGGCTGATCGAGTGATCTTGATATTATGTTATAACATATCATTTTTGACTGGCAAGGTCGGCGGGGCGCTTGCCGTGTCGATTGCGCGGGGCACGGCCGGTACCTTAGGATACCCGTTCGAAGACAGGTGCCCCTGATGGTCAGGGGATAATCGGGAAGTATGGTAAGGCCTCGGCCGATTCCATCGCTGCCCCCGCAACGGTAATGAAGCGCGATCTGCGACGACCACTGGCGTCCCGCCGGGAAGGTGCAGATCACGACATGCTGCCTCGGCAGATGTCGCCTTCGAGCCCGGAGACCGGCCTGTCGTTCCGTGTCATCCCATAACGGTGCGGTGGGCACCGAAAGGATCCCTCATGTCCATGACTTCCGTGTCTTCCTCCGGGCGGGTTTCCCGTTCCGTCTCCCCGGTCTCGATGGCCTGCCAGCGTGCGGCCGTCGTGCTCTTCGGTGCTCTCGTGCTCTACGCCGTGGGGTTCCTGCCGATGAGTGCGGCGCACAACGCGGCGCACGATAGCCGGCACTCCTTCGTGTTCCCCTGCCACTGACGCGACCAGGAGACATGCCGATGTTACGTCCGCTGCGTTCGCTGGTGTTCTTCGCCTGCCTGATCGGCACCGTCCTGGGACTGGCCACGACGGCCATGCAGTCCCTGGGCGTCACCCCGATCCTGCTGGCTGCCGAACAGTACGAGACCGCCGGGGGGCACGAGCCCGCCGAGCATGCCCACCGGCACGATGGCCAGGCGGGCCATCACCATGACGAGGCGACCTGGGCCCCCGACGACGGGGGGGAGCGGCTGTTCTACACGGCCGTCTCCAACATCTTCGCCGGGATCGGCTTCGCCGCCGTGCTGCTGGTGCTGATGAGCCTGCTCGGCGAGCGTGGCCGGTTGAGGATGACGCCATGGCACGGCCTGGTGATGGGCGGGCTCGGCTTTCTCGCGGTGTTCGTGGCGCCCTCCCTCGGCCTGCCGCCCGAAATTCCCGGCGCGGCGGCGGCGCCGCTCGAGGCACGCCAGTGGTGGTGGCTCGCCACGGTCGCCTCGGCTGCGGCCGGCCTGGGGCTGCTGATCCTGGCGCGAGGCTGGGTCCGCGGCATCGGGCCGGCGCTGCTGCTGGTGCCCCATGCCTGGGTGCCCGGCCACGACGGCCCGCTGTTCACGCACCCGGATCCGCAGGCCGTGCAGGCCTTGGGCGAGCTGCACCACGCCTTCCTCTGGGCCTCCGGCCTGACCAACCTGGCCTTCTGGCTGCTGGCCGGCCTGCTGTGTGCCATCGCCCTGCGGCGTCTCCAGGAGACGGCGACGATGCCCGGTCCGGCGACGTGAGGATGCCATGACCGCCGTGCCCGAGTTTCCCTTCGTCGCCGTCGTCGGCCAGCCGGCGCTCAAGACCGCGCTGCTGCTCAACGTCATCGATCCGCGCCTCGGCGGCGTGCTGATCAGCGGCCCCAAGGGCAGCGCCAAGTCGACCCTGGCCCGGGCGCTGGCGGCGATCCTGCCGGACGACGCCGAGGGCCGGCGCCCGTCGCTGGTCAGCCTGCCGCTGGGCGCCAGCGAGGAGCGCCTGACCGGCAGCCTGGACCTGCAGCGGGTGCTCGCCGAGGGCGAGGCGCGCTTCCAGGAGGGCCTGCTGGCCCGCGCCGACGGTGGCCTGCTGTACGTCGACGAGGTCAACCTGCTGGCGGACTCGCTGGTCGACCTGCTGCTCGACGTGGCGGCCAGCGGGGTCAACCGCGTCGAGCGCGATGGCCTGAGCCACGCCCACCCGGCGCGCTTCAGCCTGATCGGCACCATGAACCCCGACGAGGGCGAGCTGCGCCCCCAGCTGCTCGACCGCTTCGGCCTGTGCGTCGAGCAGGCGGCGAGCCCCGGCGTGGCCGAGCGCGTGGCGATCCTGCGCCAGCGCGAGGCCTTCGACCGCGACCCCCGGGCCTTCGTCGACGCCCACGAGGCCGAGCAGGCGGCGCTGACCCGGCGCCTGGCCGAGGCCCGCGAGCGGCTGGGCGCGATCACGGCCGAGCCCTGGGTCTACGCGCATATCGCCGAGCGCAGCGAGCCCGCCGGCGTCGAGGGCATGCGCGCGGACGTGACCTGGCACCGTGCCGCCCGGGCCCACGCGGCCTGGCACGGCGAGGCGCGGGTCAGCCGGGCGGATCTGGACGCCGTCGAGCCCTGGGTGCTGGCCCACCGCCGCACCGTCGCGCCCGAGGCGCCGCCCGACGACGGCGCGGGCGGCCATGGCCCCGACCGGGGCGGGCCGAACCCGCACGATCCGGGCCGCGATCGCTCGGGCCACCAGCACCAGGGCGGCGCCTCGCAGGCGCCGGCCTTCGGCGGCTCACATGAGCCGGGTGCCGATTCACAACCCCAGGGCCAGTGGGGCGCCATGCCGCCGGTGGCGCAGCCGAGCGTGAGCGCGCGGATGCCGTCGCTGCCCGACGCCACCAGCGCCGAGTCGAAGAGCGGCGTGGCCTCGCGTTCGTCCGCCTCGTCGAGCCGGCGACCCGGCCGTCAGGCGGGGCAGCGTCGCACTCGAGGCTCTCAACAAGACCGCCGTGAGACGGCGCGCCCGGACTGGTTCGCGACCCTGGTCGAGAACCGCGGGCAGTGGCCCTGGCGGCGTCTGCGCTATCGGCGCCCCCGCACGGGCCAGCCGATGCTGCACCTCGTGCTGCTGGACACCTCCGCCTCGACCCTCGGCCGGCACCTGCTGGGCCGCGCCAAGGGCGTGGTCGACTGCCTGGCGCGCCAGGCCTACGCCGCCCGCGAGCAGATCGCGGTGCTGGGCTTTGGCAACCAGGGTGTGGCCACCCTTCAGCCCAGGCGTCGCGCGCCCAAGGACCTGCTCGAGCGGCTCGACGCCGCGCCCGGCGGCGGCGGCACGCCGCTGCGCGAGGCCGTGCGGCACGCGGCGCGGCTGGTCCGCCAGTGGCGTCGCCAGGACGCCGGCCTGCACGTGCGTACCTACCTGATCACCGACGGCCGCACCCGCCAGCCGCTGAGCGGCCTGCCGCCGCTCGGCGACTGCGTGGTCGTGGATACCGAGAGCGCCGCCGTGAAGCGCGGGCGGGGACGCGACATCGCCCGTGCGCTGGGCGCCGATTACCGGCCGCTGGCCGGCCTGGAGGCTTCCCCGTGAAAGACACGAGCACGCACGAGAACGCCGTCAGCTGCCCGGCGGTGTTCGTCGCCGCGCCGGCCTCGGGCCAGGGCAAGACCACGGTGACCGCGGCGCTGGCGCGGATGCTGCGCCGCCGGGGCCGGGTGGTGCGGGTCTTCAAGACCGGCCCCGACTACCTGGACCCGCGGGTGCTGGCCCAGGCCTCGGGCGAGCCGGTCGATCAGCTCGACCTGTGGATGGCCGGCGAGGCCTACTGCCGCCAGCGCCTGTTCGAGGCCGCCCGCGAGGCCGACCTGATCCTGGTCGAGGGCGCCATGGGGCTGTTCGACGGCGAGCCCTCCAGCGCCGATCTCGCCGCGCTGTTCGGCCTGCCGATGGTCATCGTCATGGACGTCAAGGGCATGGCCCAGACCGCGGCGGCGCTGGTGGCCGGCCTGGCCGGCTTCCGCGATGACGTCCGGATCGCCGGGCTGATCGCCAACGCCTGCGGATCACAGCGCCATCGCGAGCTGATCGAGGCGGCGCTGCCGGCGAGCGTGCCGCTGCTGGCGGCGATGCCCCGCGATCCGGCCCTGGCGCTGCCCGAGCGGCACCTGGGGCTGGTCCAGGCCGAGGAGATCCGCGACGACCTGGAGGCGCGCTTCGACGCCGGCGCCGAGGCGCTCGCCGCCGAGGGCCTGGCCGAGGCCCTGCTGGGGCTGCCGCCGGTGGCCTTCACCCCCGCGCCCAGCGAGGCGGCCGCGCCGCCGGCCTGGCTGGCCGGTCGCACCATCGCCGTGGCGCGGGACGCCGCCTTCAGCTTCGTCTATCAGGCCAACCTGGACCTGCTCGAGCGCATGGGGGCGAGGCTGTGTTTCTTCTCGCCGCTCACCGATCGCGCCCTGCCGGCCTGCGACGCGCTGTGGCTGCCGGGAGGCTACCCGGAGCTGCACGCCGCCGGCCTGGCCGCCAACGCCGCGCTGCGCGACGACATCCGCCGGGCCTTCGCCGCGGACCTGCCGATACTCGCCGAGTGCGGCGGGCTGCTCTATTGCCTGGAGACGCTCACCGATCAGCAGGACGAGACCCACGCCATGCTGGGGCTCTTGCCCGGCGCGGGCGCCATGCGC
Source organism: Halomonas maura (assembly GCF_030409305.1). Lineage (GTDB taxonomy): Bacteria > Pseudomonadota > Gammaproteobacteria > Pseudomonadales > Halomonadaceae > Halomonas > Halomonas maura. Next base: position 63,781 of record NZ_JAUFPQ010000012.1, read on the forward strand.
GGGCGGCGCGGCTGCCAGGGCATGCAGACCGCCGAGCTGCCCGAGGGGCCGGTTCGCGGCCACGCCCATCACCGCTCCCAGGCCAGCGGCACGCCGGCGCCCATCGCCCATGGCCGGCGCCAGCGCCATCCTGCGCCGGGTGAGGCGATCTACCGCTCGCGGCGCCTGACGGCGTCCTACCTGCACCTGTTCTTCCCCGACAACCCCGCCGCCGTGGCCCGCCTGTTCGGCGCGGACGCGGTCGAGGCCGACGGCTGTTTGTCCCCCCAAGCCTCGCTGACCGACTCGACAAAGGAATGCCAAGCATGAAACTCGACAAGATTCCCGCCACGGTGGTCACCGGCTTCCTGGGCAGCGGCAAGACCACGCTGCTGGCCGGCATCCTGCGTCAGATCACCGGCAAGCGCATCGCCGTCATCGTCAACGAGTTCGGCGAGCAGGACATCGACTCCAGCCTGCTGCGCGGCTGCGCCATCGGCTGCGAGGAAGAAGGCGCGGTGGCGCTCGACGAGGACGGCGGCATCTATGAGTTGGCCAACGGCTGCATCTGCTGCACGGTAGAAGAAGAATTCCTGCCGGTGATGAAGAAGCTGGTGGCCCGCCGCGACGACATCGACCATATCCTGATCGAGACCAGCGGCCTGGCGCTGCCCAAGCCGCTGGTGCAGGCCTTCAACTGGCCGGAGGTGCGCCAGCACTGCACCGTCGACGCCATCATCACCGTGGTCGACGGCCCCGCGGTGGCCGCCGGCCGCTACGCCAGCGACGTCGACCGGGTGGAGGCCCAGCGCCTCGCCGACGACAGCCTGGATCACGACCCCAGCCTGCGCGAGCTGCTCGACGACCAGCTGAGCGCCGCCGACCTGGTGCTGGTCAGCAAGAGCGACCTGCTCTCGGCGGACGAGCGGCGGCGGGTCGAGGCGCTGGTGGCCCAGAAAGTCCCCGTCTCGGTGAAGACGCTGTTTATCGATCCGAGCCTGGCCGCCGACGCGAGCCGCCTGGAGGCCCTGATGGGCATCGGCGCGGCGAGCGAGCAGGGCATCGACCGCATCGACAACCACCACGATCGCCACCACGCCGAGGGCGCCCATCACGACCACGCCCACGACCACTTCGACGGCGTGGTGATTCGCCTGGGCGAGGTCGACGCCGAGGCGCTGGAGGCGCGCCTGGCCGCGCTGCTCACGGCCCACCAGATCTATCGCGCCAAGGGCTTCGCGGCGATTCCCGGCAAGCCCATGCGCCGGGTGATCCAGGCCGTCGGCGAGAGGCTGGACGGCTACTACGATCGGCTGTGGGCCCAGGACGAGCCGCGCCATACCGAGCTGGTCGTCATCGGCCGGGGGCTCGACCGCGAGACGCTGCAGACCGCCCTGGCGGGCGCCGAGAGCGCGACGCCCGCCTGATGCACCTGTTCGCGGCCAAGCCCGGGGGCTTCGTCGACGACGAGGGCATCGTCGACCTGCAGCAGGCGCCCGCCGAGGTCGTGATCCTGTCGGCCGCCGACAGCAGCCTGTCGGCGCTGGCCCAGGCGGTCGAGCGGCTGGGAGACGACTATCCCTCGGTGCGCCTCGCCAACTGGATGAACCTGGTCAAGCCGGCCGCCTATGACCTCTACGAGGACCGGGTGCTGGAGCACGCGCGCCTGGTGATCGTCTCGCTGCTCGGCGGCAGCGCCTACTGGCGGTACGGCCATGAGCGACTGCTGGCCTGGGCGGCGGCGGACTCGACACGGCGGCTGATCCTGGTGCCGGGCTGCGACGCCCCGGACGACGCCCTGCTGGAGGCCTCCAGCGTGTCGTTCGATGCCGCCTATCGGGTGTGGCGCTACCTGCGCGAGGGCGGCGCCGACAACGCCGAGCAGCTGCTGCGCTTCGTCGCCGCGGAATGTCTGGACGCCGAAGGTCTGCAACAGGGCCCGGGAACGCCGCTCGCGTGGCGCGAGCCCCGGGCGATTCCCTCGGCGCTGCTCTATCTGCCGGATGCGGCAGGCGACGGCCGGAATGCCACGCTCGCCGAGTGGCGAAAGGCGAGTGACCCCTCGCGCCCGGTCTGCCTGCTGCTGTTCTATCGCAGCCACCTGCAGGGCGCCAACACCGCGGTGCTGGACGGCCTGATCGCGGCGCTCGAGGCCGAGGGCCTGGCGCCCCTGGCGGTGGCGGTGTCCTCGCTGAAGGAAGAGGCCTGCGTGGCCTTCGTCGATCACCTGATCGAGCAGACCGGTGCCGGCCTGGTGGTCAACACCACCGGCTTCTCGGTCAACCGCGAGCCCGACGAGGGCGAGGTCGCCGGCGGCGCGCTCGGCGAAGAACGGTATGAGGAGCTGGACAGCCTGTTCGTCGGTCGGCCGGTGGTGCTGCAGGCGATACTCGCCAGCAGCCCCGAGGAGGACTGGCGCGACAAGGCCGCCGGCCTGCACAGCCGCGACGTCGCCATGCAGGTGGTGCTGCCGGAGATGGACGGGCGCGTCATCACCCGGGCGGTGGGCTTCAAGGCCGAGTCCCACTACAGCGAGCGCTGCCAGCTGTCGGTGACCCGCCATCGCCTGCACCCCGAGCGCGCCGCCTTCGTCGCCGCGCTGGCCCGGCGCTATGCGCGGCTGCGCCACACGCCGAACGCCGACAAGCGCCTGGCGCTGGTGCTGGCCAACTATCCCGCCCGGGACGGCCGCATCGGCAACGGCGTCGGCCTGGATACCCCGGCCTCGACGGTCCAGCTGCTGCGCGCGCTGGAAGACGCCGGCTATCCGCTGGCGGACCGGCCCGTGGACGGCGACGAGCTGATCCGCCGGCTGCAGGGCAGCGTGACCAACGACCCGCAGTCGCTTGCCTGGCGCGGCAGCTGGCAGAGCCTCGCCGTCGACGACTACCTGGCCTGGTTCCGCACCCTGCCGGATTCGCTGCAGGAGGCGGTCTGGCGGCGCTGGGGCGCCCCCGAGGACGACCCCAAGCATCGCCAGGGCCGGCTCTTGATCGCCGGCATTCGCCTCGGCGAGACCTTCGTCGGCATCCAGCCGGCACGGGACATCGACACAGGTCTGGACGACGCCCCGGACGCCGATCCGACCAGGAGCTACCACGACACCGAGCTGGTGCCGCCCCATAGCTACCTGGCCTTCTACCTGTGGCTGCGCGAGCACTACCGGGTGGACGCGGTGATCCACGTCGGCAAGCACGGCAACCTGGAGTGGCTGCCCGGCAAGAGCACCGCGCTCTCGGCCGAGTGCTGGCCGGACGTCGCCCTGGGGCCGCTGCCGCACTTCTATCCCTTCATCGTCAACGACCCGGGCGAGGGCGCCCAGGCCAAGCGCCGCAGCCAGGCGGTGATCATCGACCACCTGATGCCGCCGCTGGCCCGGGCCGAGCTCTACGGCGATCTGGCCGAGCTCGAGTCGCTGACCGACGAGTACTACCAGGCGCTGGGCATGGACCCGCGCCGCGAGGCCCTGCTGCGCGAGCGCATCCTCGACCACCTGAAGCGCACCGGCATCGACGCCGAGCTCAGCCAGTCGGCGGCTAACGCGGATGACGCCTGCCAGGGCGACGATGAGCGCCTGCTCAACGAGCTCGACACCTACCTGTGCGACATCAAGGAGGCCCAGATCCGCCACGGCCTGCACGTACTGGGCACCCTGCCGCCGGCGGACAAGCGGGCGGCGACCCTGGTCGCCATCCTGCGCCTGCCGCGGGGCGAGGGCCCCGAGCGCCAGGGCCTGCTGCATGCCCTGGCCGACGATCTGGGGCTGCGCGAGCCGGATGGAAAGGGCATCCGTTTCGATCCGCTGGCCGCCGGCGCCGAACCCTGGCCGGGGCCGCGGCCGGCGGCGCTGATGGATCTGAGCGATGCGCCCTGGCGCAGCGCCGCCGACACCCGCGAGCGCTTGGAAAAGCTCGCCGAGCGGCTGGTCGAAGACCATGTGCTGGCATCCGGCGTCGTCCCGGCATCCGGCGACCTCGAGGCGCTGGCCCGCGACTATCCGGCCACCGCGGCGCTGTGTCGCCACGCCCGCGACGGCCTCTGGGCCGCCATGCGCCACGGCGCCGAGCGGGAGATCGGCGCGCTGCTCGACGGGCTCGACGGGCGCTGCGTGCCGCCCGGCCCGAGCGGCGCGCCCAGCCGCGGCCGGCTCGACGTGCTGCCCACCGGGCGCAACTTCTTCAGCGTCGACAACCGCGCCGTGCCGTCGCCCGCCGCCTGGTCGCTGGGCGAGGCCTCGGCCCAGGCGTTCGTCGAGCGCTACCTGCAGGACCACGGCGACTACCCGCGCCGGCTGGGGCTGTCGATCTGGGGCACCGCCACCATGCGTACCGGCGGCGACGACATCGCCCAGGCCCTGGCACTGATGGGCGTGCGGCCGATCTGGTCGCTGGGCTCCCAGCGGGTGGTCGACGTGGAGGTGATCCCCAGCATGCTGCTGGGCCGCCCCCGGGTGGACGTCACCCTGCGGGTCTCCGGCTTCTTCCGCGACGCCTTCCCCCACGTCATCCGGCTGTTCGACGCCGCGGTGCGGGCGGTGGCCGACTACCACGAGCCGGGCAATGGCAACACCATCCGCGCGGCGGTCGAGGCGCGCCGCGACGAGCTCGAGGCCGCCGGGCTGTCGCCCGAGGCGGCCGAGCGGGAGGCCGGCTACCGGGTGTTCGGCAGCCGGCCAGGCGAATATGGCACCGGCCTGAACCGGCTGATCGATGGCCGGGGCTGGGACGACGCCAGTGAGCTGGCCGAGGCCTATCTCGCGGCCGGCGCCTACGCCTACGGCCAGTTCCCCGAATCCGGCGCCGGGGCACGGCGCGCCTTCGAGCGCCAGCTCGGGGGCCTGCAGGCGGTGATGCACAACCAGGACAACCGCGAGCACGACATCCTCGATTCCAGCACCTACTACGCCTTCCAGGGCGGCATGGCCAACGCCGGCCGCGCCCTGGGCGGCGAGGCGCCGGCCGTCTATCACGCCGACCACGCCAACCCGGCGCGGCCGCGGATCCGCACCCTGAAGGAGGAGCTGGCCCGGGTGATCCGCTCCCGGGTGCTCAATCCCAAGTGGATCGAGGCCATGCGCGAGCACGGCTACAAGGGCGCCTTCGAGATGGCCGCCACCGTGGACACCCTGTTCGCCTACGACGCCACCACCGAGCTGGTGGCCGACTACCAGTACGCCCAGGTGACCGATGCCCTGGTGCTCGACGAGGCCAACCAGCGCTTCCTGCGCGAGCACAACGCCGCGGCGCTGGAGGAGATGGCCGAGCGGCTGCTGGAGGCGGTCCAGCGCGGCCTGTGGGAGGACGCCGGCGAACGCGGCACCGCTCTGCAGGACCTGCTGCTCGAGTTCGATGAGCGGCGGGAGACGGCGTCTTGAAAGGGCGCGTCTCGACCACGTCACCCCGCGTTCGCGGCTGGTGCCCCGGCGCCTGGCGGCCCATGGCCACTGGCGACGGCCTGCTGGTGCGGGTGCGTCCCGAGATGGGCCGGCTCACCCGGGCGCAGGGACTGGCGCTGTGCGACGCCGCCGAGACCTGGGGCAGTGGGCTGATCGAGCTCACCCGCCGCGCCAATCTGCAGCTGCGCGGGGTGAGCGAGGCCGGCTGGCCCGCGCTGATGGCCCATCTCGTCGAACACCGCCTGGTGGCCCCGGACGCCGAGGCCGAGCGCCGCCCGGCGTTGCTGCTCGCCCCGGACTGGCGCGACGGCGATGCCACCCATCGGGCGGCGCGTCTGCTGCAGGAGCGCCTCGACGCCTGGCCGACGCTGCCGGGCAAGTGGGGCCTGGCCCTCGACGCCGGCCCATTGCCGGCGCTGACCGAGGCCTCCGCCGACCTGCGCCTCGAACGCTCGCGCGAGGGCGGCCTGCTGGTGCGGGCCGACGGGCGCGCCCTGGGCACCCCGGTCGACGATGTCGAGGCCGCCGTCGCGCTGATGACGCGCCTGGCGCGGTGGTTCGTCGACGCCGGCGGCCTCGAGGCCGGGCGCATGCGGCGCTTCACCGCGCCGCTGCCGGAGTGGGCGGCGGCCGTCGCCGTGCCGGCGGCAGCGTTCGATGATGCGCCGAGCCTGGCGCTGGGCGCGCATCCCGCCGGCCGGGTGGTCGGGCTGCCCTTCGGCCGGGCGCCGGCTTCGACGCTGCGTGCCGCGCTCGCGTCCGAGGCGATCACCGGGATTCGGGTGACGCCCTGGCGACGCCTGCTGCTGGAAGGCAGGCGCATGAACATGAACGACGGCGGCGGCGAGCCGCCCGCGGGCCTGATCCATGACGCGCGCGACCCGCGGCTGGCCATGGACGCCTGCCCGGGCGCGCCCTACTGCGCCCAGGCCAGCGTGGCGACCCTGGGCCTGGCGCTTTCGATGGCCGAGAAGTGGAGAGAGCGCCTGGCCGAGCGGCGGGATGAGCGCACTGGCCAGCGAGATATCGGCCGAGTGCATATTTCCGGCTGCGCCAAGGGCTGCGCCCGAAGCCGCCCGGCCGAGCTCTGCCTGACGGGGCGCGATGGCCGCTTTGACCTGATTCTGGGCGGACGCGCCGACGACACGCCGGTCGCGACCGGCCTAAGCGAAGCCGAGGTATTGGCTGCTCTGAAGGAGAACAAATAGGGATGCCTTACGTCTATGAAACTGACGGACCGGCGATCTACCGGGAGTCCTTCGCCATCATACGGCGCGAAGCCGAGCTTTCTCGCTTCTCGCCCGAGGAGGAGCCGGTGGCCGTGCGCATGATCCACGCCGCCGGCCTGGTGGCGCTGGCGCCGCACGTCCATTTCCGCGACGACGCGGTGAGCCGCGCGCGGGCGGCGCTGGAGGGTGGGGCGCCGATCCTCTGCGACGCGCGCATGGTCGCCGAGGGCATCACTCGCCAGCGCCTGCCGGCGGACAACGCCGTGATCTGTACCCTGCACGACGAGCGGGTGCCGGGCCTGGCCCGCGAGATGGCCAACACCCGCTCGGCGGCGGCACTGGAGCTGTGGCGGCCCCATCTGGACGGCGCGGTGGTGGCGATCGGCAACGCGCCGACCGCGCTGTTCCACCTGCTCAACATGCTCGAGGACCCGGACTGCCCGCGCCCGGCGGCGATCGTCGGCTGCCCGGTGGGCTTCGTCGGCGCGGCGGAGTCCAAGCAGGCGCTGTGGCAGAGCGGTGCGGCGCCCTGCGCCATCGTCGACGGCCGGCTCGGCGGCAGCGCGGTGACGGTGGCCGCCATCAACGCCATGGCGGATCGCCGCGAATGACGACGCCCGAGACTCTTTCCTGCACTACACCCGGCACGATTTATGGGGTGGGCCTCGGCCCCGGCAGCCAGGACCTGATGAGCGTGCGCGCCGACCGGCTGATCCGCGGCGCCACCCACGTTGCCTTCTTCCGCAAGAAGGGGCGCACCGGGCACGCCCGCACCATCGTCGAGGGCATGCTGGCGCGTGATGCCGTCGAGCTGCCGATGGAGTATCCGGTCACCACCGAGATTCCCTTCGATGACCCGCGCTATAACGAATGGCTGGCGGCCTTCTACGCACGCCAGGTCGCGCAACTGAGTGAGATCGCCGGGGCCGGCCACGACGTGGCGGTGCTCTGCGAGGGCGATCCCTTCTTCTACGGCTCCTTTATGCACCTCTATACCCGCTTGCAGGGAAGGGTGGCCGTGGAAGTGGTGCCCGGCATCACCGGCATGTCCGCCGCCTGGACGGCAACGGGCCGGCCCATCACCTGGGGCGACGACGTGCTGACCGTGCTGACCGCGACCCAGCCGGAGGAGAGGCTGGCCGAGCGCATCGCGCGCACCGACGCCCTGGTGGTGATGAAGATCGGCCGCCACCTCGACAAGCTGCGCCGCGCGCTGGAAAGCGCCGGCCGCGCGGACGAGGCCTGGCTGATCGAGTACGCCTCCATGGCCCAGCAGCGGGTGGTGCCGCTGCGCGATGCCGGCGAGCGCGTGCCCTACTTCTCGATCCTGGTGATCCATGGCGACGGGAGGCGGCCATGAGCGATCAAGGATGGCTGAGGATTGTCGGTTTGGGGCCGGGCAGCGAGGCGCTGATCACTCCGGAGGCCTCGAGCGCGCTGGCACAGGCCACCGACGTTGTGGGCTACGTGCCCTACGTCGAGCGGGTCGCGCCGCGGACGGGGCTGACCCGCCACGGCTCGGACAACCGCGAGGAGATCCGCCGTGCCGAGCAGGCGCTCGAGATGGCCGCCGAGGGCCGTCGGGTGGTGGTCGTTTCCTCGGGCGACCCCGGCGTGTTCGCCATGGGCGCGGCGGTGTTCGAGGCGCTGGAGGCGGGCGAGCCGGCCTGGCGGGCGCTGGACATCCAGGTGCTGCCGGGGGTCTCGGCGATGCTGGCCGCCAGCGCGCGGCTCGGCGCGCCGCTGGGCCACGACTTCTGCTGCCTCAACCTCTCCGACAACCTCAAGCCCTGGGCGCTGATCGAGAAGCGCCTGCGGCTGGCCGCCGAGGCCGACTTCGCCATGGCCTTCTACAACCCGCGCTCCCGCTCGCGGCCGGAGGGCTTCGCCCGGGCCCTGACGGTGCTGCGCGAGGCCTGCGGCGACGAACGCCCGATCATGTTCGCCCGCGCGGTCTCCACGCCGGAGGAGCGCCTGCGCGTCACCACCCTGGGCGAGGCGACGCCGGAGATGGCCGACATGCGCACCCTGGTGATGGTGGGCTCGAGCCTGACGCGACGGATCCCGGGCAGGGCGGGAGAAGAGGGCGAGTGGGTCTATACGCCGCGTTCGGTGCCGTCTTCGGAAGCGGCGCAATGATGAGAGGGTGTTTACAATTGTCACGAGCGACGGTCGGGGCTAGGCCCGTTCCCTACGGGCCAACGCATTTCCCACGTCCTTGTGGGTCACAAGGCGAAATCTGCCGCAAAACGGACCGGGCTCGCGTGCGAGTTTACGAGGTTGTAAATGAGCATTTTAAGGCTGATTTCAACGTCGCATGGCCGAGCGCAGTAATTTGTAGACACCCTCTACCCCAGCCAGTGGAGTACGTCGTCGACCCTGTGCGCCTCGCGGCGGGGCGGCAGCGCCGGTCGGTCGATCATCACCACCGGCAGCCCCAGTTCGCGGGCGGCGGCCAGCTTGGCCGCGGCCCCCGTGCCGCCGGCGTTCTTGCACACCAGGCGCTCGACACCGTGTTCGCGCAGCAGGGCCAGGTCGCCCTCGCGGGTGAAGGGGCCGCGGTCGACGGTCAGGGTATGGCGCGCCAGCGGCGGCGGGGTGTCGGGCCGGTCGACCAGCCGCAGCACGTAGTGGTGCTCGGGGCGGACGGCGAAGGCGGCCAGATGCATGCGGCCGATCGCCAGCAGCACTCGCTGCGGCGGGCCGGAAAGCGCCGCCACCGCCGACTCGATGCTATCGACCCGCTGCCAGTCATCGCCCTGCTGTCCACGATCGCCCTGCTGAGGCGCCCAGGGCGGCCGGGTCAGGGCGAGCAGTCGGGTGCCCGTCCGCGCGGCCGCGGCCACGGCATTACGGCTCATCCGCTCGGCGAAGGGATGGGTGGCGTCGACCAGGTGGGTGATGCGCTCCGCCGTAAGGAAGGCGGCCAGCCCGTCCACGCCTCCGAAGCCGCCGACGCGGGTGGGCAGCGGCTGCGGCTTGGGCGCGGTGACGCGACCGGCATAGCTGAACAGCGCGGGAATCTCGCGCTCGGCCAGGGCGCGGGCCAGGGCGCTGGCTTCGGTGGTACCGCCGAGAATCAGGACTTTCATGGAAGCTTCTTGAGCTCTTTTCACTTTCAAACACTTGGCAGAAGGAGCGCCGGTGACAAGCCGAAGCGAGGGGTTTTTGCCATGGGTGAGGCGATTCTCGCCGAACGGGTTGGCCATGGATGGCCAACACCGGCCCTGCAAGCGAAGCAGGATGCGAGAGCGCAGCAGGGCAAAAGTAGCGCCCAAGGATGGGTTCACAGCGCCCTCGCGGCGGCTTGGCGCCGGAAAAGCCCAGCTCTTTTAGCGGGACTCGGATGATGACTGACGCGGACGACGCTCCCTGGCTGACGGTGGTGGGCTGGGGCGAGAGTGGCATGGCCGGGCTCACGCCGGCAAGCCGCGAGGCGCTGGAGGCCGCCGAAGTGGTGTTCGGCGCCCGGCGCCACCTGCGCCTGCTGCCGTCGCTATCCGCCGAGGTGCGCGAGTGGCCGGTGCCCTTCGCCGACGGCATCCCTGAGCTTTTGGCCGAGCGCGGCCGCCGGACGGTGATGCTGGCCTCCGGCGATCCCTTCTGGTTCGGCGCCGGCGCGACGCTGGCGCGGCATCTCGCCCCCGACGAGTGGCGCTCGCTGCCGTCGCCGTCGACCTTCAGCCTGGCGGCCTCACGCCTCGGCTGGTCACTGGAGGGCGTGAGCTGCCATGGGCTGCATGCCCGGCCGCTGACGCGCCTGCGCCCGCACCTGCATCGCGGGCGCCGCCTGCTGGTGCTGCTGCGCGACGGCGCGGCCGTGATGGCGCTCGCCGAGTGGCTCGGACGCGTCGGCTTCGGCGCCAGCCGGCTCCACGTATTGGAGGCGCTGGGCGGCAATAAAGAGCGAGAGCGCGTGCGCATGCTGCGCGCCGACGCCGACCTGCCAGACGACATCGCCCATCCGGTGGCGGTGGGGCTCGAGGTCGACGGCGACGGGCCGGCGCTGCCGCTGACGCCCGGACGGCCGGACGCCTGGTTTTCTCACGACGGCCAGATCACCAAGCAGGCGGTGCGCGCCGCCACACTTGCCGCCCTGGCGCCGGCGCCGGGCGAGCGGCTGTGGGACATCGGCACCGGCTCGGGCTCGGTGGCCATCGAATGGCTGCTGGCCCACCCGGACAACCGCGCCCTGGGCATCGAGCGCGACGCCGAGCGGGCCGAGCGGGCCCGGTGCAACGCCCGGGAGCTCGGCGTCGACTGGCTCGAGGTGATCGAGGGCGACGCCGCGGCGCTGCTGGCGGAGTCGCTCGCCTCGGGGAAGGAACTGAGAGAGGCGCCGTCGCCCGATGCGGTGTTTATCGGCGGCGGGCTCTGCGAGGCGCTGCTGGAGGCGCTGTGGGCGCGCCTACCGGCGGGCGCGCGGCTGGTGGCCAACGCGGTCACCCTGGAGTCCGAGGCGCTGCTGGCCCACTGGCAATGCCGGGCCGGCGGCGAGCTGGTGCGCCTGGAGCTGTCGTCGGCGGCCGCCCTCGGCACCCGGCGCGGCTGGAAGGCTGCCTATCCCATCGTGCAGTGGCGGGTCGTGAAATGAACGGCGAAATGAGCGGTGCGATGAACGGCGCGATGAAGGGGAAAGCGATGAGGATCGCGGGCTTCGGCTTTCGCCGCTCGGCGACGCTCGCCTCGCTCGCCGAGGCGCTGGAGCGGCTCGAGGCGCGCCACGGCCCGGTCGACCGGCTGGCGGCGGCCGAGAGCATGCGCCCGCGGGTCGAGGCGCTGGGCGAGGCGCGGGGACTCGCGACCCTGGGTGTGCCCGACGCCGCGCTGCCCTCGGCCGAGACCCTCACCCGGTCCCGGCACAGCCGGCAGGCCCGCGGCACCGGCAGCGTCGCCGAGGCCGTGGCGCTGCTGGCGGCGGGCCCGGGGGCGGCGCTGCTCGGCCCGCGGCTGACGTCCATGGATCGGCGCGCGACCGCCGCGATGGCGAGCGCCGTTCCGACAAGAGACACCCCGGCAGGAGAGACCCCATGACCGTTCACTTCATCGGCGCCGGCCCCGGCGCGCCGGACCTCTTGACGCTGCGCGGGCGCGACCTGATCGCCGCCAGCCCGGTGTGCCTCTACGCCGGCTCGCTGGTGCCCGGTGCGATCCTCGCGCATTGCCCGGCGGACGCCCGCGTCATCAACACCGCGCCGCTGTCGCTCGACGAGATCATCGACGAGATGGCGGCAGCCCACGCGGCGGGCCAGGACGTGGCCCGGCTGCACTCCGGGGACCCGTCGGTGTGGTCGGCCATGGGCGAGCAGCTGCGCCGGCTGCGCGCGCTGGGCATTCCCTACGCCATCACCCCCGGGGTGCCGGCCTTCGCCGCGGCGGCCGCCACCCTCGGCCAGGAGCTGACGCTGCCGGGGGTGGCGCAGTCGGTGGTGCTGACCCGCACGCCGGGCCGGGCCAGCGCCATGCCGGACGGCGAGACACTTGGCAACTTCGCGCGCACCGGCGCGACCCTGGCGATCCACCTGTCCATCCATAACCTGGAGCACGTGGTGGCGGAGCTCGCGCCTCGCTACGGCGACGACTGCCCGGTGGCCATCGTCTGGCGGGCCAGCTGGCCCGACCAGACGGTGATCCGCGGACGGCTCGACACCATCGCCGCGCGGCTCGACCCGGCCATCAACCGCACCGCGCTGATCCTGGTCGGCCCGGCGCTGGCAAGCGAGGACTTCGACGACAGCCGCCTCTATGCCATCGGCTACGATCGCCGCTTCCGGCCGCAGTCGGCGGACTCGCCCTTCGCCGATACAGGCGAGGTGCCGAGCGACGAGCGAGGCGCATCATGATCCGGCTCTCGCTGATCGGCATCGGCACCGGCAATCCCGAGCACGTCACCCTGGCCGGCGTGCGCGCGCTGCGGGCGGCGGAGCTGATCCTGCTGCCGCGCAAGGGCGAGGCCCGCGCGGACCTGGTCGATCTGCGCCGGCTGCTGTGCCGCAATCTGCTCGATGAGGCCGCGCACTCCCGGGTCGTGGAGTTCGACCTGCCGCGCCGCGACGGCCGCGACGACTACCTGGGCGCGGTGGACGACTGGCACGCGGCGATCGCCGAGGTGTGGCGCGCGCAGATGTCGCATCACCTGCCACAGGGCGGGCGGGTCGCCATGCTGATCTGGGGCGACCCCTCGCTCTACGACAGCAGCCTGCGCATCGCCGAGCGTCTGAAGGGGGCGGGGCAGGACGACGGCATGGCGCTGGCGGTCGAGGTCGTGCCGGGCATCACCAGCCTGCAGGTGTTGACCGCCGAGCACCGGATTCCCCTCAACGCCCTGGCCGAGCCGGTGCAGATCACCACCGGGCGGCGCCTGCGCGAGCGCGGCTGGCCCGAGGACGCCGCCAGCGTCGCCGTGATGCTCGACGGCGGCGGCGCCTTCCAGGCGCTGGCGCCGGAGGGGCTGCACATCTGGTGGGGCGCCTACCTGGGCATGGACAAGCAGTGCCTGATCGACGGCCCGCTGGACGCGGTGGGTCCGGCCATCGTCGAGCGCCGCGCCGCGCTGCGCGAGCGCCACGGCTGGATCATGGACGTCTATCTGCTGGCGCGGACGCCGCTGCTGTCACGAACGCCGGGCGGAAGGCCGTCACCGTTATCATCCCCCGATTCAAGGAGACCCCGATGAAGCACGTCGACCCCGAGCGCCACGCTGAGCGCATGGCCCACAAGCAGCGGATCATGAACGAGCGGATCGCCGCCGCCGACAAGGAGCGGGGCGTGCTGCTGGTGCTCACCGGCCCCGGCAAGGGCAAGAGCAGCTCCGGCTTCGGCATGGTCGCCCGCGCCCTGGGCCACGGCATGCAGGTCGGCGTGGTGCAGTTCATCAAGGGCAAGTTCCAGACCGGCGAAGAGGCCTTCTATCGCCAGCTGCCGGGCGTGGACTACCACGTCATGGGCGAGGGCTACACCTGGGATACCCAGGACCGCGAGCGCGACGTGCGCGCGGCCGAGGCGGCCTGGGCCGAGGCCCGGCGCATGCTGGCCGACCCGGCCTATGCGCTGGTGCTGTTCGACGAGCTCAACATCGCCCTGCGCCACGGCTACCTGGAACTCGACCGGGTGCTCGACGACCTCCAGGGCCGCCCGGCCATGCAGCACGCGGTGGTCACCGGCCGCCACGCCCCCGAGGCGCTGATCGAGCTGGCCGATACCGTGACCGAGATGAAGGTGGTCAAGCATGCCTTTAAAGACCAAGGGGTAAAGGCGCAGAAGGGAATAGAACTGTAGCAGCCCCGGCTCTGAAGTTACCGGATGAGCGCCGGGGACAAGAAGGCGCGAGGGTCCTGCGCCAGGGGTGAGGCGGACTCCGCCGAACGGGTTGGCCATGGATGGCCAACCCCGGCCCTGCGAGCGGAGCGGGACGCGAGAGCGAAGCAGGGCGTCGGTAGCGCCCATGGATGGGTTCACAGCGCCCTCGCGACTGCTTGGCGCCGGGTAAGCTCATCATCCTGCAGTTCAGTGCTATGCCACAAACAGTATTTTCAGGAGACCGCCGCATGGCAGACCCGAACGGGCGACCCGACCACGCCTTCCCCGAGGCGCAGCGCGACGGCCTCTACCGGGCCATCTTCGAGCGCCGCGACGTACGTGCCCAGTTCCGCCCGGACCCGATCCCGTCCGAGGTGCTGGCACGCCTGCTCGAGGCCGCCCACCATGCGCCCTCGGTGGGCTTCATGCAGCCCTGGGACTTCCTGTTGATCGACAGCCGCGAGCTGCGCGAGCGCGTACACGCCATCTTCGAGCGCGAGAACGCCAGGGCGGCCGAGGCCCATACCGGCGAGCGCGGGGCGCTGTATCGCCGCCTCAAGCTGGAGGGCATCCTCGAGAGCCCGCTCAACCTGTGCATCACCTGCGACCGAAGCCGCGGCGGCGAGCACGTGCTGGGCCGCCAGAGCATCGTCGACACGGACCTGTTCAGCACCTGCCTGGCGGTCCAGAACCTGTGGCTGGCGGCCCGCGCCGAGGGCATCGGCGTGGGCTGGGTCAGCATCCTCGACCAGTTTGATCTGGCCGAGGTGCTGGGCCTGCCGGAGCATGTCTACCCGCTCGCCTACCTGTGCCTGGGCTACGTCGACGACTTCCTCGACCGCCCGGAGCTGGCCCGGGCCGGCTGGCGCCAGCGCCTGCCGCTGGCCGAGCGGGTACATGGCAATGGTTGGGGCGAGGCGCCGGACGCGCCGGCGCTGTTCGACGCCCTCGCGGCCAGGTAGGGCGAGCGATGAGCGCGCCGGGTCCAGGGAGCCATACGGAAGGGGAGCAGATGGCCACCTAGGTCGGTGTCGGGTCCGAAGCCGGCGTCATGTCCGGCCGGAGCCCTACCGTCCCGGTGGCCACTCGTCATGGGGCGGAAGCTCGTCCTCATGCGCCAGCCAGGGCACGTCATGTGATCGCCAGAGATGAACGGTTGGGCACATCCCGGGAGCGTCGTCCAGTGTCGGAACCCGAGGGATGACGTGGGACTGTTCCGTCCGCTCCCATTGGGCCGCCTCATGCTGCAGCCTTTGCCCGACAACGGCCTCATGTCAGTCTCGGAGGCGACGCCAGTGGGTGACGCCGGAGCCACCCCCTTCCTGAGGGCTGGGGGTGTCAGGGGGACGAATCAGGATGTAGAACAGCTTCTCCATATTCAGATGGCTTGCACAAAGGATGAGCATGCTGAATGGTATATGAGTATTGCCCGGCATCAAGAATGCTTGTGATCATCCCTGATGAAACGGCCCTTTCGGGAGGATAGATGCAATTTTGGCGTTTCGATCAAACTGCCCCCGCTCTGGGTCAATTGTTGCACAGTACCTACGACCCCCTCCTTGTTAGCTTATCCCTTGCGATTGCATGCTTTGCTGGCCTCACGGCCTTGATGCTGACTGACCGCATGGTGGCCGCCCCGTCGGCGACCATCAAGGCTTGGTGGCATGCTGGTGGAGCGACGGCTATGGGTTGCGGCATATGGGCCATGCATTTCACTGCCATGCTGGCCTTTTCCGTGGAAGGTCATCCCCGCATGCAGTACACCCTAGGCTTGACGGCCGTGTCGCTAGTACCGGCTGTGCTAGGGAGTGCGGCGGCTCTGCACTTGATGGCGCAACCACGTGTCGAGGTGCGAGATCTGCTTTTGGGCTCATTGTTGATGGCCATCGGGATCGGCAGCATGCACTACACCGGCATGGAAGCGATGCGCATGGAGGGACTGCGCTACAGCTTCCCGCTGTTCGTCCTCTCCATCGTGGTCGCTTTCCTGCTCGCTCTGGCGGCGTTGTCTCTGCACTTCCGGGTGCGAAGTCTACCGACGTTATCGGAGAGCGGACTTAGGGTGGCAGCAGCGGGTTTCATGGGATGTGCCGTCGCCGGTATGCACTATACAGCGATGGAGGCGGCGCTGTTCTATGAAACGCCTTCATCCGCAACAGGCGCGGTCGCACATAGACGACTGCTGTCTGATGGTGTCATGGCGGCGGCCATCGGCAGCTTCGCCGGCCTGATACTTGGCTTGAGCCTGTTGGTAACGTGGGTAGATCGGCAGAGATCGATTCAACGGATGCTGAAACACCTCGCCAATACAGATACGCTGACGGGACTACCTAATCGGACTTACTTCCGGCAACGGCTGGAGAGTGCTCTGTCTCATAGCAGGCGGCATGGTGACTCCCTGGCTGTATTCTTCATCGATCTGAATGATTTCAAGTCCATCAATGACAGCCTCGGTCATGCCACTGGTGATAGGGTCCTGCAGGAATTTGCAGCACGAATCACCGCTCCTCTTCGCAGCAACGATCTCGTGGCACGCTTCGGAGGTGATGAATTCGTTATTCTGGCCCATGACCTGATCGTGCCTGAGGATGCCATCAGGATTGCACAGAGAATCCTGCACATCATGGATCGGCCAATCGAGTTCGATAACTGGAAGCTGCATGCTCAACCCAGCATTGGTATCAGCTTCTATCCTGATGATGGTGACCATGCTGAAACACTCATCAAGCATGCCGATGACGCCATGTATCAAGCCAAATCCAATGCACTTGGATATCACTTGTACGACAAGGCGCAGACCGAGGGAGCCATGCTGCGTGTTCGGCTCGAAAACGACTTGCGTGATGCATTGAACCAAGAACAGCTCTTTCTTCAGTATCAGCCCGTTGTCGACCTGAATACCTATGAGTGGGTGGGGATTGAAGCCTTGTCGCGATGGCGACATCCTGAGGAAGGAGAGGTATCGCCGAGCATGTTTTTGCCGCTGGCGGAGCGCACGGGATTAATCATGCAACTTGGTGAATTGGCCCTGATGCAGGCCTGTCGCCAAGGTCGTATCTGGCTGGACGCGGGTCTGGAGTTTGGCCGAATAGCGGTCAATGTGTCGGCATTCCAGCTTGCCCGGCCGGACTTCGCGTCGGAGCTAACGCATATACTGGATGTGACCGGAATGCCTCCAAACTGCTTGGCACTGGAGATCACGGAGTCAAGCCTGATGGAGCCGGAACAGGCAACCATCGAGAGCCTAGGCGAGCTTCGTGATATGGGCGTGACTCTGGTCATTGATGATTTTGGTACTGGCTACTCGTCTCTAAGCTATCTCAAGACACTGCCGGTCAATGCGCTGAAACTCGATCCTGGCTTTGTGAAAGGGGCCCTCAATGATCCTCGAGATCAAGCTATTATCCGGGCAGTAGCTGATATAGGCTCAGCGCTGGGATTTACTGTGCTCGCTGAGGGGGTCGAGACTGAGCAGCAAGGGCAGTTGGTATTGCAGCTCGGCTGTCTTCTGGGGCAGGGCTTCTTCTTTGCCAAGCCTTCAAGTGTCGAGGCAATCACGAAGGAATTGAGTCTGAGGGAATGCCAAGGATTTCCTTCACAATCAGGCATATAGGATGGGATTTGGTGGTGGATGGCCGAGAAGTTCCGGACACATCGCCAGTGGGTTGTAAACCTGTTCTTGGGCGCTACCTTTGCCATCCATGGCAAAGGGTCCTCGCTTACGCTTTGTCTGATAACTGCCTGCGCTCGCCCGTCCGGCGTTAAAAATCGGCTCGTGCACGAGCCCGGTCAAAGTACTCATTTACACCGCGTAAACTCCTTCTTTTGACTCGCGACCTCCATGTCGCTCGCTCTGCGAGCAGCGAAGCTGCCCAAATCGGCAGTCCTTGCCGATTTGTCACCGATGTTTTCCTTGTGACCCACATGGAAGTGGCAAATGCGTTGGTCCGCCGGGAGCGGGCCTAGCCTTGGCCATCGCTCGTCGACTTTTCAGACAAAGCTTAGCCTTTCCCCGGTGCCCACCATCGCTGGGAGCTTTGAAGTGAGCTCTCAACATCAAAACCTGACCCGGTGCGAATCCACTGCAGCCGCTCGCCGCGACGCGACGTCATGTTGTCTGCTCCATGAGCTCGATTTTTCTGCCGTCGGGATCCTGGACGATGTGGACCACCCCCTCGGCGATGGTATGCCGCTTCAGCGTCTCGAGGTGCGGCACGATCTGCTCGAGGTTCGGTACGCGAAAGCCGAGTCGCGCATTGTCCACCGACTCACCTTCGCGCAACGGATATAGCTCGAACACCATGCCCGCATCCTGCGAGGCGTAGTGGATCGGGCCGTCGCCATGCTGCTCCTTCACGAAGCGAAAGCCCAGGAGCTCGTAGAATCGCTTGCTGGCCTCCAGCTCCTTGCAGCGCAGGACGAGCAGGGTGATCTGCAGGGCAGGCATGTCCCTGTCTTGTGATGACTCAGTCATACACCTCGATAAACCACTTGGGTTTCATTCGCCCGAAGTCCCGCCGGACGTGGGATCTCAGATTCTTCCTGGAATCCAGCACCAAGGCGCATCCCCCTTGCCTGACGAACACGACCCAGTGCCAGAACGCCCGGCCGCCTTGCCGATGCCACTTGATGGAAAGCAAGGCCTTGTCAGGCAGGGCGTCCCAGGACGTGAATGGCGTCTCCGCTGGCGATGTGGCCATGTGGAAGGCCGAGAGCAGGGTTCGCACATGCCGGGTATCGGACCACAACGTCTTGTCCTCGGCATGAATCCCCAAGCCGTTGGCCACTCGCTTGGCGTCTGGGTAGGACACGCCGGCGAGGGCAGCACTCGCGGCAATGCCGCAACCCGACAGTTCTTCCTGGATGACCGGTTCCATGTCAATTCCAATGCATAGCGACTGACGAATGATGACATGGCCTGACCGACGATCCATAGGGAAACTCGACGGCGACCGATTGCGGCTCGTGGGGCGGCTAGGTAGAGTCTCGCCATCTCGAAGGGCGAACCGGTCAGGGCGAGGCATAGGGCATGGCGACACTGATGATCCAGGGCACCACCTCGGATGCCGGCAAGAGCACGCTGGTGGCGGGGCTGTGCCGGCTGTTGGCCCGGCGCGGCGTGTCGGTGGCGCCCTTCAAGCCCCAGAACATGGCGCTCAACAGCGCCGTGACGCCGGAGGGTGGCGAGATCGGCCGCTCCACGGCCTTGCAGGCGCTGGCGGCAGGCGTGGCGCCTCACTGCGATATGAACCCGGTGCTGCTCAAGCCCGAGACCGACCGCGGCGCCCAAGTGATCCTCGACGGCCGGGTCTATGGCCACATGGACGCCCTCGATTATCACGCCTTCAAGCGCCAGGCGAGGGAGACCGTGCTTTCGGCCTGGGATCGGCTGTCGTCACGCCACGATCTCATCATCGCCGAAGGCGCCGGCAGCCCCGCCGAGATCAACCTGCGCCACAACGACATCGCCAATATGGGCTTCGCCGAGGCGGTGGACTGCCCGGTGTGGCTGGTCGCCGACATCGACCGCGGCGGGGTCTTCGCGCAGCTGGTGGGCACCCTCGCGCTGCTCAGCGACAGCGAGCGCGCGCGCACCACCGGACTCGTGATCAACCGCTTCCGTGGCGATCTTGCGCTGCTCGAACCGGGCCTCGACTGGCTTACCGGCCACACCGGCAAGCCGGTGCTGGGTGTGCTGCCCCATCTGAACGGGCTGCTGCTGGACGCCGAGGACGGCCTGGGACTCACCCAGAGCGCCGCCGAGGCGCCGGGACTCCGCGTGGTGGTGCCGGCGCTGCCGCGGATCAGCAACCACACCGACCTGGACGCGCTGCGCCTGCATCCGCGGGTCGCGCTGACCCTGGTGGGGCCGGGCCGTGCCATCCCGCCCGCCGACGTCATCCTGCTGCCCGGCAGCAAGAGCACGGCCAGCGACCTGGCCTGGCTGCGTCGCGAGGGCTGGGAAGCGGCGATTCGGCGCCACCTGCGCTACGGCGGCCGAGTGCTCGGGATCTGCGGCGGCTTCCAGATGCTCGGCGAGGCGATCGACGACCCGGAGGGCCTCGAGGGCGAGCCGGGCAGCGTGCCGGGGCTGGGGCTGCTGGCGATGCGTACCCGCATGGTGGCCGGCAAGCAGCTGCGCAACGTGCGCGGTCGGCTTGCCGGCGAAGACGTGGCGGTGAGCGGCTACGAGATCCACACCGGCGTCAGCGACGGTCCGGCGCTGGCTCGGCCGCTGCTCGACCTCGGCGGCCGGCCGGACGGCGCGGTCAGCGAGGATGGCCAGGTGATCGGTACCTACCTGCACGGACTGTTCGACGAGGCACCGGCCGCCGCGGCGCTGCTGGCGCGCCTGGGGCTGGAAGGCGAGGGTGCCGCCGTGGACCTGGCCGCCCATCGCGAGCGTCAGCTCGACCGGCTGGCGGATGCCCTGGAGGCGAGCCTGGACCCGGCCGCCGTCCGGCCACTGCTGGGGGGCTGACACCGACGTCCGGGCGGTCCTGGGCGAAGGGATCGGGCACAGGGCATGGCGCCGGGGTATCGCTGCCAGGGGTAACGAGGTGCCGGGTGGCGGCCCTTCCGGGGGCGTTGAAGGAGCGACGGGATTGTGGCTACCCCTGCCCCTCATGCATGATCGACCCCGTGGTCCGGTGGCTGCGTAGCGGCCGACGGGGCCGATCATGTCCTCCTGAACCCGGAAGGTGCGGTGGCGCCATGTCGGGCGTCACGAGGCAGCCAATGGCGTGACCTCGATCCTCCCCCTGACCCGTGGTGGCCCCAAGCGGGGCGCCTCCCGAGGGCGCCACGCGCTGGAGATGGGCAGGGTCGTTGGGTAACATCACCCGCTCGGTGATGCACCGGCCGTTCTCGCAGCGCTTCAGTTCCTCCGCGCTTTCGTCTTCCAAAGGCAACAGGGTCCCATGGCTAAGCAATCAAAGGTCGCCGAAAGCAGCTGGGAAAATCTGCTGAGGATCTTCACCGTCCCTGAAGCACCGGGGTCGACGCTGAACCGTCTGGACAGGGATATTTCGGCGAATCTCACCGGCTTCCTTCAGGAGCACATCGTCGCGGAAGATCACGATCTGGTCAGGATCGAGCGGGACTTCAACGATACCAGGATCCCTGATGCGCCCGCTTTCGTCTCGGATCAGACCCAGTTCCTGCTCGACAAGGTGGTCGCGCAATCGGTGCATACCGCGTCGCCCAGCTTCGTCGGCCACATGACGTCGGCGCTGCCCTACTTCATGATCCCGCTGTCGAAGATCATGATCGCGCTGAACCAGAACCTGGTGAAGACCGAAACGTCCAAGGCCTTCACGCCGCTGGAGCGTCAGGTGCTGGGCATGCTGCATCGCCTGATCTATGGCCAGCCCGGTGATTTCTACGACAGTTGGTTGCACCACAGCGAGAGCCGTCTCGGCGCCTTCTGCTCCGGCGGCACCGTCGCCAATATCACCGCGCTCTGGGCCGCCCGCAACCGGGCCTTCGGTCCCGACGGCGAGTTTCCGGGCATCGGCCACAGCGGCATCTTCGGCGCCATGCGTCACTATGACTGTGACGGCGCCGCGGTGTTGGTCTCACAACGCGGCCACTACTCGCTATCCAAGGCGGCCGATGTGCTGGGTATCGGACGCGATCAGATGGTCGCCGTCGAGACGGACGGCTACAACCGCATCCGGCCCGATGCCCTGGTCGCCACGTTGAAGCGGCTCGAGCGGCAGAGGATTCGCCCCTTCGCGCTGGTCGGCATCGCCGGCACGACCGAGACCGGCAACATCGACCCGCTGGACAGCCTGGCCGACATCGCCGCGGAGCGGGGGATTCATTTCCACGTGGATGCCGCCTGGGGCGGTCCGACGCT
Source organism: Halomonas maura (assembly GCF_030409305.1). Lineage (GTDB taxonomy): Bacteria > Pseudomonadota > Gammaproteobacteria > Pseudomonadales > Halomonadaceae > Halomonas > Halomonas maura. The sequence goes on from NZ_JAUFPQ010000012.1 coordinate 85,544, forward strand.
GTTCTCCGAGCGCTACCGCCCGCGTCTCGCCGGCATCGAGCGGGCCGACTCCGTCACCATCGACGCGCACAAGCAGCTCTATGTGCCGATGGGAGCGGGAATGGTGCTGTTCCGCGAGCCGTCAGCGCTCGGCAGCATCGAGCATCATGCCCAGTACATCATTCGCCAGGGATCCAAGGATCTGGGCAGCACCACCCTGGAAGGCTCCCGTCCCGGCATGGCGATGCTGGTGCAGTCGGCGCTGAAGATCATCGGTCGTCAGGGGTATGCGATGCTGATCGACAATGGCATCCAGCTGGCGCGACGCTTCGCCGATCGGGTCATGGCGCTCGATGACTTCGAGCTGATCAGCGAGCCGGAGCTCAATATCCTCACCTATCGCTGGGCGCCCGCCGAGGTTCAGGCGCTGCTGGGCGAGGCCGACAGCGCGCTGCGCCAGCGGATCAACGAGTTCCTGAACCGCATGACGCAATCCATCCAGAAGGTCCAGCGCGAGCGGGGCAAGGCCTTCGTGTCGCGAACCCGACTGACGCCTGAGCACTACGAAGGTCAGGCCATCACGGTCTTCCGGGTCGTGCTGGCCAATCCCCTGACCACCGACCAGGTGCTGCGGGAGCTCGTCGAGGAGCAGCGGCAGATCGCCGGGGAGATGCTGGACAGCGCCGGCTTCGCCGACTTGAGGCACCTGCTGGACACCAGGAGCGGCTGGGGGCGGTCGGGCGAGGGGCGCTAGCACGGCACCAAGCGCCCCGGCCCGCATGCCACGCGGCCGTACACCCCTCCGTCACCGCCGTGGCCCACGCCGCCCTCCAAGGGCGCCGACTCGACCGCCCGGCCGACGGCCTGGCGGCGAGCCTGGACGTGCCCGCCGTCGAGGCGCGGGTCAGCCGCCCAGGCCGGCCACGTTGAAGACGCCGGGGTCGTCGCTGATCACCGCGTCCACCCCCCAGTCCCAGCGCGGCGCGAAGCGCGCCGGGTCGTTGGCGGTGTAGCAGACCAGGGCGAGGCCGGCCGCCTTGATGGCCCGGGCGCGGCCCTCGCTCAGCCGCTTCCACTTGGCGTGCACGCTGAACGCCTCGAGGGCCCGGCAGCGGCGTTGCCAGTCCCGGGGCACCCGGTCGAACAGCAGGCCCAGGGCCAGCGCCTCGGCCGGGGCGAGGCGTCGGCTGTGGGCCAGGGCCGTGGCGTCGAAGGACGACAGCAGCCGCCGCTCCGCGGGCAGGGCCTCCAGGACCCGCGGTACCACCGCCTCGGCCAGGGCCTCGGGGGCATGGCCGCGGTTGACCTTGAGCTCGAGGTTGGCGCCCATGCCGAGTGCGGCCAGCAGCACCAGCATCTCCTCCAGGGTGGCCATGGGCTCGCCGGCGAAGGCCGGGTCGAACCAGCCGCCGGCATCGAGGTGCTGGAGCTGGGCGAGGGTCAGGTCGGCCAGCCGGCCGCGGCCGTCGCTGCAGCGCTTGAGGTCCCGGTCGTGCCAGATCACCGGGGTATCGTCGCCGAGCAGTTGCACGTCCAGTTCCACCCAGTCGATGCCGGCGTCATGGGCCGCGCGCACCGCGGCCAGGGTGTTCTCCGGGGCCCGCGCGGAAAGCCCGCGATGGGCGATCAGGCGGGGCAGGGCGAGGTCGGGATGGGGCATGGGCGTCCTTGTCGTCATGGCCGGGGCAGGCTGGGTGCCATCGCCATAGCCTAGCAGTCTGTCGGGCTTGACCGGTCGTCGCGAGAAATGCGGTTCTCGAGTCAAGTTTATCGATCTGATGAGGCGAATAGCCCGCAATTTAAACGAATCGGATCGAATGAAATTGGCCGAAGACCGGGTTCCGCAGTAGAGCAGTGTCAGGTCCGACAGGCTGCTGGCGCCCTGGCGGCGTGTCGAACACTGGCCAGCCCCGGGAGTCCTTCGAGCGGATGTGCTAGGCTGCGCGATTTCGTTCCCGGCGCCGCGGCCGGGAGTCAGGCGCGAGAGAGGAGCCGTCGATGCGAGTCGTGAATATCAACAACGAGGCACAGCGCGAGGCCTGCCTGGCGCGGCTGTGCGCCGAGGTCTATGGGCACCAGGCCGGCATCGCACCGCTGGCGACCTTCGCCGGGGTGCTGGGGGTACTGGTCAAGCAGGAGGCGGCCAGGGTGGTGGCGCTGGTCGATGGTCAGTCCCGGCCGGTGGCCCTGGCACTGCTGGTGCTGGACGAGGCGGGTGTCGGCATGACCGTCATGCAACTGGCGGAGCTTGCCAGCGACAGCGTGGAGGCCCCGGCCCAGCGCCTGGTCGGCGAGCTCGCCCTGCGCGCCCCGCTGCGGGTCGATGCGCTTAACGAGACCCAGGAGGCGCGTTTCCGCCAGGCGGGCATCACGCGCTGGCTGCAGGGCAAGCAGGGCGTGCGCATCGGCCTCTCGGCCAAGCACCCGGCCAGCGGGCTCGACGACCTGCCGCGAACCCTGACGGTGGACGAGGGCTCCATCGTGCAGTCCTTCAAGCGGGACCGGGCCCAGTTCGACGACTACAAGCAGCGCTTCGTGCGCGGTCTGGAGCGCTTCCCCGCCTCCCTGTGAGGCGGGACCTGGGCGGGGGCCGTCAGTCAGTCCTCGCGGACGCTGAAGGTGCCGTTCATGGCGGCATAGTGCCCGGGGAAGGAGCAGAAGAAGGTCAGCTCGCGGCCGGCCAGCCCCTCGGTGGAGAAGGTGATGCTGGTGCTCTCGCCGCCACCGATCACCTCCGTGCCGGCCAGCACGCGGGGGTCGTCCGCCGGCAGATAGTCGTTCTCCAGGCCCTCGTTCATGCCGGCCTTGGCCACGGCCTCGTAGTCCTCGGTCGCCGCGAGTACCCAGTTGTGGCCCATCGCGTCCGCCGCCATCCGGCCGCTGTGCTCCAGGGTCAGGGTGACCTCCCCGCAACGGGCCGGGACGCTGAGGGCGTCGGTGTCGAACTGCATCTGGTCGTTGCTCTCGATCGTCAGCCGGCAGGCATCGTCCTCGGCCATGGCCGGGGTGGTGGCGAGGGTGGCGGCCAGGGCGGCGGTGATCGGCATCCAGGGCATCTTCATGAGGACTCTCCAAGTTGTCGTCATTTTAAATGTGTTTCTGTATACACTTTTCGATTCTTTGGTAAACAACTGGCCCTGTCAAGGTACCGCCTTGCGCCTCTCCCTGCCCGACACTTGACCCCGGCGAGCCGGGGCGCTTGACTGGTCGTCTCTTCCGCCAGCGGCATGAGGACGTCCAGCATGGCCAAGCGTATCCAGTTCGCCCGTACCGGCGGGCCCGAGGTCCTCGAGCTCATCGAGGTCGCGCCCGCCGAGCCCGGGCCCGGCGAGGTGACGGTGAAGAACCAGGCGGTGGGCCTGAACTTCATCGACATCTACTTCCGCACCGGCCTCTACCCGGCGCCCGAGCTGCCCTCCGGGCTCGGTACCGAGGGAGCGGGGACCGTCGAGGCCGTGGGCGAGGGCGTCGAGCACCTGGCGGTGGGCGACCGCGTCGCCTACGCCCAGGGCCCCCTGGGGGCCTACGCCGAGCGGCACACCCTGCCGGCGGAGAAGGTGGTGGCCCTGCCCGACGCCATCGACTGCGAGACCGCCGCGGCCTGCTTGCTCAAGGGCCTGACGGTCCACTATTTGTTGCGCCAGACCTATCCCCTGCAGGGCGGCGAGACCATCCTCTGGCACGCCGCCGCCGGGGGCGTCGGCTCCATCGCCTGCCAGTGGGCCAGGGCGCTGGGCGTCAAGCTGATCGGGACCGTGAGCTCGCCAGAGAAGGCGGCCCTGGCCGAGAAGAACGGCGCCTGGGCGACCATCGACTACACCCGGGAGGACGTGGTCGAGCGGGTCCGCGAGCTGACCGGCGGCGAGATGTGTGACGTGGTCTACGACTCGGTGGGCAAGGACACCTGGGAGCTGTCGCTGGACTGCCTGAAGAAGCGCGGCCTGATGGTCAGTTTCGGCAATGCCTCGGGACCGGTGGAGGGAGTCAACATCGGCATCCTCAACCAGAAGGGCTCGCTGTACGTCACCCGCCCGAGTCTGAACGGCTATGCCGACACCCGCGAGCAGCTGGAGTGGATGGCCGGCGAACTCTTCGACATGCTCGAGAGCGGCCAGGTCACCATCGATATCGCCCAGCGCTACTCGCTCGCCGAGGCCGGCGAGGCCCAGGACGCCCTGCAGGGCCGCCGGACCACGGGGTCGACCATCCTCTTGCCCTGACCCGGCTGCGCCGGGTCGGGAGCTGGAAGATCGTCCGCTTCGCGGACCTAAGCGTGAAGCTGGAAGACAGCGCTTGAGCCCAGAGTGGCGAATTCAGGCTGCCTTCCAGCTTCCAGCTTCCAGCTTCCAGCTTCCAGCTTCCAGCTTCCAGCTTCCAGCTTCCAGCTAGTCGTACTCCACATAGGCGCCCATATCGCGCATCCGCGACTCGAAGCGGGCCACGTTGTCGACCAGGTCGTCCGGGCCGAAGGCCACGCATTCCGCGAGGATGGCCTCGATCAGGGTGATCGCCGAGAGGATCGAGGGGAAGAAGTGCGGCGTGGCGTTGGCCACGGTGAAGGTGATGTCCGCGCCGGGCACCAGGGGCGAGCGCATGGTGTCGGTGATGACGATGGGCGAGACCCCGGCGGCCCGGGTGATCTCGAGGGCCCGCATGGTCTCGGCGCAGTAGGGCTCGAAGCCGAACAGCACCACCGCGTCGCCCGCGCCGAAGGGCGCCAGCTCGGTGAGCAGGCCGCCCTCCAGGCCGCGCACCAGGTGGACATTGGGCATGGCGATGCGGCCCACGTAGGCGAAGTGGTAGGCGCAGGCGAAGGTGTCGCGAAAGCCCACCACCGCGACCTTCTCGGCGGCCAGGATGCGCCGGGCCGCGTCGCGCACCCGAGCCTGGTTGTCGGCGGTGAACAACCGGCCGATGTTGTCGAAGGCGGCATCGCCGACATCCAGGAACACCTGGTCGTCGGTCTGGCTGGCCAGGGTGCGCAATTGGCTGGCCCGTCCGGAGAGTTCCACCGGGCCGGCCTGGACGGCGGCCTGGAACACCTCGCGGAACTGCTCGTAGCTCTCGAAGCCCAGGCGCTTGGCCAGCCGCATCAGTGTCGAGGGCGTCACCTCGGCGGCGGCGGCGGTCTTGCGGATCGACTGCAGGGCGATCTCCACCGCGTGTTCCAGCACATAGCCGGCGGCCACCTTGAGCTGGGGGCTCAGCTCCGGATAGATCGCCGCCAGTTGCTGGTTCACGGCATCCAGGCCCTCGGGCGCCGGCCGTGCGCCCACCGGGTTCAGGGTGTCCTGCTCCACCACGCTGTACTCCTTATCGGTTCCCCGCGAACGACGGGCGCATTGTACCCCAGCCTCGGCCGTCGGGGGTGAAACGAATGTGTCCCGCTTTCAGAAAAGCGACACGAACGTGTTGACCGCCGGTGCGGCCGTCCCCTAGCATGGCGCCCATAACACAGACGTGTCATGCATCTCCTTGTTCGACACGTTTGTTGCTAAAGCGTCGTCCACCCTTCCACCAGGAACCCTCGACCCCATGAGCCATGCCGCCGAGCCCCCCCGCTTCGAGACCCTGATCACCGAACGCCACGGCCAGGTGTTGGAGATTCGCTTCAACCGTCCCCACCGGCTCAATGCCGTGGTCGAGGCGCTCTACACCGAGCTGCTCCAGGCCCTGGCCGAGGCCGAGGCCGACGAGGACGTCAGGGCCGTCATTCTCACCGGCGAGGGGCGGGCCTTCTGCGTCGGGGCCGACATGAAGGAGCATGGCGGTGCCAAGCGCTCCCTCTACCAGCGCCGCCAGTACCTGCAACTGGGCAATGACGTCTGCGAGGCGATCCTGCGTCACCCGCGGCCGGTGATCGCCGCGGTGAACGGCTATGCCCTGGGGGCGGGGGCCGAGATGGCGGTGGCCTGCGACTTCATGCTGATGGCCGAGGAGGCGCAGATCGGCTTCCCCGAGACCAGCATCGGGACCTGCGTGGGCGGTGGCGTCTCCAAGCTCCTGCCCCAGCTGGTGGGGCTCGGGATGGCCCGCCAGCTGCTCTACCTCGGCCAGCGCATCGACGGCGAGGAGGCCGCCCGCATCGGCCTGGCCACCGCCAGCTGGACCCAGGATGCGCTGCTCGGGGAGGCCCGTCGCCTGGCCGCGACCCTGGCCGGGCAGGCCCCGGTCTCGCTGGCCATGCTCAAGCGGCTGGTCAACCAGGGGGCCAACACCGACCTCGAGGGCCAGTTGCAGCAGGAGCTCGATGCCGTCTTCACCTGCTCCACCACCGCCGACTGGCAGGAGGGCGTGGATGCCTTCGCCGAGAAGCGCGCACCGCAGTTCCAGGGCCACTGAGCCCCGTACCGGGCGTTCTCCCCGTCAACGACCACCCAGAGGTCAAGGTCCGCTCCATGAATCCCATCGAAGGACACCTTCCCACCCGCAGCCCGCTGCATGACATCCTGGCGCCCACCGGCATCGCCGTGATCGGCGCCTCCTCGGAGCCCACCAAGCGCGGCTACAAGGCGATGGTGGGCCTGATCAAGGACGGCTACCGCGGCGAGATCTATCCCGTGAATCCCAAGGCCGACATGATCCTCGGGGTCAAGGCCTGGCCCTCGGTGACCTCGATTCCCGGCAATCCGCAGCTGGCGCTGATCTGCACGCCGGCGGCCACGGTGCCGGGGCTGGTCGCCGAGTGCGGCCGTCGCGGGATCAGGGGCGCGGTGATCCTGGCCAGCGGCTTCGCCGAGGTCGGCGGCGAGGGGGCCGATCTCGAGCGTGAGATGATGGCCAAGGCCGAGGCCCACGGGGTACGGATCATCGGCCCCAATACCTCGGGCGTGTTCAACCTGCACCACCGGCTCAACCTGCTGGCCCTGGACGACGTCAGGCCCGGGGGCGTCGGCATCATCTCCCAGTCGGGCAACATGCTGCTCTCCCTGGCCCTGGAGGCCCAGCACAACGGCCACGTGGGCTTCTCCACCTATGTCGGGCCCGGCAACCAGAGCGACATCGGCTTCAACGACTACCTGCGCTACCTGGGCGAGGACGAGCACACCCGGGTCGCCACCCTCTACGTGGAAGGCTTCCGCGACGGGCGCAAGTTCCTCGAGGTGGCCCGGGAGGTCACCGCCATGAAGCCGGTGGTGGTCTACAAGTCCGGCTCCACCGAGCTTGGCCAGAAGGCGGCCAGCTCCCACACCGGGGCCCTGGCCGGCAGCTATGCGATGACCGTCGACCTGCTGCGCCAGTCCGGCGTCAGCGTGGTGCAGTACTCCGACGAGATCCTGCCGGTGGCCGAGGGCCTGGGCCTGCTGCAGAAGGCGCGTGGCAAGCGGGTGGCGGTGATCTCCGACGGGGGGGGCCAGGCGACCATCGCCTCCGACCGCCTGGCCGAGGCCGGCCTGGCACTCGCCGAGCTCTCCGAGGCCACCCGGGCGCGGCTGCGCGAGGTGCTCTTTCCCCAGGCCTCCACCGTCAACCCGGTGGACGTCGCCGGCTCCACCGATGCCCACCCCTCGCTGCTCGCCACCTGCATGGAGATCGTCGCCGCCGACGACAACGTCGACAGCGTCTTCCTGGTGGGGATGTTCGGGGGCTACAGCATCCGCTTCGCCGAATCGCTGCTGGGCGACGAGATGCGCGGCGCCGAGGCGATGGTGGACCTGGCCAACGCCACCGAGAAACCGCTGGTGGTCTACAGCCTCTATACGCCGATCAAGCCGCCGGCGCTGCGGCGGCTGCACGAGGCGGGCCTGCCGGTCTATGCCTCCATCGAGCACTCGGTGCGGGTGCTCGCGGCGCTGGGCGACCGCGGCCAGCACCTTGCCCAGTACCACAGCCACGCCCGGGCGGCGGCGGTCGAGCCCCTGCCGGCACTCGACGCCATGTTCCGCCAGGCCAGGGCCGAGGGGCGCGACCTGTTCGAGTACGAGGCCAAGCGGCTGTTGCGCGACCACGGGGTGGCGGTGCCCCCGGAACTGGTGGTGCGCAGCGAGGCCGAGCTCGCCGCGGCGGCGGAACACTTCGGCGACGCGCCGCTGGCCATGAAGGTCGTCTCCCGGGATATCCTGCACAAGTCCGACGCCGGGGGCGTCAGGCTCGACCTGGTGGGCGAAGCGGCGCTGCACCGGGGCCGCGAGGCGATCCTGGCCGCCTGCCGGGCCTACGACCCCGCCGCCGAGATCGAGGGCGTGCTGGTCACGCCCATGGCCGGGAAGGGGGTGGAGGTGATCATCGGCGTGATCCGCGACCCGATCTTCGGCCCGGTACTGATGTTCGGCCTGGGCGGCGTCTTCGTCGAGATCCTCGAGGACGTGGTCTTTCGCGCCATCCCGCTGTCCCGCCACGACGCCCGCAGCATGGTCGACCAGCTCAAGGCCCGGAAGGTCCTCGAGGGCGCGCGCGGCGAGTCGGCCATCGACAAGGAGGCGCTGGTCGACCTGCTGCTTCGGGTCTCGCGCATCGTCGCGGCCTATCCCGACCTCAAGGAGCTCGACCTCAACCCGGTGATCGTCAATGCCGACGGCTATGCGGTGGTCGATGCCCGTGTCATCGTCGACCGCGATAGCGATCCCTCCGACAAGGAAGCCCACCGATGAGCCTGACCCAACCGCAACTCACCGATGCCCGTCTCACCCTGGCCGGACGGGTGGCGACCCTGACCCTGGACCGCCATGACGTCCGCAACGCCCTGACCGGGACCGCCCTGGTCGACGACATCGTCGCCGTGGCCGACTGGGTGAATGCCTGCGATGCGGTCTCGGTGCTGGTGATCACCGGCGCGGGATCGGCGTTCTCCGCCGGCGGCAACGTCAAGGACATGGCCCAGCGCGGCGGTGACTTCGCCGGCGACGTCGCCGAGGTGGCCGAGCGCTACCGCCGTGGCATCCAGCGCATCCCGCTGGCCCTGCAGGGCGTGGAGGTGCCGATCATCGCCGCGGTCAACGGGCCGGCCATCGGCGCCGGCTTCGACCTGGCCAACATGGCGGACCTGCGGATCGCCTCGCGCAAGGCCAAGTTCGGCGAGACCTTCCTCAATCTGGGGATCATCCCCGGGGACGGCGGCGCCTGGTTCCTGCAGCGCCTGATCGGCTACCAGCGCGCCTTCGAGCTGACGCTCTCCGGGCGGGTGATCGACGCCGAGCAGGCCCGCGAGTACGGCATCGTGCTCGAGGTGACCGAGCCCGAGGCCCTGATGGCGCGGGTCGGCGAGCTGGCCGGGCAGATCGCCGCCCAGCCGCCCAGGGCGACCCGCCTGACCAAGCGGCTGATGAAGATGGGCGGCCGCATGGCGCTGCCCGACTTCCTCGACCTCTGTGCGACCTTCCAGGGCATGTGCCACAGCGAGCCCGAGCACCTGGACGCCGTCAACGCCATGCTGGAGACGATGGCCAGGAAGTGAGCCCCACCGGGTAGGGACATCCCGCGACACCCGGCCAGGCGCCGGGTGTCGCCGTTGCGGCAGGCAGGAAAAGACTGGATTTTCCGGCCGGCGGCTGGTGTGCTGGAGGCCTCGTGCCGGTACAGGGAGTACGCCACATGGCCGACAGCACCCAGGTGTTCCTGCTCCTCGCAGCGACGCTCGCGGCCTTCGTCTGGGGGCGCTTCCGCTACGACCTGGTGGCGCTGGCCGCGCTGCTGGCGGCGGTGCTGCTGGGTCTGGTGCCCACCGGCGAGGCCTTCCACGGCTTCGGCCATCCCGCCGTGATCACCGTCGCCGCGGTGCTGGTGCTCAGCCGCGGCTTCGAGCGCTCGGGGCTCGTCGACCTGATCGCCGAGCAGGCCCTCAAGGTCGGCGACCGGCTGATCCTGCAGATGCTGGTGCTCACCGGTACCGTGCTGGTGCTCTCCGGGGTGATGAACAACGTCGGCGCCCTGGCGCTGATGTTGCCGGTGGCGATCCGCATGGCCCGGGAACACGACAGCCCGCCGTCGCTGCTGCTGATGCCGCTGGCCTTCGGGTCGTTGCTAGGCGGGCTGACGACGCTGATCGGCACCCCGCCCAATATCATCATCTCCAGCTATCGCGGCAGCGTCGGCGGCGAGCCCTTCGGCATGTTCGCCTTCTTTCCCGTCGGCGCCAGCGTGGCCCTGGCCGGCCTGGTGTTCATCGTGCTGGTGGGCTGGCGCCTGGTGCCCCAGCGGGCCGGCAAGGCCTCCCTGGATGCGATGTTCGACACCGCTCACTACCTGGTGGAGCTGCGTGTCCCCGAGGACGGCAAGGCGGTGGGCTGGTCGCTGCGCGACCTGCACCAGGCCCTGGAGGAGACCATCCCGGTGCTGGCGGTGGTGCGCGGCGACAAGCGCCACGCCGGCCATGCCTTCCACGGCACGCTGCGCGAGGACGATATCCTGCTGGTGGAGGCCGGGCCCGAGGAGATGAAGCTGATCGAGGACAAGGCGGGGCTGGTGGTCGGTCCCGAGCCGCCGTCGGACGACGAGGCGGACCCGAGCGAGGAAACGGCCTCGCCAGGCGAGGCCGAGGCGGGGCAGGGCGCCAGCGAGGGCGCGGAGCGCCCCGCCACCGTGGATACCGAGGGCCTGCAGCTGGTGGAGGCGGTGGTGCGCACCGATTCCATGATGATCCATCGCACCGTCACCCAGCTGCGCCTGCACAACCAGTTCGGCCTGCACCTGGTGGCGGTGGCCCGGGACGGCGGTCGACTCAACCAGCGCCTGCGCGATATCCGTTTCCGGGCCGGCGATGTGCTGCTGCTGCAGGGCGGCGAGGGCGAGATCGGCGAGAGCCTCACCACCCTGGGCTGCCTGCCGCTGGCCAGCCGCAACCTGACCCTGGGCCAGCCCCGCATGCTGGTGGTCTCGGTGGCCATCTTCGCCGTGGCGGTCATCGCCATGGTGCTGGACCTGCTGCCCTCGGCGGTGGCGCTCACCGGCGCCGCCCTGGTGTCGATGATGGTCGGCGTGCTGTCGCTGCGCGAGGCCTACCAGGCCATCGACGGCCCGGTGATCGTGCTGCTGGGGGCCATGATCCCGGTGGGCCAGGCGCTGGAGACCAGCGGCGGGGCCACCCTGATCGCCGAGGCGCTGCTGGCGCTGGGCAGCGAGTGGCCGATGGTGGCCTCCCTGGTGGGGCTGTTCGTGATCTGCACGCTGCTCTCCAACGTGGTCAACAACGCCGCGGCGGCGCTGCTGATGGCGCCCATCGCGGCGAGCCTCGCCCAGGGCTTCGAGGCCTCCCTGGATCCCTTCCTGATGGTGGTGGCGATCAGCGCCTCCTGTGCCTTCCTCACCCCCATCGGTCACCAGTCCAACACCCTGGTGATGGGGCCGGGGGGCTATCGCTTCGGCGACTACTGGAAGCTGGGGCTGCCGCTGTCACTGGTGGTGATGGCGGTGGCGATCCCGTTGATCCTGATCGTCTGGCCGCTGTAGGCGCCGGACCCGCCAGGGAGGCGTGCAGGCCAATGGCGCCCGGACGTCCCTTGCCCCGCCGCGTGGCGGGGCAAGGGGCAGCATCGGCCACCCACGCGACTAGATCAGCCGCTTGAGTCGGGTGATCAGCTCGCGACACTGGGTGGCCAGCTCTTCCTTGATCGGGCCCAGCAGGTCGCTGTCCGGGAAGAGTTCCTCGAGCTGGTCGATGGCCTCGTGCTGCTGCTTTTCACGCAGCTGGCGCGCGGTCTGCTGCAGCTCGTCGAGCAGGGTCCGGGTCTCGTCGATCCTGCGTTCGAGCGCTTCGAGTTTCTGTTGATCCGTCATGTCAGCGATTCCTTCAGTGAGTGAACACGATCAGGCCGCCGGGGACGACGAAGAACACGGCGAGGATATAGCTCAGGCCGTAGACCTTGCGCTCCGCCGACAACGTCGCCAGTCCTTCGCAGAGCACCAGCGGAATCCGCCGCAGGAAGGGCACGCCATAGATCAGCACCACGCCGAGCACGTTGTAGACCAGGTGCACGAAGGCGATCTGCAACGCGACATAGCCGGCTTCACCGCTGACGGCGGTGGCGGCCAGCAGGGCGGTGATGCAGGTGCCGATGTTGGCACCCAGGGTGAAGGGGTAGATGTCCTTGACCCGGAACACGCCGGAGCCGGCCAGCGGCACCATCAGGCTGGTGGTGGTGGAGGAGGACTGCACCAGCACGGTGATCAGGGTGCCGGAGAAGATGCCGCTGAGCGGGCCGCGGCCGATGGTGCCGTGGAGGATCTCGCGGGCCTTGCCGACCATCAGCGTCTTCATCAGGCGGCCGATGTAGGTCACGGCGAGGAAGATCAGGCCGATGCCGGCAAGGATCAGCAGGGCGCCGGATGTCCACTCGGGCAAGCCGAGCCCGCTCTGGATGGCCGCGAAGGTATCGGCGAAGGCGTTGGCGACCGGCTTGGTGAGCGGCTTGACGAAGTTGAGCCCGCCCATGCTCATCGAGTCGGCGTCGACGAACAGGCCGGCCATCCAGCCACCGATCTTCTCGAGGAAGCCGAACATGATCTCCAGCGGCAGGAAGATCACCACGCTGAGCAGGTTGAAGAAGTCATGCACCGTGGCGGCGGAGAAGGCGCGGCGGAATTCTTCCTTGTCCTTGACGTGGCCGAGGCTGACCAGGGTGTTGGTGATGCTGGTGCCGATGTTGGCGCCCATCACCATGGGCACGGCGATCGCCACCGGCATGCCGCCGGCGACCAGGCCGACGATGATCGAGGTCACGGTGCTCGACGACTGGATCAGGGCGGTGGCCAGGGTGCCGATGACCAGGCCGGCGAAGGGGTTGGAGGCGAAGTCGAAGAGGGTCCTGGCCTGGTCGCCGGCGGCGGCCTTGAACCCCGAGCCGATCATGGTCACGGCCACCAGCAGCAGGTAGACGAGGCCGGCGATCGCCAGCCACTTGAGCCAGTCGGGACGCGTACCGGGGGTGGACGCGGAGGGTGGAGCGGAGGGTGTCATGGGCATGTCCTGGCGGGGAGTGTGCGCGCAGGATAGGGGGGCCATGTGAACCTTGTGTGGCGCTGCCGTGTCGCTTTCGGTCCCGGAACGACGATGCCCCGGCGGGTGGCCGGGGCATCGTCGCGATCGCTGCGGCTCCAGGGCGGGGTCAGGCGGGGTGGTGGCGCAGCACCTTGGACTTGTCGGTGACGAAGGCGTCGTACTCGAAGTCGTCCACGGTCAGCATGTCCAGCACCTCGGCCTCGCGCTGGCGCATGAAGGCGGCGTCGTCCGCCTCGATCACGCCCGCCTCCAGCGCCGCCTCCACGCGCTGCTCGGGATGCAGGGCCTGCGGCGGCAGCGTGCCCTGGGCGTAGGCCTTGTCGACGCGACGGTAGAGGGCCTCGGCGCGCTCCTGGGTGGCCAGCAGGGCGTTGTAGCGGGCCAGCGGATTGTCCTGGGGCCCGTCGTCGACGTCCCAGGTGTTGGCCAGCAGCTTGTGGCGCAGGGCGGTGTCCCGGGAGATGGCCTGGGCGATGCGGCGGGTCAGGTCATCGTGGGGGCGCGACCAGCGGCGGCCCCGCGGCATCACCAGCAGGCGCAGTCCCCGGCCCAGGGCGCGGTTCGGCAGGTTGTCGAAGAGCTCGTCGAAGGCCTGCTCGGTGCGCTGCAGCAGGAAGCGGGCGGCATAGTCCAGCACGGCGTCCTCGTCCTCCACCTGGTCGCCCTCCTGCCACTGCTTGAGCAGCATGCTGGCCAGGTACAGGTTGGAGAGCACGTCGCCGAGGCGCGCCGAGAGCATCTCGCGCAGCTTGAGCTGCGAGCCCAGGCTCGCCATGGCGGCGTCGGCGGCGAGGCCGAAGCCGGCGGAAAGCCGGGCGATCTCGCGGGCATAGGGGGCGGCCACCGAGTCGAAGGGCACCGCGGCCGGGCCGAGCCCCAGGCCACGGGTCAGGGCGCGGGCGGCATTGCCGAAGATCAGCCCGGCATGAGCGAAGAAGGCGCGGTCGAAGGCCGCCGGGTCATCGGCGTCCTTGGCGGCCAGCTCCTCGAGCACGTAGGGATGGCAGCGGATGGCTCCCTGACCGAAGATCATCAGGTTGCGGGTCATGATGTTGGCGCCCTCGACGGTGATGGCCACCGGGTTGGCGCTGTAGCCGATGCCGAGGTAGTTGCGCGGCCCCAGGGTGACCGCCTTGCCGCCGTGGATGTCCATGGCGTCGGCCAGGATCACCCGCTGGAACTCGGTGAGCTGGCTCTTGAGGATCGCCGAGGGCACCGCCGGCTTTTCGCCATGGTCGATGGTGTTGGCGGTCTGGTAGACGGCGGCCTGGGCGATATAGGTCAGCGCGGTCATCCGGGCCAGCGGTTCCTGGACGCCCTCCATCTCGGCCACCGGCACGTTGAACTGGCGGCGGATCCGGGCGAAGCCGCCGGTCCAGCCCAGGGCGTAGCGGGCGGTGCCGGTGGCGCCGGAGGGCAGGGTGATGCAGCGGCCGATGGACAGGCACTCCACCAGCATCCGCCAGCCCTGGCCGATCATCTCCTCGCCGCCGATGATGGTGGACAGCGGCACGAAGACGTCCCGACCCTTGATCGGGCCATTGAGGAAGGGGCTGCCGATGGGATGGTGACGACGGCCGATCTCCATGCCCGCGGTGTCCCGGGGGATCAGCGCCAGGGTGATGCCGCGGTCGGCCTCGTCGCCGAGCAGCCGATCCGGGTCGAACAGCCGGAAGGCCAGGCCCACCACGGTGGCGATGGGCGCCAGGGTGATCCAGCGCTTCTCGAAGTTCAGCCTGAGCCCGAGGACCTCCTCGCCGTCGATGAGCTGCTTGCACACCACGCCGGTGTCCGGCAGGGCGGTGGCGTCTGACCCCGCCCGGGGCCCGGTCAGGCCGAAGCAGGGGATCTCGCGGCCATCGGCCAGGCGCGGCAGGTAGTGGTCCTTCTGCGCCTGGGTGCCGTACTTGAGCAGCAGCTCCCCCGGTCCCAGGGAATTGGGCACGCCCACGGTGACCATCAGCATCTCGCTGATCGACAGCTTCTGCAGCACCGTGGACTGGGCCTTGGCCGAGAAGCCCAGGCCGCCGTATTCCCTGGGGATGATCATGCCGAAGAAGCGTTCCCGCTTGAGGTAGTCCCACAGCTCCTGGGGCAGGTCGGCGCGCTCCCGGGCGATGTCCCAGGCGTTGCACATGCCGGCGGCCACGCCGCACTGGTGGTCGACGAAGGCGCGCTCCTCGTCGGTGAGGCCGTCGTCGCCGAACGCCAGCAGGCGATCCCAGTCGGGCCGGCCGCTGAACAGCTCGCGGTCCCAGGCCACGCTGCCGGCCTCCAGCGCGGTGCGCTCGGTGTCCGAGACCCTCGGCGCGACGCGCTTGAACAGCGCGAACAGCCGGGGGCTCAGCCAGCGTCGACGCAGGGCGGGCAGGCCACAGGCGGCGATGGCCGCCGCGGCGATCAGCAGCAGCGTGCCGAAAAGCGCCGCGCCGGCGACCAGGCCGACGAGGCCGAGCCCCGCGGTCACGGCCAGCGCGGGCAGGGCGCCCGCCTCCCGGCGCATCACGATGAGCAGGCCGGTGACGGCCAGCACGAGCAGGATCAGGGTCAGCATGGAGGGCTCCGTGGTATTCGAACACTTGTTTGAATCCCTTCAGCCTAGCGCAAGACACGCCGCCTGACCACCATCGAATCCTGCGCGACCACCAACGAAAACGCCCCGCGCGAGGCGGGGCGTAGGGAGAAGACCGGGCGGGTCAGCCCAGGCGGCGCATCGGCTCGCGCTGGGCGGGGACGTCGCCGGCCACATAGTAGGGGGCGTCGCTTCTCGGCAGCGGCTCGCGGCCACGGATCTTGTCGGCCATCTTCTCGGCCAGCATGATGGTCGGCGCGTTGAGGTTGCCGGTGGGAATCACCGGGAACAGCGAGGCGTCGACCACCCGCAGGGCCTCCACGCCGTGGACCCGCCCGGCGCCGTCGACCACGGCGTCGTCTCCCTCGCCCATGCGGCAGCTGCCGCAGGGGTGATAGGCGGTCTCGGCGTGCTCGCGGACGAAGGCGTCGAGCTCGGCGTCGGTCTGGATGTCCGGCCCCGGCGAGATCTCCCGGCCGCGGTAGGCGTCGAAGGCCGGCTGGGCGATGATCTCGCGGGTCAGGCGGATGGCGTCGCGGAATTCCTGCCAGTCCTTCTCGGTGGACATGTAGTTGAACAGGATCGAGGGCGCGGCCTTGGGGTCGAGGGAGGTCAGGCGCACCCGGCCCTCGCTCTCGGAGCGCATCGAGCCGACGTGGGCCTGGAAGCCATGGGCCTGCACCGCGCTCTTGCCGTTGTAGCTGATGGCGATGGGCAGGAAGTGGTACTGCAGGTTCGGCCACTCCTCCTCGTCGCGGCTGCGGATGAAGCCGGCCGCCTCGAACTGGTTGCTGGCGCCCACGCCGGTGCCGAACAGCATCCATTCGGCGCCGATCTTCGGCTGGTTGTACCACTTCAGCGCCGGGTACAGCGAGATCGGCTGCTTGCACTCGTACTGGATGTACATCTCCAGGTGATCCTGGAGATGTTGGCCGACGTTCTCGTTGATCTGCACCGGGGCGATGCCGAACTCGTGCAGCACGTCCCTGGGGCCGATGCCGGAGCGCTGCAGGATCTGCGGCGAGGCGATGGCGCCGGCGCACAGCAGCACCTCGCGACGGGCGTGGACCTCCTGGCGCTGGCCGCCACGCTCGTAGCGCACGCCGGTGGCCCGCTTGCCCTCGAAGGTGATGACGTCGGTGGTGGCGCGGGTCTCGATGGTCAGGTTGGGGCGCGGCTTGGCCTGGTCCAGGTAGCCGCGGGCCGTGGAGGCGCGCCGCCCTTTCGGGGTGACGAAGCGGTCCATGGGGCCGAAGCCTTCCTGCTGGTAGCCGTTGACGTCCTCGGTGGCCGGGTAGCCGGCCTGCTGTCCGGCCTCGATGAAGGCATGGTAGAGCGGGTTGTTGCCCGCCTTCGGCGTGGTCACGCTGACCGGGCCGTCACCGCCGTGGTAGTCATCGGGCCCGATGTCGCGGGTCTCGGCCTTGCGGAAGTAGGGCAGGCAGTCGGCGTAGGTCCAGTCCTCGAGGCCGGCTCGCTTGGCCCAGCCGTCGTAGTCCAGGGCATTGCCGCGGATGTAGCACATGCCGTTGATCAGCGAGGAGCCGCCCAGGCCCTTGCCGCGGCCGCACTCCATGCGCCGGCCGTCCATGTGCGGCTCCGGGTCGGTCTCGAAGGCCCAGTTGTAGCGCTTGCCCTGCAGCGGGTAGGCCAGGGCCGCCGGCATCTGGGTGCGGAAATCGAAGCGATGGTCGGGGCCGCCGGCCTCGAGCAGCAGCACGCTGACATCCGGATCCTCGGTGAGGCGGGTGGCCAGGACGTTGCCGGCGGAACCGGCGCCGATGATGATGTAATCGAACTCGCGAGCCTGTGACATCGACAAGCCCTCCTCAAGCAGCAAGATGGAACGGGGACAGAAGACGGCCGGTCACGGGGGAGCCCCCGTGACCGTGGGCGGGGCGTCGGCCTAGAACACCGACTCGAAGGGCCCCATCTCGACCTGTACCGACTTGGTCTGGGTGTAGTGGGCGAGGGTCTCGACGCCGTTCTCGCGGCCCACCCCGGACTGCTTGTAGCCGCCCACCGGCATCTCGGCCGGGGACTCGCCCCAGGTGTTGATCCAGCAGATGCCGGCCTCCAGGCGCTGGATGACCCGGTGGGCGCGGTTCAGGCCCTCGGTGAAGACGCCGGCGGCCAGGCCGTAGACGGTGTCGTTGGCGCGGCGGATCACCTCGTCCTCGTCGTCGAAGGCGAGGATCGCCATCACCGGGCCGAAGATCTCCTCGCGCACGATACGCATCTCGTCGCGGCAGTCGGTGAACACCGTGGGCGCGGCCCAGGCCCCGGCGGCCCAGTCGATACCGGAGTCGTCGCCCTGGTCCCAGGCCTCGCCGCCGGCCAGCACGCGGGCGCCTTCCTGCTTGCCCACGGCGATGTAGGACAGCACCTTCTCCTGGTGCTCGAAGCTGACCAGCGGGCCGAAGTTGACCGCCGGGTCGAGCGGGTCGCCGGCCTTGATGCGCGCCACGCGCTCGGCGATCTTGCCCTCGAAGGCGTCCTTGATGCCGCGAGCGACGAAGACGCGGGTGCCGTTGGTGCAGATCTGCCCGCTGGAGTAGAAGTTGGCCATCATGGCGGCGTCCGCGGCACGGTCCAGGTCGGCGTCGTCGAAGACGATCAGCGGCGACTTGCCGCCGAGCTCCATGGTCACGTCCTTGAGGGAGGAGGCCGCGGAGGCGGACATCACCTTCTTGCCGGTGCCTACCTCGCCGGTGAAGGACACCTTGTCGATGCCGGCGTGGCCGGTGATCAGCTGGCCGACGCGGCCGTCGCCATGCACCACGTTGAAGACGCCGTCGGGCAGCCCGGCCTCGGTGAAGATCTCGGCCAGCGCCATCACGGTCAGCGGGGTGACCTCGCTGGGCTTGAAGACCACGGCGTTGCCGGCGGCCAGCGCCGGAGCCGACTTCCAGCAGGCGATCTGGATCGGGTAGTTCCAGGCGCCGATGGCGCCGATCACCCCCAGCGGCTCGCGACGGGTATAGACGAAGGAGGACTCGCGCAGCGGGATCTGGCTGCCCTCGATCGCCGCGGCCAGGCCGGCGTAATACTCCAGCACGTCGGCGCCGGTGACGATGTCCACTGCAGCGGTCTCGCTGATCGGCTTGCCGGTGTTGCGGCTCTCGAGTTCGGCGATGGCGTCGTTGCGCTCGCGGAGCAGCGCCACGGCGCGCTGCAGGATGCGCCCGCGCTCCATGCCGCTCATGGCCGCCCAGGCCTGCTGGCCACGGCGCGCCGCGGCGACGGCGGCGTCCACGTCCGCCTCGCTGGCCTGCTGGACCTCGGCCAGGGTGCTGCCGTCGAAGGGATTGACGACCGGGAAGCTCTCGCCGGAGGTGGCGTCGACCCGGCGGCCGTCGATGTAGAGGGTTTCGATAGCGTGGTGGGTCATGGGACCTCCAGTCAGGACTCGGTAGAAACGGGGTGGGGGGCGGTCGGTGTCGTGACCACGCCGTGGGCGTGGAGCAGCTGGTCGAGGTATTCCCGGGCCAGGCGCCGGGCACGATCGGTGTCCAGCCCCTCGGGGGTCAGGGCGCCGCGCAGCCACAGGCCGTCGATCATCGCGGCCAGCGCCCGGGCGGCATCGCGGGCCTCCTCGCGGGGCAGCAGGCGACGCAGCTGGTGGCAGAGATTGGCATACAGGCGCCGGTCGTTGACCTGCTGCAGGCGCTGCAGCTGCGGCTGGTGCATGCTGCTGGCCCAGAAGGCCAGCCAGGTCTTGGCCACCGGGCCGGTGACCTGGGAGCGATCGAAGTTGCCATCGATGATCGCCGCCAGGTGCGCCTCGGGGGCGTTCGTCGCCAGGGCCCGGCGTCGGGCGGTGACGGCCTCGCCCAGGTCGCTGAGGATCTGGCGCATCGTGGCCTCCAGCAGGCCGTCCTTGCCGCCGAAGTAGTGGCTGATGATGCCGGCGGAGACGCCGGCATGACGGGCGATGCGCATCACGGTGGCATCGGCCAGGCCGACCTCGTCGATCGCCGCCATGGTGGCCTTGATCAGCTGCTGGCGACGGATGGGTTCCATTCCGACCTTGGGCACCTCGCGGACTCCTCTCTCGGCGTGCGTCTTGCTTCCATGCCCGGGGGCATGGTTATCTGGCCACAGCTTGCCATTTTTTTATTGAACGTTCAATCAATAAAAGTAATCGGCAGCCGGCAGGGAGGCGAGCCCTGCCTATACTCAACGTCCAACCCAAGGGAGACATGCCAATGAACAAGAAGACCATGGGCCTGGCCACCGCCGCGCTTTCGCTGACCGCTTCGCCACTGCTGATGGCCGCCGAGGACTCGAGCTGCCAGAGCGTGCACTTCGCCGAGGTCGGCTGGACGGACATCACCGCGACCACCGCCCTGACCACCGAGGTGCTCGAGGCGCTGGGCTACGAGACCCGGATCGATACCGTCTCGGTACCGATCGCCTACTCGGGCATGAAGAACGGCGACTTCGATGTCTTCCTCGGCAACTGGATGCCGTCCATGGCCTCGATCAGCGATCCCTATGTGGAGCAGGGTCAGGTGGATCGGTTGGGGGCCAACCTGGAGGGGGCCAAGTACACCCTGGCGGTGCCGCAGTACGTGCATGACGCCGGGGTGACCTCGGTGGCCGACCTCGACGAGCATGCCGAGAAGTTCGATGCCACGTTGCATGGCATCGAGGCCGGCAACGACGGCAACCAGCTGATCGAGGACATGATCGACGACGACGCCTTCGGCCTGGGCGACTGGCAGCTGGTCGATTCCAGCGAGGCCGGCATGCTCGCCGAGCTGCGTGCCCGCACCCCGGACGAGACATGGATGGTGTTCCTCGGCTGGGAGCCGCACCCCATGAACACCAACTTCGACATCGCCTACCTCGAGGGCGCCGACGACTACTTCGGCCCCGACCTCGGCGGGGCCACCGTCTACACCAATACCCGCGCCGGCTTCGCCGAGGAGTGTCCCAATGTCGGTGAGCTGCTGGGCAACCTCTCCTTCACCCTGGAAATGGAAAACCAGCTGATGGGCGAGATCATGGAGCAGGGCGCCGATCCCCGCGATGCCGCCCGGGAGTATCTCCAGGCCCATCCGCAGGTGCTCGAGGGCTGGCTCGAGGGCGTCACCACCCGCGACGGCGAGCCGGGCCTGCCGGCGGTCAAGGAGGCGCTGTCCATCGAGGGATAAGGGTTGCCGGCGACAGGCCGTTGCGCGTCCCGGGGTGGGGGCCATGTCGGGCTTGCCAAGGGGCGGGCCGCCGTGCATAATCCCCACCCGTCGCTCGGGCCAAGGTCCGCGAGGCAAAAATGGCTACGTAGCTCAGCTGGTTAGAGCACATCACTCATAATGATGGGGTCCCCTGTTCGAATCAGGGCGTAGCCACCAGGACACCACGAGACGCCCGCTTGGCCCCTGGTCGAGCGGGCGTCTTGCGTTGTGGCGCGGGCCAGGCGGAAGGCGGAGGCACTTGACGTTTACAAGCCGATCCGTATACTACGCCCCGTGCTCGAGGCCATTCCCCGATAGCTCAGTTGGTAGAGCAAATGACTGTTAATCATTGGGTCGCAGGTTCGAGTCCTGCTCGGGGAGCCAGCTTCGTCCCAGAGCGTCGAGCACAGAGGTAATCAGGTCATTCCCCGATAGCTCAGTTGGTAGAGCAAATGACTGTTAATCATTGGGTCGCAGGTTCGAGTCCTGCTCGGGGAGCCACCTTTCCTGCCGGATATTCCTCGCCTGTTACGGGCCAGCACGCCATTCCCCGATAGCTCAGTTGGTAGAGCAAGTGACTGTTAATCACTGGGTCGCAGGTTCGAGTCCTGCTCGGGGAGCCAAGCCGCACCTTAGGCTTTTTTGCTAACGCTTTCAATGGCATAGTGCCATGAGTCATCACCTGTTCCATCCACCAGGAACGGGGATCTGGCATGCGTCTCCTAGCGGTGCTCTCCACCAAGGGGGGCGTTGGCAAGACAGTTTGACGTCTGAACTGGTCTGTCGACTGGGTCTGTGGGGCATGGTTCCCCGAGCAATGGGTTAGACGATGTCTGGCGGCCATCGCCTGACGGATGCTGTCTGCGACGCAAGCCTGCTAACGGCCAAGCCCCACCACGTGCATCCGCCTTGCGCCAATTTTCCGGAAACGGCCGGCTGCGGCATACCGCCAGCACGCTTGGCTAGTGAAGCCGCTGGATTCATCTTACCCCTGGCCTGATGCAGGGGACGACTAATACCGGAAAAGCCGGCCGCTGGCAGCGACAGCCGCCTCGCCATTCCGTACCCACGAAGCATGAACCTCGCCGTCTCGGCCAATAGCTATGGTGATTTCTGGTGTACGGGAGGAGGTAGGAAGGGTGGCGTATCCTGTTGATTGATCACGACCAAGATCTCAATCAACACGAGCGGATACACCATGACCGACTCTACCCCCCGAACCCTGTCACAGCCAGATCCCGGGGTCACCGACCCGTTGCACGAGTTGCTGCGCCAAGGGGCTCGAGACCTGATCGCCGAGGCGGTGGAGGCCGAGCTGGCAAGGTTCCTGGCCCAGTATGCCGGCACGCCCCTGGCGGACGGTCGACAGTCGGTGGTGCGCAATGGCTATTTGCAGGAGCGCACCGTGCAGACCGGCATCGGTGACGTCACCGTCAAGGTTCCCAAGGTGCGGGATCGGAGTGGCGGCAAGGCCTGCTTCAACAGCCCCCTGTTGCCGCCCTATCTGAAGCGGGCTCGCACGACTCTGGCGATGGTCTTCAAACTGCTCCAGTCCGCCCAGAAACGCTGGAGCGGATCAAGCACTTCCAGAAGTCGGAGCTGGTCGTCAGCAACGTCAAGTTCCAGAACGGGGAGCAGGTAGCCGATCAATCGGACGAGGAATCGTCTATGTGTATCTGATCTCTACCCGCAAGCTTGGCCACGTAAAGGGCTCGATCTGCGCGAGAGAAAAGGCTGATCGAAGTGTCTCCAGGCTTCGCAGCCGCAACGCCCACTGAGAAGGTATATTTGAAGTCAGGCCTATCCTTTAGAGGTCGCGATTGTCGCACACTGACGAGCATTCTCTCGACGATGCGCCTAGCCTGCTCAATGGAAGTGGCTGGAAGAGTCAGGACGAACTCCTCCCCCCCGACGCGACCAAAGCAGTCGGTGCGCCTCACGAGCCGGTGAATGCGCTTTGCCAAGTCTTTCAGGACGAGATCGCCGTTGTGATGGCCAAACTGGTCGTTGATGCTCTTGAAATGGTCGATATCGAGTACGCACAGGCACCCGAGTGATGACAATTCATCGGATACTTGCCGCTGCAGCATGTCCTCGATTCGGGCAGTCACAAACCGGCGGTTGGCAACCCCGGTCAGTACATCGGTGTATGAAGCCTTGATCGCCAGGTCCCGGTCCTGCCGAATCTCACGTGCACTGGCCTTCAGGTCCGTAACGTCGGTGGCAATGCAAAGCATCCAGCCGTCTTCTCTAACCGTCTCTGTCATCCAGAGCCATCGGCCGTCGAAAAGATCGGTTTCGAAGGCTTTGAAGCCGATCTTTCCTCTGCGCGACTGTGTGGAGATCAGCCACTCTTCGAAGTCCGCAGCGCGAATGACGGTGCCTCGTTTGGCGTGGTGGTTTCGCCTCATCAGATCAGGCCAAAAAGGTGTCTCGCACGGCTCGATGAAGTAGGCTGATCGAAACGCCTTATTGGCGTATCGAAGTCTGTCAAAGTCATCATAGGCCGCGACAAGAACGGGCGAAGACTCGAACAACTGAAACAGACTATGGTGGATGTCGTTCATGATTAAATGTAGAGTGTCTCACCTTCGAGAAAATTTTAATCGCCGGAAGAGCTGTTTCTCAAGTTGATCGATGCGACATATCGGCCGAGCTCATTGACGACAATTACTGGAAAACCCTGCACATTAATGAGGCCTGTCTGAAACGAAGATAGCGGATGATGTTCTCTTGAGAAATCAGTGAGTCCCGCCAAGAACCTGATTCCAGAGGACCATCCGCCATGGATGAAAGCGTATCTCCCTGGATTCCGTCCTGCAACGGATCTGTCCGGGTCGAGCTGAGCGGCCATCGCAGCTCCAATGACAGCGGTGCTGCTGCTGCGTGAAGCCCTCGACAACAGCGGCGTCATGCCCGCCCTCGAGGCACACCTGGTCGATTCACGCAATTCGCTTCGCGTGCGCCACTCGCTGGCCAGTCAGCTCCGCACCGTGGTGATGCAGCGGGCAGGGCCTGGCCGCCGGCATCTGATCACGGCTCAAGACCCTGGGGCAGGGCCCGCAGACGAATGAAACGTTGTCTATCGCTTCCGCCTGCGTCGCCCCACGCCTCCCGGTCCGCATGGCCAGGGGGCTCATCTAGCTTAGTGACAAAAGGACGGATTATGACCGCCACGAATGCCGAGCCCTTGCGGGCCCAGCGACCGGTTCTGCACTTCACCCCGCCCGAGGGCTGGATGAACGACCCCAACGGTCTCGTCTGCTTCGCCGGCGAGTATCACCTCTTCTACCAGTACTACCCGCATGACCGGGTCTGGGGACCCATGCACTGGGGGCATGCGGTGAGCCGCGACCTGGTGCACTGGGAACACCTGCCGCTGGCGCTGATCCCGGACGAGGCCGGCATGTGCTTCTCGGGCAGCGCCATCGTCGACTGGCACGATACCAGCGGCCTGTTCGGCGGCCGGCCGGGCCTGCTGGCCTTCTATACCGTGCATCGCCAGGCGGAGGACGATCCCGCGGACTATGTTCAGGAGCAGTGCCTGGCCTACAGCCAAGATCGTGGACGCAGCTGGCAGAAGTATGCCGGCAACCCCGTCATCGCTTCGCCCGGGTTCAAGGACTTCCGCGACCCCAAGGTGATCTGGCATGCCCCCAGCCGGCGCTGGGTGATGGCGCTGGCCTGTGGTCAGGCGATCCAGTTGCATGTTTCCGACGACCTGCTGAGCTGGCGGCTGGCCAGCACCTTCGGCGAGGGGCAGGGGGCGCATACCGACGGCCCCTGGGAGTGCCCCGATCTCTTCGAACTGCCCGTGGAGGGCGCGGCGGAAGATGCGCCGGCAACGCGCTGGGTGCTGGTGGTGGGCGTCTGCGCCGGCGAACAGGACGATTTTGGCTCCTTCACCCAGTACTTCGTCGGTGACTTCGACGGCGAACGCTTCCACAACGAGAATCCCGCCGAGCGCGTGCTGCTGATGGACGAAGGGCGCGACTTCTATGCCGTGCAGAGCTGGTCGGACCTGCCCGCCGAGGATGGCCGGCGGCTGGCCATCGCCTGGCTGAACAACTGGCTCTACGCCAACCAGATTCCGGAGTCCGGCTGGCGGGGGGCCATGAGCTTCCCCCGGGAGCTGTCGCTGGTGGGGACACCGGAGGGTATCCGAATGCGCCAGACCTTCGCCGTCGAACTCCTGGGTTCGAGCGAGCGCCGGTCGGTGCCGGTAGCGACCGTCCCGAGCGAGTTCGGTCCCGGGGAACATCGGTTGGTCGAGGCGGGCAGTGCCACGGCTCACGGGCGACTCGCCCTCGAGCTGCGGCCGGACACTGTCATCGCACTGGACCTGCAACAGGGCCGACAGTTTTCGCTGCGACTGAGCCACGACGGTGCCCGCCTGCATCTCGAACACCGGCGTGATGGCCGGAACGGCGACGCGGCCTTCGATCGGCATTATCCCCATCGCCTCGGCCGCGAGCTGCCGACCGGCGGTGCCGTCACGCTGGAGTGGTTGATCGATCACGGCTCCCTCGAGCTGTTCCTCGACGGCGGGCGCCTGTCGCTGACGCACCTCAGCTTCGCCGACCCGGACCAGCGGCCGGTGGTGCTGCGCGTGGAGGCCGGCGCCTGCCGCGTTATCGACGCTCGCTACCACCGTCTTTGAGGATCCGAGTCCCGGTTCGCGAGCGGATCGTTGACTCAGCTGCGGGGATGTCCCGCCGCTTCTCATCACCCGCACCGGTGGCGAGCCGTTGTGGTGAGCGGGATCTGGGCCGAGCGAGTGGATGGGAAGCCGGGCTGTGCGAACCTTATCGAGCCGGCGCGAGGGGTGGCGAAGGAGATCCACCCACGCATGCCGCTGACCCCGAATGCCGATAGCCTGGGGTCCTGGCTCGATTCGCACCTGACCGATCGCGAGGCGGTGCCAGGTGGTGCGGCACTGGGATGCCGAGGTGTTGAGGCACGGGACGGTGAGCCCGCGTGTCAAGCGACCTACCCTTGTCGACCCCGCTCTGATCGAGCCGGCCGACGCCTAGGGTAGGCGATTTCCTACAGCGGGACGCCGCGATGTCGCATACCAGGTGGGAAGCGCAGCAGTTAGGGTAGAGGTGTGACGTGCAGCATGATCCATGTCTGGTGAGAATACTGCTACTTCTCATTTAGATTAGCATTTCGTCGCATTTTAGGTTGTTTTTTCAATAACTTGGCGATCTTTATATAAGGTTTTTTTAAAGGAGGAAGAATTCATGAGCAACGATTCCTCAATCACCGACGAAATGGGTAGTGTCGAGAACATCTCGTTCGGTGACATCGTCAACGGCCTCAAGACCGTCGCCAACGCAGTTCGGCTACCTGGCGCACCGAAGATCCCGTATACCGCTGACGATACTGACCTGTCCGGCGACACGGACTCCGTTGATCCCTGGGCTGGCTTGAACGGTGCACTTGAAGTGGTGGGCGAGCACGCACAGGCTCTGCTTGATGACTGGGACAACCAGCAGGAAAACATCAAGAACTACTTGCCACAGCCGCAGGACTTTCCGCATGATTCTGCGGAAAATCCTCTGGTGGCTGATGAGCGGGCAATACAGGCTGCTCTTCAGTTTTTAGTTAAGTACTTCAA
Source organism: Halomonas maura (assembly GCF_030409305.1). Classification (GTDB taxonomy): domain Bacteria; phylum Pseudomonadota; class Gammaproteobacteria; order Pseudomonadales; family Halomonadaceae; genus Halomonas; species Halomonas maura. The sequence continues at coordinate 111,829 of NZ_JAUFPQ010000012.1, forward strand.
AGAGCACCCAGAGATGATGCCGAAAAATTCGTAGAATGGGTTGTAGAAAGAGCCCCCGCAACGGCTATATCCAACGATATGTCGGGGCGAGCGCTGCCCGAGGCAGAGCTCGCCCCGTCGTTGTGTTTGTTAGTTCCTTTAGGAAAACGCTGCATAAATCCCGTCATAGCTGTCTGGCAGGCTGCGGCATTCGCAGGACTCGTACCCGTCAGTTGAGAATCCGGTAGTTGCGTACGGACCGTTCATGGCCGGCTAGGAGAGATGCTATCTAGGCGACGACCGGGATGCCGATTCTCTCGATCAGCTCTCATACTGCAATGCGCAGCGTGCGTTACGTTGTCGCAGGATATCAATTGCTTCAAGGAACTGCCACATTGCCTGGGAAGTCTACTTTTCAATGTATCTATCTTTCCAGCTATCATTGACCTCGCTGACATTAACCTCTGGTTCAGGAATCACATATGAGAACTTTCCAGGCTCAATCAAGCTGAGTCCATAGGCGACGGAAAGCCGGTCGTAATGTGCCTTGGGAACACCGACAGCAATCAGGTTATTCGGTCGTCGTAGCGATCTTGGATATGCTTTGAGCCACGATATGCTCGGAAAGCTTTCCAAGTCATTCTTCAGTCTATTATAATAACGCATTCGGCTTCCGCCTCCGCAGAGAAAGAGCGGGATGCCGTTTAACTGACGCACAGGAATCCCGTAAGTTTTTTGGGCCCTATAGAATGCCCTAGCACGGACTTGTGGAAGTAAACGCTTCCGATAAAAGTACACATCCGGGTCGCTCTTCTCGCAAAGTGAAGTAACGCTAACATTGTCGACGTAAGCTTTGAAAGACTCAGGCGCCTTCTCTAAGGAGGGCCTGCTATTAAAATGCCTTTGTAGATCTTTAAGGATATGACTGTCCGGTGGCAAAATGTTACTTAGCCAGTACTGCCACCATGAGAGACGCTCATAATGAAGATTGTAGACGCCGTTATTTTCAACTGAAGTAGTGAAAAAGGAGAAGTTGTCTCTCCCTTTCGCCACTTTCACTCTAAACAATGAGGCATCTACTGTTCCGGCGCCCACATCAACCATTAAGTAAATATTATCGGCTTTTGGGTCAAAGCTGTCAGAAAGCACGTAGCCATGTATTTGAGCAGCAATTTCTGGGAGGGATGCAACTACAATATCCTCATGTTCCTCTGCATGTGCACCATCCAGAACCTGCTTGGCCCTAAATATGGATGAGGACACATGCTCTGAACGAATTTTTATCACATTTGAAGTTGAGAGAATCCAAGCAGCAGTAGACAGTAGATCATAGAAAGCGGACTTTTCGTCTTTGTGCGCTGAAGGAATTCCTATAGCAAGACGCCATAACAACGAATATCCTGAGTAGATGTCGGCATTATGATCTAGGAACCATGCGCGAATCCTTCTGAGTACAAGTGAAATGAAGGCCACAGCATGCTCAATTAACTCTCTATCATCATGGTAGTTATTGTCGATGATTTTTGTTTTTATGTCATCTATTTTCACTTCATCCGGATGGAGTGAGTACTCTCCCCTTGAGTTCTTGTATAAATTGCTGGGAAGTAGATATGCCTTTATACCCGGTGCAGATAAAAATGGGACTGCAAATGCCTTGTCTAATACCCTATCACCAACAACGGCTTTCACATATGAAGTTCCAAAGTCCAATCCAATTATTAATTCATGATCACCTTTGCTTTTAAAAGCATCTCGAGGTTGGAAGTTTATTCCGGTGCTAGGGAGTTTAATTAGATCATAAATGTGTACATTGTCTTGATTGTCGATGGTAAGGGAGATCTCGCCTCTGGGTGTTAGTTTAGGATTGTTTTCTTCTTCTGCGTCTTTGATGGTATGTTTTCTCCTCGTCCCAACACCATCATAAATGCCAAGGTCGACTCTTTTTATCCCCTCGTCTATATCTTTAGATATTCTCCCAACTGGCCGGTAACCAAATTTCTTGTTTTCACTTTCTAGTAAGGTGCTGGGAGTGTTGTGGTGTTTTCCAGGTCCACTCCTCCTCCTTTCGTTTGTTTTATCGCTGCGGTCAAATAGGTTTGCATTTTGTTTTTCCTTTCTCTTGTTATTATTAAAGGGCTTTCTGATGTTATTTCCGCGCTCTTGCCTATCTTCAGCCTTCTTTATCCCTGCTTTCATCAATGCTAGCTTCATTGTTTTGTTTATCATCTTCAGTCCTCTGGTATCAAAAGACTTTGATTACACCGCTAGAAACAAAAAGCGTTCTTGGCTCGATCTTGGATTTCAGCCTTACTTCTGAAATCTTCTTGTCAAAAGAATGATGGAGCTTTTCAAGTCTGGCCTTGTTGGCAGGTATCATTCGATGCTTTTTATTGTCAGATGAAGAGGATAGTGTTGCTATGGTTTGTTCTATTCTTCCTATTTCAATGGTTCTTCTCCTTTCAATAGAATTCACCATTAGGTTTATTCTGTCGTCATTCTGCCGCTGCATGCTATGTTGATAAGTATTCAGCCTATCTTCTGCAACTTCCCGGCAAAGTTCAAATGCATCAGCAGCAGTAGCTAGATCAATCTCATTTCCGGCCGATAGCCAGTCATCGCCGTTCATTGCTGCTTTACTGATGATCATTTCTGATTCATCAGGAGAGAGTACATGGTCGGTTCCAATTCTAGCCACAGCGTACTCCATCCTTTCTATATCCAAGGCGCCAGAGACTGAGCACATGTGTATAGAGAATGCAAAAATTCCCTCTTTTATATCAGGCTCTTTGTATGATCTTACTTGTATGGCATTTACTGTATAGGGCCTGTTATCTGCATCAAGTTTTGAGATATTTTGTGTGATAAATCTGACGAGAGGATGTTCCTGTGTGATGCGTTCAAAGCGAGGCGAACTCTCCATGTGTTGATTATCAAACAGCAAGGGAGGCGGTGAATTTGCTAGGATTCTGGTTTTTCCTAGAAGGTGATTTTGCCGAAGATATTCGTTGAAGTTGGCCTTGGCATCTACCGATAACTCACAATGATATTTGTTGGGTTCGTTTTCTAATGATACAAGCCGCGAGCCCTCATGGTGTGAGGACAAATAGTCCCTAATATAGGAATAAAGATCTTCGCCCCTGATGAATCTTCCTACTTCTTTTGCTGAGTTAACTTGCTTTTGAATGAAGTCGCCATGAGCGATGAGGTGGTTGGCCTCTTTCTCGAGAAGCTCTTGATCTATTTTGTTTCTTTCGATAGCCACTCTTGCGCGCTCAATCTTATCCTCCTCCTCTAATTTGCTTAATTTATGTGTAAATATTTCCCTTGTGATCTGGTTGGTCACTTCTCCCAATATCAGTTCCAACTCTCCCAAAGATCCCTCGAAAACATTCAATCGATTCAGAAGCCTATCATAAATGCGTTCATCGATTGTGTCTGCATATACGAAATTCCAGATCAAAATTCTTTCTTTGGTCTGACCGATTCGATCAATTCGACCAATTCTCTGCTCAATCCGCATAGGATTCCAAGGGAGATCATAGTTAATAAGCAGGCTTGAAAACTGCAGGTCTACACCCTCTGAAGCTACTTCCGAGGAAAGAAGAATCTTGATATCATGATCTTCTTTGAATCTAGTAAGCTCTTCATTTTTATTCATCCCGCCGTGGAGAACTATTGATCTTATTCCTTTTTCTTTAAGTCTATCGTGGATATAAGAAAGAGTTCCTTTAAAGAAAGCAAATAGCACTACCTTGCTGTCTGGGTTGTCTCTCCAGTATTGTTCCAAATTTCCATGAAGTTCAAAGAATTTTGAATCCTGCTTTTCCAGCAAAGGATAGTCGCCAACATCTCTCGATATCTCCACTAGGCGTTGTACAAGATTCCCAATACTATCGCCTTGACTGCTGCATCTCTCCTTGTCGTCTCTGTAAGTTGTGTCTGAAACTACATAATCGTCCTTTTCAATAAGTTTATCGACGCCATATCCTACATCATGCCATCTCTTGCAAGCAGCTGCTATACAGCTTGACATTTGCCGTTGTGGCGTAGTTAAGATAAAACCTGTCGAAAGTCCGTGGCCTATACAGTAATCTCTAACCTCTTCTGTAACAAGGTTATAAAACTGCTTTTCCACGGGTGTCATATTTACTCTTATAGCCGTCGGGTACCGTCGTGTTCTGTCTGTCTGTACATCTCTTTTCAGTGTGCGAGTTAGAACTTTGCTAAGAGGGTTTACCTTTTCAAGGTCAAAGGTAATTTGCGATATGAAGGTGGGGGATTGGAGTTCCTGACCTTTTGGCGAACAGGATGACAAATGCTCTAACTGTTTGCTTTTGTTGAATATGGGTGAGTTTTTAGCCTCTCGAATCAACTCATGGTAATCTTCAGGAGAGGCCTTTCCAGAAAGTATAAGACTTCTCAGCTTTACCAGTGGTTTGTTGGCTTCAAGGGCCTCATCGAATGATGATTTATACGGAAATGAGCCTTCATCCAGCAAATTTAGAAGGTTGAACAAGTCGCGGCTACGCAACTGAATTGGTGTTGCCGATAGCATGATAAGGCTTTCAGCGATTGCCCTGAAGAGTCGGCCTAGCTTATGAGTCTGTGTCCCCTCGTTCCTCAGGTAGTGAGCCTCATCAATAATCACAAGATCGAGGAGGGGATTATCGGTAGCCGCACTCTCCATGAATAGGGCTAACTTTCCTGTAGCTAATTTGTTATCGGAGCTTTCGTAGTCCCTCGGAGGGCGTAAGCCTTGAATGCTGCCTATCACAGCAAATTCTTCATAAGGGTTTCTGGCAGATGACTGTAAGGTTTTCAGTAATGAGTCAGCGTTGACAATGTCAGACCTTACCCCAAATCTTTCGAGAAGTTCGAACTTCCACTTTTCTGTCAATGCCGCTGGGCAGAGTACAAGAAGACGTTTGGCATCAACTCTTGCCTTCAGCTCTGTCCATATCAACCCAGCTTCGATCGTTTTTCCCAGGCCCACTTCATCAGCGATGATGATGCCATTGCTTGGAGAGTCGAGTAAATTGATAACGGGCTTAAATTGATATGCCATAAACTGGGTGTTAGTGGTATTAAGGCTATAGATAATGTTGCTCAATCTACCACTCAGTCTGTGGAAGGTCATTGACCGCCTTAGCTGGTCGCTAGTTCCAAATTTTCCCTGTCTAAACAGGTCATAGGGCTTTAAGGCTTTAGAGTTTGCGGGCTCTAGAGCTGAAAAAATTATAAATTCTTCAGCTCCATCCATAAAGGTAACCAAGACCCGCTGCCTTCTACCCTGACCATCCAGCTCTCTCCCGACAATGCCAACTCGGGAAGGATTTGCCTTGAGCCTGACTTTCCCCCCCGGCATTATGTCTTGTGATGGCCATTCCATAAGTCACCTATACTCATTAGTCTTCAAGCCGATTTTCTTATGCTCATAATATAAACAACAGTTACAGCTGTTACGGAGTGGTGAGACGGCTCATGTTCGGTCCTCTTCAAAAATGCCCACGCTTCCTCTTTTGTTTCTGGTCACACATGGCCAGGCCCAGCTCGTCGGCGGCGCGGGGCCAGGCAAGAGGGCTTGGATAGGGTCGCAGTGGCTGGGGGGGCAGCGAAGCCAGGCCTATGGCGGGAGGGACTTCAGAGATGAAGGTCTCCAGCGGTGCCTCGCTGTGCGCGAGCGGGTCGTCGAGCAAACTGGCTAAGTCGTTTGAGCCGTCGTCGCGTTCCAGCACCACTATCACTAGGGCCTCCTGCTCTTCTTGGGTGCGACCGCTGCTGAACTCAGAGGGGGCGCCGATGTTGCAGCTGGCCTGGTCGCCCTTGTCGATCAGTACCTCGAGTACACGCTGGTCGCTGTGTACCTTGGGAGGCTGTGACTCGGTGAGGAGGTGGCAGAATTGCGGTGACTGGCTTCGGCCGTGACGGTCGATGCGCTGCCGGAGAACCAACAGCGAACAGGGAATATCGCAGTGCACCAGTCGATGGTCGGGGTGGTGCAGGTTGATGCTTTCGGTGGCTAAGTCGGACCAGAGCTGCTGACGCAGTTGGTTGTCGCCTCGGTTGAAGGCTTCCACGGTGGCCATGATGTCGCGGTCGAGATCGATGCCGCGTAGCACGCCGACCTGTTTGGCGCTGAGGCCGGCATCATTGGGGAAGTGTTCCTCAAGGAACGTTAGAGTGACCAGGCTCTCGGTGAAGATCACCAGCCGGCCGTCGCTGTCCAGGCCCCAGTCCAGTTTACCCTGGCCGGCCATTCGGCCAAGGAGCTCGAGAGGGGCCTGATACTTTCCGAAGTGTTCGTGGGTGACCGCCCGCACTACCAAGGCCAGACCTTCGAGGCTGGAAATGTCGGCGTCTCGCTCGGGGCTGCGCTCCTGCGTCTGCAGCCTTGTCAGGCGATTCTCTTTGGTTGAGAGGCAGGCGGCGGGTCTGCCGTCCAGGGTATGAAAGCAATCACTCATCAACTCGCCGAAGGCATGCTCCTGCTCGGGGCTGGCCGGCGCACGATGTCGGGTGATCCCGAGAACGGGGAAAACACCGGCCTGGTCGCGAAGATCCAGAGTGTTGCCCACGTCCACGGCCTCCGCGATCAGGGTTCGTGCCAATGGCTGGCCCAGTGCTTGATGGGTGGGCTGGAGCTGGAATGGGAGAGTGTCCATTGCGGCGTGGTGGCCGAGATGGATGCATTCGTCAGCGCTTGCGGTGTCGCGCAGCTGAGTGGCTAGGTTGAGCTGGCCGGCGCGGTAGCCTTGGGGGAGGGCATCGACCACTCCAGTGGTAGCCGTGTCGAGAATACGGATCTGGTCATCCAGCCGGCTGAGGAATCGGGCCTCGCGGCCAAGCACCAACTTTGAGAGCCCGCTACAACGGAGCAGATAGCCGCCGTCGTTCGATTGATCCATTCGAATGAGGCGCCACTCGGCATCGTGGATCTCCAGCCGCAGGCCCGGTGCTAACTGCTGCAGTTGATCCATGCTTCCCCCGATGTGCTGCGAGCGGCGATTTCCCTTCGAGGGACATGCTCTTGGCATTCATTCGTGCGTCCCTGCATCCCTGTGCACTTTCCTGTCAAGTGTTCAAATCAACCTTGGTGTAACAAAATGTGAAGATGGTGTCTGTTTGTAGTATGGGACAGTAATGCCAGCTCTGCCTGGAAGTCATAGAACGCCAGCAGTTCGTCCCTATCCTTGGCCAGGCATTTCATAGCCAGGGCAGGGGGAGGCACTTTCTGGTGTCGCTTGCCAGATGCCGTTGCCCCCGAATGCCGATAGCCTGGGGTCCTGGCTCGATTCGCACCTGACCGATCGCGAGGCGGTGCCAGGTGGTGCGGCACTGGGATGCCGAGGTGTTGAGGCACCGGGCGGTGAGCCCGCGCGTCAAGCGACCTACCTTTGTCGACCCCGCTCTGATCGAGCCGGCCGACGCCTAGGGTAGGCGATTTCCTACAGCGGGACGCCGCGATGTCGCATACCAGGTGGGAAGCGCAGCAGTTAGGGTAGAGGTGTGACGCGCAGCATGTCCCCAACCCCCATCGGGTGTGTAATCAGCGTCCAAGAGCAGGGAGAGCCTACGGCTATGGACAGCCACCAGTTCTCATCGGGTCCGTAAATCATGTGGTACCTTGCGTTGCCCCGGCCACGAGCCGGGGCTTCTCTTGTTCGTCATACGTCGACGTGAGCCTCCGTGATGGACAACCAAGCGTCGTCGATCTTGTGGCTCGCCCAGTCCAGGGCGCAGTCCCAAGCCACGTGCTCGTCGAGCGTGGCGGCCAGTGGAGGCATCGGATGCGGCTTCGGAGCTGGCGACTCGTCCAGATGCCAATTCATGGTCGCGAGCCACTCCCTTGTGACCGGGTCTCGCGTGAGTCACAGCTCGACCTCCGTCGATCGAAAAGTGAAGACACAGCTTCGCATGATGCGTACACCGTGGGGAGACCTGCGCAGGGTAACGACTACGATCAGCTCAGGCTGTGAACGAACGCGCCGATCTGTGTAAGGGATCGCCGTCAAGCACTGGCGTCACAGTCTGACGACGGGCAGCTCGTCCCAGCGAGTGGTGTAGCGAGGCGAGCGGTTGGCGCAGCGCAGGTGCCATGCGCTGCCGGCCCGGGACAGCCCGATCGAGACCGTGCCTCGGCCGTGCTCGCGGTTCAGCTTGTCCAGGGTGGCCATCAGCCGGTCGCGTCGCTGCCGCTGGGCGTCGTCCTCGGGACCGGCCATCAGGTCGAGCTGTTCGCTGGCGCGATCGCAGAGGTCCATCAGCATCACCCCTGCCTTTTGATATAAGAAGCCCTGGCGGTGGAGGGCCTCGAGGCCGCGGGCGGCGGCGTGCACGATCAGCCGACTGTCGTCGGTGGCCTTGGGCAGGGCAACGATGACGCTCTCCGAGTGCTGCCGCAGATCATTCCGGAAGGGGTTTGTGCGCACGAACACCAGCACCGCCCGGGCCAGGCTCTGCTGACGCCGCAGCTTCTCGGCACCCCGGCTGGCGTGGGTGCGCACCGCCTCACGCAGGTCACCCAGGTCATTGGTGAGGTGGCCGAATGAGCGGCTGGTCATGATCTGCTTCTTGGGCTGGCTCATGTCGTCGAGCGGGATACAGTCCTGGCCGCGTAGCTCCCAGACGATGCGCTCCATCACTACCGACGTCTGCCTCCGAATCCGCTTGGGGTCGGCGCATCGCAGATCCCAGGCTGTCTCGATGCCCAGCGGCAGCAAGCGCAGCGCCATGCGTCCGGCGACGCCCCATAGCTCGGTCACCGGCAGCTGCTCGAGCAGGTGGCGGGTGATCTGACTGTCGGGGGACAGGGTGGCCACGCCCTCATGGGCCGGTTCCCGCTTCGCCAGGTGGTTAGCCAGCTTGGCCAGCACCTTGCTGGTGCTCAAGCCCACGCTGATCGGGATGCCGGTGTCCCGCGACACCTGGGCCCTCATCGCCTGGCAGCGGCTCTCGAGGGTTTCCGGGGCGAAACCGTGCCAGCCCAAGAAGCTCTCGTCGATCGAGTAGACCTCGACGTGGGGCGTGTGCTGTCGATAGACCGCGGTGACGCGCCGGCTCATGTCGCCGTAGAGGGCGTAGTTGGAGCTCAGCAGGGTGCACCGCCGGCGGACCAGCGGAGGGATCTCGTGGGCCGGAGTGCCCATGCCGACGCCCAGCGCCTTGATCTCCTGGCTGCGTGCCACCACACAGCCGTCGTTGTTGGAGAGCACGCCGACCGGGCGCCCGCGCAACCGCGGATTGAAGACCCGCTCGCACGCGACGTAGAAATTATTGCAGTCGGCGAGCGCGATCACTGGCTGCTCCCCGGCACCAGGGCGTGCACGTTGTGGGTGACTACGCCCCACACCTCGCAGTCGTGCCCGTGTAGGGGGATGGGTGGGTAGGCATCGTTGGCGGCCAGCAGGTAGGGCCGGCTGCCGATGCGACCGAGCTGCTTGCAAGTCATCTCGCCGTCCACGCTGACGATCAGCACGTGCCCCGGGCGGGGCTCCAGGGAGCGATCGACGATCAGCAGGTCGTTGTCGTAGATGCCCAGGCCCTGCATCGAGTCGCCCTTACCGCGCACATAGTAGGTCGCGCTGGGGTGGGGGATCAGGTGTTCGACGAGATCGAGATCGCGCTCCAGGTAGTCGTCCGCCGGGCTCGGAAACCCGGTGCGCACCGCATCGGCGGCCAGCGGCAGCTTGACCGGTACCGCCGCCTCGTCGACCCGGCCGAGTATCTCCACCGCCAGGCTCATGTCAGCACCTCCTCGGCGCTCCGGCGCAGTCGTCCTCCGCCGTCTCCCAGCCGTTGGTAGCTGGTCGGTGTCGCCGGCGCCTTGGGACTCTTGGCCATGGTGTCTCTCCCCGTGCTATTAATGCTGGCTGTTTATACAGTATCGGAGAGATGAGGGGTAATCGGCAAGGGGAGGGGACAGCGGAAGGGGGACAGCGGAAGGGGGGCGCGGAGCGTGTAGCACCACAGCACCCATAGGACGAGGGCATGGGCCGGTCGGCAGTCTCCCAGCGGCGCCCACTGTGTGGCTGCGCACCAGGGCGGCTGCGCGAGCCATGGTAATGCCGGCGGTCTCGCACGAGTCTCGGATGCGTTCCGACGTCGGTGAGCCCTGGAGCTCGGTGAGGTCTACCAGCCGGCCTTCGGCGATCGTTCTCTCGATCACCTACTGCTCGGGGGAGGTCATGCCGGTCTCGCCCTCGCACCAGGCAATGACGCGGAGGTAGTCGACACCGGCGAGGCCGGCGATATCGGTGCGACGATGTAGGCGGCCTTGGAGGTCAACTTGCTGCTCCAAAGCGCTACGCTTATTGTCTAAATTCAGGATATTAAGCAAGCCTCAGTAGCCTAATTCCCGATAAATGCACATGCAGATTTTGCTGGGACTTCTGTGTTGGATCAAGGCTAATAAATTCATTAAGTAAGAATTTGCTAACATTCCGAATTCGGCCGAAGCGGACGTTCAATTAGCATTGATATAACTCCCGCCAGCTGCCGCCCATTTGTAGCGAAGCCGAAGGCGTCGGGGAAGGGGAGCGGACGCATTCTCATGTTAGCCATAGTGCGCTCGACGATGGCAGTTTGGACATAACGCGATTGCGTTTTCCACAGTATCAAGGCCGCCATCCGCTAGTGTCTGTTTATGGTGTACCTCTAGGTACGGAGATCCATCTTTCGCGCGCAAGAACGGCGCCGGTTTTTTGCAACTTCCACAAACCCCATTAGCATTTTCAAGCACCTCCGCTACTACGTCAGGATTCCGAATAAATACTGATGTAGCGACCCACGTTCTTTCCGGGCTTCCTGAAGCCTGTTGCAAGCGTGCTTTTCTTCCGGCTGAATCACGACGAGCTTCAGCAACTTGTGCATCAAAACCTGCGACCATACCTGATTCGCTCTTAAGACATACAACCGGAACCGATAGATTCTTGATTGCGGCCTTAATCTGGTTGGTCGTGTACTTCGATGGCTTCTCGTTGATCGCAAGTCCGAATGTATACTTAAGTGGATAGAGCCCTCCATCATCTGCTGCGATGTGCCAATCAGAAGGTTTGAACTGCCACGGCCGATCACCGGAGCGATAGCGCTCCATCCCTATTTCTAGCTCTTCAACCGATGGGGATCTTGGTTTAGTCATTGCTAACCCCTTAATTAAACCACATTGTAACGCAGCACCTCATTAAATGTACTGTTACGTCTCACACACGATAGGGGACATAATTTCTTGACAAGCACCCGCCTTTCCTTTTGCAATTTTAAAGGAGCAAAGGAAATCGGGGACGCAACCCAATTCTCCCAGTTCAACAGACATTAGACGGCTAGCTCCGATAACGAATGAACGCGCATACATTCTTTACCAGCATTACCGCCATGTATCGTCACCTGCCGAGATCAAGCCATAAGCGTAGGCTAAAATTCCGCATTCGGCCAGAAGCGGCCATTGAGTTTTTTTCTGATGTATATGTATAGCGATGGCTATCAACCGCGCGAGGTATGAGCGCCGGCTGGATAGCGGTGTTATACATGTGGCTATTGCTCGCTCTCATTAGCACGGAGCATGTATACGCCGGATTCCACTTCTACTTCGGGGGCGCTTTCTAGGACTCGTTGAAGCTCCTCTCTTTGTGGCTCGGAGGTTTCCGGGTTCGCTATTTTTTCACGCAAGGATTCGTTTGCCACCGCAATCGCATATACTGCATCCCGATCACCCACTTCTGCTGCCATTTCCCAATTATGGTATGCGGCTTCAAAGGCTTCAGCCTTGAAACTCTCGATCCCCTTGAGAAATTGCGTGCTCCCGACCAGATCTTTTGCTATACCACTTTTGCCCGGGTCATCTTCGAGCAGGAGGCTAATCATTGATCGCTTAATGCTCTTTACGTCTTCTCCGACTATCGTAAGCCGAGATTTATTTTTCCAGGCCGTCGTGGCTGCATATAAGACACCACCAAGCAATAGAACTACTACGGCCCACTCCAGGATTTTATCTTTGTGCACGATTAGCATGTCATTCACTTCCTCTTTGTGACCGTATAACGTTTGAATTAGGCACCCGTCTGACCGCATAGAGGTTCACCGCCGGCCACCAAACCAAGCAAAAAGCCCCCTTTTGGTGGACGAGGAGGGCTTGGGGCTAGCGGTGTCACGGTCTGATGCATGGGGTATGTTCTGCTGTAGGTACTCCAGATGGGCCTGCTTCGCCGCAAGATATTTCTGAAGGCCATCTTCGTTGCCCCGCAGACGAAACACGATGACTTCTTCGATCGCTGCGGCAAGGAACCGGGACGTTTCCCGTTCGTCTTCGACCTCAGCGTCTCCATGAGCTAGCTCTAGGAACCGCCCACCCATTGCCATGAGTTCGCCAAGCGATAGCTCAGAAAAGCAATGTGAAAACCGAGAGACGGACTGGAAGAAATTCAGCTCTTCAAATTCGTCGGCCGCCTCTTCATAACTGCGATCACTCATTTACCTTTCTCCTTTATGGCTAGGGCACCTACGTTAGGGCTAGGCATTGAGACCACTTTAAAGAAAAGAGGGTAGCTTCTCCTCAAATGCATCTTGCGCAGAACAAAAGCGCTTTCCAACTTCTAGCCATTGCTCTAAATCTTGCAGAGTAGGGCTTTTGCTTTCGTTTAGCTTTTTCCAAGCCTCATGAAGTTCGTCGGCGTAGACATTTGCATTGTTACGTAATTCAACAATTCTATCGAGAAGAGTTGTCACGTTCGCTCCTTACATGACCGAAGAGGCTGAATTTAACTGTGCCTAACACTGAGGTAACTGATCGCTTTGGAGCGGAGTCAAAGGCGCAGTAGAAAAGCGGTCCGGTTAACCGCCTGGTTAGAACTCATTGGCTCTACTCCAATGCTAATGATCTTGTACATGCAAAGGCTAAATTAGCGACAAGGTCGGAGCGACAAATTAGCTCCTCGACCTCATCCTCCGAATAGTTTGGCCCAATGTCTTTGGCGACTAGCCATCGCTGTACTTGTTGCTCGTACCCATGTGTATAGGCAGACAACGGTTTCCAATGTTTTTCGTATAGAGATTTTGCCTTGACATCACGCCCAGCGCTCTCGCTGAGCGCGCGCTCTACAGAGGTAAAAATAGTTGCTATGTCAATTTGTCGCTGCGTTCCTCCAATTATATTTTTCACTTGTTCCTCCGTTGCACAATGCGATGTCCACACACCCCTAACTGTGGTCTCTAGCAACAGGCGGAGCAAAGAAAACGCCGTGGCTTCCACCGGAGTTTTGTTGCTTAGGAGTATAAGAATTGCACTTTGGTGCTGCTGGGCAATTGCGAACAATGACGCCGCGATGCGACTTCGATCATCATTTTTGAGACGAAGCGCATGTAAATCTCTCGCTCGCTGATTGGCGTCGGATATTGCTGATTCAAGGTCCATACGTAGCTCGTAGTTCTAACAAGTATTAAGCCGCACGCTCTGAAATTGGATGAACGCGCTCGCGCGTTCAACAATGTAATGTTTCACGCCCCTAACCAACCTAAATACATGGGAATCAAACATTTCTTGACAACTTATCACTAATCATCATACCGCTGCATAACACCGACGAACGATCTTGCTGCCCTTTGAACTTGTCTGCTTCGGGTCGAGAACGGTCGAATCTCCCATGCACCTCCATGTCAGATGACATTCTGCATCACCCTACATTGTGGATACGCTGAGCACCCCCAGAACTGCTTCCCAGCACTTTCGCCTCGTTTCGCAGTGCGCAACACCATGCTGCTTCCGCACTTCGGACATTTCCGTTCAGCGCTAGGGCCAGAGCGAGCCTTGAGCTGCGCCACATGTTGGCGATGCGTCTCGCGAGAGGGTGCAAGCCGACCAGTTTGGATCTGTTCTAACGCATCCTGAACCTGAGCCTCCGACAGCACTGCCTCACGGAACGATTTAATATAATTGACGTAACCGCCACCGATTGTGACGTTGGCTGGCATCTTGGACTTGAATGTAGAGTTTCCAGTAAAAACTACAACCGAGTGGATGGCGTCCGAGGGAACATCAAGCGCGGCTTCCAAGGCTTTAGCGTGCTTGTAATTCTGACGCAGTGGATTCTGAAATCTGAATGATTTCCGATACACTTTCTGAGTCCATTGTGCCTGCTTCTCGCTACCGAAGATCCACCCTTTCATGTTTTTCGTTTCCACGACGAAAATACCGAATCGGGAGACAAAGATATGGTCGATCTGGGTTGTACCGTCAGGTGTTGGAAGCGTGACGTTATGGACTTGATAGTAAGTCTCTGCTGGCAACCGGAACTTGGCCACTATCTTGACCAAGGTTTCTCCGACAATACCCTTGAACCATGGGGACTTGAGGAAGCCAATTAGAATGAGCACGGGAATCAGCCACCACAACATCCTAATGGCTTCATTGATGATCAGTGAGGAATCCATGGTCTTCTGTCACCTATACAGTGATTACGCTTTGTCCTGAAAAGTGCCTGAGTCGCCCATACGGCGTTAAAGATCGGATCAAAGACCTAATTTACACCGCGTAAACTCCGTATTTTTGCCGATTTTTTCCTTGCTTGGCCATCGCTCGCTGACTTTTCGGACAAAGCTTAACGTTTTCTGTCCGTGTTGATGGCATGGTTTGCCCTCACGTCGCACCAAGAATGGAACGAAGCGCCGCAGCACCTGCCGGAGAAGATAATAGCCAGCCAAGAGCACCGCAATTAAAAATCACAGTAGCCCAAAATACGACTTGAAAAGACGGTTTCTTGGATTTATGACGAAGCAGCTTTTGTCCAACTAAAGCACCTGGCCAACCACCTGCCAGCGAGAAAAAGTGCAAGGTGCTCTCTTGGGTTCGCCATCTATCGTTTCTTGCGGCTGACTTGTCGAGTGCGTAGGCAACAAACGTAACGGTACTAGCAATGACATAAAGCCCAAGGACGGAAAACGGCAACTTACCGGCAAAGGCCGACACGGCTACAAAGATGAGAAAGACGGCGGCCCATAAGAGTGAGACATTGCCACGTCCAGATGAAGTAGCCGACAAAGGCGGATGCTCGCCGGCGAACGCAACCTGC
This sequence comes from Halomonas maura, assembly GCF_030409305.1. GTDB lineage: Bacteria > Pseudomonadota > Gammaproteobacteria > Pseudomonadales > Halomonadaceae > Halomonas > Halomonas maura. The sequence continues at coordinate 126,867 of NZ_JAUFPQ010000012.1, forward strand.
TCAGCTCGCGCTCGCCCCTTGGCATCGGCCCTGAGTTCATAGGTCACGATTTCGTTTCCGACGGGCCTTCGTTGTCGATTTAGAAACGACTTAATGTGAACGAAGACTTGCTGTCCACCACCACTCGGGGTGATGAACCCGAAGCCTTTGTCATCCTTCCAATTTGTTATCTTTCCTTGAGAGCGCATACCGAATTCCGAAAGGGCTTACAGTGATTAGACTGCCCAGCCTATGATTGGATGAACGTGCCAGCAGCATTTTCCGACATGTCAGCTTTGGGTCGTCAGCTTCTGTAGCCACCCCATCAGCATAGGTTAACACTCCCCATTCGGCCAATAACAGACTTTGCTGATGCTTCTGAGTTATCGCTCCAAGCCAATCACGAAACGTCCCGACAGCGTTCGCTCTATGATTTACTCTGCTTCATTCATATGGGGGTCAGGGATCATGATCGGCCACGACTTTCCAGATACAAGATCGGGATGACGAGGCTCGGCTTCGGGCAATCCGTATTCATCCCTGATCAAGTCAATTTGATTCAGACAGCGAGCAGCGACTTCCGACCCGCTACCATCTGTGGCCATCGCGAGTAGCTTCCGGCGAAGTTCGGCAACAGGGACCGGCACGACGTTGTACGCGCCTTCCCAACTTTCGGACGGTACGTGTTCGGTGATGACTCTTTCCATGGTTCGCCAGCCGATAAAGGAACGCTTGTGATCGTTCTCAAATCTGACCAGCAAGAGCAGCCCCTCTTCGTCGGGGGTTTCAGCGACGACGCGGGCAAGCGTCGCAATTCCGGGCGAGGTCGGCCCGTCCTTCAACAGGCCGTACACATGAGCCCGCAAATCGGGGTGAGCATCAAGCAGGCTCCCGAGCTCCCTTGCCAGGTGCCAATTATCCAGTGACTTGTCTTCAAAGGCGCCCTGGGCGGTCAGATCGAGGATACGACGCGCTGAAGACCTTGTCCCAAGCCGGAAGGCGGTCGCTCGCCATCGGTGGCTCGCATAGAAGCGCGCATCTTCTTCGGCCAGCTTGAACAAGACATCTTCAGCTTGTTCCAAAGGTGAATCGGCGAAGGCCCCTACCATTTCCTCCAAGAAGCGAGGTTCACGTTGCGCAGGGGGCATGCCGTGAACGACGGCCAAAGCCTCTGCGGGGCGGTTCACGAACGGCAAGAGGCGCAACCACGCTTTGAGCTCATAGCCCTCACTTTGCGTCATTATCCAAGTCTCAGTCTTGGCCGCCTCGAAGGTCTCGGCAATGCCATCGGTCACAGCCTTCGTGTCGATATCCTCGCCAGAAAGTACAAGGCTGAGGAGTAGATCGGCGCGTGCTCGCCTCGACGCGATGGTGATGAGCTTACGGATGGTGCTATCGCACCTTCCGTGCGGCAGCTGCGAGGCGACGATGCCAAGTTCGACGGCGAGTTTCTTCTGCTCGTCCGTGACGCCTTCCACGATCAGCGGTTCGATCGCGGAGAATATCACTTCCGCTTCCGCCGAAGTCTCGTCAGGATTGATAGCGCGAGCCGTGCGTTTCTCCTTCACACCCGAGAAGTCAATGCCACCGAGAATGTGCTTTTCTGTCGGTGGTTCGTTCACGGTTCTCCATTGATCGGTAAGCACCCGTGCGGCGAGCGCACCAAAATGCTCGTCCGTTAGATACTCTTGCATTATTGCGGCTGTTTCCGACGCTTTGATCGCCAGGAAGGCGCGCTGATATTCATGAGTCAATGGCCAACGAGCCTCGTTCACGGCCTTGCACGGCCGCCATCTGGCGGCCTCGGCCTCTTTCCGGAAAGCTCTGTAGCGCTCAAGATTGTCGTCAAGCAGCCGCTTCAAAAGGGGTAACAGCTTCACCGACGGGACGCGGCTCGCAAGCGTAGCGATATGGGCCTTCTGCCAGCGCTTCGCGTCGCCCGAAGCGAGCAGGCGGTTGCCCCAGTCTTCGACTAGGCTCTGAATAGCCCGAACCGAATCCGCGTCGAAGGACCTGCCGCGATCGGTCGCGCCGTCGGGATGGCGTGAGAGCAGATCCGCCAAGCGCACTATCCCTCCGTTGTCCGCCTGCGTCGAGCTCGCAAGTACCGCGGCAACGAGGCTTGGACCCGGCACATGTGCGATGCGGGTTTCCATCCCTCTGTAAGTTTCACCTGCTGCGCGATCGTATTTGTCGCCTACTCGCAGACGCGATCCAACGTCGAGCAACGCGTCAACCAAGCGGCCGACGGCCTCCGGCCCAAGCACTGAGGCGGCAGCTACCGCGCGATCGTCATGGCAGGTGGGATTAGCCAGCGCCAGTTGAAGCAGCGCTTCATCTTCCAGAGTGAACCCGGCGGACGCCAGAATATCGTCCGCGCCATAGAACAGTGAGCGGCCCGCGCGTACGCGCGCCAGGAGGCCGTCCACGACCGCACACGGATAACGGCTGCGCGCTTCATAGATGAGTTGTACCCTGGCGTCTTGCCTCTGTTCGATTTCCATCGTGCTGATGATGTTGGACAGCTCGGCGCTGTGGTCCTCAGTGCTCCGCGAGTACACAATCACACGCAACCGATCAGCGGCCGACGTTTTTTCCACCTCCTGCCGCTCTTGCGCCGCCACGAGTCCTTTTCTGACCAATTCGTCCGTCACCTCATCGACGAGGCCCTTGCTCGCGATCAGGTCGAAAGTTTTGTCGCCCGCCTCTCGCAACACATCGGCAACATGGCGGTCCGCGCGCCGGAATGCTAGCGCATCGACAACTGAGGCCTGCACCTCAGGGTCAGGGTCGTTCATAGCAATCGCAGTCGCAAGATCGAGGCCATCCATGCCGCTGTGCGAGGCTATCTCGCTCAGTACGATAATTCGCGCATTCGGAGACAAGGACCTGATCTTCTTCTTGGCGTCTTTTCCAAGGATCGACGGTCTGAACCGTCGGCAATTGCGCAGTGCGTTGAGGCTGATCTGCTTGTTTTCGTCGGTAATGAGCGGCCAGACCGCATCGAGGAATTCGGGTCGGCCCGACGTCAGCATGAAGCGGAAAGCGCGATCCACTTTTCCGGGCGCGTGCCAGCGCGCCACGAGTCCTTGAATGGTCGCAGCAATCTGCGTCCACACTTCTTCAGTGGAACGGAAGATCATCTCGGCGGCGAGGATGGGATCCACCTCGAACGCGGCGTTGATCGCCCTGCCACACGCGGTACGCTGGTGCATGTCGCCGCGTGTCAGACGCTCGACAGCAAAGAGGATGGCTTCCTCCCATGCGGGGAGGTTGAACACCTCCGCCTTCAGTGTCTCACGCGCTTTAGGATCGTCGATCTCGGTGATGATCCGGCGCTCGGCCGAATGAGAGGCGTACCATTCCTGAAACTGCTGGTGCTGGAACGAGTAGCCGGGCGTGTCGCCCATACGCGTCAGCACGTGGTTGCTGACGAGCACATCGAGCACCGCGTCGGGCTGTGGCTTGATCGTGATCTGCCCGTTATCGGCCAGAAGAGTTTCCGTCATGAAGATCGATCGCCGCGCATTACTCTCGGCGATGGCCGTGTTTGCCGTCTGCGTGGCGAAGACGGCGAGACCGTCGAGATAGTCCTGCTGTAAGTCTTGCACAGTGGCGCACAGCGCTTCCGCGCGGCTCGCGTCCTTCTCGTGCGCAGACACGAAGTGCCCCAACACCTCCTCCTTGGTCGTCGGGAACGGGGCGTGTTCAGGGAGCAATAGTAGCGATGTCAGATAGAGGGGAGTCGTCACAAGCTCGCGCACGCCCGCCGTGCGCCAAGCCTGATCCAAAACCTTCGCACCTGCGTCGCTGCGCATGGCGACAGCGATCTGCATTTGCTGCTCTTCGTTGAGCGGCAGGAGATCGACGCGTGTTCCTCCGAAAGGAATGTCGAGGACTTGCCTACGCGTCGACACGACGAGGCCGAGTTCCGGTAACTCCGCCTTGAGCCTGGAGACCTGCACGCGCGCACGGGCCCGCGATTGCGTGTCCAGCTCGTTCCAGCCGTCGAGTAGCAGCACGATTCCGTGCTGGACGGCAGCCTTGCGAAAGTCATCTTCCGAGATTCCACGGAACGCCTGACGCTTGAGGACCGACTCCAGAACCGTCGCACCTTCCGTCGCCCAATCGCCGAGTGGCACGACGATGGGCATGTCCTTGCTGCTGGCCAGCATGCCTTCGGCGATCTGGAAGAGTGTCGTGGTCTTGCCCATGCCGGGCCCGGCAACGAGGATCAGATCATCCAGCGACGTGACCGCCCTCGCGAGCGCGTTTGTCGTCACTGGGTCATCAAACCCATCTACTTCCAACGTGAGAGCAACTGACGTGGATGGCCATTTCACGGTCTGTTGGAAGACCTTGAGATCTGCTTCTGCGGCGGTCCGAATACGTGCCGCCAACTGGGTGTCTCCGGCAACCGCTGGCCCACGCGGCACTTCGTTACGCAGCACGCGACGCCATGACTCGATTTCCGCCTGTCTCTTCCATTCGCGGAGCTGCCCGATAGTGAATTCCGGATCGGTGGAGTCGATCGCCTTGCCGTGATCGCGGCACATCCAGATGCCGTTCCTCGCGGAAGAGCGCTCCTCTGGTGACATAGTCTCATCGTAGCGTGGGCCGCCGGGCGCAGCCGCACAGATGTGGGCCGCCGTGCCGATGTTGATTTCGCCTTCGCCGTCCGACGTTGCACCGACCGTCGGCGTGCGACACGTTGGAAACGAGCACAGCCAGCCAGCCCGCTTCGCGATCTGTAGCCTGGTCCTCTCAGTGAAATCGTCTCTATTCTTGCGTTTCGCCATTATGTATGTACGGTTACACGGATTCGCTGTAACTAACCGGAATTTAACAAGCTAACGGATCGTGCTGTATAGGATCAAGTTGCCGGTGCGGACTCAATATCGAAACCTAACTTTTCAACAAGTCGAGTGCCAAGTTTGGGTCATCAACTGCCCCAGCACCCCCATCAGCATAGACTAAAGTTCCTCACTCGGCCAGAAGCGGACTTTCGGTGAGTCCTCATGTAACGCCAATATTCAGCGGCGGCCTTTGCGTAGCGAAGCGGAGAAAAGGCCGTCCGGTGGAGTCCCGTTATGGCCGGAACGAACTGCAATGACTTGTTATGTTTTTTCATAGGGTTTGGTCACTTCTTGCTGGGCTACCTTTTGGAAAACAGATACTTTTTCCCGGGCAGACGCAACCATTCTGTCAACCAACTCTAATTCCTGATTATTTTTGTTCAGGAAAATGAATGCCTGAACGTCAGAGACCATGTTGAATGCTGCCACTCGTATGGGATCACTTGAAATTATCTGGACTTCATTAAATGCACGGAGATAGTCGCCGTAGGAATCAGAACCGGGAGCGCAAGTACTATAAAGATGCTGCTGAATCAGCTCTTGTGACTTGGCCAACAGATCAACGTATTTTGTTTTCTTCTCTTCCTGCAGCCTATAAAAATTCGCCTTCGCTTCCTTTCGATCTTCATGTTGTTGGCTTTTTATGAGCGTAAAAAAGGTGGCTCCGCCTGAAATCAAAGCTCCAAGGCCGATTTTAACCGCCGTATCAATAACTTGTAACCATGTTAATTCCATCGCGGCATCCGATGCTTTAGAGAAACAGAACGCCTTGAATAAGCCGCCAATTTGAAGCGACAGCGGAAAATTGGTCGGCTCGATTCATTGGTTATGCTGTGCAGCCCTCTGAGAATCTCTCGACCCATTCTTGTCCCTCGTAAAGTTCCTCGAATATTTCTTCAATTCCGACGTCTTTAAGAAGACTTTTATCGTTTTGGAAAATAGAGACTTCTGTCCCATCACCAAGATATACGCGGGGCAGTGACAACTCTTCAACCTTAAGCCCTCGAGCAGTCATGGGTATTTTGAAAAAGTTATCAAGGCCAACTCTAGACAGCAATCGAATTGCATTTAGCCTGCTGTCTTTTAAATTGTTAGCTATCCCTTCAATTTCTTTGCTTGCCTCTTCGCTAAGCAAGTCTAACGAAAGGTTCAATTTTTCTAGCGCCTCACCAACGCCAGCAATCATTTTTCCCGGGCTTTCCGCTGTATTACTCGGTAGAGCACTGCACATTAGAAAGTACAATATTCCAAGATTTAGATTCTGTATACCTGTCCTCACCCTGCTTTCAAACTCACTTCCCTTGGGAAGGTCTACTACCTGATGTATGTCTGACGACAGTACTTTTTCAACTAGTGACTCGGGAAAGTTCAATACTAGGCGCGTAATAATTGAGCATATTTGGGACGCTACAAAAACATCCTTGCACTGCAAATGGTTAGCAACTACATGCACGCAAACGGAGTATTCCGTAATATTCTGATTGTAAATGAAGTCAAGTGATTCGCGCTGGTAAATTCCGCTTTCAACCAGCTTTTCTTCTTCACTTAGCCCATTAATTAATGATGTTATTATTAACATTTCATTGGACATGGCCGAAGCTTCAAGAATCGAAACCGTTGAAACAGGAGATCGTGCTATTAAATCACCATGGGCATTTAGAAACTGAGAAAATAGAATAGGATCTTTTGATAGCTTTCCATCTAGACCAAATTTTTTCCCCATAGTGATTCTTGACTGCCATGGTCTATCCGGTCCTTTTGCCCTATCAATCACTGTGTAGTAGTCAGGCAGGCGTAATGACCTTGCATGTTCTAAAAAGCTCTTTGCCTTGTAAAACTCTTCCTCTTTGCCGCCCATTCTATTGTTGGAGCAATATGCCTCGTTCATTTTATTTAAATGGTTCATGCCCCAAACCGTGGAGGTTGAATCAATGAAATGCGTAAACTCATGAACGGCAAGCGGTATTACCTTGCATAGAACAGCGTAATCTTTAGCTTCTATAGCTCCCAAGAACTGGTCAAACCTAGAGCTATCGATGCTATCCAAACACACCATACATGTAAAAAAGTCGAAAGAGCCCAGCGTGTCCGACTCCAGTAATCTTTTATAAGATCTAAAATTGCTTCTAAGTCTCTCGAAACTCATCGATCCCTCAACTGGGCATAACGCGGAGCGCACCGGTGACCTTTACAGAGCGAAGCGGCGTAAAGGGCATCAATGTGACGCGAATTGTTAACCATGTTGCGATGTAATCTGAAATTCCAGATGCTTGACGGCACCATGATCTACGAGCTGCGGTCGGACCTCAAAGGTAAAGACCTTATTACGAGAAATAACTTCTAGCTCGCAGTTAGAAAATATTGATCCGCTCGCCTTTACCTGGGATATGAAACCCTCTATCACCCTTTCATCATCAATGGTGATAGATACGAGATCTTCCTCGTGTAAGTAGCTTTCATCCTGGCGCTGATTTTCATCCACTGGTTTTACGGCGAACCTCAACACTACGGCACCATCGACTACAGCTGACTCAAATTTCTCAGCGCCGATGCTGTGACCGGTATTCTCGTGCTGAAAATAGACGCTAGAGTTACCTTTCCGAAGGCTTCGCAACACACGAGGCTCCTTTAATCTGGTTAACGCCTGCGATAAACGGCGCGAGGTACGAGCGTCCGGCGACCGCAGGGAGCGAATTTAATTGCGTTGTTCAATCTGCTTTCTTCCCACCACCATCAGTAGGCGGAGGTATTTCTCTCGCCTCTTGATAGATTTCTGAAACCTCTTTCAACACACGCTCAACGCAGAGTCGGCCACCCAGCCAGTGTCCGTTTTCATCAATGATGGTTGAGGTGGCGTCAGCGGTAATACCTGGCTTTGGCGCGCCATCACGAACGAACTTTTCAGGATGATTTCCGCCACCTGCAAGATACCCGTCATTTCCATGTGAATGTTCTATCATGTCACGCAGTTCCTTGCCTTCCGATAGCAGATGCTTTGCTCTGCTGTATGGGGGCTGAATAGCGGGAAAGAGATGCTTCGCTCTTTTAAGCAGACGGAGTAAGTTACCAGTAACAACTATAAAATGATATGCGTCTAGCGTTTGTTGGTCAGAGAGCTTTTGGTGTTCGTCTTTGTGCTGCTCTATAGCTTCAAAACCGCCTGAGAACATTTTGTCAAACGCCGCTTTTGAAGCGTTGCTCGACGAAAAATATACCTCTGCATCCCTCAGACAAGCCTGAAGCCAGAAAAGAAGTTGTTGATGATCAAACCAAGTAGCGTCATCTGGAGTCGGATTAGGAGTCTTCTTTCCCACGCTTAAACCACCTCCTAGCCTGCGGAGCGATTGAACAGGTATTAGACGGAACGCTCTGATATTTAATGAACGCGCCGACACGTTCAACAATATTATACTGCACGCTGTACTCTCCACAACCTACTGAAAAACATTTCATCGTGCCGGCTATCTAACACCGATGAACGTGCTGGCGGCCTTTGCCAACATGGCCGCTTTGGGTCGTCAACTGCCACACAAGCTTTATCAGCATAGCCTAAATTCAGATTCAGGCCAAAATAGTCAATCATCATATTTACAGATACAACATCACCTTTCATCATAAAACCAGCTAGTAAATCACGATACTCAATCATCATTTAGGCTACATTCTTTCCATTGCTTATAGAGTCAACCAGGTCCTGTATAGTTGGAGGGTGCTTTGGTCGAGTTTGTCCTACCACACCCGCTCGATGGCTTTTACCGATACTCCAAAAGCCAGAAAGCCCCCCTATAATGAAAAACAACGACAAACCAAATGTAAAAGGAGCTAAAACCAGACCGATCAAAATCATCAAACAGCCATCTTTCGCCTGCTCATTCTCTTCTTCCCATTCTTTTAACTTCTCTTCGCTGGGAGCGGCATATAGCTCATCATCAAGACCTAATATGTCGTTGGCGAACAACTCGGATTGACCTCGGCCACAAAGGGGCTTCGTCGGATCTCTACTGTATTTTCCAAATGCACGATATTTGTCAAAATGATCAAGCAATGTTTGCTCGACATCCCAAGCATCATGGCGAAATGTAAAGACAAGCTGGCGGTCAATCAAATTTTCGTCGCCACTATTCCCATATGCCATTCGCTCAACTAAGCTCGACTTACTCGTAAACCCCAATTTGTAGAAAGGTCCATCAGAGGTTTTAAGTCTTACATAATAGACGTAACCGGCAGGATCTTTAGGCCTTCTATACCATCGAGAAATTTTTTTGAACATCGGCAATCCTGCGTCTTATATGCAACCAAACAATGCCATTAATCACCCCCTCTTCATATAAGTTACTGCAGCCATACAACACCTCTAGTTTGGCATCTTGTGTTAAATGTCGGCTATGGGTCGATATCTGCCTGTCGCGATGTACATCTCTTTTCTACAACTCGATACAGCCAATGGTGCGTATGGTGGGTCAAATGCAGACCTTTAATCGCTCAAAATGTCTGCGTTCCTACGAAAACCGTTGCCCTGACAAGCGTGGGGCGCAATTTTCGATCAGGCACGCTACCGCCGAGAGTGGCCGATCACCAGCCCTCCTTCCTGGCGGTGCAGGCCGCCAGCGTGGCTCCATCGGAATAACATTAGTATCCGATTGGAAACATACGCTTACACTCAGCTTACTAAAGAATGCTTCGGTATGCGTAGTCGGATCCTGGGAAAAAAGTCGTAGAGGGTTGGCACCTTTGGCTGACCCGCTGCTAAGGGCTTGAAATGCTGGTCGCCGTTGATGCGCGGGCGCATCGAGAGATCTGGTAGCAGATCTGCTTGTGGGCGTGGCTCTGATCGCTGAGGTGGCGGTGTTGGGGTAGGGCGTGCCAGGGGTGATGGTGTATTCCGAAGCAAGGCGGCCTCGAGCCTGGGTGGCGAAGGCCTGGCAGGGGATGCCCAGCTGGGCGACAGGAATCACCTTACGCTTTGTCTGAAAACTGCCTGCGCTCGCCCATCCGGCGTTAAAAATCGGATCAAAGTACTCATGTACACCGCGTAAACTCCGTCTTTTCTCCGATTTTTGCCTTGTTTGGCCATCGCTCGTCGACTTTTCAGACAAAGCTTAGAGGTCCAGATCACAGAGGCATCCTCATGGTTACCGGGTGTTCCTGGAACTGGAGACGCATGTCAGTCCCTAAACTGAATGTCTCCTGAGTACCGACTTTTCATACAAAACCTAGTGGGAAAAGGGGGGAGCGGTGCTGACAGTCCCCCTGGTCTGGCCCTGGCATCGACACCTTCCTCACATGTAACCCGGCGTCCGGGCGTGTCAGCGGCCTGATGACGCAGTCCCGCCGGCGGCGATGCTCCCTTGCCCACCCCGCAGGACAGGGCAAGGAGGATCGGCGAATGTCGTCGGTCGCGTGCGTGAGACGGGCGTCGATGAGACTTGCCTGACCGTGCTGCCTGTCGTCGCTGGTCGAGACGCCAGGGGGATGGCGAGCCAGGGGGGGCGGACCGGTCAGCCCCGGATCACCACCCGGGAACCGATGTCGATCCAGCCCTTGATCTGGTCGATTTCCTCATTGGTCACGGCGATACAGCCATGTGTCCAGTCGCGACGCTTATGGATCCACTCATCGGAACTGCCGAGGCCATGGAGACCAATATGGCCTCCCAGGCGCGTGTTCGGGGGAGACATGCCATGCTTCGATCGGTAGGAGCGGTAATACCGGTACTCGGCATCGCTCAGCAGTCCCGTCGCCCGTGCGTCCCAGGCGGCACCCGGCGTGGGGTAGTCGAACTCCATGAAGGTGCGGAACTTGCTGTGAGGGTTGATGCGCTGGATGGTGAACTGGCCGACGGGTGTCTGCCGGCTGCCCTGTACGCGCACCCGCCGATAGCCTTGTGAGCCATAGGCCACGTACGGGATCGTCGCCAAGCGGCGTGCTCCCCGCAACAACACCAGCTGCCGGCTGACCAGGTCGATATGCAGCCAGGCATCCTCGGGCCCCACCTGATCGGGGATCACGAAGGCCTCGACGTTGTTCATCCATGATGACCGCTGGATGTCCGCCTCGCCTCCCGCGTGGGGCGAGGTACTGGCGGTCGCCAACGGAGCGATGGCCAGCAGCAGCCCCGAGAGGGTGATGGCCAGCCCCCTGCGCAGGCCAGCGGCATTCTTGCGTTGAGAAGTGTGTGTGTTCAGCACGCTTGGCACTCCCTGGTATCCCGGTTGTGTTGTTTCCGATCGGCCTCGAATGCGTCGCGATGAGCCCCGAGGCGACGTCCCTTGCGGTGGAGGCATTCGAGGCGGTGGTCAGGCATGTCTCATGCATGCTTCGTTGTCATCTAGCGCCAAAGGGCGGATTCGATACGCCATCCGGCTTAGCCGCCTCTCATAATGTTAATATTTGTAACGTTAGGTTTCTTTTGTTACATGGTCAAGTGCCGTGTGAGCGATGTCGCTCGCTGCTCGCGAGATGTTCGCCACGGGATTCGGTGGGCGCTACCCGGAGCGCCCGGCGCGGTGCTCCAGCGAGCCGTGAAGATCGGCCGTCGTCGATGGAGTCGCGCGGCAGGGCCATGAGGCGGTGGGAAGGCCGGGTCGGCGGCGGCTGGCCTTGAGGCGGACGGGGCGGGCCTGCCGGGCGCGATCCCGGGTGCCTGCGACGGCAGGACGCGCCGGTCGGCGCGCCGCTGATTGGCTTCGAGGAGGGGCGCCCGATGGGCCCGCTGTCGGCGAGGCGCTCGAGCGCGAAGGCCCTGGCGGATCGGCGGTACGAAGGCGGGAATCGCCAAGCCTGCCATGACGCCGGCAACAGCGTCTAAGCTGGCATGTCAGGCGGTTGTTAACGGGAGGCGTACATGTTCTACATCGAGCGGGTGGACGACGTCATCGTCCTGACTTGTCCGGTATGTCGGGAACAGGAGCGGGTGGCGGGCGAGGGGCATCATCTCGAGGAGTTGCTCGGCGGGGTGGGCATCGAGGCGGCTCGCGGCCGGCGCTACCACTGCACGATCTGTGACTTCCGCGGGCCGGCCGACTGCGAACGGTCGGCGGGATGACCCGTATCACGACGCCGGGCCACTGGGGCCCGGCGTCACGGTTGGAGAAGGGGAGGGGTCAGTCGTACTCGGCGAGGCGCAGGCCGCTGTCGAGGCGGGCGAAGTCGAGCAGGATCTCGGCGGCCTCCACCACCTGAGCCCGATCGATCGGCTCCGCGTCGGGACCCGTCGCGGTGCCGGCGTCGGTACTCGCGTCGGGGTCGCCGTCGACCTCGTCCTGGGGCGCGTCGCGGGCGTCGATCCACTCCTCCAGGGGCTCCAGGCCCAGCGCCTCGCGGCGCTGGTTCTCCAGCGCCAGCTGCTCGGCCTCCTGGGCCTCCACTTCCCGGCGGCGCTGCTCGCGGTTGAGGCTGACGCTGGTGTGCTGCTCGCGCAGGCGCTCGGCCAGCTTGGCCTGGCGCTCCAGGTAGTGGAAGTTGGGGTGGTCCTCGGCGCGCCGACGGTGGCGCTCGCGCAGGGTCTCGAGATAGCGCTGCGGCTCGCCGTACTGACGGTACTGGACCTGGCGCACGGTGTCCCAGGCCAGGGCGTTGTCGAGGCTGCTCTCGCCGATGAGCTCGGGATCGATCAGGCTCGGGAAGCGGATGTCCGGGGTCACGCCGCGGTGCTGGGTGCTCTCGCCGGAGATGCGGTAGAACTTGGCGCGGGTCAGCTTGATCTGGCCGTGGCTCAGTTCGTCGAGGGTCTGCACGGTGCCCTTGCCGAAGGTGTCGTTGCCCACCACCAGGCCGCGGCCATAGTCCTGGACGGCGCCGGCGAAGATCTCCGAGGCCGAGGCCGAGAGCCGGTTGACCAGCACCACCAGGGGGCCGTCATAGAGGGTGCCGCTGTTGGTGTCGCCATACAGGCTGATGCGTCCCCGGGCGTCGCGCACCTGGACGGTGGGACCGCGGTCGATGAACAGGCCGATCAGCGAGTTGGCCTCCTGCAGGGCGCCGCCGCCGTTATCGCGCAGGTCGAGCACGATGCCCTCGACCCCCTCGGCCTTGAGGCGCTCGACCTCCCTGGCCACGTCCCGGGTGGTGCTGCGGTAGTCCTCCTCGCCGGCCTGCCAGGCATCGAAGTCGACATAGAAGGTCGGCACCTCGATCATGCCCAGCCGGTGCATCTCGCCGTCGCGTTCCACCTCGATGACCTCGCCCCGGGCGGCCTGATCCTCGAGGTTGACGGTGTCGCGGGTGATCTCGACTTCCTTGGAGCGCGTCATGTCCACGGCCTGGGCGGGCACCACGTCGAGGCGCACCACCGAGCCCTTGGGGCCGCGGATCATGTCGACCACGTCGTCCAGGCGCATGCCGACCACGTTGACGATCTCCTCGTCCTCCTGGCCGACGCCGACGATGCGGTCGGCGGGCTGGAGCACCCCGGCGCGTTCCGCCGGGCCGCCGGGCACCAGGCTGGCCACCTTGACGTACTCGCCGTCGGCCTGGAGCAGGGCGCCGATGCCCTCCAGGGACAGCCGCATCTGGATGTCGAAGGACTCGCTCTGGCGCGGCGACAGGTACTCGCTGTGGGGGTCGATGCTGCCGGTGACCGCGGCCATGAAGAGCCCGAAGACGTCCTCCTCGTTGGTCTGCCGCAGGCGGGACAGCTGGCCCTCGTAACGCTGGCGCAGGGTGTCCTCCACCTGCTCGGGGGACTGGTCGCTGATCGACAGGGTCAGGGCGGCGTTCTGCAGGCGCTTGGTCCACAGCGCGTCGAGGGCCGCCTCGCTGCCGGGCCAGGGCGTGTCCTCGCGGTCCAGGAGCATGCGCTGGTCGCCGTCGAAACCGAAGTCCAGGCCCTCGTCGAGGCGCGCCAGCAGCCAGCTCAGGCGGGCCTCGGCGCGTTCGTGATAGCGGCGGTAGAGGGCGAAGGGACGCGACAGGTCACCGTCCAGGACGGCGTCGTCCAGGGTGGTGGCCAGGTCGTCGAAGGCATCGACGTCGCGGCGCAGCAGGTAGGCGCGCTGGCCGTCGAGGATGTCCAGGTAGCGGTCGAAGGCCTGGCGCGACCACTCGTCGTCCAGGTTGACGTCCGCATAGTGGCCATAGCGGAGGGATTCGGCCACTTCCGCGGCCGCCTGGCGTTGGGCGTCGCTGGGGACGAGCTCCGCCAGGGCGGGACCGGCGACCAGCAGCAGGGCCAGGGCCGCCGCGCGCCCCAGGGTGACAAACAGGCTCATCGATGAAGCACTCCCGGATTCATGTACACTCTTCAGTCCAGACTGCGATTCGGCTCGCGAGTTGCATGGACCGAGGGGCTATTGTAGCAGCTCGCTCGAGATCCCAAGACCCCCGAATGTCCCGCGCTACAGAGGAATCCCATGCCCCAGGATGCCCGACTCGAGCGGCTGCTCGATTTCCTGCGCCGCTCTCCCACCCCCTGGCACGCCACCGCCAACATGGCCGAGCGTCTCGAGGAGGCCGGCTATCGGCGCCTCGAGGAGACCGAGGCCTGGCGCCTCTCGCCGGGCGACAGGGTCTACGTGACCCGCAACGACTCCTCGATCATCGCCCTGCAGCTGCCGAGCTCGCCGCTGGTGGCCCTGCGCATGATCGGTGCCCATACCGACAGCCCGGGCCTGCGCCTCAAGCCCAACGCCGCCCAGACCGCCGCCGGCTGGCTGCAGCTCGGCGTCGAGGTCTACGGCGGCGCCCTGCTGGCGCCCTGGTTCGACCGCGACCTGGGGCTCGCCGGGCGTGTCCAGGTGCGCCATCCGGACGGCCGGCTGGAAGGCCTGCCACTGACCGTCGACCGCCCGGTGGCGATCATCCCCAGCCTGGCGATCCACCTCGACCGCGAGGCCAACAACGGCCGGGCCATCAACGCCCAGACCGAGATGCCGCCGGTGCTGCTGCAGGGCGGCGGGCATACCGACGTCGAGCGGCTGCTGCGCGACTGGCTGGCCGAGCAGCACGGTGTCGAGGGGCTCGAGGTGCTCGACTTCGAACTGGCCCTCTACGACGTGCAGCCGCCGGCCCGGGTCGGCGTCGCGGGCGAGCTGATCGCCGGCGCGCGGCTCGACAACCTGCTGTCGTGCTTCATCGGCCTCGAGGCCCTCCTGGCATGCGATGGGACGCAAGGCGCCCTGCTGGTGGCCAACGATCACGAGGAGGTCGGCAGCGCCAGTGCCTGCGGCGCCCAGGGCCCCTTCCTGGGCGACGTGCTGCGGCGGGTCAACGCCCAGCTGGGGGAGGGCGGCGAGGAAGGGTGGATCCGCCTGATCCAGGCCTCGCGGATGATCTCCTGCGACAACGCCCATGCCCTGCACCCCAACTTCCAGGACAGGCACGATGCGGCCCACGGGCCGGCGCTCAATGCCGGGCCGGTGATCAAGGTCAACGCCAGCCAGCGCTACGCCACCAACAGTGCCACCGCGGCGCTGTTCCGGGAGCTGTGTCGCGAGGCCGAGGTGCCGGTGCAGACCTTCGTCACCCGGGCCGACATGGGCTGCGGCAGCACCATCGGGCCGATCACCGCCACCGAACTCGGCGTGCCGACGCTGGACGTGGGCGTGCCCCAGTGGGCCATGCACTCGATCCGCGAGACGGCGGGTAGCCAGGACGTGGCCCAGCTGACCCGGGTGCTCACCGCCTTCTTCGACCGCGCCGAGCTGCCCTGACGCTGGGCCACGGGCCACGGGCCACGGGCCACGGGCGACCAGCGGCAAGAGATCGGCTGGCCGCCCGCGCGCCCCGACCCCGAAGCCGCCCTCGAGCGTTCACCGAAGCCCGAAGCCGAACGAAAAAGCCCGCCTGGCGAACCAGGCGGGCTTTTCGGTATCTGGTGGCTACGCCCTGATTCGAACAGGGGACCCCATCATTATGAGTGATGTGCTCTAACCAGCTGAGCTACGTAGCCGTGCGACGGGGGCGAATACTACCCGGGTCGGACCGTGGCGTCAAGGCGCGTGGCCCTAGACGTTGAAGCGGAAGTGCACCACGTCGCCGTCCTTGAGCACGTAGTCCTTGCCTTCCAGGCGCCACTTGCCGGCGTCCTTGGCGCCCTGCTCGCCGCCCAGCGCCACGAAGTCCTCGTAGGCGATCACTTCGGCGCGGATGAAGCCCTTCTGGAAGTCGGTGTGGATCACGCCGGCGCCCTCGGGCGCCGTGGCGCCGATCTTGACGGTCCAGGCGCGGACTTCCTTCACCCCGGCGGTGAAGTAGGTCTGCAGGCCCAGCAGCTCGTAGCCGGCGCGGATCACCCGGTCCAGGCCGGGCTCTTGCATGCCCATCTCGTCGAGGAACATGGCGCGTTCCTCGTCGTCGAGCTCGGCGATCTCGGCCTCGATCTGGTTGCACACCGGCACCACCACGGCCTCCTCGGCGGCGGCGATCTCCCTGACCACCTCGAGGTAGGGGTTGTCCTCGAAGCCGTCCTCGTTGACGTTGGCGATGTACATGGTCGGCTTGAGGGTCAGGAAGCCGAAGCTCTTCAGCTGGCGCTTCTCGTCGTCGTCGAGGCCGAAGCTTCTCAGCGGCTGGCCCTCGGCCAGGTGGGGCTGGATGCGGTCGAGGATCGCCTTGGTGGCGATGGCCTCCTTGTCGCCGCCCTTGACGACGCGAACCAGGCGCTGGATGGCGCGCTCGACGGTGTCGAGGTCGGCCAGCGCCAGCTCCAGGTTGATGGTCTCGATATCGGCGCGCGGATCGATCTCGTTGGCCACGTGGATGACGTTGTCGTTGTCGAAGCAGCGCACCACATGGGCGATGGCCTGGGTCTCGCGGATATTGGCCAGGAACTGGTTGCCGAGCCCCTCGCCCTTGGAGGCGCCGGCCACCAGGCCGGCGATGTCGACGAACTCCATGGTGGTGGGCAGCACCTTCTGCGGCTTGACGATCTCGGCCAGCCGGTCGAGGCGCGGGTCCGGCATGGGGACGATGCCGACGTTGGGCTCGATGGTGCAGAAGGGGAAGTTCTCGGCGTCGATGCCCGACTTGGTCAGGGCATTGAAGAGGGTGGACTTGCCGACGTTGGGCAGGCCGACGATACCGCAGTTGAAACCCATGGGATCTTCCTGGAAAGCGAATTCATGAATGGCGACTGGCAGGCATTCTACCGCCGCCACGCCCGGGGAGCACGTGCCATGCGACGCGCCTCAGGGCTTGAAGCTGTGCAGCCGCTGCATGGCGCGCGGCCAGTCGCCGGCGACGGCCTGGGGCAGGGTGGCCAGGCACTCGTCGATGGCGGCGTCGATGGCGGCGCGCTCGGCCTTGCCGGGGCGGCCCAGCACATAGTTGGTCACCTGGTGGGCCTGGCCGGGGTGGCCGATGCCGATGCGCAGGCGGTGAAAGGACTTGTCGTTGCCCAGCGCGCGGATGATGTCGCGCAGGCCGTTGTGGCCGCCGTGCCCGCCGCCCTGCTTGTAACGGGCCGTGCCGGGGGGCATGTCCAGTTCGTCGTGGGCCACCAGCAGCTCGTCGGGGGCGAGCTTGAAGAACTTCATCAGCGCGGCCACGGCGCCGCCGCTGCGGTTCATGAAGGTGGTGGGTTCGAGCAGGTGCAGGTCCTGGCCGGCCACGTGGACGCGTGCGTAGCGCCCCAGGAACTTCCGGTCCGGGCGCAGCTCGCCGCCGGCGTCCCGGGCCAGGGCGTGGAGCAGCCAGGCGCCGGCGTTGTGACGGGTGGCGTCGTACTCGGCGCCGGGATTGCCCAGGCCGATGATCGCTTTCAACTGGCTCATGCCGGTGTCCTCGCGTGCGGCGTGATGGCAAAAAAAATCAAGCGCCGAGGCGCTTGATCCGTGAAGGCGGGACGGGCATGCCGAGGGATCGGCATGCCCGCCGGCAACGGCCGATTACTCGGTGTCGCCTTCGCCTTCGCCCTTGGCTTCCTCGCCCTTGGGCGCTTCGCCCTTGGCTTCCTCGCCGGCGGCCTCTTCGCCTTCTTCCTCAGCCTCGGCGCGGACCTTGGCCTTGGTGACGCTCACGATGGCGTTGTCGTGGTCCTCGCCGTGGGTCAGCGCGACCAGGGTCACGCCGGCCGGCACCGTGAGGTCGGACAGGTGCAGGGTGGTGCCCAGCTCGACGTTGCTGATGTCGATTTCCAGGTACTCCGGCAGGTCCTTCGGCAGGCAGCTGATCTCGACCTCGGAGGTCAGGACGTGCAGCTCGCCGTCCTGATCCTTGATGGCCTTGCTGGCATCCTCGCCGATCACGTGCAGCGGCACGTTCAGGGTCAGCTCGTGGGTGGCATCGACGCGCATGAAGTCGGCGTGGGACACCAGCGGCTTGTAGGGGTGACGCTGAAGGTCACGCACCACTACCTGCTGGGCCTTGCCGTCCACCGTCAGGTTGATCACGGAGGAGAAGAAGGCCTCGTCCTCGATCGCCTTGTAGAAGCTGGTCTTGTCGACGGCGATGGGCTGGGGGGCCTGCTCACCACCATAGATGATGGCCGGCACTTGCTCGTTCGCACGACGCAGGCGGCGGCTCGCACCTTTCCCCAGGTCGTTGCGAACGCTGGCGTTGAGTTTGAAATCGGACATGGTATTGCCTCTTGCTAGAAGTAAGGAAAGACGCCGGGGTCCGCGACCAGACCCTTCGAGCCTGCCCAAGATCTGCTGCGCGTCGGGCATACATCGTTGAAAGCGTGTTCAGACTGCTCATTTACAACACGTAAACTGCGCTTCTTCACACGATTCGCCTTGTCTGCCCCTCGCTCGCGAGATCTTGAACAACCTCTCGGCGCTTCCGGACGCCCCGAAGGGCACGTTCCGGCGCCACGTCCCGCTGAGTCGGTCTCAGTGGAACATGGCGCTGACGGATTCCTCGTTGCTGACCCGCCGGATCGCCTCGGCGATCAGCCCGGCCACGCTGAGCTGACGGATGCGTCCGCTGCGCCGAGCGGTCTCGGACAGCGGGATGGTGTCGGTGACCACCACCTCGTCGAGCACCGAGCCGGTGATGTTGTCGACGGCGGGGCCGGACAGGATCGGGTGGGTGGCATAGGCCACCACGCGGCGGGCGCCATGTTCCTTGAGCGCCTCGCCGGCCTTGCACAGGGTGCCGGCGGTATCGATCATGTCGTCCACCACCACGCAGGTGCGGTCCTGGATCTCGCCGATGATGTGCATCACCTGGGCCTGGTTGGCCTGGGGGCGGCGCTTGTCGATGATCGCCAGGTCGGCGTTGAGCTGCTTGGCGATGGCCCGGGCCCGCACCACGCCGCCGACGTCCGGGGAGACCACGACCAGGTCGTCGTAGTTCTGGCGTTCGATGTCGTCGAGCAGGATCGGCGAGCCGTAGACGTTGTCCACCGGCACGTCGAAGAAGCCCTGGATCTGATCGGCATGCAGATCCATGGTCATCACCCGGTCGACGCCGGCCTTGACCATCATGTCGGCGACGATCTTGGCGGAGATCGGCACCCGGGCGGAGCGCACGCGACGGTCCTGACGGGCGTAGCCGAAGTAGGGCACCACCGCCGTGACCCGGCTGGCGGAGGCCCGGCGCAGGGCGTCCACCATCAGGATCATTTCCAACAGGTTGTCGTTGGTCGGTGCACAGGTGGGTTGCAGGATGAACACATCCTTGCCGCGCACGTTCTCGTTGATCTCGACCGCGACTTCGCCGTCACTGAACTGGCCGACCGTGGCGTTGCCCAACCGGTTGTCCAGGCTCTCGGCCACTTTCTGGGCGAGTTCGGGATTGGCGTTCCCGGCGAAAACCATCAATTTTGACACGCGCAGCCACCTTTGCAGTGTTGGGTCTTCAGGAGTCGGATCGGTGCCGTTCCGGGGTGGAAATGGCTGGGGTAGCAGGATTCGAACCTGCGCATGGCGATACCAAAAACCGCTGCCTTACCGCTTGGCTATACCCCAGCAACCTTAACCATGCCGGATCGACCCAGGTGCCGCCGTGCCCAGGGGAAGGGGGCGGTCATCGATCCAGGGCATCGTGAAGAGGAGAACGGTTCAGGCCGTGCGCCTTGAAGGCGTGCCAGCCCGCCGGCATCTCGGCCAGCAGCGCATCGGCGTCGACCTCGCGATCCAGGCTGGCAAAGACACAGGCCCCGGTGCCCGTCAGCATCGACGGTGCCCGGTCTTGTAGCCAGTCGAGGACGCGGGCGACCTCGGGATACAGTGTCCGGACCGTGGGCTCGCAGTCGTTGCGCCAGCTCGCCGCTCCCCCCTGCAGTGCGCGCGCCATGGTAATCGGGGGGGTATCCCGTGTCAATTCCGGGGCCCGGAACACCGCCGGCGTGGCGACCGTGACGCCGGGATGGACGACCACGAACCAGGGCATGTCCAGCGTCACGGGGGTCAGCCGCTCGCCGACCCCTTCGGCCCAGGCGGCGTGACCGCGGACGAAGACCGGCACGTCGGCGCCGAGGGCCAGGCCCAGCTCGGCCAGGGTGTCGAGCGAGAGATCGAGCCCCCACAGCCGGTCCAGTCCCAGCAGGGTGGTGGCGGCATCGCTGCTGCCGCCGCCCAGCCCGCCGCCCAGCGGCAGGCGCTTGGTGAGGTGCAGGTCGGCGCCCTGGCGGGTGCCCGTGGCCTCCCGCAGCAGCCGGGCCGCCCGCACGATCAGGTTGTCGTCGGCGGTGACGCCGGCCAGCGCCGGGCTCAGGTGCAGGGTGTCGTCATCGCGGCGGCCAAGCGACAGGGTGTCGCCGTGGTCGAGGAACTGGAACAGCGTCTGCAACTCGTGGTAGCCATCGGCGCGGCGTCCGGTGATGTGCAGCAGGCGGTTGAGCTTGGCCGGGGCCGGCAGCACCAGGCGCGTGTCAGGCATCGCCGGGC
Organism: Halomonas maura; assembly: GCF_030409305.1. Classification (GTDB taxonomy): domain Bacteria; phylum Pseudomonadota; class Gammaproteobacteria; order Pseudomonadales; family Halomonadaceae; genus Halomonas; species Halomonas maura. The sequence continues at coordinate 147,472 of NZ_JAUFPQ010000012.1, forward strand.
TCCGGCTGCCAGCGGGTCACCACCAGGGTGACCCGGAGCTCGTCGTAGGTCATGGTCATGCGGCGCGGTAGCCACAGGTCCTCGGCCCGGGTCCAGTCCCGGTAGACGATGCTCCAGCCGTCCTGATGGAGCGCCTGGGGGAAGCCGCGGGCGTCGCGCTCCAGGCGGTGGGGACGTTGCGTGGCGGGGAGGCCGCGGATCCAGTCGGTCAGTGCCGAGACCGGCAGCGACCAGCCCAGCTGCTGTTGCATCAGGGCCTCGGGATTGTCGGCCTCGAAGCGGCCCTCACCGGTGGTCAGCGATACCCGGCCCTCGCGTCCCTCGAGCACGCTGCGCCCGCTGCCGAAGGGGCCGCTGAGCAGGATACGGTAATGATAGGGGGTCTGGCGCCAGTCCAGGTTGGCGCTGGTCGAGTCCTCGGGCGTGCGCAGCGCGGCCTTGCCGGTCAGTTGCCAGGCCTGGAGAGTCTCCAGACGTTCGCGCTGGTCCTCCCACTGGCCGGTGCTGCGTTCCATCTCCCCCGTGGGAGGGCGGGTGGCGCAGCCGGCCAGCAGGGCCAGGCCCAGGGCCAGCCATAACAGGTGTCTCGGTCGATGGCGTCGCATGGTCGATTCCCTTCGCGGATGATTCAGGGGGTGAGCGCGGGGAGGCGGTCGCGCAGGGCCTCGATGGCCGGGCGTGGATCGAAGCGGTCCCGCGCCGTCTCGAGCAGGTCCCGGGCACGCTCGCGCTCGCCCAGCTGCCAGAGCACCTCGATCAGGTGGGCGGCGACCTCCTGATCGGGCATGGCGGTCCAGGCGCGTTCCAGCCAGGGCAGGGCGGCCTCGGGATCCCCACGGCGATAATACACCCAGCCGAGGCTGTCGAGGATGGCCGGGTTGTCCGGCGCCAGCTCATGGGCGCGCTCGATGAGGCGCTGGGCCTCGTCCAGCCGACCGGCCAGGTTCATGTCGGCCAGGGTAAAGCCCAGGGCGTTGAGGGCATTGGCGTTATCGGGCTCCCGCTCGATGATGGCGCGCAGGTGGCTCTCCATGGCGGCGAGGTCGCCGTCCTCGTAGGCGCGCATGGCGCGCTGGTAGCGCAGCCGGGTGGCGTCCGGGTACTGGTCGATGCTGCGTACGAGCAGGGCATCGGCCTGGTCGCGGGCGCCGGCCTCGTCGAGCAGTTCCACCTCCAGCGCCACCAGCTCGGGAGCGACGGCCTCATGGCGCAGCCGCTCGATGCGCAGGAAGGTCCGGGCGTCGAGCAGGCGGTCGTGCTCCACCAGCATGCGCGCGGCCCGGGCCCGGGAGAGCAGGAAGCGTTCGCCCTCCGGGACCTGGCGATAATAGAGGAGGGCGTTGTCCACCTCGCCCTCCTCGTCGGCGATGCTGCCCAGCAGCAGGAAGGCCAGGGGCGGCGCGGCATCGTCGCCGATCAGCGGCAGCAGCAGGCGGCGCGCCGGTCGCGGATGCCCCTCCTCCAGGTAGAGCCGGGCCAGGGCCAGGCGCAGCTCCGGGGTGTCGCCGTGGTCCTCGAGCAGGGCGTCGGTGTTGGCCTCGGCGGCGGCGAGGTTGCCGAGCCGGATCTCCGCCTGGGCCGTCAGCAGCATCAGCCGCGGGTCGCCGGGGGCCAGCGTGAGCCCGCGCCGCGCGGCCGCCTTGGCCTGCTGTGGCGCCTCGCTGTCCAGGGCCACCACCGCACGGATGCGCCACAGCGCCGGCAGCTCCGGGGCGCGAGCCGCCAGCCGCTCCAGTCGCTGGCGTGCCGCCCGATACTCGCCCGCCGCCGCCTCGAGCAGGGCGGTGGCGAGTTCGGCATCCGGCGGGGCGGCGGTGGTATCGGCCAGGTGGCGCCTCAGGAGGGCCAGTAGCGGGAGCGGGTCGGTACCGGCCTCGAGGGCCCTCTCGGCGAAGTCCAGCAGTTCGCCCTCGCCGCCACGGTCGACCACGGCGAGCCGCTGGTCCAGCGCCGTGGTCCAGTCGCCACGCTGCATGGCGAGGCTGGCCAGCAGCCGGGCCGGGGCGCTGCTCTCGGGCGCCAGGGCCTGCCAGCGGCGGGCCGCCTCCTCGAGCAGCTGCGGGTCCTCGTCGAAGCGGGCGGCCAGGGCGGCGCGCTCGGCCAGGGCGACGCTCCCGTAGCGTTCGGCGGTCTCGAGGTAGCCGCGGGTGGCGCGACGATAGTCGCCACGCTGCCCGGCGAGTTCCGCCACCAGCAGCGAGGACAGCCCCTGGGCATCCAGGCCCTGGGTGATGGGCGGCGCCCCGACCATGGGATCCGCTGTCACCGGCTGGGGCGACAGGCTCTGGCAGCCGCCGAGCAACAGGCTCAGGCCGAGGGCGGCGAGCGGACGGCGTGCGAATGTCATGGGGGATCGGCGGGGCATGCGAGTCTCGAGGTGAAGGCCGAGACGCCAGCATAACGGCTTGGTTCCGTGGGGCAAAGGACAACGCCCTCGGCGGGGCGCCGCGCCGGGTCGGCCTGTGGTAGAATGTTGCGCCGTGGAGACGAGGCGGCTGTCCGCCCGGGACCTCTCCACCGCTATCCCGAAGATGCCGGACCACTACCCGAAGACGCCGACACGCATGACGCTGCTTGCCCTGGGAATCAACCACCGGACCGCGACCGTCGAGGTGCGCGAACAGGTTGCCTTCACGCCGACCCAGCTGGAGTCGGCGCTGGCCGAGCTGCGCGTCCTGCCCGGGGTGCAGGAGGCCGCCGTGCTCTCCACCTGCAATCGCACGGAGTTGTATTGCGTCACCGGCGAGGCCGGCGAGCGGGCGATCCTCGAGTGGCTGGGCCGGTTCCATGGCCTCGAGGTCGAGGCACTGACGAGCTGTGCCTACCACTTCCTGGATAACGAGGCCGCCCGCCACCTGATGCGAGTGGCCGTGGGCCTGGATTCCATGGTGCTGGGCGAGCCGCAGATCCTTGGTCAGCTCAAGGATGCCTATCAGGTGGCGCGGCGCGCCAGGGGGATGGGCGGCGAGCTGGAGTGCCTCTTCCAGCAGACCTTCGCCGTGGCCAAGCAGGTCCGCACCGAGACCGGCATCGGGCGCAACCCCGTCTCGGTGGCCTACGCCGCGGTCAGCCTGGCCAGCCGGATCTTCGACGACTTCTCGCGCTCCCGGGCGCTGTTGATCGGCGCCGGCGAGACCATCGAGCTGGTCGCACGCCATCTCCACGAGGCCGGGGTGAAGCAACTGACGGTGGCCAACCGCACCCGGGAACGCGCCGAGCAGCTGGCCGGCCCCCTGGGCGGTGGGGCCATCACCCTGGACGAGATCCCCGAGGCGCTGGTCCAGGCCGACATCGTCATCGCCTCCACCGCGGCGCCCTTGCCGATCCTCGGCAAGGGCATGGTGGAGCGGGCCCTCAAGCGCCGGCGCCACCGCCCGGTGTTCATGGTCGATATCGCCGTGCCCCGGGACATCGAGCCCGAGGTAGGCGAGCTCTCCGATGTCTTCCTCTATACCGTCGATGACCTCGAGGAGGTCATCGAGGAGAACCGTCGCCACCGCCAGGTCGCCGCGGACCACGCCGAGTCGCTGATCGAGCATGGCGTCGGCCGTTGGCTGTACGAGCGCCGCCTGCGCAGTGGCGGCGAGCTGATCCGCGACGTCCGTGCCCGGGGCGAGACGCTGCGCGACCAGGCCCGCGATCAGGCGCTGGCACGCCTGGCCCGGGGCGAGGATCCCGCCGGGGTGGTGGAACGCCTGGCCCACCAGTTGACCAACCGGCTGCTGCACCGGCCGACGGTGGCACTGCGCGAGGCCGCCAGCGACGAGCGCCAGGAGCTGTTGGACGCCGCCGCCGAGCTGTTGCTGGATGACGCCGCCAAGACGTCCCGCTAGGGACCCGACGATGAAGGCATTCCTGCGTCAGCGTGGCGACGCGCGTGCCGATGGCTCCCGTGCTCCCGCCGGGCGTGCCTTTCGATTCCGATACTTGCCGATAGGACTCCGTTGATGAAAGCTTCCCTGCGTCAGCGTCTCGATGCCTTTGCCGAGCGCTTCGAGGAGCTCGCCGCCTTGCTGGCCGACCCCGAGGTGATCACCGACCAGGCGCGCTTCCGCGACTATTCCCGCGAGTACGCCGAGCTCGATGCCCTGGTGGAGGCGTGGCGCGAGTACCGGCGCGTGGAGGGCGACATCGAGGCCGCCGAGGCGCTGGTCGACGATGCGGACGCCGAGATGCGCGAGCTGGCCGAGATGGAGCGCGACGAGGGCCGCGAGCGCCGCGCCGCGCTGGAGGAGCGGCTCAAGCAGCTGCTGGTGCCCCGCGACCCGGACGATGCCGGCAACGTCTTCCTGGAGATCCGCGCCGGCACCGGCGGCGACGAGGCGGCCCTGTTCGCCGGCGACCTCTTCCGCATGTACTCGCGCTACGCCGAGCAGCACGGCTGGAAGGTCGAGGTCATCAGTGCCAGCCACGGCGACCAGGGCGGCTACAAGGAAATCATCTCGCGGGTCAAGGGCGAGGGGGTCTACGCCCGGCTCAAGTTCGAGTCCGGCGCCCACCGGGTGCAGCGGGTCCCGGCCACCGAGTCCCAGGGCCGCATCCATACCTCGGCCTGCACCGTGGCGGTGATGCCCGAGGCCGCCGAGGTCGGCGAGGTCGACATCAACCCCGGCGACCTGCGCGTCGACACCTACCGGTCCAGCGGGGCCGGCGGCCAGCACGTCAACACCACCGACTCGGCCATCCGCATCACCCACCTGCCCAGCGGGGTGGTGGTGGAGTGCCAGGAGGAACGCAGCCAGCACAAGAACCGCGCCAAGGCCATGTCGCTGCTCGCCGCCCGCCTCAAGCAGGCGGCCCAGGACAGCCAGCGCCGGCAACAGGCCGACGAGCGGCGCTCGCTGGTGGGCTCGGGCGATCGCAGCGAGCGCATCCGCACCTATAACTTCCCCCAGGGACGGGTCACCGACCACCGCATCAACCTGACCCTCTACAAGCTGGGCGAAGTGGTCGGCGGCGAGCAGCTCGACGAGGTCATCGAGCCGCTGATCCACGAGTATCAGGCCGAGCAGCTGGCCGCCCTCCAGCAGGAGGCCTGATGCGCCTGGACGAGCTGTTGCGTGACGCCAGCCGCCGGCTCGAGGCCGCCGGCTCTCCCAGTGCCCGTCTCGACGCCGAGGTGTTGCTGTGCCACGTGCTGGGGGTCGACCGGACCTGGCTGTATACCTGGGGGGATCGCGACGCCGCAGCCGACGCCGCGGTGCGCTTCGAAGCCCTGGTCGCGGCGCGGGAGGACGGCCGGCCGGTGGCGCATCTCACCGGGGAGCGGGAGTTCTGGGGGCTGTCCCTGGCCACCTCGCCGAGCACGCTGATCCCCCGGCCGGATACCGAGACGCTGGTGGAGGCGGCGCTGGCCCTGGCGCCCGAGGCCTCGGGCCGGCTGCTCGACCTGGGCACCGGCACCGGCGCGGTGGCCCTGGCCTTCGCCTCCGAGCGCCCGGCCTGGACGGTGGTCGGCGTCGACCTGCGCCGCGAGGCGGTGGCCCTGGCCCGGCACAACGCCACGCGCCTGGGGATCGGCAACGCCGATTTCCGGGCCAGCGACTGGTTCGCGGCCCTCACCGGCGAACGCTTCGCGCTGATCGTGGCCAATCCGCCCTACCTGGCCGATGACGACCCCCATCTGAGCCAGGGCGACGTGCGCTTCGAGCCGCGCAGCGCCCTGGTGGCCGCCGACGAGGGCCTCGCCGACCTGTATCACCTGATCGAGGCGTCCCGCCGACACCTCGTCCCGGGGGGCTGGCTGCTGTTGGAACATGGCGCGACCCAGGGGCCGGCGGTGCGCGAGGCGCTGTGCGCCGGCGGCTATGCGGCCGTGACCAGCCGCACCGATCTCGCCGGCCACGAGCGAGTCAGCCTGGGATCTCGTTGAGGCGGGGCTGGAGCCGGACCGGTGGCTGTGTTACACCTGATAACAGTAAAAAACGCCATTGGCCGCCGCCTTTTCGTGAGTGAATACCATCAATCATCCGATTTACGGTGATTTTCAGGCGAAGACTCCGCCGCGGCGGCCGGAGACTCACTGCTTTCCGGCGCGCCAGCCAGGACGACAATGAAAACCAAGACCCGCTCGCTCGACCGTATCGACCTCAAGATCCTGCGTTGCCTGCAGGAGAATGCCCGCATTTCCTACGTGGACCTCGCCTCCCAGGTGGGGCTCTCCACCACGCCCTGTCTGGAGCGCGTCAAGCGCCTGGAGCGCTCCGGGGTGATCCGCGGCTACAAGGCACTGCTCGATCCCCGAGCGCTGCGCGCCAACCTGCTGGTGTTCGTCGAGATCAGTCTGGAGACCCAGTCGCCCTCGGTGTTCGACGAGTTCCGCCGTGCGGTGGCCAAGCTGCCCCAGATCCAGGAATGCCATCTGGTGTCGGGGCAGTTCGACTATATCCTCAAGTGCCGCATCCCCGAGATGTCGGCCTATCGCCAGCTGCTCGGCGACGTGGTCCTGACCCTTCCCGGGGTCAAGGAGTCCAAGAGCTACGTGGTCATGGAAGAGGTCAAGGAGGACTTCACGCTGAATGTCCCGGACATCGAGGAGTTCGACGAGAAGTGAGTCCCTTGATGAACGACGAGGCGCTGTTGCGCTACAGCCGTCAGATCATGCTCGAGCAGATCGACATCGACGGCCAGGAACGCCTGCTGGCCGGCCACGCCCTGGTGGTGGGCGCCGGCGGCCTCGGCTCGCCGGTGGCCCTGTATCTCGCCGCGGCGGGCCTGGGTCGGCTGACCCTGGCCGACGACGATAGGGTGGAGCTGTCCAACCTGCAGCGCCAGATCGCCCACGGCATGGCCGATCTCGGCCGTGCCAAGGCGGAGTCGGCCCGGGAGGCGGCCCTGGCGGTCAACCCGGATTGCGACGTCAGGGCGGTGACCGCGCGTCTCGAGGCCGAGACCCTGGCGGCCGCGGCCGCCGAGGCCGACGTGGTCCTCGACTGTACCGACCGCTTCGAGAGCCGCTATGCCATCAATGCCGCCTGCCGCGAGGCCGGCGTGCCACTGGTCTCCGGGGCGGCCATCCGCTTCTCCGGCCAGCTGGCGGTCTTCGATCCCCGGGATCCCGAGTCACCCTGCTACGCCTGCCTGTATCCGCCGGGGGAGGGCGCCGACGAGGAGCTGCGCTGCGCCGAGAACGGCGTGGTGGCACCGCTGGTCGGACTGATCGGCTGCTTCCAGGCCCTCGAGGCACTCAAGCTGGTCAGCGGGGCCGGCCGGGGGCACCAGGGGCTCTCCACCTTCGACGGCCTCACCGGTCAATGGCGGCATTTCCGCGTGCCGCGGGACCCGGCCTGCCCGGTGTGCGGCGGCTGAGGCCCCGGTTCCTTGCTTCGCGGCACCCTCGCCGTGTCGTCGCCTGCTCGCCCCATCACCGTTGGCCACCATAGGCCGGGGCCCTACTCATAGGTGACCACCAGGAAGGCCAGCAGCTCCTCATCGCTGGCGTTCTCGATGATGTGCTGCAGGTCGGCGTGGTAGTGCGCCGAATCCCCCGTGGCCAGCCGGCACTCGTTGTCGCCGGCGACCACCCGGGCGCTGCCGCGGGTAATGGTCAATAATTCCCGTGTGCCCTCGAAATGCGGGGCGCTGCGCAGGCTGGCATGGGGGGCGATGCGCAACTCGTAGAATTCGACATGCTTCTCGAGATGCAGCGGCGACAGGGTGCGGATACGGCACTCCCGGTCGTCGCGGAACAGGTGGGTGGCGTCGTCGCCGCGCACCACCTCGATGCTGGAGGCCGTCCACGGCTGGTCGACCAGGTCGCCGATGCTCAGGCCGAAGGCCTGGGCGATGCGCAGGGTCACCGCCAGGGTCGGGTTGGCGCGGCCGCGTTCGATCTGGCTGAGCATCGAGCGGCTGACCCCGCAGGCGGAGGCCAGCTGGTCCAGGGTCAGGCCGCGCCGCTTGCGCAGCTCGCTGACGCGAACGCCGAGCAGCTGGCCGCCGTCGTCAGGCGTTGTCGGTTCCTTCATGGCTGCGTGAGTCCTTCCGGGATATCCACTATCTAGGAATAAATTCTTGCATAGTGGATATCATCCACTATGCTGGAATTAATTCCTTCATGGTAAGCATTCAGGCAAGGATTGCCAGGGAGGAAGTTCATTCCCGGCATCGAGGAGGTGAAATGAAGGCACTGGTCAAGCGAGAGGCGGCGCCGGGGCTATGGCTCGAGGACGTGCCCGCACCGGAGGTCGGCATCAACGACGTGCTGGTACGGGTCAAGCGCACGGCCATCTGCGGCACCGACCTGCATATCTACAACTGGGATCACTGGGCGCAGCAGACCATCCCGGTGCCCATGGTCGTCGGCCACGAGTTCGTCGGCGAGATCGTCGAGGTGGGCTCCAACGTCAACGACTTCCATCCCGGCCAGATCGTCTCGGGAGAGGGGCACGTGGTCTGCGGGCGCTGCCGCAACTGCCTGGCGGGTCGCCGCCACCTGTGTGCCCATACCCGGGGAATCGGCGTCAACCGCCCGGGCGCCTTCGCCGAGTACGTGGTCCTGCCCATGTCCAACGTCTGGGAGCACCGCCCCGGCATCGACCTGGACGTGGCGGCGCTGTTCGATCCGCTGGGCAATGCCGTGCACACCGCCCTGCAGTTCGATGTGCTGGGCGAGGACGTGCTGATCACCGGGGCGGGGCCGATCGGCGCCATGGCCGCGGCCGTGTGCCGCCACGCCGGGGCGCGCCATGTGGTGATCACCGATCTCAATCCCCGGCGCCTGGCGCTGGCCGAGACGCTGGGCGCGACGCGCACCGTCAATGTCGCCGAGGAGAGCCTGGCCGAGGTGCAGCGCTCGCTGGGCATGACCGAGGGCTTCGACGTCGGCCTGGAGATGTCCGGCAGCCCCGCGGCCTTCCAGGACCTGCTCGCCAACATGTGCCATGGCGGCCGGGTGGCGATGCTCGGCATCCCCACCGAGGAGCTGGCTATCGACTGGAATACCGTGATCTTCAACATGCTGACGATCAAGGGGGTCTATGGCCGGGAGATGTACGAGACCTGGTACAAGATGTCGGTGCTGGTGGAATCGGGGATGGACATCTCGCCGGTGATCACCCACCGACTGCCCTACAGCGACTTCGAGCAGGGCTTCCAGGCCATGCTGGCCGGGGAGGCCAGCAAGGTGATCCTGAACTGGGACTGAGAGGCTTCTCTGCTCGAGGGAGGTGATGAGCTGTCCCGGCGTCAAGCCTGCGCGAGGGCGCTGTAAACCCCACCATGGGCGCTACTTTTGCCCTGCATCGCTAACGCATCCTGCGTCGCTTGCAGGGCCTGGGCTGACCATCCGTGGCCAGCCCGCTCGGCGGGAAGAACATTCTCTGGACGTTCTTCACTTTCCGCCTCGCCCATGGTCAAAAGACCCGCGCTTCGCCTTGCCCCGGCGCTCATCTGGTCTGGAAACCACACCACCTTAGGGGTGGGCCGACGGAACGAGAAGGACACGACATCATGTACGGCGACTTTCAACGGCATCTGCGCGACGAGCTCGCGGCCATCGACGCGGCCGGCCTGACCAAGCGCGAGCGCGAGCTTTCCACGCCCCAGGGCGCCCATGTGGGCGTTGGGCGGACTGGGGGAGGTCAAGAGCGCGAGGTCCTCAACCTCTGCGCCAACAACTACCTGGGACTCGCCCAGCACCCCGAGGTCAAGGCGGCCGCCATGGCCGGCCTGGAGGAGTGGGGCTACGGGCTGGCCTCGGTGCGCTTCATCTGCGGCACCCAGACCCTGCACAAGACCCTCGAGGCCAGGCTCAGCGAGTTCCTCGGCACCCAGGACACCATCCTCTACCCGTCGTGCTTCGACGCCAACGGCGGCCTCTTCGAGACCCTGCTGGGCCCCGAGGATGCGGTGATCTCCGACGAGCTCAACCACGCGAGCATCATCGACGGGGTGCGGCTGTGCAAGGCCCGGCGCTACCGTTACCGCAACAGCGACATGGCCGACCTGGAGGCCCAGCTGCAGGCCGCCGATGCCGCGGGCGCGCGCTACAAGCTGATCACCACCGACGGCGTCTTCTCCATGGACGGCTATATCGCCCGGCTGGACGAGATCTGCGACCTGGCCGAGCGCTACCAGGCCCTGGTACATGTCGACGACTGCCACGCCACCGGCTTTCTGGGGGAGGGCGGCCGCGGCACCCACGAGTACCGCGGCTGCCTGGACCGGGTGGATATCCTCACCGGCACCCTGGGCAAGGCCCTGGGCGGCGCCAGCGGCGGCTACACCAGCGCCCGCCAGGAGATCGTCGAGCTGCTGCGCCAGCGCTCGCGGCCCTACCTGTTCTCCAACACCGTGGCGCCGCCGGTGGTCGCCGGGGCGCTCAAGGCCCTCGAACTCGCCGGCGAGTCCAGCGAGTTGCGTGACCGACTGAAGGCGAACACCGCCTTCTTCCGCCAGGGGCTCGAGGACCTGGGCTTCGAACTGCTGCCCGGCGAGCACCCCATCGTGCCGGTGATGCTCCACGACGCCGCCCTGGCGGCGCGTTTCGCCGAGGCGATGCTGGCGGAGGGCGTCTACGTGATCGCCTTCTCCTACCCGGTGGTGCCCAAGGACAAGGCGCGCATCCGCACCCAGGTCTCGGCGGCCCTGACCCGCGAGGACCTGGAGGCCGCCCTGGAAGCCTTCGGAAGGGTCAAGCAACGCCTGGGACTGGGCGACAGCGCCTAGCATGGGATCCCCGCGATGATCCTCGGGGCGCCGCCGGTGCGGCGCCCCTCCTGATGCCGCCCCGCCGACCCTCGCCAGGTGGTGAGGCACTCCCTTCCGGGCCGTTTCCCCTTGCATCCGGCCTTGCCGGTGGCTGCCTGGTCGGCCTCGATTCAGCAAAGATAATCAATTGCCTGCGTCGAGCGGTTCGTGGCCGCTCCGGGCCAAGCCGTGTCGGGTTATCGTATATTCAACGTTCGTCGCCGTCCGTGGCAGGGCCGTCCCCGCCCGCGGCGGGGCCGGTATTCAAGGGGTGGTGCGACAGCTTTTTCTTGACGACATGCTCCTGTTGGATTGCATAAGTTCATGATAATAGGTGTTTATCGATTTTTCTTGCCGGGGCAGGTGTTGAATACTTGACATCATGCCGGCAGGTGGTGTCAGACTAGGGGTGAGCGGATCGTGGTCGGAAGCGGGACCCCGTGCAGACGATTCGCGGTCAAAGTATTCAACAACAATAACAGGAAGTGACGTATGCGCAGCTCTTCCATCGACGGCCCGGCCTCCTGGTATCGCGATTCCATCGCCGTCGAGCTCGAGCCCAGCGGCCCCCTGGAAGGCGAGGTCCGCGCCGATGTCTGCGTGATCGGCGGCGGGGTTACCGGCTGTTCGGCCGCCCTGCACCTGGCCGAGCGCGGCTACTCGGTGGTCCTGCTGGAAGCCGGCGAGGTGGGGCACGGGGCCTCCGGCCGCAGCGGCGGCCAGATACTGCCCGGACTCGGCACCGATATCGGCACCGTCGAGCAGGCCCTGGGCCTGACCCGGGCCCGGGAGATCTGGGAGATGAGTCGTGAGGCCGTTCGCCTCACCGCCGAGCTGATCGAGCGCCATGCCATTCCCTGCGAGCTGGCCTGGGGCTACCTGCATGCCGCGGTCAAGCCGCGCCACGTCAGGGAGCTCGAGGCGTTCCGCGAGCACCTGGCCCGGGACTACGGCTATCCGGCCCTGGAGTGGCTGGAGGGTGACGCCCTGCGCCAGCACGTGGTCACCGATGCCTATCCCGCGGCCCTGCGCGATCGGGAGGGCGGCCACCTGCATCCCCTCAACTATACCCTGGGCCTGGCCCGGGCCGCCCAGCGCGCCGGGGTGCGGCTGCATGCCCGCAGCGCCGCCCGGGAGATCCGCCGCGGCACGCCGGCCACCGTGGTCACCGACGGTGGCCGCGTCACCGCGGACTTCCTGGTGCTGGCGACCAACGCCTATCACGGCGGCCTGGTGCCGGAGCTGTCGGGCCGGGTGATGCGCGCCGCCAACTACATGATCGCCACCGCCCCCCTCGGCGCCGACCAGGCGGCCCGGGTACTGCCGCGCAACGATGCCCTGTCGGACGCCAACTTCGTGCTCGACTACTACCGCCTGTCCGCGGATCGCCGCCTCATCTACGGGGGAGAGGTCAGCTACGATGGACGGGAGCCTCCGCGTCTGCAGGCCCGCATGGACGCCAAGATCGCGCGACTCTTCCCGGTGCTCGAGGGAGTGCCCATCGACTACCGCTGGGGTGGCGACGTGGCCATCACCCTGAACCGGGCACCTGACTTCGGCCGCCTGGGCGCGAACCTCTTCTATGCCCAGGGCTACTCCGGCCACGGCATGGCCCTGGCGGGACTGGCCGGCAAGCTGCTGGCCGAGGCCATCGCCGGCCAGAGCGAGCGCTTCGACGCCTTCGCCGCCATGCCGCATCGCCAGTTTCCCGGTGGCCGCGCCCTGCGCAAGCCACTGTTGGTGCTGGCCACCCATTTCTACAAACTGCGTGACCGGCTCTGAGAGCCGATACCGCCGACAACCGAAGAGGGCCCCCCATGAGCGAGACCATCACGGCGGATGTCGCCGACCAGCCGGGTGCGACCCCGGCCACCGCGGAGCGGCAACAGGAGGCCGCCACCCGCAAGGCGTCATCGATCGAGATGCAGGGACTGCACAAGCGGTTCGGGCGCGACACCGTGGCGCTCGATGGGGTCGACCTGGAGATCCAGGCCGGCGAGTTCTTCACCCTGCTGGGGCCGTCCGGCTGCGGCAAGACCACCCTGCTGCGCATCCTCGCCGGCCTCGAGGAGCCCGATGCCGGCTCGCTGGTGGTGGGTGGCAAGACGGTCACCGAGGTGCCGCCGCACCGTCGCAGCGTCAATACCGTCTTTCAGTCCTACGCGCTCTTCCCGCACCTCTCGGTGCGCGAGAACCTGGCCTTCGGCCTGAAGATGCGGGGCCTCCCGGCGGCGAAGCGCAACGCCAAGGTCGACGAGATCGCCGGCTTCATCAAGCTCGGTGATCTCGTCGAGCGGCGCGTCGACCAGCTCTCCGGCGGCCAGCGCCAGCGCATCGCCCTGGCCCGGGCCCTGGTCTGCGAGCCCGACGTGCTGCTCCTCGACGAGCCGCTGTCGGCGCTGGATGCCGGCCTGCGCAGCCAGCTTCAGGTCGAGCTGCTGCGGGTGCAGAAGCGCCTCGGCATGACCTTCGTCTTCGTCACCCATGACCAGCAGGAGGCGATGGTCATGTCCGACCGCATCGCCGTGCTCAACGGCGGCAACATCCAGCAGGTCGGCGCACCGCGGGAAGTCTACGAGCGGCCGGTCAACGCCTTCGTCGCCCGCTTCATGGGCCACGACAACCTCTACCCGGTCAGCGCCCGCCATGGCGACCGGCTGTCCACGGCGCTGGGCGAGCTGACCGCCGAGGAAGGCGGCGAGGGCGAGTTGCTGCTGATCCGCCCCGAGACCCTGGACCTGTTGCCGGGCGCGGTGGAGGGCGCCAACCACCTCCAGGCGGTCGTGGCCGAGCGCCTCTATCGCGGCAGCCACGCCGAGTTCCGCCTGGAGATCGGCGAGACCACCCTGCAGGCCACGGTGAACAACCGCGGCCGGCACCTGCCCGACGTGGGCGACCGGGTCACGGTGGTGGTGGCGCCGGAAGACCTGGTCACCCTGGGCGAGTGAGGAGGCGGACATGTCCTATACCGGCGTAACGCCTACCGCGCGCAGTCGTGCCATGGTCCGTGAGGCCCGGCACCTGCTGTTCACCGTGGCCCCCGGGGCGTCCTGGATCATCGTCTTCCTGGTCCTGCCCAGCGCCTACCTGATGGGCGTGGCCTTCATGAGCAACGGCCCCTACGGGCTGCCGGAGATGCCGCTGTCGCTGGAGTCGTTCAAGCGGCTGGCCGGCTTCGGCTTCCTGGGCTGGAGCCCGGGCAACCTCTACACCCTGCTCCGCTCGCTGTGGCAGACCCTGATCTCCACCGGGCTGGTGGTGCTGGTGGCCTATCCGATCGCCTACTACATCACCACCTGTCGCGAGAAGTGGCGGCCGATCATGCTGCTGCTGGTGGTGGTGCCCTCCTGGACCAACCAGGTCATCCGCACCTTCGGCTGGATGAACCTGCTGGCCCCGGGCACGCCGCTGTCCGGCCTCGCCGAGAGCCTGGGCCTGATCGCCCCCAACATGGGGCTCTATCCCTCCAACTTCGCGGTCACCCTGGGGCTGGTCTACAACTTCCTGCCGTTCATGGTGCTGCCGCTCTACGCGGCCTTCGAGAAGCTCGATACCGCCCAGGTGGAGGCCGCCCAGGACCTCTATGCCTCGCCGGTGCGGGCCTTCTGGCACGCGGTCTTCCCCCAGACCCTGCCGGGGCTGCTGGCGGGCATCGTGCTGGTGGCGATCCCGGCCTTCGGCATGTACGTGATCCCGGAGCTGCTCGGCGGCGGCAAGGGCATGATGCTCGGCAACCTGGTGGCCACGCAGTTCTCCGGCGGCGCCAACTGGCCGCTGGGCGCGGCCGGCGCGATCCTGATGCTGATCGCCACCTTCGTGGGGCTGTTCGCCATGCGTCGCATCGGCAAGCGCCTGGGTGGCGGCGAGGAGGTGGTGATATGAGAAAGCGGACCCTGCAACGCGGCCTGACCGGCTTCTGGTGGCTGACCGTGGCCTTCCTCTACCTGCCGCTGGCGGTGGTGGTGCTGTTCTCCTTCAACGCCTCCAACAGCGCGGCCAGCTTCTCCGGCTTCTCGTGGCGCTGGTACCACCGGCTGCTGGGCAACGAGGAGATCCTCTCGGCCTTCGCCAACAGCATGGTACTGGCCATCACCTCCTCGGTGATCGCGCTGGCCATCGGCTGCCTGATCGGCTACGGCATGTACCGGCACCGGCATCGCAAGCTCGGCTGGCTGATCGTGCTGATCTACCTGCCGATCGTGCTCCCCGACATCGTCTTCGGCATCTCCGAGATGGCCTTCTTCGTGCAGATCCATGACTGGACCGGCCTGCTCCAGCCGGGGCTCGGCACCATGATCATCGCCCACGTGACCTTCCAGATCCCCTTCGTCGCGCTGATCGTCTACTCGCGCTTCGTGGGCCTGGACCCGACGCTGTTCGAGGCCGCCAAGGACCTCTATGCGACGCCGCTCAAGCGGGTGGTGCACTTCATGCTGCCGACCATCAAGCCCGCGTTGATTTCCGCCTTCTTCCTCTCCTTTACCCTGTCCATCGATGACTTCGTCATCAGCTTCTTCACCTCGGGACCGGAGAGCGCGACCCTGCCGATCTACATCTGGGGCGCCATCAAGAAGGGGGTCTCGCCGGAGATCAACGCCATCGCCGCGCTGATGATCGGCGCCGTGGCCGTCGCCGCCACCATCAGTCTTGCATTCAGTCGCCGCCGGCTGACCTGACCGGCACCACCATCCCCAAGGGAATCGAGGAGAGCATCATGAAAATCAACAAGATCGCACTGGCTCTGTCGCTGGGCGGGCTGGCCCTGGCCGGCCAGGCCCAGGCCGAGGAGGGCAAGCTCTACCTGTTCAACTGGACCGAGTACATGGACCCCGCGATCATCGAGGCCTTCGAGGACAAGTACGATGTCGAGGTGGTGCAGAACTACTTCAATTCGCTGCCCGAGATGTTCGCCAAGCTCAACGCCGGGGGCGTCTCCCAGTACGACATCATCGTGCCGTCCAACTACTACATCCCGCGGCTGATCGAGACCGGCCTGGTCCAGCCGCTGGACAAGGCCAGGCTCGACAACCTCGGCAATGTCATGGAGCAGTTCCAGGACCCGAGCTACGATCCCGGCGGCCAGTACAGCGCCCCCTACCAGTGGGGCACCACCGGCATCATCTACAACGCCGAGACCTTCCCCGACGCGCCCAAGAGCTGGTCGCTGCTGTTCGACCCGGAGGTCAACCCGCAGCATCCCTTCGCGCTGATGGGCGATGGCCAGGTGACCATGGGCGGCGCCTGCGCCTTCCTTGGCAACGGCTACGACTGCAGCGACATGGACGCCTGGAAGGAGGCCGCCCGGCTGCTGATCGAGACCAAGAACCGCGACACCTTCAGCGGCTTCTCCGACGGCACCCCGGCGCTGCAGCAGCTGGCCCGCGGAGTGACCCACGCCGGCCTCTCCTACAACGGCGACTTCCTCTACTTCAAGGAGGAGAACCCGGACTCCTTCGCCAACCTGGAGTTCATGATCCCCGACGAGGGGGCCGAGAAGTGGGTGGACGCCATGATGATCCCCGCCCAGGCGCCTAATCCCGAGCTGGCCCACAAGTTCATCGACTTCATCCTGGATGCCGAGATCGGCGCCCAGCTCTCCAACTACAACTACTACGCCAGTCCCAATGCCGCGGCCGTGCCGCATCTCGACGAGGTGCTGACCCAGCCGCCGGTGCAGCCCAGTGAAGCCGACATGGAGCGTCTGCGCTTCACCCCCAGCCTGGAAGGCCAGCAGCTGCAGACCTTCCAGCAGCTGTGGGCCGAGGTCCAGGCGCGGTGAGACAAAGGGCCCCGGCCATCGCCGGGGCCCCACCCCAGAGCGAAGGAATATCCCATGAGTAACCGCCAGGAGCAGCCGCTCTTCAATGACTGGTTCCAGACCCGCGGCATCACCGAGGTCGAGTGCCTGGTCACCGACCTCACCGGCATCCTCAAGGGCAAGATCATGCCCGCGAGCAAGTACCTGGGCGGGGGGCGTCCCCGGCTGCCGGACTCGATCTTCATCCAGACCGTCACCGGGGGCTATCCCGACGACGAGGACATCCACTTCTGGAACCCCGCCGAGCGCGACATGGAGCTGGTCCCGGATCCCAATGCCATCTACCTGGTGCCCTGGGCGGAGGATCCCACCGCCCAGATCATCCACGACTGCCACTACCTGACCGGCGAGCCGGTCGAGCTGGCCCCGCGCCACGTGCTCAAGCGGGTGCTGGCGCTCTACGAGGCGCGCGGCTGGAAGCCGGTGGTGGCCCCCGAGGTCGAGTTCTTCCTGGTCAAGACCAACACCGACTCGGACTATCCCCTGGAGCCGCCGATCGGCCGCACCGGCCGCCAGGAGAGCAGCCGGCAGTCGTTCTCCATCGACGCGGTCAACGAGTTCGACCCGCTGTTCGAGGAGATGTACGACTACTGCGAGGCCATGAACCTGGACCTGGATACCCTGATCCACGAGGAGGGGGCCGGCCAGATGGAGGTCAACTTCCAGCATGGCGACCCGCTCACGCTGGCCGACCAGGTGGTGATGTTCAAGCGCACCCTGCGCGAGACGGCGCTGCGCCACGGCATGTACGCCACCTTCATGGCCAAGCCGATGGCGGGCGAGCCGGGCAGCTCGATGCATCTTCACCAGAGCCTGCTGGACGTGGAGAGCGGGCGCAACGTCTTCGCCGGCGAGGACGGCACGCCGAGCAAGCTCTTCCACCACTTCATCGGTGGCCTGCAGCGCTACCTGCCGGCCGCCATGCCGCTGCTGGCGCCCAACGTCAACTCCTATCGGCGCCTGATGCGCAGCGAGACCAGCGGCTCGGCGCCGATCAACGTCGAGTGGGGCACCGACAACCGCACCGTGGGCCTGCGGGTGCCGGTCTCGTCCGCCGAGGCGACCCGCGTCGAGAACCGCCTGGCCGGCGCAGACGCCAACCCCTACCTGGTGATGGCGGCCTCGCTCGCCTGCGGCTACCTGGGCATGCTCGGCCAGCTCGAGCCGCGCCCGCCGATGGTCGGTTCGGCCTGGTCGAGCGGCAACAAGCTGCCCGACGATATCGGCCCGGCGCTGGACCTGCTGCACGACTGCAAGCCGCTGGGCGACATCCTCGGCGAGCGCTTCACCAACAGCTACCTGGCCGTCAAGCGCGCCGAGCACCGCGAGTACTTCCAGGTGATCAGCTCCTGGGAGCGCGAGCACCTGCTGCTCCGGGTCTAGGCTTCCAGGTGATCAGCTCCCGGGAGCGCGAGCAGCTGCTGCTCCGGGTCTAGGCTTCCCGGTGATCTGCTCCCGGGAGCGCGAGCAGCTGCTGCTCCGGGTCTAGGCTTCCCGGTGATCGGCTCCCGGGAGCGCGAGCACCTGCTCCGGTTCTCGGACTCATCCCTCGTGCGCGCCAAGGGCGCCGGCCATGCCGGCGCCCTTTTGCGTATGGGCTGTCAATCGCATGGAAAGAAAAGCATGGCTGAAGTCTTGGATATTCCGGTGGTTTGGCCGTATCATGGGGTTCGTGTGTTGAATAAAATAACCATCAAGGAGGCCTCATGAGCGTCCCGAACGAGTCGGAGCACGTCGCATCCTGGTACGCCGCCACCGCCAATCCGACCCCCGAGCGGCCCGCCCTGGAGGGCGAGGTGAGCTGCGACATCTGCGTGGTGGGGGCCGGCTTCACCGGCATCTCCGCGGCCCTGCACCTGGCCGAGCAGGGCCACCGGGTGGTGGTGCTGGAGGCGGCCCGGGTGGGCTTCGGGGCCTCCGGGCGCAACGGCGGCCAGATCGTCAACAGCTACAGCCGCGACATGGACGTCATCGAGGCCAAGTACGGCGCCGACACGGCCCGCGCGCTGGGCGACATGGCCTTCGAGGGCAATCGCATCATCCGCGAGCGCATCGAGCGCTACGCCATCGACTGCGACCTGCGCGACGGCAACCTGTTTGCCGCCTGCAACGCCCGGCAGATGCAG
The DNA here is from genome assembly GCF_030409305.1 of Halomonas maura. Taxonomy (GTDB): domain Bacteria; phylum Pseudomonadota; class Gammaproteobacteria; order Pseudomonadales; family Halomonadaceae; genus Halomonas; species Halomonas maura. The sequence continues at coordinate 166,105 of NZ_JAUFPQ010000012.1, forward strand.
GGGCTGGTCGAGCACCAGGCGCTCTGGGAGCGCTACGGCCACCGCGAGCTCGAGCTGCTGGAGGGCGAGGCGGTCAAGCGCGAGGTGACCTCCGACCGCTACGTGGGCGCGCTGGTGGACCACTCCGGCGGCCACCTCCATCCGCTCAACCTGGTGCTGGGCCAGGCCGCGGCGCTCGAGTCCCTGGGGGGCGTGATCTTTGAGCGCACACCGGTGACGGCCGTCGCGCACGGCCAGCCGGTGCGCCTCGCCACGCCCCGCGGCGAGGTACGGGCCGAGCGAGTGGTGATGGCCGGCAACGCCTACCACCAGGGCATCATGCCGGCGCTGGAAGGCAAGTCCATGCCCTGCGGCACCCAGATCATCACCACCGAGCCGCTGGGCGAGGACCGCGCCCGCGCACTGCTGCCCAACAACCTCGCCGTCGAGGACTGCAACTACCTGCTGGACTACTTCCGGCTGACCGCCGACCACCGCCTGATCTATGGCGGCGGCGTCAACTACGGCGGCCAGGACCCCGCCGACATCGAGGCGGTCATCCGGCCCAAGATGGAGAAGACCTTCCCGGGCCTCGCGGAGGTGCGGGTCGACTACGCCTGGAGCGGCACCTTCCTGATGACGCTCAATCGGCTGCCGCAGTTCGGGGTGCTCAACGACAACGTCTACTACGCCCAGGGCTATTCCGGCCACGGCGTGACCTGCACCCACCTGGCCGGGCGCCTGATCGCCGAGGCCATGACCGGCCGCGAGGACCGCTTCGACGCCTTCGCCGGCCTGCCGCACCTGCCGTTCCCGGGCGGGCGGATGCTGCGGGTGCCGCTCTCGGCCATGGGCGCCTGGTACTACGCGACCCGCGACCGCCTGGGCATCTAGTCGCTCATTACTGCTTCCCCACCGGGATGGGCGCCGGACTAGCCCATCCATGGTCGTTCAAGGAACACTGGATCCACGTTTCGTTAACTTTTGGGTCGCAGGTTCTCGGGATCAAAGAGCGGCTGGTAGCCCACCGCCGCGATGCGCAGCGGGTAGCGTTCGCCGAAGTACTCCATGAATACCCGGTCGCCTTCCCGGGCGACCTCCGCCGGCAGATAGCCCAGGGCGATCGTCTTGCCCAGCGAGGGGCCGAAGGCGAAGCTGGTCACGTAGGAGCGCCGGCCCAGGGCATCCACCAGCACCTCGCCGCTCTCCGGGTCGAGGATCGGCGCATGGCCCACCGGATAGCGGGGCAGGCCGCGGGGGTCGTGGTGGTCCTCCAGGGTCAGGGTGCAGAGGTAGGCCGGCTGGCGCTCACGGTCGCGCTGCTCGAGGTAGGCCGCCTTGCCGTGGAAGTCCTCGGCCTTGACCCTGGGTCGGGCGAGGCCGGCCTCGTAGAGGTTGTACTCGGTGAGCAGGTCGGCGTTCTGCAGCCGCAGGCTCTTCTCCAGGCGCCGGCTGTTGGCGTAGGTCTCGATCCCCACCGGTGTGACGCCCTGCGCGAAGAGCAGGTCCCACAGCGCCAGGCCATAGCTGAAGGGCACGTAGAGCTCCCAGCCCTGCTCGCCTACGTAGGAGATGCGGAAGGCCCACACCGGCAGGCCGCGCAGGCGGATCTCGCGGGCCGTGGCGAAGGGGAAGGCCTCCGCGTCGAGCGCGCCGGGGTCATCGGCCACCCGTTGCAGGGTCTGGCGCGCATTGGGTCCCCAGACGCCCAGGGTGGCCAGGCCGTCGGTGCGGTCTTCCAGGCGCCAGCGGGTCAGGCCGCGGTCCTCGGCCAGGCGGGTGATCCACACCCGGTCGCGGGGGCCGGTGTCGCCGCCGCAGATCACCCGGAAGGCGTCGGCCGCCAGGCGCACGATGGTCAGGTCGGAGTGCACGCCGCCGACGTCGTCGAGGAAGTGGGTATAGATCCCCTTGCCGGCGGGCGTCTCGCCGCCGACCTTGGCCACCGACAGGTACTCCAGCAGGGCCTCGGCATCGGGCCCGAGCAGGTCGTAGATGGCGAAGTGGGACAGGTTGATCATGCCCACGTCGTCGCTCATCGCCAGGTGTTCGGCGTTGGAGACTCGCCAGAAGTGTCGCGCGTCCCACTCGGCCGGGCGCTCCGGCACGCGGTCGCCGTAGCGTTCCAGCAGGTGGTCGTTGGCGGCATAGCCGTGGGCGCGCTCCCAGCCCGCCGTCTCCATGAAGTGACCGCCGAGCTCCACCTCGCGAGGCCAGAAGGGGCCGCGGCGCAGGTTGCGGCCGGTTTCGAAGGGCTCACGGGGATGCACCGCCGGGTCGTAGATCTTGCGGGCGATCTCCCCGCAGCGGCCGTAGACGTAGTCCGGGGTCGTCTGCACCGGGTAGAAGCGGGCGATGTCGATGCCGTGGGGGTCGAGTTCCGTCCGCCCGGTGGTCAGCCAGTCGGCCAGCACCTTGCCCATGCCCGGGCCGTCCTTGACCCATACCGCCTCGCAGAGCCACAGGCCGCGGGTCTCCGGCGACTCGCCGACCAGCGCCCCGCCGTCCACGGTGACCGAGAGCAGGCCGTTGAAGGAGTGCTTCTCGTCCCAGCCCAGCTCGCCGAGCAGCGGGGTGAGCTCGATGGCTCGCTCGAAGGCGGTCATGACCTGGTCGAGTTCGAGGTCACGCATGGAGGGCGAGAGCCGCGCCTGATGGCGCTCCAGGATCTCGGTGGGGCGCACCAGCCTGGGGGTGGTGGTCTCGTAGTAGCCCCATTCGATCTGGCCGCCCTCGGTGGTGACGGGGTCGCCCGTGTCGCGCAGGTAGGCCGAGTTGCCCTGGTCGCGCAGCAGCGGGTAGCCGATCTCCTTGCCGGTGCCGGCAAAGGCGTCGAAGGGGCCGAAGAACAGCAGCGGGTGCTCGACGGGCATCAGCGGCAGGGCGGCGCCACCCAGCGCCGCCGGGATCGGGCCCCAGATGCCGCTGGTGACGATGACCACCGAGGTGGCGATGTAGCCCTTGGGGGTCTCGACCCCGCAGACCCGGCCGTCGCGCACATCGATGTCCAGTGCCGGGGTGTCGGCGAAGGTGGTGAGCCTGCCGGAGGCCTTCGCCTGCTCGATCAGCTCGCCGGCGACCTGCTGGGAGCGTGGCACCACCAGGCCGGCGTCCGGGTCCCAGAGGGCGCCCTGGATGCACGTCTTGTCCAGCAGCGGGAAGCGTTCGGCGGCCTCGTCCGGGCCGATCAGCCGGGCCCGGGTGCCGAAGGCCTTGCCCGAGTCGACCTTGCGGGCGAGTTCCGCCATGCGCGCGTCGTCGCCGACCCGGGCCACCTCCAGGCCGCCGATCCGCGCATAGTGTCCCCGGCGTTCATAGAAATGCCGGCTGTAGGTGGTGGTGTAGCACGACAGCTTGTCGTGGGCGGTCATGTAACAGAAGTCCGAGGCGTGAGCCGTGGACCCGATGTCCGAGGGGATGGCGGACTTGTCGAGCCCCACCAGGTTGTCCCAGCCCAGCTCGATCAGATGGTGGGCCACCGACGCCCCGACGATGCCGCCCTGGCCGATGATCACCGCGTCCGCCTGCTTGGGGAGTGTCGCCATGCTCATTCTCCTTCGCTCACCCGCCCGGAAAGTGTGGCTCCTCTGTCAACGTAATGCACCTCGCCGGCCTGGGCTGCTCGACGGCGACGCCGGCATGCGCCGTGGCGACAGGGGGCGGCGCCGAGGTCGCCCGTGACGCGACATCGCGGGGCGAGGTAGTCCGTAAGATGCGCCGTTCCCCCGGCCGGTGTCGCTCTCCGCCGACGACGGGGCAGTAATTAAGGAACATCGACCAGCGCGCCATCGCTGGCGCGGCGAGGCGGTATGCTGTCCATCATGGGCGGCGCAGGAGGCGTCGTCCCGCTCTCGTCGCTCGCCGGCATCACGCCTCTCGCGGAGCCGAGGTCGAGCCATAGGAGGAGGTGACAACAAATGAGCAAGTCGATCGTGGTGGGTAGTACCCTGGCCGTGCTGGGGCTGGGAGGCATGGCCTTCGGTGCCTGGCAGATCCAGGAAAGCCGTCAGCCGCAGTTCGCCGATATCACCGGCGTGGAGCCCCAGACCCGCACCGTGGAGACGCCGCGGGAAGTCTGCGAGGACGTGGTGGTGCAGCGTCAGGCGCCGACCCGCGACCCGCATCGCGTGGTCGGCACCGCCGCCGGCGCCATCGTCGGTGGCCTGCTGGGCAATCAGATCGGCGGTGGCAGCGGCAAGAAGATCGCCACCGTGGCGGGGGCGGTCGGCGGCGGCCTGGCCGGTCGCGAGGTGCAGAAGCGCATCGAGTCCGGCCAGACGGTTGCCGATACCCAGCGCCAGTGCCACACCGTGACCGATTCCCACCAGGAAACCACCGGTTACGAAGTCAGCTGGCGCTATGACGGCCAGGAACATACCACCCAGCTGGATCACCGCCCCGAGGGCGAGACGGTGCGTGTCGTGAACGGCGAGCCGCAGTGGGCAGAGCCCCGCAGCCAGGGCTGATCCACACCGCGGCGTTCACGGACACCGCGTGCAGGAAACAGCAGGGCCGCCCCTGACGGGGCGGCCCTGCTGCGTTCTGCCTGCTCTGACGAGCGGCGCGTCAGGCGTCAGCCGGCCTTCGGGGCCTGACGTTCGCCCAGCCGCGCCACGGCCTGGCGAGCCAGGGGCTCCAGGCCGCCGGCGTCCGGCTCGTCGAGACAGGCGACGATGCGCTGTTTCATGGCCCTGGCCCAGAACTTCTCCAGGTGGGTACAGACGCCTTCCACGGCCTCGGCTTCCGCGCGGCCGCCGCTCAGGTTGGTGGCAATCTGGTTGACCATATGCACCAGGGTCTCGCCTTGATCGTGCGACATGCTCTCTTCCTCAACAACCGTAGGCCCGCGTCGACGGGGCGTCGACGGGGCGGTGATAGACCAGGTGGCGGCCGGGGCGGGCGAAGCCGACCAGCAGCAGGCCGGCCTCGCGGGCCTGCTCCACCGCCAGGGCGGTGGCCGCCGAGACGGCCACCAGGGCGCCGATGCCGGCGCTGGCGCTCTTGTGGACCATCTCGTAGCTGGCGCGACTCGAGACCAGGGCGAAGCCGTCGGCCTCGGGGCCACCCTGCCGCGACAGGGCGCCGATCAGCTTGTCCAGGGCGTTGTGGCGGCCCACGTCCTCGCGCACCAGCCGGATGCGCCCGAGCCCGTCGCACCAGGCCGCGCCATGCGTGGCCCCGGTGGCCGCCTGCAGCGCCTGGTGATCGGCCAGTCCGGCCAGGGCGCGCTGGATGGTGGCATCGGCCAGGGCCGGTGCCTGCACCGCCGGAATCGGCCGGATCGCCTGATCCAGCGCCTCGGTGCCGCACAGACCGCAGCCGGTGCGCCCGGCCAGGTTACGCCGGCGGGCCTTGAGTTCCGCCAGCCGCCGGCTGGCGATCGTCAGGTGCACGGCCAGGCCCCGCGCTTCCTCGTGGATCGTCAGGTCATAGCACTCGTGAGGGTGCGCGAGGATGCCCTCGGAGAGGCTGAAGCCCAGCGCGAAGTCCTCGAGCGCCTCGGGCGTGGCCATCATCACCGCATGGGAGATGCCGTTGTAGACCAACGCCACCGGCACCTCCCGGGCCAGGGCATCCTCGATCTCCTCGGCGTACCAGCCCGTCGCGCCACGCCGGACTTCGACGGACTGGCGGCGGATCCCCGGGGCATCCTCGCGACCGCTCAAGGGACGCTCACCCGATCCGTTCCCCGGGCCGAGGCCAGATAGTCCCGCTGTACCCGGTCGAAGTCGTCGAAGCGCCGCTGCCACTCCGAGGGTCGGCTGACCTTCTCCACCTGCACGGCGGTGACCTTGTACTCGGGGCAGTTGGTGGCCCAGTCGGAGCTGTCGGTAGTGATCACGTTGGCGCCACTGCCCGGATGGTGGAAGGTGGTGTAGACCACCCCCGGCTGCATGCGCTCGCTGAGCCTTGCGCGCAGTACCGTCTGGCCGGCGCGGCTGGTGATGCCCAGCCAGTCGCCGTCGCGGATGCCGCGCACCTCGGCGTCGGAGGGATGCAGCTCGAGCACGTCCTCGTCGTGCCACACCTGGTTGTCGGTGCGCCGGGTCTGGGCGCCGACGTTGTACTGGGACAGGATGCGGCCGGTGGTCAGCAGCAGCGGGAAGCGCCGGGTGCTGCGCTCCTCGGTGGCCACGTACTCGGTGATGGCGAAGCGCCCGCGGCCGATGGGGAAGTCGACCTCGTGCAGGGTCGGCGTGCCCAGCGGCTGCTCGGCGTGACAGGGCCACTGCAGGCTGCCGTGCTCGTCGAGCCGTTCGTAGCTGACGCCGGCGAAGCTCGGGGTGAGCCGGGCGATCTCGTCCATGATCTCGGACGGATGGCCGTAGTCCATGGGGTAGCCCAGGGCGCGGGCCAGATCGACGGTGACCTCCCAGTCGGCCTTGCCGGCCAGCGGCGGCATCACCTTGCGCACGCGGTTGATGCGCCGCTCGGCGTTGGTGAAGGTGCCGTCCTTCTCCAGGAAGCTCGAGCCCGGCAGCAGCACATGGGCGAACTTGGCGGTCTCGTTGAGGAAGATGTCCTGGACGATCAGGCAGTCCAGCGAGGACAGCGCCGCTTCCACGTGGTGGGTATTGGGATCGGACTGGGCGATGTCCTCGCCCTGGACATAGAGTGCCTTGAAGCTGCCCTCGATGGCGGCGTCGAACATGTTGGGGATGCGCAGCCCCGGCTCGTCGTCGAGCGTGACGCCCCAGGCGGCCTCGAAGCGGCCGCGGGCCGCAGCGTCGGCGACGTGCTGGTAGCCCGGCAGCTCATGGGGGAAGGAGCCCATGTCGCAGGAGCCCTGCACGTTGTTCTGGCCGCGCAGCGGGTTCACGCCCACGCCTTCGCGACCGATGTTGCCGGTGGCCAGCGCCAGGTTGGCGATGCCCATCACCATGGTCGAGCCCTGGCTGTGCTCGGTGACGCCCAGGCCGTAGTAGATGGCGCCGTTGCCGGCGGTGGCATAGGTGCGCGCGGCGCGGCGGACCGCCTCGGCGGCCACGCCGGTGGTCGCCTCGCTGGCCTCGGGGGAGTGGCGCTCTTCCGCGATGAAGTCGCGCCAGGCGCGGTAGGCCTCGGTGTCACAGCGCTCGGCGATGAACGCCTGGTCCTCGAGGCCCTCGGTGATCACCACGTGGGCCAGGGCGTTGACCAGCGCCACGTTGGTGCCCGGGCGCAGCGGCAGGTGCTGGGCGTCCTCGAGGTGGGGCGTCTTGAGCAGGTCGATGCGCCGCGGGTCGGCGACGATCAGCGACGCCCCCTGGCGCAGCCGCTTGCGCATCAGCGAGCCGAACACCGGGTGGGCGTCGGTGGGGTTGGCGCCGATCACGATGATGGCGTCGGCCTGCATCACCGAGTCGAAGGTCTGGGTGCCGGCGGACTCGCCGAGGGTGGTCTTGAGCCCGTAGCCGGTGGGCGAGTGGCAGACCCGCGCGCAGGTGTCGGTGTTGTTGTTGCCGAAGGCCGCGCGGATCAGTTTCTGCACCAGGTAGGTCTCCTCGTTGGTGCAGCGCGAGGAGGTGATGCCGCCGATGCTCTCGCGGCCGTGCTCGGCCTGGATCGCCTGGAGGCGCTGGGCGGCGAAGGCGATGGCCTCCTCCCAGTCGACCTCGCGCCAGGGCTGGTCGATGGCATCGCGGATCATCGGCGTGGTGATGCGATCCGGGTGGGTCGCGTAGCCGAAGGCGAAGCGCCCCTTGACGCAGGAGTGGCCGTGGTTGGCGTCACCGCCCTTGTAGGGCACCATGCGCACCAACTGGTCGCCCTTCATCTGGGCCTCGAAGGAGCAGCCCACGCCGCAGTAGGCACAGGTGGTGATCACGCTGTGCTCGGGCTGGCCGGCGTCGATGACGCTCTTCTCCATCAGCGTCGAGGTCGGGCAGGCCTGGACGCAGGCGCCGCAGGACACGCACTCGGAGTCCATGAAGGCCTCGTCCTGGCCGGCCGCCACCGTCGAGTCGAATCCCCGGCCGTCGATGGTCAGCGCGAAGGTGCCCTGCACCTCCTCGCAGGCGCGCACGCAGCGCGAGCAGACGATGCACTTGCTGGGATCGAAGCTGAAGTAGGGGTTGGAGTGATCCTGCTCGGCGGCCAGGTGGTTCTCGCCCTCGAAGCCGTAGCGCACCTCGCGCAGGCCCACCGCGCCGGCCATGTCCTGCAGCTCGCAGTCGCCGTTGGCCGGGCAGGTCAGGCAGTCCAACGGGTGGTCGGAGATGTAGAGCTCCATGATGTTGCGGCGCAGCCGGGCCAGGCGCTCGTTCTGGGTGGTGACCTTCATGCCCTCGGCGACCGGGGTGGTGCAGGCCGCCGGGGTGCCGCGCCGGCCCTCGACCTGGACGGCGCACAGCCGGCAGGAGCCGAAGGCCTCCAGGCTGTCGGTGGCGCACAGCTTGGGAATGTTGATGTCGGCCAGGGCCGCGGCGCGCAGCACCGAGGTGCCCTCGGGCACGGTGATCTCGACGCCGTCGATCTCGACGCTCACCGGGGCCGCATCGGCGGCGGGTGCCGGGGTGCCCAGGTCCTTGGAAAGCGCCTTGTCGAGCTGGCTGGGGTCGAAGTGCTGAATCATGAGCGGTCTCCTTCCGGCGCACGCTGGAAGTCGTCGGGGAAGTGTTTCAGGGCGCTCTGCACCGGGAAGGGCGTCATGCCGCCCATGGCGCACAGCGAGCCGTCCTCCATGGTCTCGCAGAGCTCGCCGAGCAGTTCGAGGTTGGCCTCGCGATTGTCGCCGGCACGGATGCGGTCGATGACCTCCACGCCGCGGGTCGAGCCGATGCGGCAGGGGGTGCACTTGCCGCAGGACTCTTCCTTGCAGAACTCCATCGAGAAGCGCGCCTGCTCGGCCATGTCGACGCTGTCGTCGAACATCACCACGCCGCCGTGGCCGACGCCCGCGCCGACCTCGGCGAAGGTCTCGTAGTCCAGCGGCAGGTCCCACTGGCTCTCGGGCAGGTAGGCGCACAGCGGGCCGCCGACCTGCACGGCGCGCAGCGGGCGACCGCTGGCGGTGCCGCCGCCGAAGTCTTCCATCAGCGTGCGCAGGGTGGTGCCGAAGGCCAGCTCGATCAGCCCGCCGCGCTTGACGTTGCCGGCCAGCTGCAGCGCCAGGGTGCCGCGGGAGCGGCCCATGCCGTGATCGGCGTAGGCCCCGGCCCCCTCGGCGAGGATGAAGGGCACGGCGGCCAGCGACAGCACGTTGTTGACCACGGTGGGCCGACCGAACAGCCCCTCGATGGCCGGCAGCGGCGGCTTGAAGCGGACCAGGCCGCGCTTGCCCTCGAGGCTCTCCAGCAGCGAGGTCTCCTCGCCGCAGATGTAGGCGCCGGCGCCCAGGCGCACTTCCAGGTGGAAGGCGCGGCCGCTGCCCTGGAGGTCGTCGCCCAGATAGCCGGCGGCCTCGGCGCGCGCGATGGCGTCGTCGAGGATCTGCTTGGCCAGCGGGTACTCGGAGCGCAGGTAGATGTAGCCCTGGGTGGCGTTGACGGCGAGGCCGGCGATGGCCATGCCCTCGATCAGCACGTAGGGGTCGCACTCCATCACCAGGCGGTCGGCGAAGGTGCCGGAGTCGCCCTCGTCGGCGTTGCAGACGATGTACTTCTGGTCCGCCGGGGCGTCGAGCACCGTCTGCCACTTGATGCCGGTGGGGAAGGCCGCACCGCCGCGACCGCGCAGGCCGGAGGCCTTGACCTCCTCGACGATGTCCTGGGGCGCGCGGGCGAGCGCCGCCTCGAGGCCGCGGAAACCCTCGTGGGCCCGGTAGTCGTCGATCGACAGCGGGTCGGTGACGCCGATACGGGCGAAGGTCAGACGCTGCTGACGTTCCAGGTAGGGAATCGCCTCGGTCGGCCCCTGGGCCAGCGGGTGAGCATCGCGCCCCTCGAGCAGGCCGTCGTCGAGCAGCGCCGGCACGTCGGCGGGCGTCACCGGGCCGTAGGCGACTCGGCCGGCGGGGGTCTCGACCTCGACCAGCGGCTCGAGCCAGGCCAGGCCGCGGGAGCCGTTGCGCACCAGGGTCAGCTCGAGGCCGCGGCTGTCGGCCTCGCGCCGGAGGCGGTCGGCCACGGCGTCGGCGCCCAGCGAGAGGGCGGTGGTATCGCGGGGAACGAAGACGCGAACGCTCATCCGATCACCTCCAGGGGCTGGGTGCGGAGTTCATCGACCAGGGCGTCGAAGGCGTCGGGCGTGACTCGGCCCCGCACCGCGTCGTCGACGCGGATCGAGGGGCCGCAGGCGCAGTTGCCCAGGCAGTAGACCGCCTCCAGGGTGATCTCGCGGTCGGCCGTGGTCTGGTGGTAGTCGACGCCGAGGCTGGCCTTGGCGTGGGCCTCCAGGGTGCGGCCACCCACCGCCTGGCAGGCCTCGGCGCGGCAGACTTGCACCAGGTGGCGCCCCGGCGGCGAGGTCCGGAAATGGTGATAGAAGCTGATCACCCCGTGCACCTCGGCACGGGTCTGGCCCAGCGACTCGGCGATGATCGACACCGCTCCCTCGGGAACGAAGCCGACGCGATCCTGGATCGCATGCAGGATCGGCAGCAGGGCGCCGGGCTTGTGCTTCAGGGCGTCGATCTCGGCCTGGATCGCCTGGGGCGTCCACTCACGGGAATCGCTCATCGAGTCCCCCTGGTTGTTGTGGTACTGGCTGAATATGCACGCCAGTTCATATTTTAGCTGGAGCGTGCGTCACGGTAGCGGTAACGCTAGCATTGGTGTGTCCAAGGCAAAATATGAAACTTTGTTCACATGAAGCGAATCCGGATCACCCCCGCCTGGTACTTCAGCGACGAGGCCGGCAACCAGCTCGATCCCAAGCTCTTCGCGCTGCTCGAGGCGGTGCATCGGCATGGCAAGTTGACCCGGGCCGCCGAGACCGTCGGCGTCTCCTACCGCCACGCCTGGAACCTGCTCAACAAGTGGGGGGAGTTCTTCGGCATACCCCTGGTCGAGCTCGAGCGAGGCAAGGGCGCGCGGCTGTCGGCCCTGGGCGAGAAGCTGCTGTGGGCCGAGCAGCGGGTGATCGCCCGCCTGGGTCCGCAGCTCGAGAGCCTGGGCTCGGAGCTCAACCTGGCCATCCAGCAGACCCTGGAGGGCGTCAAGCCGGTACTGCGGCTGCATGCCAGCCATGGCTATGCCGTCGAGCAACTGCCGGCACATCTCGACGGGCTGCGCCTCGACCTGCAGTACTGCAGTCCCCGCGAGGCGCTGGCCGCGCTTCAGCGGGGCGCCTGCGACCTGGCCGGCTTCCACCTGCCCCATGGCGAGGTCGGCCGTCGGGTGAGCCGGGGGTACCGGGATCTGCTCAAGCCGCGCAGCTATCGGGTGGTGCGGTTCATCACCCGCCGTCAGGGGCTGATGGTGGCGCCGGGCAATCCGCTGGGCATCGGGGGGCTCGCCGACCTGGCCAAGGGTGGGACCCGCTTCATCAATCGCCAGGCGGCCTCGGGCACCCGGGCGCTACTGGACGGACTGCTCGAGGAAGCCGAGCTGCCGGCGCGAGGGGTCCGCGGCTACGAGCTCGAGGAGTACACCCACTCGGCGGTGGCGGCCTACGTCGCCGCCGGCATGGCGGATGCGGGCTTCGGCGTCGAGGCGGCGGCACGGCGCTTCGGTCTCGGGTTCGTGCCGCTGGCGCTGGAGGACTACCTGCTGGTCTGTCATCGACGCAGCCTGGCCGAGCCCAAGCTCCGGCGACTGCTCGAGGTGCTGGGCGGCGCGGCCTTCCAGGACGCGGTGGCAGCGCTGCCGGGCTATACGCCGGATCGCTGCGGCGAGGTGGAGGGGGTGGAGGCGCTGCTGCCCGACTGACAGAAAAAACGCGGCGCCGGGGCGCCGCGAAGCGGGGGACGAGCAAGCGGTCAGGTCATCGCATAGCCCAGCACCACGAAGCCCCCGGCGGTCAGCAGGGCGCCGAGCAGCGCATAGGGGAACTGGGTCAGGCCGTGCTGCATCGGCAGGCAGCCGCTGCCCTGGGAGGACAGCACCGAGGAGTCGGAGAAGAAACAGGCGTGGCTGCCGAAGCTCGAGGCGGAGAGCAGCGCCCCCACCACCAGCGGCATCGGCGCGCCCAGGTGCTGGGCCATGGGCACCACGATGGGGATGGAGATCACGAACACGCCCCAGGACGAGCCGGTGGCGAACACCACCACGGCCATGGAGACGAACACCAGGGCGGGCAGCAGGGCCACCGTCAGGTAGGGCGAGAGGGCGTCGATCATGAAGGCCGTCATGCCCAACTGGTCGTTGACCTCGCGCAGCACGAAGCCCACCGCGACGATGGCCAGCGGCAGCATCATGGTGCGAAAGCCGTCCATGATGGCGTCCATCAGGGTGTTGAAGCTGGCCAGCCGCTGGGCCAGGTAGAGCGCCAGGGTGAACAGGGTGGCGACGATCACGCCCTTGAGCAGGTCGATCTCGAACCAGGCGCTGGCGCCGATCAGCACGGCCATGGGGGCCAGGAAGTTGACCACCCCCAGCCAGGGGCGCATGGCCGGGGCGGCGTCGTCGCCGAGCGGCTGGTCCGGGGCGCCGTCGGGAATCGGCTGGCCGGCGCGGGCGCGGGCCTCGGCGGCGCGCATCGGCCCCAGGTCGGGCAGCTTGCCCACGGCGACCAGCAGCACCAGGCCCATGGCCACCCAGCCATAGAGCATGAAGGGGATGGACTGGAGGTACAGCCCCATGCCCGGGCCCTCGGTGGCCGCGTTGGTCTCGAGCAGTTCGGCGAAGTACACCGCCCAGGTGGACAGCGGGACCAGGATGCAGATCGGGGCCGCGGTGGAGTCGACGATATAGGCCAGCTTCTCCCGGGAGACGCCGAAGCGGTCGGTGAGTCGCTTCATGGCCGCCGAGGTCGCCAGGGCGTTGAGGTAGTCGTCGATGAAGATCAGCACGCCCAGGGCGACGGTGCTGAGCAGCGACTGGCGGCGGGTCTTCACCAGCCGCGTCATGAAGTGGCTGAAGCTCAGGGTGCAACCCGATTTCTCGAGCATGGCGATGAAGCCCCCCATCAGGCCGCACACCAGGATCAGCCAGGCGATGGTCTCGTTCATCATCACCGACAGCGAGATGTCGGCGAGTTCACCGACGAAGTCCTCGGGCTGGAGCAGGATCAGCCCGGCGAGCACGCCGACCGCCAGGGCCTCGAGGGTGCGGTGGGTGGCGATGGCCACCACCAGCACGATCAACGACGGCACCAGGCTGATCCAGCCGTAGTCGTTGCCCGGCTGGTGGGTCAGCGTCAGGCCGACGACCGAGCCCAGCACGGCCAGCACCAGCAGCAGGGTGCGGCCCGTGCCGCGGCGGGCCGGCAGCGAGGGGGCGAAGGGGTGGGTAGACTGGCTCATGGGCGACCTCCGTTGTGCGCTGTCGCGGGTCGGGTGGCAAGAGCCGGGGCACGGGGGATTGTGGTTGTCATCTCGTGGCTCCCTTGTGGGCGGATAGTGAACGGGAGGCTCGTCCGGCACGGGGTCTCCGGACGCGCGCCGGCGGGGACGCCGGGGGGCATCGCTGACGCGGGTGGGGGAGGCCGGCGAGCCGGAGGCCGTCTGGCTCAGACCTGGCGCAGGTACCAGTCGTATTCCAGCTTGCTGACCGCCTGCATGGCCTGGTCGCGCTCGGCGCGGCGGTTGGCCAGGAAGACGCGCATGAAGTCCCGGCCGAGGGCCTCGGCGAGGGCCTCGCTGCCTTCCAGCAGGGCCAGCGCCTGGCTCCAGCTGTTGGTCAGGCTGGGCGGCACCTGGTCGTAGGCATTGCCGCTGATCGCCGGGGGCGGCGCGAGCCGGCGCTGCAGGCCGTGGTCGATGGCCGCCAGCAGCGCCGCCATCAGCAGGTAGGGATTGGCATCCGCGCCGGCGACCCGGTGCTCGATGCGCCGGGCCTCGTTGGGGCCGGACGGGATGCGCACCGCCACCGAGCGGTTGTCGTAGCCCCAGGTCGGGGCCATGGGCACGTAGAGCCCCGGCTGGAAGCGGCGGAAGGAGTTGAGGTTGGGCGCGAACAGCGCCATGGAGGCCGGCATCAGCTCCAGCAACCCGGCCACGGCCTGCTTGAGCCGAGGCGTGCCCAGGGGATCCTGGTCCTCGGCCGCGAAGACATTGCGGCCCATCTCGTCGAGCAGGCTGATATGCACATGGGTGCCGTTGCCGGCCTCGTCGCCGTAGGGCTTGGCCATGAAGGTGGCCTCGAAGCCGTGCTGGAGCGCCACGCCCTTGATCAGTCGCTTGAGCAGCACGGCGCTGTCGCAGGCCGCCAGCGCATCATCGCAGTGAATCAGGTTGATCTCGAACTGCCCCGGGGCGCACTCCTTGAGGGCGGTGTCCAGCGGCAGGCGCTGGAGGCGTGCCGCGGCGTGGATGTCCTCGAGGAAATCGGCGTACTCGTCGAGCTCGCTGATCGAGTACAGCTGGCTATGGGTGGCGCGCTCGCCACTGGCCGGCGAGCAGGGGGGCTGGATCATGCCCAGGGCGTCACGCTGGCGGTCGACCAGGTAGAACTCCATCTCCACGGCGACCACCGGTGTCAGGCCCGCCCGCTGGAAGCGCTCCAGCACCCGCGACAGCACCTGGCGCGGGTCGGCGAAGTAGGGGCTCTCGTCGACCTCGACCATGGACATCAGCAGCTGGGCCTGGCGGCCATTGCGCAGCCAGGGGCTCGGCATCAGGGTGCCCGGCACGGGGCGGCAGACCCGGTCGCCGTCGCCACTCGACAGCCCCAGGCCGGTCTCCTCGATGGTGTTGCCGAGGATGTCCAGGGCGAACACCGAGGCCGGCAGGTTGACGCCGTCGCGGCAGGCCTTCTCCAGGTTCTCGCGGGGGATGCGCTTGCCGCGCTGCACGCCGTTGAGGTCGCTGATCAGCAGGTCGATGCTGGCAATGTCGGGGTGACGTTCCAGGAAGTCACGGGCTTCGTCGACGGTGAGGGGCGGCATGATGGCACCTGTTTCCTTGGGGCATTGACGTTGGGGTCATCTTTGGCGCAAGCGATGTGTGTTGTCAAATCTTTTACGTTATTGCCGCGATCCTTCAGGGAGCCTGCGCGGCGCGTCTTCGCATAAACACATAAAAATCAAATAGATGATGCGATTATGCCCCGCGAGAGTGGTTCTCGGGTTGGCAAGATTAATCAACCGCGCTATGTTGAGCAAACCATACCAAGCACGCTGTCACGCGATATCGAGGAGACTGCCATGCAGACCCGACCCCTGGTGGGAGTGATCGCCTGCCGCCGAGAGGTGGAGGGCCATCCCGCCCATATGGTCACCGACAAGTACCTGAGCGCCCTGCGAGAGTATGGCCTCGAGCCGGTGGTGCTGCCGGTCTGGGAAGCGGTCGAAGGGGTGGCCATCAAGCCCCTGCTGGCCCGTCTGGACGGCCTGGTGCTGACCGGCAGCTACACCAATGTGGCGCCGCAGCGTTACGGGGCCGAGCGCGCGCCCGAGAACACCCGGGCCGACCGCGACCGCGATGCCGCGGCCATGGCCTGGGTGCCGGTGGCCCTGGACCTGGGGGTGCCGCTGCTGGGCATCTGCCGGGGCTTCCAGGAGCTCAATGTGGCCTTCGGTGGCAGCCTCTACCAGGCGGTGCAGCACCAGCCGGGCAGGCTCGACCACCGGGAGCCGGCCGGCGACCGGGAGGCCCAGTACGCGCCCTGTCATGACCTGGAGATCCTCCCGGGCGGACGGCTGGCGGCGCTCTACCCCGAGCGCCAGGCCCGGGTGAACTCCCTGCATCAGCAGGGCATCGAGCGGCTCGGCGAGGGCCTCACCGCCGAGGCGGTGGCGCCCGATGGCCTGATCGAGGCCCTCTCGGTCAGCGACGCGCCCGCCTTCACCCTGGCGGTGCAGTGGCACCCCGAATGGCGCCCGCGGGAGCATCCGCTGAATGACGCCCTGTTCACCGCCTTCGCCCAGGCCTGCGCGCAGCATCAGGCCAGCCCCTTGTCCCTGCCGGCCTGAGGGCCCTCGATCCCGGAGAATCATCATGCAGACCCAAGCGTGCCAGGCCCTGGACCGGGCCCATCACCTGCACCCCTTCACCGATTTCAAGGCGCTGGGCGAGGAGGGCAGTCGCGTCATCACCCATGCCCAGGGCGTCTATATCCACGACAGTGACGGCCACCGCATCCTCGACGGCATGGCCGGGCTGTGGTGCGTGAACCTCGGCTACGGGCGCCACGAGCTGGTCGAGGCCGCCCGCGCCCAGCTCGCCGAGCTGCCCTACTACAACACCTTCTTCAAGACCACGCATCCGCCGGCGGCCCGCCTGGCCGAGAAGCTCTGCCAGCTGGCGCCGGCGCACATCAACCACGTGTTCTTCACCGGCTCCGGCTCCGAGGCCAACGATACCGTGCTGCGCATGGTGCGCCGCTACTGGTCCCTCGAGGGCAAGCCCGAGAAGCAGTGGATCATCGGCCGCGAGAACGGCTATCACGGCTCCACCCTGGCCGGCATGAGCCTCGGCGGCATGGCGCCCATGCACGACCAGGGCGGCCCCTGCGTGCCGGGCATCACCCATGTGCGCCAGCCCTACTGGTTCGGTGAAGGGCGGTTCGGCGAGGAGGGCGACCAGTCGCCGGAGGCCTTCGGTCGCGCCTGTGCCGCGGCCCTGGAGGAGAAGATCCTCGCCCTCGGCGAGGACCGGGTGGCGGCCTTTATCGCCGAACCCGTGCAGGGCGCCGGCGGCGCCATCATGCCGCCGGCGAGCTACTGGCCGGCGGTGAAGGAGGTGCTGGCCAGGTACGACATCCTGCTGGTGGCCGACGAGGTGATCTGCGGCTTCGGCCGCCTCGGCGAGTGGTTCGGCAGCCAGCACTTCGGCCTCGAGCCGGACCTGATGCCGATCGCCAAGGGGTTGTCCTCGGGCTACCTGCCCATCGGCGGCGTGCTGGTGGGTGACCGCGTGGCCGAGACGCTGATCGAGGAGGGCGGCGAGTTCTTCCATGGCTTCACCTACTCGGGGCATCCGGCCTGTGCGGCCGTGGCGCTGAGGAACCTGGAACTGCTGGAGGCCGAAGGGATCGTCGAGCGGGTCCGCGACGACCTGGGGCCCTACCTGGCCGAGCGCTGGGCGGCCCTGGGCGACCATCCCCTGGTCGGCGAGGCGCGCTCGCTGGGCCTGATGGGCGCCCTGGAACTGGTCGCCGACAAGGCCACCGGGAAGCGCTTCGACAAGGCCCTCTCGGCCGGCAACCTGTGCCGTGACATCTGCTTCGCCACCGGATTGGTGATGCGCTCGGTGGGCGATACCATGATCATCGCCCCGCCGCTGGTGATCACCCGCGACGAGATCGACGAGCTGGTGCGCCTGGCGCGCCGGGCCCTGGACGAGACCGCCCGTCGCCTGGCCGAGCCACGCCCGCAGGCCCCGTCCGCCGCCCAACCCGAGGAGATTCGCGCATGAGCCGCGCACGCCATCCGACGACCCATGCCGACTGGCAGGCGCTGGCCGAGCGCCTGAGCGTCGAGCAAGGGTTCGAGACCCGCGCCTATATCGACGATGCCTTCGTCGACGCCGAAGGTGGCGCGACCCTGACCACCACCAACCCGGCCACCGGCGAGGCGCTCGCCGAGGTGGCGAGCTGCGACGCCGCCGACGCCGAACGCGCGGTATCGGCCGCGCGGCGCGCCTTCGACGGCGGCGCCTGGTCGCGCCTGGCCCCGGGCAAGCGCAAGGCCGTGCTGCTGCGCCTGGCCGAGCTGATGGCGGCGCACCGGCACGAGCTGGCGCTGCTCGACACCCTGGACATGGGCAAGCCTGTCACCAGCGCCTTGGGCGATATGGCCGGCGCCATCGGCTGCCTGCGCCACCACGCCGAGTCCATCGACAAGCTCTACGGCGAGGTCGCGCCCACCGGCGACGACGCCCTGGGCCTGGTGCTGCGCGAGCCGCTCGGCGTGGTGGCCTCCATCGTGCCGTGGAACTTCCCGCTGATGATGACCGCCTGGAAGATCGCCCCGGCGCTGGCCGCCGGCAACAGCGTGATCCTCAAGCCCTCGGAGAAGTCGCCGCTCTCCGCGCTGCGCCTGGCGAGCCTGGCCCGCGAGGCCGGCCTGCCGCGGGGCGTCTTCCAGGTGCTGCCCGGTTACGGGCACAGCGTGGGCAAGGCCCTGGCGCTGTCGATGGACGTCGACTGCCTGGCCTTCACCGGCTCCACCGCGGTCGGCAAGCAGCTGATGCAGTACGCCGGCCAGTCCAACCTCAAGAAGGTGTTCCTGGAATGCGGCGGCAAGAGCCCCAACCTGGTGTTCGCCGACTGCAAGGACCTCGACCGGGTGGCCGAGCATGCCGCGGCGGCGATCTTCCACAACCAGGGCGAGGTGTGCATCGCCGGTTCGCGGCTGCTGGTCGAGAATTCGATCCGCGAGGCCTTCGTCGAGAAGGTGCTGGCCGCCGCCGAACGCATGCAGCCCGGCGACCCGCTGGACCCGGCCAGTTTCATGGGCGCGATGGTCGACCAGGCCCAGCACGAGCGGGTGCTCGACTATATCCGCCGCGGCGTGGAAGAGGGCGCCCGGCTGAGAACGGGCGGTCGGGCGCTGGACGGCCCGGGGCTGTTTATCCCGCCGACGGTGTTCGATGGCGTCACCGAGGCCATGGCCATCGGCCGCGAGGAGATCTTCGGCCCGGTGCTCTCGGTGTTCGGCTTCGACGGCGAGGACGAGGCCGTGCGGCTGGCCAACGACAGCGACTACGGCCTGGCGGCCGGGCTGTGGAGCCAGGATATCGACCGCATCATGCGCGTCACGCGCCGGCTGCGCTCGGGCCAGGTGTTCGTCAACAACTGGGCGGACATGGACCAGACGGTGCCCTTCGGCGGCGTCAAGCAGTCGGGCAACGGCCGCGACAAGTCCCACCACTCGCTGGAGGAGTACTCCGACCTCAAGAGCGTATGGATGACGCTCGCCCCCTGAGCGTCGCCGCGATCGGGACCGCCCGGCGCGTGTCCGCGTGACCGATGCCCGGCGCCCTTCAGGGCACCGGGCGTCGTTGGGGGCCCGTCAGGCGGCGTCCTCGGCGGCGGCGGGCGGGATATTCAGGTTCACGCGGAACAGGTTGTCCGGGTCATAGCGGCGCTTGACCGCCTGCAGGCGCTCGTAGTTGACGCCGTAGGCGCTGGCGACGCGATCGCCCTCGTCCTCGGTGAGGAAGTTGACGTAGCCACCGCCCGTGGCGAAGGGGGCGAGCGCGCGGAAGACGTCGCGTGCCCAGTCGCGGCAGCGGTCATCCTCGTCGGCTTCCTGCCAGCGGGCGTGCACGTTCATCACGTAGTGGGCGTTGCGGCCGGCATAGGCGGTGGCGGTCGGGTCGACCCGCGACATGGCGCCCCCCAGCTGGGCCAGGAAGATCTCGCACTCCGGGCTCGGCAGCATCTCGGCCGCGGTGATGGCCTGCTCCAGGGCCTCGTCGGTGAGGTCGGCAAAGTCATGGGACTTCCAGTAGTTGCGGGCCCCCGGGGCGAGCAGGGGGTCGAAGGCCGCCTGGAAGCCGGCATACGGCTGGCTGCCCAGCATCTGGCCGACCGGTTCGCCGAACCTCAGCAGCGGGGCCACGTCGCGCTCGGCGTTGGCCGGATCGCCGCAATGCAACAGGGCGAACACCACCACGCGGTGTCCATGCACGGCCTCGGGGAGGAAGGGCAGGGGCGGCGCGTCGCGCAGGATCGCCCAGACGCTGAGTTCATCCGGCGCCTGGTGGGTGAAGTCGCGCCAGGCGTGCAGCACCTGGCGGGCCTGGTCATAGGGGTAGACCACCAGTCCGGCATGCACCTCCGGGCCCACCGGGTGAAGGCGGAACTCGAAGGACGTCACCACCCCGAAGTTGCCGCCGCCGCCGCGCAGGGCCCAGAACAGCTCGGGTTCGTCCTCGGCCGAGACGCGGTGCCGCTGCCCGTCGGCGGTGATCACATCGGCCGAGAGCAGGTTATCGGCGGTCATGCCGTACTTGCGGGTCAGCCAGCCGAAGCCGCCGCCCAGGGCGAGGCCGGCCACGCCGGTGGTGGAGTTGACGCCCAGGGGGGTCGCCAGGCCGAAGGCCTGGGTCTCGGCATCGACATCGCCGAGCAGGGCGCCCGGCGCCACCCGGGCGGTGCCTTGCCGGGGATCCACATGGACCGAGCGCATGGCCGAGAGGTCGATCACCAGGCCGCCCTCGGCGATGGCGTTGCCGGCGATATGGTGGCCGCCGCCCCGCACGCTCAACCACATGCGCCGGGCGCGGGCGAAGTCGATGGCCTGGACGATGTCCTGATTGCCCTGGCAGCAGGCGATCAATGCCGGGTGACGATCGACCATGCCGTTCCAGACGTGTCGCAGCGACGGGTAATCCTCGTCGGCCGGGGTGATCAGGCGCCCCCTGAGGCGGGCCGCGAAGTCGTCGACGTCCTCGGTCGGCAGGGCGGCCTGGTCGCCATCCAGGGTGCGATAGGTGAGCGCTGTCATGGTGCTTTCCCTCATCTGCATGGGGACCACCGGAGTGGCGCGGCCCCGCCGGGATCCCGCTGGGTCGTTGCGATGCTCCTGCTGATCAGTCTGGATGGTCGCGGCCGGCGCAGTGGCTCAAATTCCCTAGGGGGAAAGTAGCGATGCGGGTGTGATGACGGCGTGCTCGGCGGGCGTCGGGGGCCACCAGCGGAAGGCGGGTCGGGCGATGAGGGAGCCGGGGCGCGGCGGGCCCCGGCGAGGGGCGGGGGGAGGGGTCAGCGGGTGGTCTCGCGGCGCTTGCTGACCGAGGCGCCGGCGACGCCGAAGTCCTGGGGGGCGATGTCGGCCAGCACGACCCGCACGCTCTCCGGGGTGCAGTCCACGGCCTCCACGCAGGCGGCGGTCACCTTCTCGATCAGGGCTTCCTTCTGGGCGTCGCTGCGCCCCTCGATCAGCTGGATGTTCACGATCGGCATGCCGGTCTCCATGATGTGGAAATATTTTCTGAAATGATTCCAGGCAGGACGGCCGTTGTCAACGGCCGGCAGGTCGCTGGTTCTTGTACCACAGCGAGGCGGTTATTGTGCGCAGCTGGCCTGGCCGGCACCGCAGAGACCGGATGCTGCGCTGGCGGAAACGCGATCCCGCCAAGCGCCTGCAGCGGGACTACGAGCGCAGGCTGGAACAGGCCATGGTGGCCGCCCGCAACGGGGACATGCGCGCCAACGCCTCACTGACCGAGGAGGCAGAGGCCCTGCGGGAAGCCATCGACCGGCAGAAGGGGGCCTGAGCCGGCCGCGGGGGCGGGGTGGCCACCGGGCCGGCGGCGGCCCGCCGACCCGATGACGCCCGGTCAGTCGCGCCCGGGGCCGCCGCCGTTGCCGCCGGGCCCACCGTTACCGCCGCCGGGGCCACCGCCATTGCCACCGCCCCCGGCGCCCGCGTCCCGGCCGCCGGTCCCGGGGCCACCGACATCGCTGTCCCCCAGGCTGTCGCCTGTCTCGGCCGCCGTCCGGGCCTCGTCGCGCCGGCCGTCGCTGGCGCTGTCGCTGACCGCGGCGCCATCGACGCCGCCGTTCTCGACCGCCTGCTGGGCGGTGCCGAGGCCGAAGGTGGCGGCCTCGGGGGCGCTCTCCCTCACGCCCTCCAGGGTGATCGAGGGTTCGCTCTCTTCGACGACGATGACGTCGGGATCATCGAGGTCGACAGCATCGACCGGGTCGTCATCCGGCTCCTCCGCGTCGTCGATCACGACGACATCGACGTCGTGCGGGTCGTCCACCGGGTCCTGCGCCAGGGCGGCCGGCGCCAGCAGGGCCAGCATCAGGGCCAGCAGGACGCGTTGGGGCATATCCATGGGCTGCCTCCTGGTGATGATCGACAGGATGTCACGGGGCGCCCGCCCCCGGGCGGGAGCGGCGGCCGCCATGGCTTCAGCATGGGCGCCGGGATGACATCCGGCAACGTGTCCGCCGGGGGCGACCGCCGGCGTCGCCTGGTGTCGGGGAAAGGCGCGGGGCGGGGCAGCGACGGGGCGGGCGCGTCTCAGAAGGTCCTGGCCGGGGTGGCGCAGCTGACCAGCCGGCAGGCGGCCTCGCCGACGTTGCGGAAGCGGTGGGGCACGTTGGTGTCGAAGTAGTAGGCCTCGCCGGCACCGAGCACGCGGGTCTCGGCGCCGATGGTGATCTCGATCTCGCCCTCCAGCACCACGCCGGCCTCCTCGCCCTGGTGAGCGATCATCTCGCGGCCGGTGTCGGCGCCGGCGGGATAGGTCTCGATCATGAAGTTCAGGGCACGGCTGCCGCGGTTGCCGCCGACCAGCTTGTAGATGACGTCCCCGGTGCCCACGTCGGCCAGCTCGTCGGCCGAGTAGAACACCTGGTCGCGGCTCTCCAGGTCCATGGTGAAGAAGTCGCCGACGCTCATGGGGATGGCATCGAGGATCTTCTTCAGCGAGCTGACGGAGGGGGAGACCTTGCCCTGCTCGATCAGCGACAGGCTGGAGTGGGTCACCCCGCAGCGCTTGGCCAGCTCGCGCTGGGAAATGCCTCTCAGGTTACGCAGGGCACGCAGCCGCGCGCCGACATCGTCTGCCATGGGTCGTCCTCTGAAATCCACGGGGGTAAGGCCACTGTCGTTGCTGTATCGCTAAAAGATGGCCGGTGGCGGGACTCGGAGGAGGCGCTGTGAACCCTTCCCTGGGCGCTACCGGCGCCCTGCTGCGCTCTCGCATCCTGCTTCGCTTGCAGGGCCTGGGTTGGCCATCCGTGGCCAACCCGTTCGGCGGGAAGAACATCCACCGGATGTGCTTCTTTCTCCGCCTCACCCCTGGCGCAGGACCTCCTCCTCGCCCCGTCCCCGGCATCATGATCGACAGCGATGCCACACTACTCAGCACAGGGCGTCGAGCTTTTCCTTGAGCAGGGCGTTGACCTGCTGGGGATTCGCGGTGCCCCGCGAGGCCTTCATCACCTGGCCGACGAAGTAACCGATCATCTTGCCGCGCTTGTCGGGCTCGGCGTCGCGATACTGGGCCACCTGGGCGGGGCTGTCGGCGATGACCTGGTCGATCATCGCCTCGATGGCGCCGGTGTCGGTGACCTGCTTGAGGCCCTTGGCCTCGATGATGGCATCGGCGGAGTCGCCCTCGTGATGCCACAGCGCCTGGAAGACCTGCTTGGCCGCCTTGCCGTTGATGGTCTCGTCCTTGACCCGGGCGACCAGCTCGCCCAGCTGGGCGGCCGAGACGGGGCTGTCGTCGATGGCCAGTCCCTCCCGGTTGAGGGCGCCGGAGAGCTCGCCCTGGACCCAGTTGGCGGCCAGCTTGGCATCGCCGCAGACCTCCTTGACCGCCTCGAAGTACTCGGCCATGGCGCGGCTCGCCGAGAGCACCCCGGCGTCGTAGGCGGACAGCCCCAGCTCGCCCTCGAAGCGGGCGCGCTTCTCGGCGGGCAGCTCCGGCAGGTTGTCGCGCAGGTGATCGACGTAGGCCTGGTCGAGCACCACCGGCAGCAGGTCGGGGCAGGGGAAGTAGCGGTAGTCGTTGGCCTCCTCCTTGGTGCGCATGCTGCGGGTCTCGTCGGCCTCGGGGTCGTAGAGGCGGGTCTCCTGGACCACCTCGCCGCCATCCTCGATCAGCTCGATCTGGCGCTCGACCTCGAAGGCGATGGCGCGCTCGACGAAGCGGAAGGAGTTGACGTTCTTGATCTCGGCGCGGGTGCCGAAGGCCTCCTGGCCGGCGGGGCGTACCGAGACGTTGACGTCGCAGCGCATCGAGCCCTCGGCCATGTTGCCGTCGCTGATGCCCAGGTAGGTCACGATCGAGTGGATCGCCTTGAGGTAGGCCGCCGCCTCCTTGGCGCTACGCATGTCCGGCTCGGAGACGATCTCCAGCAGCGGCGTGCCGGCGCGGTTGAGGTCGATGCCGGTCATGCCGTGGAAGTCCTCGTGGAGCGACTTGCCGGCGTCCTCCTCCAGGTGGGCGTGGTGCACGCGGATGCGCTTGGTGCTGCCGTCCTCCAGGGTGATCTCCACCTCGCCGGGCCCGACGATGGGCTGGTACATCTGGCTGGTCTGGTAGCCCTTGGGCAGGTCCGGGTAGAAGTAGTTCTTGCGATCGAAGACCGAGACCTCGGGAATCTCGGCGTGGATGCCCAGGCCGAACTGCACGGCCATGGCCACCGCGGCCTCGTTGAGCACCGGCAGCACCCCGGGCAGCCCCAGGTCCACGGCGCAGGCCTGGGTGTTGGGCTCGGCGCCGAAGGCGGTGGAGGCGCCGGAGAAGATCTTGGAACGGGTGGCGAGCTGGACGTGGACCTCCAGGCCGATCACGGTTTCCCATTGCATCAGGCGGTCTCCTCGGCGAGGGCGGGACGGCGCAGGTGCCAGTCGGTGGCCTGCTGGAACTGGTGGGCGACGTTGAGCAGCTGCGCCTCGGCGAAGTGGGTGCCGAGGATCTGCAGGCCCACCGGGCGGCCGCCGGCGAAGCCGGCCGGCACGCTGATGCCGGGGATGCCGGCCAGGTTGACGGCGATGGTGTAGATGTCCTGCAGGTACATCGACACCGGATCCTTGTTGGCGCCCAGGTCGAAGGCCGGGGTCGGCGAGGCCGGGCCCATCAGCACGTCGACCTCCTCGAAGGCGTCGAGGAAGTCCTGGCGGATCAGCCGGCGGACCTTCTGGGCCTGCTTGTAGTAGGCATCGAAGAAGCCCTCGGAGAGGGTATGGGTACCGATCAGGATACGCCGCTTGACCTCCTCGCCGAAGCCCTCGGCGCGGCTGCGCTTGTAGAGGTCGATGAGGTCGGCGGGCGCCTCGCAGCGATGGCCGAAGCGCACGCCATCGAAGCGCGACAGGTTGGAGGAGGCCTCGGCCGGGGCGATCACGTAGTAGGCCGGGATGGCGTAGTGGGTATGCGGCAGGCTGACCTCGCGGACCGTGGCGCCCAGCGACTCGTAGACCCTGATCGCCTCGCGCACCGCGCCTTCCACCTCGGGGGACAGGCCGTCGCCGAAGTATTCCCGGGGCAGGCCGATCTTGAGCCCGGACAGCGGCGCGTCGAGACCCTCGCTGTAGTCCGGGACGCCGCGGGCCACCGAGGTGGAGTCGCGCAGGTCGTGGCCGGCGATGGCGCCGAGCAGCTGGGCGCAGTCCGCGGCCGAGCGGGCCATGGGCCCCGCCTGGTCGAGGCTCGAGGCGTAGGCGATCATGCCGTAGCGGGACACCCGGCCGTAGGTGGGCTTGAGGCCGGTGATGCCGCAGAAGGCGGCGGGCTGGCGGATCGAGCCGCCGGTGTCGGTGCCCATGGCCGCCGGCACCAGGCCCGCGGCCACCGCGGCGGCGCTGCCGCCGGAGGAGCCGCCGGGCACCGCGGCGAGGTCCCAGGGGTTCTTCACCGGGCCATAGAAGCTGTTCTCGTTGGACGAGCCCATGGCGAACTCGTCCATGTTGGTCTTGCCGAGGCTGACGGCGCCGGCGGCGGCGAGCCTCTCCACCACGCTGGCGTCATAGGGGGCGGTGAAGGTGTCGAGCATCCGCGAGCCGCAGCTGGTCTTCACCCCGCGGGTACAGAAGATGTCCTTCAGGGCCAGCGGCAGGCCGGTGAGCGGGCCGGCCTCGCCCCTGGCGCGGGCCGCATCGGCGGCATCGGCGGCCGCGAGGGCCTGCTCGCCGGTGACGGTGATGAAGCTGTTGAGCGACCCGTCGAGGCGCTCGATGCGTGCCAGCAGGCTCTGGGTGAGCTCGCGGCTGGAGAACTCGCCGGCGGCCAGGCCGGCGGCGAGCTCGGTCAGTGTCTTGTCGTGCATGGGCCCGTGGCTCCGTGAAGACTTGCCGTTGTCGTGGGAGGGCGAGGCGGTCATTCGACGACCCGCGGCACCAGATAGAGGCCGTTTTCCACCGCCGGCGCGCAGCGCTGGAAGGTGTCGCGCTGGTCGGTCTCGGTGACCTCGTCGGCGCGCAGGCGCTGGGTGGCGTCGAGCGGGTGGGCCAGCGGGGCGACGCCCTCGGTGTCGAGCCCCTGCAACTGGTCGACCATCTCCAGGATGCGCCCCAGATCGTCGAGGTAGTGGGCGGCCTCACTCTCGTCCAGGCCGAGTCGGGCCAGGTGGGCGGCCCTGAGAACGTCTGCGTGTTCAAGCGCCATGATCGGGTGTCCTCGAAGGGGTGGGGAAAAGACCGCAAAAGGTACCACATTCGCGCCTGCGCTGGCAGGTCCGTTGCATCCGGCCGAGGGGCGTTTCGCTTGCCGCTCATGGGGTGCAGTGATACCGTTTGCCCCCGCACAGGGTTCCCGGTCTGCACTAGGTAACGACTTCATGTTCAAACGTTTGAGGGGGCTGTTCTCCAGCGATCTGTCGATCGACCTGGGGACCGCCAATACGCTGATCTACGTCCGCGGGCGCGGTATCGTGCTCGACGAACCATCGGTCGTGGCGATCCGCCAGTCCGGCAACATGCGCAGCGTGGCGGCCGTGGGCGCCGACGCCAAGCGCATGCTGGGACGCACGCCCGGCAACATCACCGCCATCCGGCCGATGAAGGACGGTGTCATCGCCGACTTCACCGTTACCGAGCAGATGCTCCAGTACTTCATCCGCAAGGTCCATCAGAGCACCTTCCTGACACCCAGCCCACGGGTCCTGGTGTGCGTGCCCTGCATGTCGACCCAGGTGGAGCGCCGGGCCATCAAGGAGTCGGCCGAGGGCGCCGGCGCCCGCGAGGTGTTCCTGATCGAGGAGCCCATGGCGGCGGCCATCGGCGCCGGGCTGCCGGTCGAGGAAGCCCAGGGCTCCATGGTCGTCGACATCGGCGGCGGCACCAGCGAGATCGCCATCATCTCGCTCAACGGCGTGGTCTACTCGGAATCCATCCGCGTCGGCGGCGACCGCTTCGACGAGGCGATCATCGCCTACGTGCGCCGCCATTACGGCAGCCTGATCGGCGAATCCACCGCCGAGCGCATCAAGGAAGAGATCGGCTGCGCCTACCCCGGCGGCGAGCTGCGCGAGATCGACGTGCGCGGCCGCAACCTCGCCGAGGGCATCCCGCGCAGCTTCACCCTGAACTCCCACGAGATCCTCGATGCCCTGCAGGAGACCCTGGGCTCCATCGTCGCCGCGGTGAAGAGCGCCCTGGAACAGTCGCCCCCCGAGCTGGCCTCCGACATCGCCGAGCGCGGCCTGGTGCTGACCGGCGGCGGGGCCCTGCTGCGCGACCTGGACAAGCTGATCGCCGAGGAGACCGGCCTGCCGGTGGTGGTCGCCGAGGACCCGCTGACCTGCGTGGCCCGCGGCGGCGGCAAGGCCCTGGAGATGATCGACCAGCATACCTTCGAGCTGCTCTCCAGCGACTAGGGGAAACCCTGAATCATTGCGGCGTTCGATGACTCATCGGGGATAAGGACGTGCGCAGGTTCGTCGGGAACGAGCCTGGCCATCCTGGCCGTCGGCGAGCGGACTAGGCGTCCTCGCCACGCGTCGCTCGCGACATCAATCGGAGCTCCCCTGGAGCGCTCGGAACCCTGTTATGGCGGGCGATGCCCCGCGAGGGCTGTGCCGTCAGGCGATTCGGCAGGACGCCGGGCGCGGCAAGGAGATTAGGGAGAGGACGCTATCAAGCCGCTGTTCTCGCACGGATCGGTGCCGGGCTATCGCATGCTGCTGTGTGCGGTCCTCGCCGCTGCACTGATGTTTGTCGACCTGCGCTTCACGCGCATGGAGCCCGTGCGGGCCCAGCTCTCCACCCTGGTGGCGCCGATCCAGTGGGCCGTCAGCCTGCCCAGCGACGTGCTCAACTGGGGCGCCCTGGCGCTGTCCGACCAGCGGGCGCTGGTGGAGGAGAACCGGCGCCTGCGGGAGCAGATCCTGACCCTGTCGCACCGGGTGCAGCGCATGGCCAGTCTCACCGCCGAGAATGTCCGCCTGCGCGAACTGCTGGACGCCACCCGGGAGCACGATATTCCCTTCATCACCGCCGAGCTGCTGTCGCTGGACCCTGATCCCTTCACCCATCGCATGGTGATCGATCGCGGTCGCCGCGACGGCGTCTTCGTCGGCCAGCCGGTCATGGATGCCGCAGGGCTGCTGGGGCAGGTCACGGCCGTGTCGGCCTATTCCAGCCGGGTGCTGCTGGTGGCCGATGCCAGCCATGCGCTGCCGATCCAGGTCAATCGCAACGGCCTGCGCTTCATCATCCAGGGCACCGGCCGCTACGAGGCCCTGAGGGTGCTGCATGTCCCCGACACCGCCGATATCCGCGAGGGGGACCTGCTGGTGACCTCGGGGCTGGCGGGACGTTTCCCGTCCGGCTACCCGGTCGCCCGGGTCACCCAGGTGGTGCACGATCCCGGCGAGCCCTTCGCCCGGGTCGATGCGCGTCCCGTGGCCCAGCTGCAGCGCTCGCGCCATTTCCTGCTGCTGTTTCCCCCGGAGCCCCCCGAGGCCCCCGGACGGGGCGGCTGGACCGTGCGGCTCGATCCCGTCGCCATCCGCGGCGCGCTGGAGGCCGCCGGTCCCCTCGAGGAGGAGCCCTGATGGCCACCCCGTCTTCCGCCAGCCTGCCGTGGATCTGGTTGACGCTGCTGCTGGCCCTGTGCCTGCAGGTGATGCCCCTGGCCGACGGCTGGCAGATCTGGCGGCCCGACTGGCTGGGCCTGATGCTGATCTACTGGTGCATGCAGGCGCCCCACAAGGTCGGCGTCTTCCATGGCTTCGTGCTGGGCATCCTGCTCGACCTGATCGAGGGGGCGCCACTGGGCCAGAACGCCTTGCTGCTGTCGCTGCTGGCCTTCCTCTGTGCGCTGGTCTATCCCCGCTTCCGGGCCTACTCCCTGCTCCAGCAGGCGGTGCTGATCCTGGTACTGCTGGGCACGGTACAGCTCGTCGAGCAATGGCTGCGGACCCTGCTCGGGCCGTTCTCGATCCACCTTTCCTTCCTCTTGCCCTCGCTGATCGGGGCGGTGCTCTGGCCCTGGCTGACCACGCTGTTCCGGGTCTTCCGTCGCCGCGCCGATGGCGACTGACCCCGGAGACGCCATGCCCGCCGCTTCCCCGCTGATCTGTCTGGCCTCGGCCTCGCCGAGGCGTCGCGAGCTGCTGGCCTCCATCGACGTGCCCGTCGAGGTGCGCCCGGTGGACATCGACGAGACGCCGCGGCCCGGTGAGGCCGCCGAGGCCTACGTGCTGCGCCTGGCCGAGGAGAAGGCCCGGGCGGGCGCCGCCCTGGGTGCCTTGCCGACCCTGGGGGCCGATACCGCGGTGGTGTGTGACGCGAGGATCCTCGGCAAGCCCCGGGACCGCGACCATGCCGCCGCCATGCTGCGCGCGCTGTCGGGCCATTGCCACCAGGTGCTGACCGCCGTGGCGGTGACCGGCCCGGCGGGGCTGCTTTCGACCCGCGTGGTCTCGCGGGTGACGATGGGCGAGATTGCCGAGGAGGAGATCGCCGCCTACTGGGCCACCGGCGAGCCCGCCGACAAGGCCGGCGGCTATGCCATCCAGGGGCGCGGTGCGGTGTTCGTTGCGCGCCTGGAGGGCAGTCACTCGGCGGTGGTGGGGCTGCCGCTGTACGAGACGGCCGCGCTGCTGTCGCGCCAGGGCGTGCCGCTATGGAACCGGTCGCGGCCGGCGCCGGCTATGTCATAATGGCCCGAGTTTCCTCTGGACAAGGATTTCCGCATGAGCGGTGAAGTACTCATCAACCTGACGCCGATGGAGACCCGCGTCGCCGTGGTGGAGAACGGCGTGCTGCAGGAGGCCTTCATCGAGCGGGCGCGTCGTCGGGGCATCGTCGGCAACATCTACAAGGGCCGGGTCGTGCGCGTGCTGCCGGGGATGCAGGCCGCCTTCGTCGATATCGGCCTCGACCGCGCCGCCTTCATCCATGCCCATGAGGTGATGCCGCCGGGCACCCCCGCCGACGAACAGGTCTCCATCGCCCAACTGCTCCACGAGGGCCAGGCCCTGGTGGTCCAGGTCACCAAGGACCCGATCGGCTCCAAGGGCGCCCGGCTGACCACCCACCTGTCGGTGCCGTCCCGCTACCTGGTCTACATGCCCGACTCGCCCCACCATGGCGTCTCCCAGCGCATCGAGGACGACGGCGAGCGAGAGCGGCTGCGGGCGCTGGTCGAGGCGGCCACCGAGGAACAGAGCCTCGAGGTCAGCGGGGGCTTCATCGTGCGCACCGCCGCCGAGGGGGTCAGCCTCGAGGAGCTCGCCGGCGACATGCACTTCCTGCTGCGGCTGTGGCGCAAGGTCAGCGAGCGCAAGGTCACCGCCTCGGCCCCCAGCGCCATCTACGACGACCTGCCGCTGTTCATGCGCACCCTGCGCGACGTGATGCGTGACGACATCGAGAAGGTGCGCATCGATTCCCGGGAGAACCACGTCAAGCTGCTGGAGTTCGCCGAGGAGTTCATGCCCACGGCGGTGGAGCGCATCGAGCACTACGCCGGCGAGCGCCCGATCTTCGACCTGTTCAGTGTCGAGGACGAGATCCAGAAGGCGCTGGGCCGCAAGGTGCAGCTCAAGTCGGGAGGCTACCTGGTCATCGATCCCACCGAGGCGATGACCACCATCGACGTCAACACCGGCGGCTACGTGGGACACCGCAACCTCGAGGAGACGATCTTCAAGACCAACCTCGAGGCCGCCACCGCCATCGCCCGCCAGCTGCGGCTGCGCAACCTGGGCGGCATCATCATCATCGACTTCATCGACATGGAGGACCCGGAGCACCAGCGCCAGGTGCTGCGGGTGCTCGAGAAGTCGCTGGAGCGCGACCACGCCAAGACCAAGTGCACCGGCGTCACCGAGCTCGGCCTGGTCCAGGTGACCCGCAAGCGCACCCGGGAGAGCCTGGAGCAGACGCTCTGCGAGGCCTGCCCCTGCTGCCATGGCCGCGGCACGCTCAAGACCCCCGAGTCGGTGTGCTACGAGATCTTCCGCGAGATCCTGCGCGAGGAGCGCGCCTACAGCGCCGAGACCTATACGGTGCTGGCCTCGCAGTCGGTGGTCGACCGACTGCTCGACGAGGAGTCGGCGGCCGTGGCGGACCTGGAGGAGTTCATCGGCAAGACCATCCGCTTCCAGGTGGAGTCCCACTATTCCCAGGAGCAGTACGACATCGTGCTGATGTGAGCCATGTCGCCGACCCGTCTGGTCATTCGCTGGTCGCTGACGCTGCTGGCCCTGCTACTGACGCTGGCGGCGATGCTGGTGATCGTGGCGCAGCTGCTGCTCGGCCAGGCCGATCGTCTGACGCCGCGTCTCGAGGCGCTGCTCGCCAGCCGCTTCGAGGCGGCGGTCTCTCTGGGCGGCATCGAGGGCGGCATGGCCGGCCTCGATCCGCGGCTCGAGGTGGCCGACCTGGCCTTCAAGGCCCGGCCGGGGCTGCGTGACGAGCCGCTGCTGGAGATCGAGACCGCTCGCCTGCGCCTGGACACCGCGGCGAGCCTGCGCCAGGGCATGCCGGTGGTGGCGGATGCGCGCCTCGCCGGGATCACCCTGCACCTCTACCAGGCCGCGGACCGGAGCTGGCAGTGGCCGGCACCCGCCGAGCTGCCCCCCGAACTGATCCCCGAGAGCGAGTTCGATCTCTCGCGCCTGGACTTCTGGGTCGGCGTGCTGCTGCGCCAGCGTGCCTGGGTCGAGGATGTCCGAGTGGTACTGCATGGCCGCCAGGGCGAGGCGGTCCTCGAGGCGCCCCGCCTGCTGATGGTCGGCGACGAGCGCAGCGCCCACCTGGAAGGCGAGGTCCGCCGCCGAGACCGCCCGGAGCAGGCCTTCCAGGTGGCAATGGAAGTGGTGCCGGGGGAGCAGGGGCTGGATGACTTCGGCGCCGCCCTGCAGGCCGACATGCCGTTGTCGAGCCTGATCGGGCTGTCCGAGCTGCTGGGCTACGATGACCTGCTGAGCGTCGACGAGGCCGAGGGCGAGGCGCGACTCTGGGGGCGCTGGACCCGCGGCCGTCTCGCCGACGTGCGCCTGGACATCGAGGCGCCGCGCCTGGCCCTCAACCAGCGCACGCCACCCGCCGAGGGCGCCGCCGGTTCCGGTGTCGTGCTCAAGGAGGCGGTGCTCAAGGGCCAGTGGCTGCGTGGCGAGGGCGGTGATGACTGGCAGGCCTGGTTCGAGGGGGATGCCCGTAATGCCACCGGCAGCGTCGACCCGGCGTCCGGTCCCCCCGTGCCCCGCTACTGGCACCTGCAGAGCCGGCCGGACGGCTGGTGGCTCAACGCCAGTGGCTTCGACCTGGGCGCGCTGGCCGCCTGGCGGGAGCGCCTGCCGCTGCCCGAGGGGCTCTCGCGCACCGTGGCCAGCCTGGCCCCCCGGGGGCGGGTCTCGGCGCTGGGCCTGGGCCGGCGCGACGGCCAGTGGCAGGCCCGGGTCAGCGCCACCGAGGTCGCCGTCTCGCCCTGGCAGCAGGCCCCGGGGGGCGGTCCCCTGGACATCTGGCTGGAGGCCGACGGCACCCGCGGTCGGGTGCGCTTCGTCGACAGCGGCGGCGCCGAGCTGGCGTTCCCCGAGATCTTCTCCGCGCCGCTGGCCCTGGACCACGCCAGCGGGCGGGTCGACTGGGTGTATGACGGGCCGCGCAGCTTCGTCAGCGGACGGCAGCTGGCGATTGGCTGGCAGGGCGCCGAGGTCGAGGGCGGCTTCGGCCTGTCCGTCGGCGGGCCGGGGCGCGGGGGCTTCGGCCTGCAACTGGACTTCCGCGACGTGGACGCCGTGTCGCGGCCGCTGACGGACTGGCTGCCCATGCCACTGCTGCGTGAACGGGTCGACCCCGAGCTCGCCGAGTGGCTCGCCGGGGGGCTGGCCGGCCGGGTGCCGGAGGGGGCGCTGCGGCTGCACGTCCCGGTGTCCCGCGAGTCCCGCAACGCGACCACGCCGATCGACCCGACGCTGGGCCTGGCCCTCGAGGTGCGCGACGGTCACTTGCCCTACGCCCCCGGCTGGCCGGCCGTGGATGGCGTCGAGGGGCGTCTCGAACTCGAGGGGGAACGTCTCACCGCCCGGGTGGCCCGCGCCGAGAGCCTGGGGGTCCAGGCCCGGGATGCCGTGGTGCGGATGGTCGACGAGACCCTCGAGGTCACCTCCCCGCTGAGCGCCGACGTCCCGGCGTTGACCCGCTATCTCGCCGCCATGCCCGTCGACAACACCTCGTTGGCCGCCGACTGGCAGGGCGACGGCCGGGTAGAGGGACGCCTCGCCCTGTCCCTGCCATTGGCCGACCCCGAGGCCCTGTCGCTGGACATCAGCGGCGAGGCGACGCTGCCGCGCCTGGTGCATTCGCCCACCGGCCTGGTCATCGAATCCCTGGCGGGTCCCCTGGCCTGGCACCAGCAGGGCGAGGCCGGCGTCCTGGAGGGACGGCTCGACGGACGCCTGCTGGGCGGGCCCGTCGAGGCCGACATCGACACCGGCGGCGAGGGCATCGCGATGTCCGGGACCGCCGCCGTCGAGGCGCTGCTCGACCAGGGGGCCCCGAAGGGGGCGAACCAGATCGTCTCCGGCCGGCTGCCCTGGCAGGCGCGCCTGGCGTTCGGCGAGGGGCCGCCCAGGCTGACGCTGGAGAGCGCCCTCCAGGGCACCGCCATCGACCTGCCGGCCCCGCTCGGCAAGGCGGCCGAGGAGATTCGGCCGCTGCGGCTGTCCGCCGAGCTGGGCGAGACGCTGCACGTCTCCGGCCGCCTCGGCGCGCGGCTCGGGCTGCGCTGGCGGGACCGGGGCGGCGGCCAGGGCCAGGTGTGGCTGGGCGGGGGCGGGCCCACGGCCTGGCCGGCCGAGCCCGGCTGGTCGGTGCAGGCCTACCTGCCGCGGCTGGCCCCCGGCGACTGGGCGCGGCGGCTGTCGCCCCTGGCCGGCGATCTCGGGGCGCCGGGCGGCGGCCAGGGCCTGGCCCGGCTGACCCTGGACACCGACTGCCTGAGCGTCCACGACCGCTGTCTCGGCTCGCTGATCGTCGACGGCCGCCCCGTATCCGGGGGCTGGGACCTGGCCCTCGATGGCACCCTGCTGGCCGGCCGGGTCGTCTACCGCGAGGACCAGGCCTTGCCGCTGGACGTGTCTCTGAGCAGCCTGTCGCTGGAGGGCTGGTTGCCCGGCGAGGCCGGGGGCGGCGGCGAGCTCTTCGACGAACTCGACGCGGCGCCGGACCCGGTGCCCATGCCGGACTGGCTCGGTGAGCTGCCCGCGGGGCGCCTGCGGGTGGCCGACATCCACTGGCGGGCCCGGCGGCTCGGCCCCGTTACCGCCTACTGGCGGGCTACCCCCGAGCAGCTGGTGGTGGATCCGGTCGGCCTGACCCTGGGAGAGATCTCGGCTCACGGCAACCTGACCTGGGAGGCCACCGGGCCCGAGGCCAGCCTGACCCGGGCACGGCTGTCGCTGGACGGTCGCGACCTGGGCTCGGCCCTGGAGGCCCTGGGCCAGCCGGTGGCGGTGCGCAGCAGCGAGACGCGAGTCGACAGCCAGCTGGCCTGGCCCGGCGCCCCCTGGCAATTCGCCCTGGCCCGGTCCCGGGGCAACATCGGGGTCGAGCTGCGCGACGGCCGCTTCGTCAACCTCGAGTCCCCCTCCGCCCGGGTGGTCGGCCTGCTCAACGTCGACAACCTGCTGCGCCGGCTGACCCTGGACTTTTCCGACATCACCGGCCGGGGCACCGCCTTCGATCGTGTCAGCGGCGCGGCGACCCTGTATGGTGGCGTGCTGGAGACCCGGGGGCCGGTGATCATCGACGGACCGGCGACCCGTTTCACCCTGCAGGGCAACGTCGACCTGGCCCGTCGGGAACTCGATCAGCGGCTCGGCGTCACAGTCCCGGTGAGCAACAACCTGCCACTGGCAGCGGTGATCGCCGGCGCCCCCGTGGTGGGCGGCGCGCTGTTCATCGCCGACAAGATCTTCGGCGATGCCATCGATCGCGTGACCCGAATTCACTATCGCGTGCAGGGGCCCTGGACCTCGCCGCGCATCTCTCTGGAAAGTGCCGAATGACATCACAGACCCACTCCCTGCTCGACCAGGCCACCGAGGTGCTGCTCGCCCCCGGTGGCCTCGACCTCGCGGCCATGGAGGCCGGCCTCGGCCATGCCCTGGGGCCCGGCATCGACTACGCCGATCTCTACTTCCAGCGCAGCTGGCACGAGGGCTGGGTGCTGGAGGACGGCGAGGTCAAGGAGGCCAGCTACAATATCGACGGTGGCGTCGGGGTGCGGGCCATGGCCGGCGAGAAGACCGGCTTCGCCTACTCCAACCAGATCACCGCCGATGCCCTGGCCGAGACCGGGCGCACCGCCGCCGGCATCGTCAGGAGTGGCGCCCGGCTGGCGGCGGCCCCGCAGGTGCTGGCCGCGCCGGCGGGCCGCTATGCCGGCATCGACCCGCTGTCGGGGCTGTCCGCCGATGACAAGATCGCCATGCTCAAGCTCGCCGACCGGGTGGCCCGCGCGGCGGACCCGGCGGTGAGCCAGGTCAGCGCCTCCCTGACCGGGGTCTACGAGGTGGTGCTGGTGCGCGCCAGCGACGGCACCCTGGCCGCGGACATCCGCCCGCTGGTGCGTCTCAACGTCAGCGTCATCGCGGTCCGCGACGGTCGTCGGGAGCGCGGCAGCGCCGGTGGCGGCGGTCGCTATGCCATGGCGCGCCTGCGCGACGAGAATGTCGCCGAGCGCTATGCCCGGGAGGCGGTACGCCAGGCCCTGGTCAACCTCGACGCCGTGGATGCCCCCGCCGGCCAGATGCCGGTGGTGCTGGGCGCCGGCTGGCCGGGCATCCTGCTCCACGAGGCCGTCGGCCACGGCCTGGAAGGGGACTTCAACCGCAAGGGCAGCTCGGCCTTCGCCGGTCGCATGGGCCAGCGCGTGGCCGCTCCCGGCGTCACCGTGGTCGACGACGCGACCCTCGCCGACCGTCGCGGCTCGATGACCATCGACGACGAGGGCACGCCGGGGCAGGACACGACCCTGATCGAGGACGGCATCCTCACCGGCTACATGCAGGACAAGCTCAATGCCCGGCTGATGGGCATGGCGCCCACCGGCAACGCCCGTCGCGAGTCCTTCGCCCATCTGCCCATGCCACGCATGACCAACACCTACATGCGGGCCGGCAACGACGACCCCGCCGATATCATCAAGAGCGTCTCGCGGGGGCTCTATGCGGTCAGCTTCGGCGGCGGCCAGGTGGACATCACCTCGGGCAAGTTCGTGTTCTCGGCGAGCGAGGCCTACCTGATCGAGGACGGCCGGATCACCGCGCCGGTGAAGGGCGCGACCCTGATCGGCAACGGTCCCGAGGCCATGGGGCGGGTCTCGATGATCGGCCACGACCTGGAGCTGGACACCGGGATCGGCGTGTGCGGCAAGGAAGGCCAGGGCGTGCCGGTGGGCGTGGGCCAGCCGACGCTGAAGCTGGACGAACTGACCGTGGGCGGCACCCAGTCATAAAGCTCGAAGCTGGAAGAGCGCCGCTTCGCGGCTGGAAGCTGGAAGGGAAAATCTTGGTGGCTTCGGGCTTCGGGCTTCGGGCTTCGGGCTTCGGGCTTCGGGCTTCGGGCTTCGGGCCGCCAGAATCGTAGGGTGGATAAGCGTCAGCGCATCCACCGAGGAACTGGCGGATGCGCTCGCAGGCTCGCTTATCCGCCCTACAGGCCGGCCGTGTCGCGGATCAGCCTGAACAGCCGGCGGGCATTGGTGGGCGGCTTGCCCTGCTCGCGCTCGCGGCGGGCGTTGCGGATCAGCTGGCGCAGCGCCTGGCGGTCGACGTCGGGGAACTCGGCGATGAAGGCCTCGACGGCGTCGTCGCCCTCGTCGACCAGCCGGTCGCGCCACTTCTCCAGGCGATGGAAGGTGTGGTCACGGCGCAGCTGCTCCTGGTCGATCTCGTCGAACACCGCCTGGATGCCGGCGAGGTCCTCGCGTCGCATCAGCTTGCCGACGTACTGCATATGGCGTCGGCGGGCTTCCCGGGCACGGACCCGCCCGGTCTCCTCGATGGCCGCGAGCAGGTCGTCGGAGAGGGGAAAGCGGGCCCGTTCGGCCGCGCTCATGGCGATCAGCCGTTCGCCGAGGGCCTGCAGCGCGTGCATCTCGCGCTTGAGTTGGGACTTGCTGGGCCGTTCGTCGGCCGGAGAGACATCATCCTGGGTCATGCGGCGTCCTGGGTCGTGAGGATTCGGGGCGTGGGATCGGCCCAGTATACCAGCCTGTCGCGGCGGGCTGGACGCATGCCATATTCTGCAGCATCGGCCCGCAGGCCGGTCGAGTAAGGAGAGAGATCATGACACAGGCTTTCGATGCCGCCGCCCAGCAGTCGCTGCTGGAAACCCGCGCCGAGGCGGCCCTGGCGCTGGCGCGCCGGTTGGGCGCCGACGCCTGCGAGGTGGGGGCCAGCGTCGACCAGGGGGTCGGCGTCAATGTGCGCGAGGGCGAGGTGGAAACCGTCGAGCTGTCGCGGGACCAGGGCATCGCGGTGACCGTCTACGTGGGGCAACGCAAGGGCAGTGCCTCGTCCACGGATGCCGGCGAGGCCTCGATCCGCGACGTGGTGGAGAAGGCCCTGGCGATCGCCCGTCACACCGGCGAGGACCCGGCCGCGGGACTGGCCGATGCCGCGCTGATGGCCCGCGAGCGGCCGGACCTCGACGTCCACCATCCCTGGCCGCTGACCACCGAGCAGGCCATCGACCTGGCGCTGGCCTGCGAGGGCGCCGGTCGCGGCATGGCGGGGATCAAGAGTTCCGACGGCGCCGGCCTCTCCAGCGGTGAGGGCGTGCGGGTCTACGCCAACAGCCACGGCTTCCTGGGCAGCCAGCGCGGCAGCCGCCATTCGCTGTCCTGCATGTTGATCGCCGAGGACGAGGGCGGC
Source organism: Halomonas maura (assembly GCF_030409305.1). Lineage (GTDB taxonomy): Bacteria > Pseudomonadota > Gammaproteobacteria > Pseudomonadales > Halomonadaceae > Halomonas > Halomonas maura. Next base: position 203,853 of record NZ_JAUFPQ010000012.1, read on the forward strand.
ATGCAGCGCGACTACGACTACACCAGCGCGCGCAACCCCCATGACCTGCTCGCCCCGGAGGCGGTGGGCGAGAGCGCGGCGCGGCGCACCCTGCGGCGGCTGGGCGCGCGGCGCCCGGCCACCGGTCGCCTGCCGGTGCTGTTCGATCCGACCCTGGCCGCGGGCCTGGTCGGCCACCTGTTGGGGGCGATCGCCGGTGGGGCCCTCTACCGCCAGTCCTCCTTCCTCTGCGAGCGACTCGGCGCGAGCCTCTTCCCGGACTGGTTCTCGCTGTTCGAGCGGCCCACGGAGGTCGGCGCCATGGCCAGCAGCCCCTTCGACAACGACGGTGTGGCGACCCGCGACAACGTCTTCATCGAGCGCGGTCGGCTGGCCAGCTACATGCTCTCCGCCTACAGCGCCCGGCGCCTGGGCATGGTGACCACCGGCAATGCCGGCGGGGCCCGCAACCTGCGCCTCGATGCGCCGCTCGCCTCCCGCGATGCCCTGCTCGAGCGGATGGGGCGCGGCGTGCTGGTCACCGAGCTGATGGGCCAGGGGGTCAACGGCGTCACCGGCGACTACTCGCGGGGCGCGGCGGGCTTCTGGGTCGAGGACGGCGAGATCCAGTACCCGGTGGAGGAATTCACCATCGCCGGCAACCTGGAGGCGATGTTCAAGGGGCTGGTCGGCGTCGGTGACGACATCGACACCCGCGGCAGCATCCATTCCGGCAGTTGGCTGATCGATGAGATGACCGTCGCCGGCGCGTAGCGCCCGAGACGCGGCTGCGCCGCTCGAAGAAGCAACAGCGGCGCGACGCGCCTGGACGCTGGAAGCACCACCGCCCCTAGGCACTCGCCATAGGGGCGGTTCGCGTTACGCAGCCTGCCAGCGTCCAGCGTTCAAACGTCCTCGTCGAAGCGGGCGTGGAACAGCGCCTCGAGGGCGTCCAGCACCGCCTCGCCATCCTCGCCCTCGGCCTCGAGGGTGAGCTCGGTGCCGCAGGGCGCGGCAAGCATCAACAGTGCCATGATATTGGCCGCGTCGGCCTGCTGCTGCCCATGGTAGACGGTGACCTGCGAGGCATAGGGCTGGCAGCACTGCACCAGGCGGGTGGCCGCGCGGGCGTGCAGGCCGCGCTTGTTGGTCAGGGTGAGCTTGCGTCTCGGCACGTCTCAGCGGTCCTCGTCGGTGTCGGGGGCGGGCAGGTTGCGCTGCAGGCCGAGCTCTCGGTGGCGGAGTCGGATCCCGGGATAGGCGGCGGCCAGGCGATGGGCCAGCCCTTCGGCGAGGTATACCGAGCGATGCTGGCCGCCGGTACAGCCGATGGCGACGGTGAGATAGCTGCGCTGGCTGGCCTGGTAGTGGGGCAGCCAGCGTTCGACCCAGGCCAGGATATCGGCGGCCATCTCGGCGACCATCGGGTAGCTGTCGAGGAAGGCGATCACGCTGTCATCGCGGCCGGTGGCGTCGCGCAGCTGGGGATCCCAGTAGGGGTTGGGCAGGCAGCGGGCATCGAAGACGATATCGGCATCCAGGGGCACGCCGCGCTTGAAGCCGAAGGACTCCACGGTGAGGGTCAGCCCCTCGCGGCGATGGCCGGCCACCTGGTCGGTGATGCGTCCCCGGAGGTCGTGCACCGAGAGCCGGGAGGTGTCGATCACCAGGTCGGCGAGGTCGCGGATCTCCGCCAGGGCGGCCTCTTCGCAGTCGATGGCCTCCGCCAGGGTCATCTGGCTGTCTCGGGTCAGCGGGTGGCGGCGGCGGGTCGCCGAGTAGCGCTCCAGCAGGATGCGGGCGTCGGTGGTCAGGTAGACCACCTGGCAGTGGATGTTGCGGGCCCGGACATCCTCGAGCAGCGTGGGGAAGCGTTCCAGGGCGTGGGGCAGGTTACGGGCATCGATGCTCACGGCGATGGAACTGCGCAGCGACTGGCCGCTGCGCAGCTCGTCCACCAGGGGGCCGAGCAACATGGCCGGAAGATTGTCGATGGCGTAGTAGCCGAGGTCCTCCAGGGCCTGCAGCGCGATCGACTTGCCCGAGCCGGAGCGGCCACTGATGATCACGAGCTGCATGGGGGGATCTCCTGGTCGGGGCCGACCGGCCCGGGCCGGCTAGCCGTGGCCGTCGGCCGGTGTCTGTCGTCGGATGGCCTCGGTGAGGCGTGCGTGCAGCTCCTGCTGGCTCTCGGCATGGCGCAGGGCGCTGCGGGTCTCGGCGTCGTTCATCACCCCGGCCACCTGGCCGAGCAGGGCGAGGTGGGCATCGTCGGCCTCCTCGGGCACCAGCAGCACGAACACCAGGTCGACGGGATCACCGTCCACGGCGTCGAAATCCACCGGCTCGGCGAGCTTGAGGAAGCCGGCGATGGGCGCCTTGCAGTGGGGGTTGCGGGCATGCGGGATGGCCACCCCGTGGCCGATGCCGGTGCTGCCGAGGCGCTCGCGGCCGATCAGCCGGCTGAAGACCTCCTGGCTGTCGAGGCTCGGGGTGTTCTGGGCGATGAAGGTGCTGAAGAATTCCAGGACCCGCTTCTTGCTTCCCCCCGGCACCGCGAAGAGCGTGCGCTCGGGGGGCAGGATGGTTTCCAGTGACATGGGGCGGCTCAACGGACGCCGGCGGCGCCCTGAGCGCGAGCCTGGGTCTTTTCCTTGTGCTTGACCAGCTGGCGATCCAGCTTGTCGGCGAGGGCATCGATGGCGGCGTACATGTCGCCGTCCATGGCTTCGGCATGAAGATCGGCACCGGCGGCATGCAGGGTGCAAGCGGCCTGCTGACGTTCCTTCTCGACGGAGAGCGTGACCTGCACGGTGGTGATGTTGTCGTAGTGGCGTTCCAGGCGCGTGAGCTTTTCTTGCACATAGTCACGCAGGGGGTCGGTCAGTTCCACGTGGTGGCCGGTGAGGTTGACTTGCATGACACGCTCCTTGCTCCTTGGGTGGTGCCTCGATTGTAACCCTTTTTGGTGCCGTGCAAACCCCCCGTGCCAGGCGCGCTTTCACGCGCTCGGCCGCGCCGCCGAACGCCCTCAGGCGAGGCGCTTGCGCTGGCTCGAGGAGGGGATGTGCATGGCCTCACGGTACTTGGCCACCGTGCGCCTGGCCACCTCGATGCCTTCCTCGGCGAGCAGGGCGACGAGCTTGCTGTCCGACAGCGGCTTGCGCGGCGGCTCCTCCTGGATCAGCTTGCGGATGCGGGCGCGAATCGCGGTGCTCGAATGGGCCTCGTCGCCACCGCCCACCTGGCTGGAGAAGAAGTACTTGAGCTCGAACACGCCCCGCGGGGTGTGGATGAACTTCTGGGTGGTGACCCGGGAGATGGTCGACTCGTGCATCTCCACGGCCTGGGCGATATCGGCGAGGATCAGCGGTCGCATGGCCTCCTCGCCGCGTTCCAGGAAGTCCAGCTGGCGGGCCATCACCTCGCGGCCGACGCGCAGCAGGGTGTCGTTGCGGCTGGTCAGGCTCTTGAGCAGCCAGCGCGCCTCCTGGAGGTGGTCCTTGAGGAACTGGTTGTCCTGGCTCTTGTCGGCGCGCTTGATCAGCGCCGCATAGTCGGGCTGGATGCGCAGCCGCGGCAGCGCCTCCGGGTTGAGCTCGATCCGCCAGCCCTGCTCGCTGTGGCGGGCGATCAGGTCGGGGATCACGTAGTCGCTGTCGCCGGCGGCGAAGGCGCTGCCCGGGCGTGGGTCGAGGCCGCGTATCAACGCGATCACCTCGTCGAGCACGCCATCGTCCAGCCCCAGTCGGCGCTTGAGCAGGCGCCGGTCGTTGCCGGCCAGGGCCTCGAGGAACTGGCGGACCAGTCGCCGCGCCTGGGGCAGCAGCGGGGTGTCCTGGGGCAGGGCGGCGAGCTGCAGCAGCAGGCACTCGCGCAGGTCCCGGGCGAAGACCCCGGTGGGCTCGAACTGCTGCAGGCGCAGCAGCACGCCCTCGACCTCGCGGGTGGCCAGGCCCTCCAGGCCCTGGGCGCGCAGCCCGTCGCGCAGCTCGTCGAGGGACTGCTCCAGGTAGCCGTCGCCGTTCACGGCATCGATCAGGCTCTCGGCGATCTGCGTCTCCCGTTCGTCCAGACCGCTCATGGCCAACTGCCAGGCCAGATGGCCCTGCAGGCTCTGGCCGGCGGCCTGGCGCTCGAAGTCCGGGGCCTCGCCGCCGCCGCCCAGGCCGGCGTCCTGGAAGGTATCGGCCCAGTCGCTGTCGACGGCCAGTTCGTCGGGGATATCGCTGGCCCAGTCGTCGTCCGCGACCTCGCTGACGGCCTGCTCGCCGAACTCATCCTCCATTTCCAGCATCGGGTTGGCCTCCAGGGCCTGCTGGATCTCCTGGCGCAGGTCCAGGGTGGAGAGCTGCAGCAGGGCGATGGCCTGCTGCAGCTGGGGGGTCATGGTCAGCTGGGTGCCGACGCGGAGTTGCAGGGAAGCCTTCATGGCCATTGGGGGATCCATTCGACTGGCGATGAAGCCACCACCCTAGTGCGCCGGAGGGGGGCATGCAAGCCCTGATGCTAGCAATTAGCGTGCCAATGGCAATCGGCGTGCCTGTCGTTGCTTAATGGGCTTATATCAGTAACTTACAAATTAATGTCGGGTCACAGGCGGAAGTCCTGGCCCAGGTAGACGTCGCGGACCTTCTGGTTGGCGAGGATCGCCTCGGCATCGCCCTCGGCAATGATCTGACCGTCGCCGACGATGTAGGCGCCGTCGCAGATGTCGAGGGTCTCGCGCACGTTGTGGTCGGTGATCAGCACGCCGATCTCGCGGGCCTTGAGCTGGCGAATGATGCCCTTGATCTCGCCCACCGAGATCGGATCGACCCCGGCGAAGGGCTCGTCGAGCAGGATGAAGTCGGGTTCGGTGGCCAGGGCGCGGGCGATCTCGACCCGCCGACGCTCGCCGCCGGACAGGCTCATGCCCGGGTTGTCGCGGATATGGGTGACATGGAAGTCCTCCAGCAGTTGCTCCAGGCGGGCCTGGCGGCCGGCGCGGTCGAGGTCCCGGCGGGTCTCGAGGATGGCCAGGATGTTGTCGGCCACGGAGAGCTTGCGGAAGATCGAGGCCTCCTGGGGCAGGTAGCCGATGCCGGCCCGGGCGCGCTCGTGCATGGCGGTGCCGGAGAGGTCCCGGTCGTCGATGGCCACCGAGCCCGCATCGGCTCGCACCAGGCCGACGATCATGTAGAAGGAGGTGGTCTTGCCGGCACCGTTGGGGCCGAGCAGGCCGACGATGCGGCCCTGCTCGATCTCCAGGCTGATGTCGTGGACGACGCGGCGACGCTTGTAGCTCTTGGCGAGGTGACGCGCGCTGAGAGTCTTCATGGGGCGTCCTGCTGCTCCGGTTCCAGGGTCATGCGGACCCGCTGGCGGTCGTCGCCCTCCTCGGCTGCGGAACGGGCCTGGACCACGCGGCGGTCGAGGAAGTACTCCAGGTAGCCGCCGTCGAAGGTATCGCCTCCCTGGTGCAACTCGGCCTGGTCGATCAGCTCGATGCGGCGCTCGGCGACGTGGTAGACCACGGTGCGTCCCCAGCCGCGGACCAGCGGCTCGTCGGGGGCGGGCTTCTGCTCGAGGTAGGCCCGCTGTCCGGTGGCGGTGGCCCGGGTCAGCCGGCCGGCCGCATTGCGCTGGATCTCGACGCGCTCGCCGGTCAGTTGCATGCTGCCCTGGGTGATCGTCACGTCGCCGCGATAGACGGCCGTGCCGGCGCGATCATCCAGGTCGAGACGATCGGCCTCGACCTGGATGGGGGCGCTGGCATCGCCCTCCAGGGCCAGCGCCGGGCCGGTGGCCAGAGACAGGGCGGCGAGGCTCAGGGCCAGCAGGGGCGCGAGGGGCGGTCGCATCATGGCTCGGGGTCCTCTGGGGTGGTCGACGGGTGATGACCGCGCACATTGTCGGTCAGCCGGGCACGATTGTCATGGATCCAGGCATCGAACCGCTCGCCCCGCATGCGCTGGGGGGGCTGGCGCAGCAGGGCCGGCGTCTCGCTCCAGGCGTGTCCGGTGTCGGCGTCGTAATGAAGGGCCTCGGTGTCCAGGTGCCAGCGCTCTTCGGGCGCCGAGAGCCGGGCGTCCCCCTCCAGCAGCAGGGGGTTGCCACCGGCACCCAGGCGCCCGCGGGCGGCGGTGGCCAGCCAGCGCCGTCCGCTGTCGTCGCGCAGCCGCACGTCGGGCGTCTCGAGGCGGGTGACATCATCGTCGGGGGTATGCACCAGGCGTGGGGTCTCGAGGCGCTGGTGGGGGCGGCCCTGGGCATCGAAGCGGGTCAGCCGCGCGTCCTCGAGGAAGTAGTCCGGCTCGCCGGCGGCGTCCCGCGGCACCGCGCCCGGACGCGAGGCCTCGCGCTGGTCGAGCAGCGCCAGACCGCCGCCCAGGGCGAGCAGCAGCAGGAACAGCCAGGTCCGGAACCCGGGGCGCGGCAGGCGCATGGCGTCAGGCCTTGCCGTGCAGGTAGGTGTCCAGTACGGCGTCCCAGTGCCCCTGGGCCTGCAGCAGGGTGTCGCAGATCTCGCGCACCGCGCCGTGGCCACCCTCGCGTTCGGTCACCCAGTCGGCATGCTGGCGGATATAGCTCGGCGCGCCGGGGACGCTGATGCCGACGCCGGCCTGGCGGATGGCGGCCACGTCGGGCATGTCGTCGCCGCAGTAGGCCACCTGCTCGAGGCCGATGCCCAGCCGGGTGCACAGCTGGCGCAGCGTCGGCAGCTTCTTCTCGATGCCCTGGTAGAGGTGCTGGATGCCCAGCGCGGCGGCGCGACGGCTGACCATGGGGGAATCGCGCCCGGTGATCAGGGCGACCTCGATGCCGGCGCGGTGCAGCAGCTTGATGCCATGCCCGTCCAGGGTATGGAAGGCCTTGGTCTCGCTGCCGTCGGACTGGAAGTAGAGGCGGCCATCGGTCAGCACGCCATCCACGTCCATGGCCAGCAGGCGGACGCGGCGCAGGCGGTCGACGAGGCCGGGGGCCATCGGGGGGGCGTCGAGGGTCATGGGAGCTCCTTGTGGGGGTCAGATCACGCCGCTGGCGAGCAGGTCGTGCATGTGCAGGGCGCCGACCGGGCGTCCCTCGTCATCCACCACGGCCAGGGCCGTGATGCGGCTGTCGTCCATGATGCGGACCGCCTCGGCGGCCAGCATGTCGGGGGCCACCCGCTTGCCGGGCACGGTCATCACCGCATCCACCCTGAGCCCGCTCAGGTCGCTGTGTTGGTCGAGGGTGCGGCGCAGGTCGCCGTCGGTGTAGACGCCGGCCAGCCGGCCGTCGTCGTCGACCACGCAGGTGAAGCCCAGGCCCTGGCGGGTGATCTCCAGCAGCGCATCGCGCAGCGGGCTGCCGAGCGCCACCCGGGGCAGACGGCTGCCCTGGTGCATCAGGTCCGAGACCCTGAGCAGCAGCCGCTTGCCGAGGCTGCCGCCGGGGTGGGACAGCGCGAAGTCCTCGGCCGTGAAGCCCCGGCACTCGAGCAGCGCCACGGCCAGGGCATCGCCCAATGCCAGGGAAGCGGTGGTCGAGGAGGTGGGGGCCAGGTCCAGGGGGCAGGCCTCGCGCTCGACCCCGGCATCCAGGTGGGCGTCGGCATGCCGGGCGAGGGTCGAGCCGGGGCGGCCGGTCATGCTGATCAGCGGCGTGCCCAGGCGCTTGAGCAGCGGCAGCAGGGCGGTGACCTCGGCGGTCTCGCCGGAGTTGGACAGCGCCAGGACCACGTCGCCCGGGGTGATCATGCCCAGGTCACCGTGGCTGGCCTCGCCGGGATGCACGAAGAACGCCGGCGTGCCGGTGCTGGCCAGGGTCGCGGCGATCTTGCCGGCGATGTGCCCGGACTTGCCCATGCCGGTGACCACGACCCGGCCGCGACAGGCCAGGATCAGTTCGCAGGCACGCTCGAAGTCGCCATCCAGCCGCTCGATGAGGGCGGCGATGGCCTGTTGTTCCAGGGTCAGGGTGCGCACGGCGCTATTCAGCAGGCCGTCGGCGGGGCGCGAAGTGTCATCAGTCATGGCGGTGATTGTTGCCCGTTGCGGGGATTGTCTCAAGGGGTCAGGTGGCGACAAGCGCCTGGCCGCCGCCCAGCCACGCCAGGTAGGCGAGGTAGGCCAGGGCCAGCAGGGCGCCCGGCAGGCGGGTGACCCGGCCGCGCCGCTGCCACAGCAGCAGCATGCCGAGCGCCAGGGTCAGCAGCAGCATCACCGGGTAGTCGCGGCCGGCGGCGGCCGGGTCGGTGACACCCGGGCTCAGCAGCGCCGGCACCGGCAGCACCGCCAGCATGTTGAAGAGGTTCGAGCCGATGACGTTGCCGATCGCCAGGTCGTGATGGCGCTTGAGGGCGCTGGCCACGCAGGCGGCGAGCTCGGGCAGGCTGGTGCCGATGGCCACCACGGTCAGGCCGATGACCAGTTCGCTGATGCCGAGCCCCCTGGCCAGCTCGCTGGCGCCCCACACCAGGGCCCGGGAGCTGGCCACCATGATCGCCAGGGTGGCCACCAGCCACAGCAGGGCGCGGGCCAGGCGCATGTCGGGGATCTCGCCCTCGCCATCGGTCGTGTCCGGCGCATCGGCGCGGAACAGCCACCACAGGCTGAACACCAGCAGCACCACCAGCAGCAGGCCATCCCATCGGTCGAGGTGGCCATTGGCCAGGGCATAGCCGGCCAGGCCGGTGGCGCAGAGCAGCAGCGGGAGTTCCTTGCGCACGATGGAGAAGCGCACCGGGATCGGCACGACCAGGGCGGTGACGCCCAGCACCAGGCCGATGTTGGCGATATTCGAGCCCAGGGCGTTGCCGGTGGCCAGGTCCGGCACGCCGTCCAGCGAGGCCATGATCGAGACCACGATCTCCGGCGCCGAGGTGCCGATGGAGACGATGGTCATGCCCACCAGCAGGGTGCTCATGCCCGCGCGCCAGGCGGTGGCGGCGGCGGCGCCGACGAAGCGGTCGGCACTCCACAGCAGGCCGATGAAGCCGAGAAGCACGGTGAGAGAGGGAACCAGCATGGCGAGGGGCGGCGTCCGGTGGCGGAAAGGGCGCCCATTGAACCCGTTGCGTCCCGCCGGCGCAAGCCGCGACACCCTGGCGCTGGCGCCGCGGGACCCCGTTAGGATACGATGTTCGATAATTTTACAGGGAAGCCAAGTGGATGACCGATTCCCCTCTCGTCGAAGTGGAGGGCCTGCACTTCTCCCGCGGAGAAACGGAAATCTTCCGCGGCATCGACATGGCCGTGCCCAAGGGCAAGATCACGGCGATCATGGGCCCCAGCGGTACCGGCAAGACCACCCTGCTCAAGCTGATCGGCGGCCAGTTGACGCCCGATGCCGGGCGGGTGCGCATCGATGGCCAGGAGGTGCACGCCCTGTCGCGCAAGGCGCTGTTCCGGCTGCGTCGGCGCATGGGCATGCTGTTCCAGAGCGGGGCCCTGTTCTCGGATCTCGACGTCTTCGAGAACGTGGCCTTTCCCCTGCGCGTGCATACCGACCTGCCCGAGACGATGATTCGTGATCTGGTGCTGATGAAGCTCCAGGCGGTCGGGCTGCGCGGCGCCCGGGCGCTGATGCCCTCGGAGCTGTCCGGGGGCATGGCGCGCCGCGTGGCGCTGGCCCGCGCCATCGCCCTGGATCCCGAGCTGATTCTCTACGACGAACCCTTCGTCGGCCAGGACCCGATTTCCATGGGCGTGCTGGTCCAGCTGATCCGGCGTCTCAACGACGCCCTGGGGCTGACCGCGGTGGTGGTCTCCCACGACATCAAGGAGACCCTGTCCATCGCCGACTATGTGTACGTGATCTCCGACGGCCAGGTCATGGCCCATGGCACCCCGCAGAGCCTCGACGTGGACCGCGACCCGCGGGTCAGCCAGTTCATCCACGGCGAGCCCGATGGCCCGGTGCCCTTCCACTACCCGGCCGTGGACTTCCATGCCGACCTGCTGGGCACGGGGGGACCGCGATGATCGAGCGCATCCGCCGTCTCGGCCGGCTGGGCTGCGAGGTGCTCGAGGGCCTCGGCCGGGCGGCGATCTTCCTGGGCCTGTCGGGCGCCGGCCTGCCCTCGGCCGAGGGCATCCGCCTGTGGCTGCGCCAGATGCACTTCGTCGGGGTGATGTCGCTGGCCATCATCCTGGTCTCGGGGCTGTTCATCGGCATGGTGCTGGCCCTGCAGGGCTACACCATCCTGGTGGACTTCGGCGCCGAGGATGCTCTGGGCCAGATGGTCGCCCTGTCGCTGCTGCGCGAGCTGGCCCCGGTGGTCGCCGCGCTGCTGTTCGCCGGGCGGGCGGGGTCGGCCCTGACCGCCGAGATCGGCCTGATGAAGGCCACCGAGCAGCTCACCAGCATGGAGATGATCGGTGTCGATCCGCTGCGGCGCGTCGTGGCGCCCCGGCTGTGGGCCGGCTTCGTGGCCCTGCCGCTGCTGACCATCGGCTTCAGCGTGATCGGCATCTGGGGCGGCCAGCTCGTCGGGGTGCAGTGGCTGGGGGTGTTCGAGGGCTCCTACTGGGGCAACATGCAGGCCAGCGTCGACTTCCTCGACGATGTCGCCAACGGCTTGATCAAGAGCCTGGTGTTCGCCCTGGTGGTGACCTGGATCGCGGTGTATCAGGGCTATGCCCTGATCCCCACCTCGGAAGGCATCTCGCGAGCCACCACCCGCACGGTGGTCTATGCCTCCCTGGCGGTGCTGGGGCTGGATTTCGTGCTGACCGCGCTGATGTTCGGGGAGTTGTCCTGATGATGGCTTGCCGGCAGGGCCCGGGACAGGCCGCCAGGACGCCTCGCCCCAACGGGGCGGGGGCGTCCGGAGCGTTGCGACTTTTTGGAGACATGGAATGAAACGCAGCAAGACGATGGAGCTGGGGGTCGGCCTGTTCATGCTGGCCGGGATCCTCGGCCTGATATTCCTCGGCCTGCGCGTCAGCGGCCTGAGCCTGGAGGCGCCCGGCGACAGCTTCCGTGTGGAGGCCAATTTCGCCAATGTCGGCGGCCTCAAGCCGCGGGCCCGGGTGACCATGGCCGGCGTCACCGTGGGGCGGGTCGAGACCATCGAGCTCGATGCCGAGTGGTATGACGCCCGGGTGGTCATGGAGCTCGACGCCGACCTCGAGGGGGCGCTTCCCCAGGACAGCACGGCGGCGATCCTGACCTCGGGGCTGCTCGGCGAGCAGTACGTGGGCCTCTCCGTCGGCGGCGCCCCCGAAACGCTGGACGACGGGGATCGCATCCGCGATACCCAGTCGGCCCTGGTGCTGGAAGAACTCATCCAGCAGTTCGTGTCCAACATGGTCAAGGAGTGATGACAATGACCCTGCCTTCCCTGTTCGCCCGGTGCCGTGCCGGGTTCCTCGTGCTGGTGTTGATGCTGGCCGCGCTCCCGGCGCTGGCCCAGGGGGCGATCTCGCCGGATCAGTTGATCCGGGACAGCGTCACCGACCTGATGTCGCGCATCGAGGGGCGCGAGGGCTATTTCGCCGAGCACACCGATGAGCTCGAGGCCATCGTCGACGACAGCCTCGCCGACATCGCCGATTTCCGCTACATCGGGGCCAGCGTGATGGGGCGTTACTTTCGCAATGCCACCCCCGAGCAGCGCTCGCGCTTCGCCGAGACCTTCCGCCAGACCCTCATCGACACCTATGCCAAGGGCCTGGTGACCTTCGACTACCGCGAGATTCGGGTTCTCGACGACCAGGACGCCGGCCGCTACGAGGACCAGGCCAGCGTGGCCATGGAAGTGGTCGCCGTCGACGGCACCGTCTATCCCGTCAGCTACACCCTGCGCCTGGACGACGAGCGGTGGCAGGTGGTCAACGTGATCGTCAATGGCATCAACCTCGGGCTGACCTTCCGCAACCAGTTCGATGAGGCCATGCGCGCGCAGAACCGCGACTATGATGCCGTGATCCAGGGCTGGGCCCCGGAGCTGGAGGTCGAGGAGCTGGAGCAGGGCGGCCAGGGATGAGCGTGTTGCTCGAGAATGGCGACAACCGTCTCGAGGCGAACGCGGCCACCCTGGCGGTGACCGGTCAGGTGGACTTCGACGGGGCGACGGCCCTGGCCGCGGCCGGCCGCGCCTGGCTCGCCGACCGCCCCGGGGGCACCCCGGTGACCTTCGACCTGCGCGGCGTCGACCGCGTCAGCAGCGCGGCGATCAGCGTGATGCTGGAATGGACCCGCCAGGTCCGGGCCAGGGGGCTCGAGCTCGAGGTGGTGCGCCTGTCGCGCCCCCTGGCCCGGCTCACCCAGGTGGCGGGGCTCGACACCCTGCTGCCCGTGGAGTCCCCCAGCGGTGCGGTGGAGGCCTGAGGGGTAAGGGGGCCTCGCCCCTGACCCCTTGCCCCTGACTCCTTGTCCCCCCCCCTCCTTCATCGACGCGCCCGTCGCCAAGCGCGCCGCTTTTCTTTACCATGGCGTCTCCAGTTGTCCCGCCAGACGGCGCCTGCCGCCGCTGGCGCATTCACCGATCCAACACACAAGCGAGGGTTCGATGCATCCCAGTGAAGTCAAGGCGCTGCTCGAGAGCCGACTCGACGGCTGCGAATTTCATATCCAGGGCGAGGGCTGTGACTTCCAGGTGGTCGCCGTGGGCGAGGTGTTCGAGGGGCTGTCCCGGGTCAAGCGGCAGCAGCTGATCTACGGGGCGCTGTCCGAGGAGATCGCCTCAGGCGCACTGCATGCCGTGACCATCCGCACCTATACCCCCGAGCAGTGGCAGTCCGCCGCCGAGAACAAGGGGGGCTGAGGCTCGAGCGATCATGGACAAGCTGATCATAACCGGCAACGGTCCCGTCGACGGCGAGGTCTGGGCCAGCGGCGCCAAGAATGCCGCCCTGCCCATCCTCTGCGCCACCCTGCTGGCCGACGAGCCGGTGACCATCGGGAACCTGCCGCACCTGCAGGACATCACCACCACGCTCGAACTGCTCGGCCACATGGGCGTGCAGCCGGTGATGGGCGAGCGCATGAGCATCCAGCTCGATGGCTCCCAGGTGAGCGACTGTCACGCGCCCTATGAGCTGGTCAAGAAGATGCGTGCCTCCATCCTGGTGCTGGGCCCGCTGCTGGCGCATTTCGGCCATGCCGACGTCTCCCTGCCCGGCGGCTGCGCCATCGGCTCGCGGCCGGTCGATCTGCATATTCGCGGCCTCGAGGCCATGGGGGCCGAGATCCGCGTGGAGGCCGGCTATATCCGCGCCCGGGTCGACGGGCGGCTCAAGGGCGCCACCATCTTCTTCGACACCGTCACCGTCACCGGCACCGAGAACCTGCTGATGGCCGCGGTGCTGGCCGAGGGCACCACGGTGCTCGAGAACGCCGCCCGGGAGCCGGAGGTGGTCGACCTGGCCGAGTGCCTGATCAAGATGGGCGCGCGGATCCGCGGCCATGGCAGCGACACCATCGTCGTCGAGGGCGTCGAGCGGCTGCACGGGGCCGAGCACGACGTCATGCCCGACCGCATCGAGACCGGCACCTTCCTGGTGGCCGCCGCCCTGTCCCGGGGGCGGGTGCGGGTGCGCAACACCCGGGCCGACATCCTCGAGGCGGTGCTCGTCAAGCTCGAGGAGGCCGGGGCCAGCGTGACCACCGGCGACGGCTGGATCGCCCTGGACATGCAGGGTCGGCGGCCGCAGGCGGTCAACGTGCGCACCGCCCCCTATCCGGCCTTTCCCACCGACATGCAGGCCCAGTTCGTGGCGCTGAACGCGGTCGCCGAGGGAACCGCCCGGGTGGTCGAGACGATCTTCGAGAACCGCTTCATGCATGTCCAGGAACTCAACCGCATGGGGGCGAACATCGCCCTGGAGGGCAATACCGCCGTGGTCACCGGGGTCGAGAGCCTCTCCGGTGCCCCGGTGATGGCCACCGACCTGCGGGCCTCGGCCTCGCTGGTGATCGCGGCGATGATGGCCGAGGGCGAGACCCTGGTCGACCGCATCTACCACATCGACCGTGGCTACGAGTGCATCGAGGAAAAGCTGCAGCTGCTGGGTGCCAAGATACGGCGTATTCCGGGCTGAGCCGACAACAGGCGAGACCATGAGCAAGCAACTGATTCTGGCCCTCTCCAAGGGCCGCATTCTCGACGAGACCCTGCCGCTGCTGGCCGAGGCGGGCATCACCCCCGCCGAGGACCTGGGCGCCAGTCGCAAGCTGCTGTTCGACACCAACCTGCCGGACGTCAAGCTGGTGGTCATCCGCGCCACGGATGTGCCCACCTATGTCCAGCTCGGCGCCGCCGACGTCGGTGTGGCCGGCAAGGACGTGCTGCTGGAGCATGGCGCGGAGGGGCTCTACGAGCCGCTGGACCTGGAGATCGCCCGCTGCAAGCTGATGACCGCGGGCATCACCGGCGCCGAGCCGGCCCGGGCGCGGCGCCGGGTGGCCACCAAGTTCGTCAACGTGGCCAAGCGCTACTATGCCGAGCAGGGCATCCAGGCCGAGGTGATCAAGCTGTATGGCGCCATGGAGCTGGCCCCCTTGATGAACCTGGCCGACGAGATCGTCGATATCGTCGACACCGGCAACACCCTGCGGGCCAACGGCATGGAGCCCCGCGAGCTGATCGCCCCGATCAGCACCCGGCTGGTGGTCAACAAGGCCGCGATGACCATGAAGCACGCGCGCCTCAAGCCGCTGCTCCATCGCCTGCGCGAGGCCGTGGAAGGCCGCCGCAGCGAGGCCACCGCCTAGCGGCGGGCGGACCGGCATCGATTCCATCCCTTGCGAGAGGACCCTATGGCCATGACTGACTCTTCTGCCGCCGGCATCGAGCTCGCCAGGCTCGCCACCGCGGACGCCGACTTCGTCGCCCGCCTCGATGCCCTGCTAGCCTGGGAAGGCGTCTCCAGCGGCGAGGTCCAGGGACGCGTCGACGAGATCCTGGCCGCGGTGAAGGCCCGCGGCGACGCCGCCCTGATCGAGTACAGCAACCGCTTCGACCGCCTCTCGGTGGCGAGCATGGTGGAGTTGACCCTGGGGCCGGCGCGCCTGCGCGAGGCCTTCGAGGGCCTGCCCGAGGCCCAGCGCCAGGCGCTGTCCACCGCCGCCGAGCGGGTGCGCCGCTACCACGAGCACCAGAAGCCCGAGTCCTGGCAGTACACCGAGGCCGACGGCACCGTGCTCGGCCAGCAGGTCACGCCCCTGGACCGGGCCGGCATCTATGTGCCCGGCGGCAAGGCCGCCTATCCGTCCTCGGTGCTGATGAACGCCCTGCCGGCCCACGTGGCCGGGGTGCGCGAGATCGTCATGGTCGTGCCGACCCCCGATGGCGTGCTCAACGAGCTGGTGCTGGCCGCCGCCCACCTGGCCGGCGTCGATCATGTCTTCACCATCGGCGGGGCCCAGGCGGTGGCCGCCCTGGCCTATGGCACCGAGACGGTGCCGCGGGTCGACAAGATCGTCGGGCCCGGCAACATCTATGTGGCCACCGCCAAGCGGGCGGTGTTCGGCCAGGTGGGGATCGACATGATCGCCGGTCCCTCGGAGATCCTGGTCATCTCCGACGGCGGCACCGATCCCGACTGGCTGGCCATGGACCTGTTCTCCCAGGCCGAGCATGACGAGGACGCCCAGGCGATCCTGGTGAGCTGGGACGCCGACCACCTGGCGGCGGTCGCCGAGGCGATGGCTCGGGCGCTGCCGACCATGGAGCGCGAGGGCATGATCCGTGCCTCGCTGGCCGCGCGCGGCGCGCTGATCCACTGCCGCGACCGCGACGAGGCGCTCGAGCTGATCAACCGCATTGCCCCGGAGCACTTGGAGCTCTCGGTGGCCGACCCCGAGGTCTGGTTGCCCGAGGTGCGGCATGCCGGGGCCGTCTTCATGGGCCGCTATACCGCCGAGGCCCTGGGCGACTACTGTGCCGGCCCCAACCATGTGCTGCCGACCTCCGGCACGGCCCGCTTCTCCTCACCGCTCGGCGTCTACGACTTCCAGAAGCGTTCCTCGCTGATCCAGTGCTCGGCCGAGGGGGCCTCCACCCTGGGCGCCACCGCCTCGGTGCTGGCCCGGGGCGAGTCGCTGACCGCCCACGCCCGCAGCGCGGAGTACCGTATCCGCGACTGAGCGATGCGGTTCTCGCGGCATCGACCACGGCCCCGTCACCGACGGGGCCGTGGTCGTTCGAGGAGGGCGTGGGGCGGAGCTGCGCTCAGGGCGTCTCGGGGTTCTCGATGGACAGCGGGCGCCGCGGGGTGGGGCGCTCGGCGACCTCCAGGGTCACCCGCATGGTCTCGCCGCCGCGCACCACCGTCACCGGCAGCTGGCTGCCCGGCGTCACCGCGGCGATCTCGCTCATGGTCTGGCGGGGGTCGAGGATCGGCTGGCCGTTCACCTCGAGCAGCACGTCGCCGGCCTGCAGGCCGGCCTGGTCGGCGGGCCCCTCCGGCACCACGCCGGCGATGATCACGCCGGTGGGGGCCTCGAGGCCGAAGGAGGCGGCGAGTTCGGGATTGAGCTCCTGGGCCTCGACGCCCAACCAGCCGCGGATCACCCGCCCCTGGGTGACGATCTCCTCGAGGATGTTGCGGGCCAGGTTGGTGGGAATGGCGAAACCGATGCCCTGGGAGCCGCCGGAGCGCGAGAAGATGGCGGTGTTGATGCCGACCAGGGCGCCCTCGGGATTGACCAGGGCGCCGCCGGAGTTGCCCGGATTGATGGCCGCATCGGTCTGGATGAAGTCCTCGTAGGCGTTGAGTCCCAGGTGGCTGCGTCCGGTGGCGCTGATGATGCCCATGGTCACGGTCTGCCCCACGCCGAAGGGATTGCCGATGGCCAGGGAGACATCGCCCACCGCCACCCGGGTGGAGTCGGTCAGCTCGATGACCGGCAGCTCGTCGAGGTCGATGCGCAGCACCGCCAGATCGCTCTCCGGGTCGGTGCCGATCACCTCGGCGAGGGTCTCGCGGCCGTCACGCAGGGCTACCTGGATCTGGTCGGCGCCGCTGATCACGTGATGGTTGGTCAGCACGTAGCCGTCATCGCTGACGATGACCCCGGAGCCGAGGCTCGACAGCATGCGCTGCCGGCGGGGCATGTTGTCGCCATAGAACTGGCGGAAGAAGGGGTCCGACATCAGCGGATGGCCCTCCCGCTCGACCACCCGCGACGAATAGATGTTGACCACCGCCGGGGCGGCCCGCTCCACCGCCTCGGCATAGCTCGCCGGCCCCTGGTTGCGGGACATCGGCGCGGCCTCGCGCAGCTCGGGGGAGGGCCGCGAGACCGGCTCCGGCTCCGGCTCCGGCTCCGGTGCCGGGGCACGGGTCTGCTGCTCGGGGATCGGGGCGGGCGGGCTCGGCGGGACGGCCCGGCGCCCCAGCAGCTGCGGAAAGGCGTTGAGCAGCACGATGGCCACCAGCAGACCGATCAGGGCAGGCCAGAGGTAGGGGAGGGCGCGTCGCATGCGGCAGGGTTCCTTGTCGATGGTGCGTGGTCGCGAGGCGGGAGGGTGCCGGGTAGAATGAGCGAATTGTAACATTGCATCCCCGAGCACGCCCGGAGGCGACATGACGACTTGCGACGAACTGCTGGCGGCCTGCGACCGGCTGCTGGTCCCCGAACGCTTCAAGGATTACACCGTCAACGGCCTGCAGGTCGGTGGTCGCGAGCGCGTCGGCCGGGTGATGACCGGCGTCACGGCCTGTCAGGCCCTGCTCGACGAGGCGGTGGCCTGGCAGGCCGACCTGCTGCTGGTCCACCACGGTTACTTCTGGAAGAACGAGCCGGTCACTATCACCGGCATGAAGCGGCGTCGGCTGACCACCCTGCTGACCCATGGCATCGGCCTGCTGGCCTATCATCTGCCCCTGGATGCCCACGCGACGCTGGGCAACAATGCCACCCTGGCGCGTCGGCTGGACTTCGAGGTCGAGGGCTGTGTCGATGGCGAACCGGGCGAGGGGCTGCTCTGGAGGGGCGCGCCACCGGCACCGCTGAGCGCCCGCGAGCTGGCCGCCCACGTCGGCGCCCGCCTGGAGCGGGCGCCGCTGCTGGTGGAGGCCCCCGGTGTCGGCGAGGTGCGGCGCGTCGCCTGGTGCACCGGCGGCGCCCAGGACATGATTATCCAGGCCGCCGAGGCCGGCGCCGACGCCTTCATCTCCGGCGAGATCTCGGAACGGACCACCCATCTGGCCCGCGAGATGGGGATTCACTACCTCGCCGCGGGCCATCATGCCACCGAACGCTACGGGGTCCAGGCGCTGGGGGGTTGGCTGGCCGAGACCTTCGCGATCGAGCATCGCTTCGTGGATATCGACAACCCGGCCTGATGACGGCACACACTACGGCGCTGGCGGCGCCGTTGATGTTCAGTAGCGGGGCGGCTGGGGGGGGCTGGCCTCGCCGGGTTTCAGGCCGAAGTCCTCGGAGAGGGTGCCGCGATTGCCGTCGGCATAGTCGCGGGGGGCCGCCGGGGTGTCCTCGCCGTCTCCCGCCTCCGGCGGCGCGGCCGGCGTGAAGTCCGGCTTGCGTGGCGGGGTCGCGCCCAGGGTCGCGCTGGCGTCCACCATCTCCCGGTGCAGCGCCTGGCCGTCACGGTTCAGCGCCTCGGCGAGCGCGCCGACGCGCTCGAGGTGCTCGCCGAGGCCATCGCGCAGCTCGGCGAGCTGGCGGTCGCGTTCGGCAAGGCGCTGGCGGAGCCGCTGGACATTGCCGGCGCCGGCGTTGAGCAGGTGATAGCCCAGGGCGCCGATGCCCACGCCGGCCAGCAGGCAGGCGATGGCCAGCACCCAGTTGATATAGCTTTCTTCCACGTCTGTCTCCCTGAGCTGTCGGACGGCCCGGCCGTCGGTCCGGTGCCGGTGGCCGGACGGAGCCGGCGGCCCATTATAGGGCCGAGGCCGTCGGCGCGGTCAACGGCCGGCCGGCGATGCCAAGTGGCCTCGCGGTACGTATAATGCCGGTTTCGATGCCACCGAAGGACAGGTCGCCAGGTATGCCGAAGAGCGAACGCCACAGGACGCCGAATGCCCCCGATGACTCTCGACCGGCCGCGCCGCTGGCGCGCTACCGCGCCGACCTCGAGCGCGACGGCTTCCAGTATGACCCGGCCCAGGAGCGGGCCGTGGAGCATCTCCAGCGGCTCTTCGACGAACTGGTGGCCATGCCCCGCGAGCGGCCGCGGGCCGCGAGTCCGGGCAAGGGGCTGAAGTCGCGGGTGGCCGGGCTGTTCGGCCGGCGCGAGACCCCGGCCGAGCCGGCGATGCCGCCGGTGGCCGGGCTCTACTTCTGGGGCGGGGTAGGCCGCGGCAAGACCTACCTGGTCGATACCTTCTTCGAGGCGCTGCCCTTTCCCGAGAAGATGCGCACCCACTTCCACCGCTTCATGCAGCGGGTGCACAACGAGCTCGAGCACTACAAGGGCGAGCGCAACCCCCTGATGCTGGTCGCCGACAAGTTCGCCGACGAGACCCGGGTGATCTGCTTCGACGAGTTCTTCGTCAAGGACATCACCGACGCGATGATCCTGGCCAACCTCCTCGAGGCGCTCTTCGCCCGCGGCGTGGTACTGGTGGCGACCTCCAACATCGTGCCCGGCGAGCTCTACAGTGACGGCCTGCAGCGGGCTCGTTTCCTGCCGGCCATCGACCTGCTCGAGCGTCACTGTGAGGTGGTCAACGTGGATTCGGGCATCGACTACCGGCTGCGCGCCCTGGAGCGCGCCGAGATCTTCCACTCGCCCCTCGACGCCGAGGCCGAGGCGGAGCTGGCGCGCAGCTTCCGCGAGATCGCCGGCTGCGAGGGCGAGGCGGGGGCGCCGATCGAGATCAATCACCGGGTGTTGCATACGCGTCGGCTCCACGACGACGTGGTGTGGTTCGAGTTCACCGAGCTCTGCGACGGGCCGCGCAGTCAGAACGACTACATCGAACTGGCCCGGGAATACCACAGCGTGCTGGTCTCCAACGTCACCCGCATGAGCGGTGCCAGCGACGACCAGGCGCGACGCTTCATCAACATGGTCGATGAGTTCTACGACCGCGGGGTCAAGCTGCTGATGTCCGCCGAGGCGCCGGCCGAGGCGCTGTACCGCGATGGCCGGCTGGCGTTCGAGTTCCAGCGCACCCTGTCGCGGCTGCAGGAGATGCAGTCGCACGAGTACCTGGCGCTGCCGCACAAGCCCTGACCCGGCCGGCGGCGCCGGCCGGAAGCTGAATGCGCGCCACTGCGCGGCCGAAGGCTGGAAGCACCCCCTCGGCCTGGCTCCTGGAGGCGGCGCGCAGTTCTTCCGGCTTCCCGCTGGCGCGCCGCCATTGCCTTGGCGGTGGCGGCTCGTGTAGAATGCGCGCTCGCTCGACCGTTGTCGCCCGCGTGGCGGCAACCAAGAAGAATAGGGATGGTCCGAACCGCGCTGCCGGGAAAGGACCCAATACATCGATTTGGTGATTCACCCATGAAGACGTTCACTGCCAAACCGCAGTCCGTCCAGCGCGACTGGTACGTCGTCGACGCTGCGGACAAGACGCTCGGCCGTCTGGCCACCGAGATCGCTCGCCGCCTGCGTGGCAAGCACAAGCCGGAATACACCCCGCATGTCGATACCGGCGACTACATCGTCGTGATCAATGCCGAGAAGGTGAAGGTCACCGGCAACAAGGCCAGCGCCAAGAACTACTATCGCCACACCGGCTACCCGGGTGGTCTGCGTTCCATGAACTTCGAGAAGATGATCGCTCACGCCCCCGAGCGTGTCATCGAGTCCGCGGTCAAGGGCATGCTCCCGAAGGGCCCGCTGGGTCGTGCCATGTACTCCAAGCTCAAGGTCTACGCCGGCACCGAGCATCCGCACGCCGCCCAGCAGCCGCAAGAACTGAACATCTGAGGGAGTCTTCGCCATGACACAGCAGTATTACGGTACCGGGCGCCGCAAGACCTCTACCGCGCGCGTCTTCCTGAAGCCGGGCACCGGCAAGATCACCGTCAACAGCCGTGATCTCAACGAGTATTTCGGTCGCGTCACCGGTCGCATGGTGGTCCGTCAGCCCCTCGAGCTGACCGAGACGCTCGGCCAGTTCGACGTCTACGTCACCGTCAAGGGTGGCGGCGGCAGCGCCCAGGCCGGCGCCATCCGTCACGGCATCACCCGTGCCCTGATGGAGTACAACGAGGACTTCCGCAAGCCGCTGCGGGAAGCCGGGTACGTCACTCGTGACGCCCGCGAGGTCGAGCGCAAGAAGATCGGTCTGCGCAAGGCACGTCGCCGTCCGCAGTTCTCCAAGCGTTAAGACGGACGTCTATACGACGAAAAAACGCCCGGGTCCCAGACCTGGGCGTTTTTTTGTTCTGGGTCAAGTATTTGCCGGCAAGTTTCGGCTGCAGGCCAGGGGCTTGTCCTTGTGCGGGGCGATCCGTTTTTTTACCATATAACACATTTCGCAATCCGTGGTCGCGGGTCATCCGGAACTCGTGATGGAACAGCGGGTAAGCTGATGGGAGAAACCTGAAGATGGCAGATAACGGCGTGAACAAAGGGCGGCGCCGTTTCCTCGTGGGCGCGACCACCGTGGTAGGTGCGGCGGGCGCTGTCGGGGTAGCGGTCCCCTTTGTGGCTTCCTGGCAGCCCAGTGCCAGGGCAAGGGCGGCGGGTGCCCCCGTCAAGGCGGACGTGTCCAAGCTCGAGCCCGGGCAGCGCATGACCGTCGAGTGGCGTGGGCGACCCATCTGGATCCTCAATCGCACGCCGGAGATGATCGAGCGCACCGAGGCGCTCGGCGCCGACCGGCTGGCCGATCCCGAGTCCAGCGAGCCGCAGCAGCCGAGCTACGCCAACGGCCCCCTGCGTTCCATCAAGCCCGAGATCGGCGTGATCATCGGCATCTGTACCCATCTTGGCTGCTCGCCGCTGTTCAAGCCGGAGCCCAATGCCGAGGGTGTCGGGGTCGATGACTGGCCGGGCGGCTTCTTCTGCCCCTGCCATGGCTCACGCTTCGACCTGGCCGGCCGGGTGTTCCGCAATGTGCCCGCCCCGATCAACCTCGAGGTGCCCCCATACCGCTTCGAAAGCGACGGCGTGATCGTCGTCGGCGAAGACAAGGAGACAGCCTGATGGGCAATCCGAACAAGGCGAAGGCGGAAAGCGGCGTCATGCGCTGGGTCGATGACCGCTTCCCCGCGACCCAGATGTGGCAGGAGCACCTGTCCAAGTACTACGCCCCGAAGAACTTCAACTTCTGGTACTTCTTCGGCTCGCTGGCCCTGCTGGTGCTGGTCAACCAGATCCTCACCGGCGTCTGGCTGACCATGAGCTTCAACCCCTCGGCGGAAGGTGCCTTCGCCTCGGTCGAGTACATCATGCGTGACGTGGAGTGGGGCTGGCTGATCCGCTACATGCACACCACCGGTGCCTCGGCGTTCTTCGTGGTGGTCTACCTGCACATGTTCCGCGGCCTGCTCTATGGCTCCTACAAGGCGCCCCGCGAGCTGGTATGGATCTTCGGGATGACCATCTACCTGGCCCTGATGGCCGAGGCCTTCATGGGCTACCTGCTGCCCTGGGGGCAGATGTCCTACTGGGGCGCCCAGGTGATCATCTCGCTGTTCTCCGCCATCCCGGCCATCGGCCCGGACCTGGCCCAGTGGGTGCGCGGCGACTTCCTGATCTCCGGCATCACCCTGAACCGTTTCTTCGCCCTGCATGTGGTGGCGCTGCCGATCGTGATCCTGGCGCTGGTGGTGCTGCACATCATCGCCCTGCACGAGGTCGGTTCCAACAATCCCGACGGCATCGACATCAAGAAGAAGAAGGACGAGGCCGGCAAGCCGCTGGACGGCATTCCCTTCCATCCCTATTACTCGGTCAAGGACCTGTTCGGCGTCGCCGTCTTCCTGTTCGTGTTCAGCGTGGTGATCTTCTACTTCCCCGAGGGCGGCGGCTACTTCATCGAGAAGCCCAACTTCGAGCCGGCCAACCCGCTGAAGACGCCGGATCACATCGCGCCGGTATGGTACTTCACGCCCTTCTACGCGATCCTGCGCGCCATCACCTTCTCGCTGTTCGGCCTCGACGCCAAGTTCCTCGGCGTGGTCTGCATGGGCGCGGCGATCGCGGTGCTCTTCGTGCTGCCCTGGCTCGATCGCAGCCCGGTGCACTCCATGCGCTACAAGGGCTGGATCTCCAGGGTGATGCTGGCGCTGTTCGCCGTGAGCTTCGTCATTCTCGGCGTGCTGGGCGTGCTGCCGGCCACCGAGGGTCGCACCGTCCTGGCCCAGGTGTGCACCGCCGTCTATTTCGCCTTCTTCCTGCTGATGCCGTTCTACACCCGGCTGGAGAAGACCAAACCCGTTCCGGAAAGGGTGACTGGCTAATGAAAAAGCAACTGTTCGCACTGCTCTTCGCGCTGGTGCCGATGGCCGGGTTTGCCGCCGGAGGGGGTGGCGTGCACCTGCAGGAGATGAACCCGGATCTCCATGACGAGGCGTCGCTGCAGAACGGCATGAAGCTCTTCGTCAACTACTGCATGGGCTGTCATTCCCTCGAGCACCAGCGCTTCGCACGGGCCGCCGAAGACCTGGGGATGCCCCAGGACCTGGTCGAGGACAACCTGATCTTCGCCGAGGAGCTCGGCTACAACGATCAGATGCACAACGCCATGCGCAGCGAGGATGGCGAGAACTGGTTCGGCGCGGCGCCCCCCGACCTGACCCTCGAGGCCCGCCTGCGCGGCACCGACTGGGTCTACTCCTACCTGCTCAGCTTCTACAAGGACCCGTCGCGCCCCACCGGGGTGAACAACAGGGTCTTCCCGCTGGTGGCCATGCCCAACGTGCTGGAGCCGCTGCAGGGGGTGCAGGAGAAGGTCTGCGCGGCCTCCGACCAGCCGATCGAGGGCGCCGAGCTCGATCCGCTGACCGGCAAGTACCAGTCCTGCGAGACCCTGCAGGTCACCCAGCCGGGGCAGATGGAGCCGGAGGCGTTCGAGGAGGCGGTCTACGATCTGACCAATTTCCTCGCCTATGTCGGTGAGCCCTCCAAGCTTCAGGCCCAGGCGCTGGGCCCCAAGGTGCTGATCTTCATCTTCATCTTCGGGGTCATCGCCTACCTGCTCAAGCGCGAGTACTGGCGCGATATTCACTGATCCGTCCGCGACGGAGAGTGGGGGGCGCATGGTGCGAGCCATGCGCCCCTTATGGTCCTTGCCCGGGTAATGGGCAAGCTTGCGGCGCCCCCGGGAGAGGGTGCGTCGTGTTATCATCCCGGCACGAATTGATGCGAGGATTGTTTCATGGGTGTAGTGGCCAAGCGGTCGTCGATGATCTTCTACTCCGGAGGCGATGATCATTACAGTCATCGGGTGCGTATCGTGCTCGCCGAGAAGGGCGTGGCCGTAGACATCGTCGAGGTCACCGAGGAGCGCCACCCCGAGGAGCTCGCCGATCTCAACCCCTACAACAGCGTGCCCACGCTGCTGGATCGCGACCTGGTGCTCTACGAGTCCAAGGTGATGATGGAGTACCTGGACGAGCGGTTCCCGCATCCCCCGTTGTTGCCGGTGTATCCCGTGGCCCGTGCCCAGAGCCGGCTGTGGATGCATCGCATCGAGCGCGAGTGGTGCCCGCTGGTCGAGCAGATCCAGCAGGGGCCCAAGAAGGAAGCCGACAAGGCGCGCAAGGAACTCCGCGAGAGCCTGATCGGCATCTCGCCGATCTTCGAGGACATGCCGTTCTTCATGAGCGAGGAGTTCACCCTGGTCGACTGCTGCCTGGCGCCGATCCTCTGGCGCCTGCCGGTGCTGGGCATCGAGTTGCCGGACAAGCAGGTCAAGCCGCTGATGGGCTACATGGAGCGGGTCTTCGATCGCGAGGGCTTCAAGGCCGCGCTGAGCGAGGGCGAGCGCGAGATGCGCCCCTGATCATCCCTTAATGCCAAGCCCCGGCCTCGTCGGGGCGCCAACCCAGGAGGGCCAATCGATGCAGTCGAGCCGTCCCTATATCGCCCGGGCCCTGTACCAGTGGTTGCTGGACAACGAGCTGACGCCCTACATCGTGGTCGACGCCGAGCAGCCGGGCGTCGAGGTGCCGCGGCAGTTCGTGCAGAACGGCCAGATCGTGCTCAACCTCGGCGTGACCGCGGTACGCGACCTGTCCCTGGAGAACGAGGCCATCGTCTTCTCCGCGCGTTTCGGCGGTCAGCCGATGCAGGTGATGGTGCCCATGGAGGCGCTGATCGCGATCTATGCCCGCGAGAACGGTGTGGGCATGGTCTTCGGCCACGAGCCGGTCATGCCGGCTACGGCCGAGCCCGACGAACCCGAGGCGGAGACCGGTCCGGCGCTGTCCGGCGTCGAGGGGCCCGGCGGTGATGCCGAGGAGGACGAGCGCAGCGAGCCCGCCAGGAAGGGGCGTCCTTCGCTGCGCGTCGTCAAGTGACCCTCGAGGCCGGGCCCCTGCGGCGACCGGTCTTGCACGTCGTACCAACGCAAACGGCAGGCCATCCGGCCTGCCGTTTGCTTTTGAGTCGGCGAGTGCGCTCGCGCCGGGGTCAGTCCAGGTAGTCGAAGACCTTGACGATGCGCTGCATGCCGCCGGCGTTGGACACCGCCGAGACGATGCGGTCGGCCTCTGCGCGGCTGACGATCCCCATCAGGTAGACGCTGGCGTTCTCCGTCACGATGTACAGCCGGCTGGCGTCGATGGCCTCGTTGGTGGCCAGCGCGGTACGCACCTTGGTGGTGATCCAGGTGTCGCTGAGCCGCTGGCTGGCGGGCAGGTTGGCGGCGACGGTCAGCTCATTGTGGACCCGGCGCACGTTGCGCACCTGGCCCGCCACCTGTTCGGCCATGTTCTTGAGCTCCTGGCTAGGCACCTGGCCGGTCAGCAGCACCACGCCATTGTAGCTGTCGATGTTGATGCGGGCATCGCTCAGCCGGGCATCGGTGCGGCCCAGATTATGACCGATCTTGGTCTCGATGCTCTGATCCTCGACCTTGGTGCCCAGGGTGCGCTTGCCGTAGTTCTCCTGGATGGTACCGGGCGTGGTGGCCGCGGTCATGGTGGTGCAGCCGGAGAGGGCCAGCATCAGGCCGAGGGACAGGGTAAACAGCAAAGACTTGTAGGACATGAAATCACTCGCTTGCGCCGAAGAGTTGTTCGTCGATCAGGTCACACAGGCAGTGGATCACCAGCAGGTGAACCTCCTGGATGCGGGCAGTGGAGGTCGCCGGCACCCGGATCTCGCAGTCATCCTGGCCCAGCAGCGAGGCCATGTTGCCGCCGTCGCGGCCGGTCAGGGCGACGACGGTCATCTCGCGGTCGTGGGCGGCCTGGATGGCCTGGATGACGTTGCCGGAATTGCCGCTGGTGGAGATCGCCAGCAGGACGTCACCGGGCTGGCCCAGGGCGCGCACCTGCTTCGAGTAGACCTCATTGTAGCTGTAGTCGTTGGCGATGGAGGTCAGCGTCGAGGTGTCGGTGGTCAGCGCCAGGGCGGGCAGGCTGGGGCGTTCGCGCTCGAAGCGATTGAGCAGCTCGGACGAGAAGTGCTGGCTGTCGCCGGCGCTGCCGCCGTTGCCGCAGGCCAGGATCTTGCCCTCGTTGACCAGGCTCTGCACCATCATCTGGCTGGCCACCTCGATGAACGGGGGCAGCACCTCGCTGGCGTAGGTCTTGGTGTCGATGCTGGCGTTGAAGTGTCCGAGAATGCGGGTCTGGAAATCCATCTTGGCTTCCTGGTCCTTGGGCGGTCAGAACGCTTCGAAGGCGCCCGCCACCCATTCGAACTCGAGGCGGGGCGGCGTGCCGGTGACGGCCAGCACATCGAAGCGGCAGGCACATGATAGCCGGTTGCGCTGGAGATAAAAACGCGCCGCCTGGATCAGGCGGCGCTGCTTGGTCGTCGTGATGGTCTCGAGGGGATGGCCATGGCGGCTGTCGGCGCGGTGGCGCACCTCGACGAAGACCAGGGTCTCGCCATCGCGCATCACCAGGTCGAGCTCGCCGCCGTGGGCATGCTGGTTGCTGGCCTCGAGGGTCAGGCCGCGGGCCGCCAGCCAGTCGGCGGCGAGCCGCTCGATCCGCGCGCCGCGGGCGCGGGCGTCAGCGGGCCCGCTCATGGTCCAGCAGCCGCGAGCCGAGGACCGGCTGGGGGACGCCATCGACGAAGCGCGCCCAGGGCAGGCTGCGGTGGATGCGGCCGTCGTCCCCGGCGCTCAGCGTCCCGGTGGCGCCGAACAGCTCGCTGCCCGGGATGGCCTGGAACTGGGGCAGGCGCCGGGCCAGTTCGTAGGCGTCCACGCCCATGGCCATCAGCCGGAACATCGTCGGATCCGATTCCTCGCGCAGCTGGCGAAAGCTCGCCAGGAAGGGCAGGGCGTCCTCACCGCCGACGGCGGCGTCCGGGATCTGCCAGGGAATGTCGACGAACATCACGCCATTGAGGTCCTGGTCCAGGCGCGGCTGCGGGCGTCCCTCGAAGAGGTGGGACGTGGCATACACCGGCAGGCCCTGCTCATAGGCGTAGTAGTCGATGGTCGGCGGCACCTGGCGGGCGTAATCGGGCAGCGCGAGCAGGAACAGCAGGTCGGCCCGGTTCGTGCCCAGGGCGCGGCGCGTGCTCTCGGTGGCCGGCATGCCGGGGTTGTAGCGCACGGCGTTGGCGATGTCGCCGTCGCGGTCCTGCCAGGCCGTCGCGAAGGCCTCGCCGACCCGCCGGCCCCAGGCGTTGTCCGGCACCAGCAGCGAGGCCGTGCGGTGGCCGTCGAGACGGGCGCGGGCGGCGACCTGGCGGGCCTCGTCCTCGGCGGAGAGGCCGTACTGGAAGAGCCCTTCGGCGCCGTTGCGCTCGGCCTCGCCGTAGTTGAGCGCGAGCGTCGGCATCGGCACCCGGTCGCGGCGCTCGAGGGCGCTGACGGCTGCCTTGTCCAGCGGCCCCACTACGACCTGGGCCCCGCGGTTGCGGGCCTCGCGGTAGAGCGCCTCGAGGTCGCCCCGGGCGGAGTCGAAGAACGTCAGTTGGGTGCCGCTGGCGCCGCTGTTCACGGCATTCAGGTGGTGGGCGCGCAGGCCTTCCTCGATGGCGTCGGCGACGCCGGCCAGGGGGCCGGACTCGGGCAGGAAGACCGCGATATGGCGGACGTCCTGTCCGCGCAGCTCGCGCAGGGCGAGGATATCGGTGGGCAGGCGGCGGGCGGCCGGGTGCTCCGGGTAGCGGCCCCGCCAGTTGTCGAGGCGGGTGAAGAGGCGCTCGATGTCGCCGCTGCCGCTGCGTACCAGGTCGGCCAGGGCCAGCCAGGCGAGGGTCGCCTCATCGGCGCCGTCGCGCAGCTCGTCGACCCTGGCGGGGGAGAGCCGCGAGAGCTGCTCCCAGATCGGGTCGTTGAGGTCCCGGCGGTCGGTGTCCGCCTGCAGGCGCATCAGCACCCGCGCCGCGGCCTGGGGTTCGTCGACCCGGCCGAGGGCGCGGCCCTGGCGCTCGCGCAGCTGGTTGGCCGCCTCGCGGGGCAGCTCGGCCTCGTCGAGCAACTGGGCGGCCTGGATCACCGCCCAGGGATCATCCTCGGTCTCACCGAGGTCGGAGAGCAGCAGCGCCCAGCGGCGACGGGCCTCGGCCGGCAGGCGTGCGTCGTCGATGTCCTTGGCGACCTCCAGCGCCTGGGGGCGGCGTCCCTGGCGTGCTAGGATGTCCGCCGCCTCGAGACGGGACAGCGCGGCCTGCTCGGGCGCCTGCTGCTCGGCCTGCCGGAGCAGCCGGTCCGGGTCGCCGGCGGGCGGGCGCTGGGTGATGCCGGGCTGCAGGCTGCAGCCGGCGATAAGCAGCGCCAGGAGCGCGGCGGCCAGGGGGCCGCGAGACGAGATCTTCATGAATCCTTCCTTGTCCTCATGTCCGGAATGCATCCCAGGGAGCCGAAATGTCAGACGCCGATGAAGGGGTATTGTACGTGGTCGCCACGCCGATTGGGAATCTGGATGACCTGAGCCCCCGGGCCGCCCGGGTGCTCGGCGAGGTTGCCTTGGTGGCCGCCGAGGACACCCGCCATACGGCCCGCCTGCTGCGCCACCTGGGCATCGCGCCGGCCATGCTCTCGCTGCATGAGCACAACGAGGCCGCCCGGGTCGACCAGCTCGATGCCCGGCTGGTCGCCGGCGAATCGGTCGCCCTGGTCAGCGACGCCGGCACCCCGTTGATCAGCGACCCCGGCTTCGTGCTGGTGCGCGAGTTGCGCGCCCGGGGGCGGCGGGTCGTGCCGGTGCCCGGCGCCTGTGCCCTGGTGGCGGCGCTGTCCGCGGCCGGGTTGCCCACCGACCGCTTCCTGTTCAGCGGCTTCCTGCCCGCCAAGGGCGGCGCGCGCCGGGCGCGCCTCGAGGCCCTGGCCGAGCGCGACGAGACCCTGGTGTTCTACGAGTCCCCGCACCGCATCCGCGACACCCTGGCCGACCTGGCGGCCACCCTCGGGGGGCGTCGGGTGGTGCTGGCCCGGGAGCTGACCAAGACCTTCGAGACCTTCCTGGACGGCAGCGCCGAGGCGCTGCTGGCGCGTCTGGCCGAGGACCCGGACCAGGCCCGCGGCGAGTTCGTGGTCATGGTGGCCGGGGCCGCGCCGCGGCAGGCCGGCGAGGCCGCGGCCATCGAGGCCGAGGCGCTGCTCGCGGCCCTGTTGGCCGAGGGGGTCGGCGTCAAGCAGGCCGCCGCCGTGGCGGCCCGCACCCTGGGGGGCGCCAAGAAGACCTGGTACGCCAGGGCCCAGGCGCTCAAGGACGGGGATTGAGAGGGGGTCGAGGCGCTGGTATGCTTGCCGCGGGAGTTGGCCAGACAGTCGCCGCTGCGCCCGATTCTCGGATCGGGCCGGGGGAGGAAAGTCCGGGCTCCACAGGGCAGAGTGCCAGGTAACGCCTGGGCGGCGTGAGCCGACGGAAAGTGCAGCAGAGAGCAGACCGCCTACGTCTCCCCCGGGAGGCCGGTAAGGGTGAAAGGGTGCGGTAAGAGCGCACCGCGCGCCTGGCAACAGTGCGTGGCACGGTAAACCCCACTCGGAGCAAGACCAAATAGGAACCCCATGGCGTGGCCCGCGTTGGGTTCGGGTAGGTTGCTTGAGGGCGACGGTGACGTCGTCCCTAGAGGAATGACTGTCCTCGACAGAACCCGGCTTATCGGCCGACTCCCCCATCTTCTTCATTCGCCGTCGCGCACGGTTCCTGCCAGCCGCCAACGAGAAGTGCATGTCGTCATCCGCTCCCGAACACCCCGTCCGCGGTTTTCGCCATGCCAGCGTGCTGCTCGACGGCGCCGTCGACGCCCTGGTCCATGATCCGGCCGGTGCCTACCTCGATGGCACCTTCGGCCGCGGTGGCCACTCCCGGGCGATCCTCGAGCGCCTGGCGCCCGAGGGGCGCCTGCTGGCCATCGATCGCGATCCCCAGGCCATCGCCGAGGCGGCGGCCATCGTTGATCCCCGCTTCGCCATCGAGCGGGGCGATTTCGCTCGCCTGGGGGACTTCGCCCGCGATCACGACCTCCACGGCCGGCTCGCCGGGGTGCTGCTCGATGTCGGGGTGTCCTCGCCCCAGCTGGATGATCCGGCGCGCGGGTTCAGCTTCCTGCGCGACGGCCCGCTCGACATGCGCATGGACCCGACCCGGGGCGAGAGCGCCGCGGGCTGGCTCGCCCGGGCCGGCGAGGGCGAGATCGCCCGGGTCTTCAAGGCCTACGGCGAGGAACGCTTCGCCCGTCGGCTGGCGCGAGCCATCGTCGCGCGCCGTGGCGAGCGGCCCTTCACCCGCACCGCGGACCTCGCCGAGGTGATCAAGGCCGCCCATCCCGCCTGGGAGAAGGGCAAGCACCCGGCGACCCGCGCCTTCCAGGCGCTGCGCATCCAGGTCAACGGCGAGCTGGAGCAGCTCGACGCCGCCCTGGCGGCGGCCCTGGAGGCCCTGGCGCCGGGCGGACACCTGGTGGTGATCAGCTTCCATTCCCTGGAGGATCGTCGCGTCAAGCGCTTCATCCGCGACCACGTGCGCGGCGATACCCACGTGCCGCGTGGCGTGCCGCTGCGCGACGACCAGATCCAGCGCCGCCTCGAGGCCCTGGGCAAGGCGCGCCGGCCCGGCGCGGCTGAGGTCGAGGCCAACCCTCGCGCGCGCAGCGCGGTGATGCGCGCGGCGCGCAAACGCTACTGAGGCTCGCCATGGCTCAGGGACGAAATGCCCCCAGCTCCGCCTTCGACTGGCCGGTGCGCCTGTTCCCCAGCCTGTCGCTGATCGGCAACGGCGTGCTGCTGGCGCTGTGCCTGGGCTCGGCGCTGGCGGTGATTGCCACCAGCCATCTCACCCGCGACCAGTATGCTCGCCTGCAGCAACTCGAGCGCGAGCACCAGCAACTGCAGACCGAATGGGGCCAGCTGCTGCTCGAGGAGGGGGCCTGGTCATCCCCGGCCCGCATCGAGCGCCTGGCCACCCAGCGCCTGGAGATGCGCTTGCCGGAAATCGACGAAGTGGAGGTGATCCGGCCATGAGTCAGTCCCCGCGCCCGGCCGTGTCCTCGCGCAAGCCGCCGCCCATGGCGCCCATGGGCAAGGCCCGCTACCGGGTGATGATGACCCTGGTGCTGGTCGGCCTGGCGCTGCTGGCCGGGCGCATCGTCGACCTGCATGTCTTCGACCGCTCCTTCCTGCAGGGGCAGGGCGATGCCCGCACCCTGCGCGTCGATGCGATCCCCGCCCACCGCGGCATGATCACCGACCGTCACGGCGAGCCGCTGGCGATTTCCACCCCGGTGGTGACGCTGTGGGCGAATCCTCAGGACCTGCCCGATGACGGCATCCAGCGCCTGCAGCTGGCCCGGGCCCTGGGCCAGGACCTGGACGCCTTGAACGCGCGCATCGAGCGCTATGCCGATCGCGAGTTCATGTACCTGCGCCGTCGCCTGACCCCCGAGGCCGCCCAGCGAGTGCTCGACCTGCGCGTCCCCGGCGTGCACAAGCGCGCCGAGTACAAGCGTTACTACCCGGCCGGTGAGGTGATCGCCCAGCTGATCGGGGTGACCAACATCGACGACCAGGGCCAGGAGGGCCTCGAGCTGGCCTATCAGCCCTACCTGTCCGGCGAGCCCGGCCGGCGGCGCGTGGTCAAGGACCGCCGTGGGCGGCTGGTCCGCGACCTCGAGGTGCTGCGCGAGGCCGAACCCGGTGGCGACCTGACGCTCGCCATCGACCAGCGCCTGCAGTACATGGCCTACCGCGAACTCAAGGCGGCGGTGGACGAGCACGAGGCCGACGGCGGGGTGCTGGTGATGCTCGACGCCCGGAGCGGTGAGGTGCTGGCCATGGCCAACCAGCCGTCCTACAACCCCAACAACCGCACCGGCCTCGATCCCCAGGGGCTGCGCAACCGGGCCATCGTCGATGTCTTCGAGCCCGGCTCGGTGATGAAGCCGCTGGCCATGTCGGCCTTGCTCGAGACGGGGAAGTTCCCGCCGGGTAGCGTGGTGGACACCTCGCCGGGCTGGATGGTCATCGATCGCTACACCATCAAGGACATCCGCAACTATGGCGAGCTGAGCCTGGCCGGGATCCTCGAGAAGTCCTCCAACATCGGCATGTCCAAGCTGACCCTGCAACTCGACGACCCGGTGGTGCCCGAGCGCTATCGGGCGCTGGGCCTGGACAGTGCGCCGGGCACCGGCTACCCGGGCGAGGCCAGTGGCAGCGTGCCGTCGCCGCGTGTCTGGTCCAGCAGCCAGTGGGCGGCGCTGTCCTACGGCTATGGCCTGTCGGTCTCGGCGCTACAGCTGGCCAGCGCCTATACCGCCATCGCCAACCATGGCCAACGCCTGCCCCCCTCGCTGCTGCGTCTCGACGAGCCGCCGGCCGGGGAGCCGGTGATCGATCCGGCGGTCGCCGACCGCGTGCTGGGCATGATGGACCAGGTGGTGGCGCCGAGGACCGGCGCGCGGCGTGGCATGGTGCCCGGCTACAGCGTGGCCGGCAAGACCGGGACGGTGCGCAAGTCCGGCGGCACGGGCTACGAGGAAGATGCTTACCGCTCGCTGTTCGTGGGCATCGCGCCGGTGTCCGACCCGCGCCTGATCACCGTGGTGATGATCGATCACCCCCGGGGCGATTCCTATTACGGCGGGGCCGTGGCGGCGCCGGTGTTCTCACGGGTGGCCGGCAATACCCTGCGGATCCTCGACGTGCCGCCCGACCGGGTCACGGGCGACCGGGAGTCGGCCGATGATGCGACCTGACACCTTCCTTTTCCCCCGTGACGAGAGCACCCCATGGACCTGACTGCCTCCCGCCTGATCGCCGAGCTGACCCGCTACTGGCCGAGCCATCGGACGGTCCTGGCCGACCTCGAGCTGCCCGCGCGGCTGTCGCTGTGCCTGGACAGCCGGACCCTGGCGCCGGGCGATGTCTTCCTGGCGGTACCGGGCGTGGCGGCCGATGGCCGAGACTTCGTGCCCGCCGCCCTGGCGGCGGGGGCCGCGCTGGTGCTGGCCCATGACGATGGCGCCGACGCCGGCACGGCGGCCGACGATCCCCGGGTGTTGTGGCTGCCGGATCTACGCCAGCGGCTCGGCGAACTCGGCGGCGCCCTCTTCGCCGTCCCCGAGACCCTGGAGCTGATCGGCGTCACCGGCACCAACGGCAAGAGCTCGGTGACCCACCATATCGCCGCCCTCAGCCGGGCCCTGGGTCGCGATGCCGGCATGGTCGGCACCCTCGGGCACGGTCGCCCGGGGGCACTGCGTCAGGGGGCGTTGACCACGCCGGGCCCCCTGGCGCTGCAGGCCGCCCTCGGCGAGCTGGCCGGCGAGGGCATCACCCGGGTGGCCATGGAGGTGTCGTCCCATGCGCTGGAACAGGGGCGTCTCGACGGCTGCCGGCTCCAGGCGGCCGTCTTCACCAACCTGACCCGTGACCATCTCGACTATCACGGCAGCATGGCCGCCTATGCGGCGGCCAAGGCGCGGCTCTTCCGCCGCCCGGAGCTGGCCCTGGCGGTGGTCAACGCCGACGATCCCCTGGCACGGCTGATGCTGGCCGGCCTGGCCGAGGACGTGCGCGTGCTGGCGGTGGGCGAGGAGGAGGCCGTCACCCTGCGGGTGATGGACTGGATCCCGCATGCCGAAGGCCAGCGCGCCCTGATTGCCACGCCCGAGGGCGAACGGGTGCTGACGCTGCCCTTGATGGGGCGCTTCAACCTCACCAATGTGCTGCTGGCCATGGCCACCCTCTACGGCCTCGGCGCCGACCTCGAGGCGCTGTTCGCCGCCGCCGCCGAACTCGCCCCGGTGCCCGGTCGCATGCAGGCGCTGACCACCGAGGGCGCGCCCTCGGTGGTCATCGACTATGCCCACACCCCCGATGCCCTGGAGAATGCCCTGGCGGCACTGCGGGCCCACCTGCCCGGCAGCGGGCGCCTGTGGTGCCTGTTCGGCTGCGGCGGCGATCGCGACCGTGGCAAGCGGCCGCTGATGGCCGCCGCCGCCGAGCGCCATGCCGACCGCCTGGTGGTCACCGACGACAATCCCCGCGGCGAGTCGCCGGCGGCGATTCGCGGCGAGATCCTCGACGGCCTCTCGGCCAGGGCGCGCGGTGCCGTTCGGGCACGCGACGGGCGAGCGGCGGCGATCCGCGAGGCGATCCGCGAGGCCGCCGACGAGGACGTCATCCTGATCGCCGGCAAGGGTCACGAGACCTATCAGGAGATCGGCGGGGAGCGCCATGCCTTCTCGGACCTGGCCGAGGCCGAGGCGGCGCTCGCCGCCCGACGGGAGGGCGCAGCATGAGCGGCGTAGGCCCCGAGACACTGGCCGAGGTCGCTCGGGCCCTCGGCCTGGCAGCGCCCGCCGAGGACGTCCCGCTGACCGGGATCGTCACCGATACCCGCCGGCTGGCCCCGGGGGCGCTGTTCGTGGCCCTCGCCGGCGCCCGCTACGACGCCCATGACTTCCTCGCCCAGGCGCGCGAGGCCGGGGCCGTGGCGGCACTGGTCGAGCGGCGCATCGACGATCCCCTGCCGCAGCTCGAGGTGGCCGACACCCGGCTGGCGCTGGGCCTGCTGGGACGCGCACGACGCCGGGCCTGGGGCGGTCCCCTGGTGGCCGTGACCGGCAACAGCGGCAAGACCACGGTCAAGCAGATGCTGGCCACGCTGCTCGCCCGTCGCGGCGCGACCCTGGCCACCCATGGCAACCTCAACAACGATATCGGGGCGCCGCTGACGCTGCTCGAGCTGTCTCGCGAGCACCGCCAGGCGGTGGTCGAACTCGGCGCCAATCATCTCGGCGAGATCGCCTGGACGGCGAGCCTGGCCGAGCCTCGGGTGGCGGTGATCACCAACGTCACCGGCGCCCATGTCGGTGAGTTCGGAAGCCCCGGCCGGATCGCCCAGGCCAAGGCGGAGATCCTCGTGACGCTGCCCGACGACGGGGTGGCGGTGCTCAACCGCGACGATCGCTACTTCCCCGGCTGGGCGAGTCTCGCCGCCCCTCGGGAAGTGCTGGACTTCTCCGTGGAGGGGCCGGCGCGTCTGCGTGCCGAGACACTGGTCTGCGATGCCCTCGGACGCTATGCTTTCACGCTGTTGTTGGACGGTCGCGAGCTCGGCCGGGTCCAGTTGACCCTGCTCGGTCGTCATAATGTCGCCAACGCCCTGGCCGCCGCCGGCGCGGCGCTGGCCATGGGCCTGGACGAGGCGGATATCCTGGCCGGCCTCGCAGCCGTCACGCCGATGCCGGGGCGGCTCAGCGTGGTGGCCGGCATCAGGTCCTCGCGGCTGCTGGACGATACCTATAATGCCAACCCCGGGGCGGTGAAGGCCGCCCTCGACCTGCTGGTGACCCTGCCGGGACCGCGCTGGTGCCTGCTGGGGGCCATGGGCGAGCTGGGCGAGGCCTCCGAGCGGCTGCATGGCGAGGTCGGGCGATACGCAAGAGAACAGGGAATCGACTTTCTCGGCACCCTCGGCGAGGCGGCGCGGCCGGCCAGCCGCGCCTTCGGCGAGGCGGGTTGCCATTTCGACGATCGGGAGGCGCTGACGCGCCACGTCCTCCATCATCTGCCGCCAGGGGCCAGCGTGCTGGTCAAGGGATCGCGCAGTGCCGGCATGGAAGCCGTGGTGTCGGCGCTGTGTCCGGATGCATCAAGGTAACGCACTACATGCTGCTTTTTCTGGCTGAACTGCTGGCGCAATTCCAGAGCGCCTTCAACGTCTTCAACTATCTGACCCTGCGCATGATCCTGGGCACCCTGACCGCCCTGGTGCTGTGCCTGTGGCTCGGCCCGGTGGTGATCCGCCGGCTGGTGGAACGCCAGATCGGCCAGGCGGTGCGCGACGACGGTCCCCAATCGCATCTCTCCAAGGCCGGCACCCCGACCATGGGCGGCGCCATGATCCTGATGGCCATCGCCGTCAGCACCCTGTTGTGGGGCGACCTGACCAACCACTACGTGTGGGTGGTGCTGGCCGTGACCCTGGGCTTCGGCGCCATCGGCTGGGTCGACGACTACCGCAAGGTGGTGGAGAAGAATCCCCGGGGGCTGCCGGCCCGCTGG
Organism: Halomonas maura; assembly: GCF_030409305.1. Taxonomy (GTDB): domain Bacteria; phylum Pseudomonadota; class Gammaproteobacteria; order Pseudomonadales; family Halomonadaceae; genus Halomonas; species Halomonas maura. The sequence continues at coordinate 240,314 of NZ_JAUFPQ010000012.1, forward strand.
AAGTACTTCTGGCAGTCGGTGATCGGCCTGGCCGCCGCGGCCGTCCTCTACGTCACCGCCGCCTCGCCGGTGGAGACCAGCCTGATCTTGCCGCTGTTCAAGGAGTTCGTGCTGCCGCTCGGCGTGTTCTACATCGTGCTCACCTACCTGGTGATCGTCGGCAGCTCCAACGCCGTGAACCTCACCGATGGCCTCGACGGCCTGGCGATCATGCCCACCGTGCTGGTGGCCATGGGCCTGGCGGTGTTCGCCTACGCCAGCGGCAATGTGGTCTTCGCCGACTACCTGCAGATCCCGATGATCCCGGGGGCCGGCGAGCTGGCCGTGTTCTGTGCGACGATCGCCGGGGCCGGGCTCGGTTTCCTGTGGTTCAACACCTATCCCGCCCAGGTCTTCATGGGCGACGTGGGCGCCCTGGCCCTGGGCGCCGCCCTCGGCGTGGTGGCGGTGATCGTGCGCCAGGAGATCGTGCTGTTCATCATGGGCGGCATCTTCGTCATGGAGACCGTCTCGGTGATCCTCCAGGTGGGCTCCTACAAGCTGACCGGGCGGCGCATCTTCCGCATGGCCCCGCTGCATCACCACTATGAGCTCAAGGGCTGGCCGGAACCGCGGGTCATCGTGCGCTTCTGGATCATCACCGTGGTGCTGGTGCTGCTGGGCCTCGCCACCCTCAAGATCCGTTGACGCTCCCGAGGAGCCCGACATTCGCCGTCCACGCGAGGAGCCGCTGATGGTCAAGGTGCCCAAGGGAATGACACTGGTGGTCGGGCTCGGTGTGTCCGGTCGAGCCATCTGTCGCCACCTGCAACGCCTGGGGCGTCCCTTCATGGTCGCCGATACCCGGGCAGAGCCGCCCGGCCTCGAGGCCTTCCGCGACGCCCATCCGGGGGTCGCGGTCCACTGCGGACCGCTCACCGACCTCGACATGGACGCGGCGCGGGAGGTGGTGGTGAGCCCCGGCGTCGATCCCCGCTCGCCGGGCCTCGACGCCCTGGCCGGCCGCCGCGGGGCGCAGGGCGAGCCCCTGGTGGTGGGCGAGATGGCGCTCTTCGTGCGCGCCTGTCGGGCCCCCATCGCCGCCATCACCGGGGCCAACGCCAAGTCCACGGTGACCACCCTGCTCGGCGAGATGGCCGCCGAGGCCGGCCGTCGCGTCGCGGTGGGCGGCAACCTCGGCACCCCGGCCCTGGACCTGCTCGCCGAGCGGCCCGACGCCGAGCTGTACGTGCTCGAGCTGTCGAGCTTCCAGCTCGAGACTACCCCCTGCCTCGGCGCCGAGACCGCCGCCTTCCTCAACCTCTCCGAGGACCACCTCGACCGCCACGGCGACCTGGCCGGTTACCGGGCGGCCAAGCTGGGAATCTTCCGCGGGGCCCGCCATGGCGTGGTCAACGCCGAGCAACCCGATACCTGGCCGGCCGCGCCACTGGCGGTGCTCGACCGTTTCACCACCCGTCCGCCCGAGGCGGGGGAGTGGGGCATCGGCGAGCATGACGACGGCGCGGGGCCCCGGCCCTGGCTGATGCATGGCGACGTGCCGCTGATGCCTGCCGAGGCGGTGCGCCTGCCCGGTCGGCACAACCAGGCCAACGCCCTGGCGGCCCTGGCCATGGGGCATCGCCTGGGGCTCGGGCTTGCCGCCATGCGTCGGGTGCTCGAACGCTTCTCGGGCCTGCCCCACCGCGGCGAGCTGGTGGCCGAGCACGGCGGGGTGCGCTGGATCAACGACTCCAAGGGCACCAACGTCGGCGCCACCCTCGCCGCCATCGCCGGCCTGGGCCCGACCCTGGCGGGCCGCCTGGTGCTGCTCGCCGGCGGGCTCGGCAAGGGGGCGGACTTCACCCCGCTGGCCGCGCCGCTGGCCCGCCATGCTCGCGAGGCGATCCTCTTCGGCCGCGATGCCGAGCGCCTGGCGACCGCGCTCGGCGATGCCGTGCCGCTGACCCGGGTCGACGACCTGGAGGCGGCCATGGCCCGAGCCGTGGCGATCGCCGAGCCGGGGGATTGCGTGCTGTTGTCACCGGCCTGTGCCAGTCTCGACCAGTTCCGCGACTATCAGGCGCGTGGCGAGGCCTTCCGCCAGGCCGTGCGGCGTCTGGCGGGGGAGGGCGCGCCATGAGTCGTCTGTCCCGCCTGAGGCAGCGCCTGTCCACCGCCGAGCAGCCCTTCGACGGCTGGCTGCTGCTCGCGGCGCTGGCACTGCTGCTGATCGGCTGGGTGATGGTCACCTCGGCCTCCACCGAGGTGGCGTCCAGCCTCACCGGTAACGCCTGGTACTTCAGCCTGCGCCACGGCATCTTCCTGCTGGTGTCGCTGGTCATCGCCGCCCTGGCGCTGCGGGTCCCCCTGGGCTGGTGGAAGGCCAACGGGCCCCTGCTGCTGCTGGTGGGCATGGTGCTGCTGGCGCTGGTGCTGGTGGTCGGCCGCGAGGTCAACGGCAGTCGGCGCTGGCTGTCGCTGCCTGGTGTGCCCTTCAACCTGCAGGCCTCGGAAGTCGCCAAGCTGTGCCTGATCACCTACCTGGCCGGCTACCTCGAGCGCTTCCTGCCCCAGGTGCGCCGGGAGTGGGGCGCCTTCCTGCGGCCGCTGGCGGTGATGGCGGTGATGGGCGGGCTGCTGATCCTGGAGCCGGACTACGGCGCGGTGGTGGTGATGACCGGCTGCGTGATGGGCATGCTGCTGATGGCAGGGGCGCCCTGGGGGCGCTTCCTGCTGCTGATGGTGCTGGTGGCGGCCCTGGGTACCATCGCCGCCATCGCCGAGCCCTATCGCATGGCACGCCTGACCAGCTTCGCCGATCCCTGGGCCGACCAGTTCGCCAGCGGCTACCAGCTGACCCAGGCGCTGATCGCCTTCGGCCGCGGACACTGGCTGGGCATGGGGCTCGGCAACAGCGTGCAGAAGCTGTTCTACCTGCCCGAGGCCCACACCGACTTCGTCTTCGCCGTACTCGCCGAGGAACTGGGCCTGGTCGGCGCCGTCGCCGTGGTGGGGCTGTTCGCCCTGCTGGTGTGGCGAGCCATGGCGGTGGGGCGGCGGGCCGAGCTGGCCAAGTTGCCGTTCGCCGCCTACATCAGCTACGGCATCGCGCTGGTGATCGGCGCCCAGGCGTTCATCAATATCGCCGTCAGTACCGGCATGTTGCCCACCAAGGGGCTGACCCTGCCGCTGCTCAGCTATGGCGGCTCGAGCCTGATGATCAGCTGCGTGATGATGGCGATCCTGCTGCGCGCGGACATCGAGACCCGCCAGGCGGTGCGGCGAACCCGGCCCACGGCCCCCCGGGCGGCGTCGACCGGCAAGACACAAGGAAGCGGAACATGAGTCGACGCGAGGGTCGCCGTGCCCTGATCATGGCCGGTGGCACCGGTGGCCACGTCATTCCCGCCCTGTCCCTGGCCCGTTCGCTGACGGCGGCCGGGGTCGAGGTGGCGTGGCTGGGCAGCCCGCGAGGCATCGAGAATCGCCTGGTGCCGGCCGCCGGCATCCCCCTGTACCACGTCGCGGTGAGCGGCCTGCGTGGCAACGGCCTGGCCGGTTGGCTGCTGGCGCCCTGGCGGCTGGCCCGGGCCGTAGGGCAGGCCGCCCGGGTGATCCGTGACGTCGACCCGCAGCTGGTGGTGGGGCTGGGCGGCTTCGCCAGCGGCCCCGGCGGCCTGGCCGCCTGGCTCAAGCGGCGACCGCTGGTGATCCACGAGCAGAATGCCGTGGCCGGCCTCACCAATCGCGCCCTGGCACGCCTGGCGCGTCGCGTCTATGCGGCCTTTCCCCAGGCCTTCCCGGGACGGGCCGAGGTGGTCGGCAACCCGGTGCGCGGCGAGATCGCCGCCCTGGGCGAGTCGCCGAGGGCGGCCGCCGCCATGCGCGAGCGCCCCCTGCGCCTGCTGGTGGTGGGGGGCTCCCTCGGGGCCCTGGCCCTGAACCAGCGGCTGCCCGAAGCCCTGGCGCGGCTGCCGGCGGCGGGCCGCCCCGAGGTGCGCCACCAGGCCGGCCGTGACAAGGACGCGGCGACCCGCGAGGCCTACGCCGAGCAGGGGGTGGCCGCCGAGGTGACGGCCTTTATCGACGACATGGCGGCGGCCTACGACTGGGCCGACCTGGTGGTATGCCGGGCCGGGGCGCTGACCGTGGCCGAGCTGGCGGCGGCGGCCAAGCCGGCGCTGTTCGTGCCCTTTCCCCATGCGGTGGATGACCACCAGACCGCCAATGCCGCGGCCCTGGTGGAGGAGGGCGCCGCCGCCCTGATGCCGCAGCACGAGATGACCGCAGCGGCGCTGGCCGAGCGCCTGGCGACGTTGCTCGACCCCGAAGTCCTTGCCACCATGGCGGCGCAGGCACGACGCTGTGCGCATCTCGACGCCGTCGAGCGCCTGGTGGCCGGTTGCATGGAGACAGCTTTTGAGTGACGAGACCCTCGGGCCGGTTCCCGGCCAAGCCACGCCCCCGCGTCCCGGCCTCGGGCTGGGCATGCGCCGCATCCGGCGCATCCATTTCGTCGGCATCGGCGGCGCCGGGATGTGCGGCATCGCCGAGGTGCTGGCCAACCAGGGCTACAGCGTCAGCGGCAGCGACCTCAGGGCCTCGCCGGTGGTGGCGCGGCTGGAGCGCTGCGGCATCGGCGTGGCCATCGGTCATGCGGCGGAGAATGCCCGCGACGCCGACGTGGTGGTGGTCTCCACCGCGGTGGACGAGACCAACCCCGAGATTCGCTGGGCTCACGAGCATCGCGTGCCGGTGGTGCGGCGGGCCGAGATGCTCGCCGAGCTGATGCGCTTCCGCCACGGCATCGCCGTCGCCGGCACCCATGGCAAGACCACCACCACCAGCCTGACCGCCACCCTGCTCGGCGAGGGCGGCCTGGATCCGACCTTCGTGATCGGTGGCCGGTTGACCAGCGCCGGCACCAATGCCCGCCTGGGGGAGGGGGAGTACCTGGTGGCCGAGGCCGACGAGTCGGATGCCTCCTTCCTGCACCTGCAGCCGATGGTGGCCATCGTCACCAACATCGATGCCGATCACATGGCCACCTATGGCGGCGACTTCGAGCGCCTCAAGGGCACCTTCATCGAGTTCCTGCACAACCTGCCGTTCTACGGCCTGGCGGTGCTGTGCATCGACGACGCCAATGTCCGTGGGCTGATCGAGCGGGTCAACCGCCAGTTCGTCACCTATGGCTTCAGCGCCGATGCCGACTACCGGCTCGAGGACTTCGTCCAGCAGGCCGGTGAGGTGTGCTTCACCGCGGTGCGTCCCGATGGCCTGGCGCCGCTCGAGGTGCGCCTGGCGATGCCGGGGCGCCACAATGCCCTCAACGCCCTGGCCGCCATCGCCGTGGCCAGCGACGCCGGCGTCGACGACCAGGCCATCCTGCGTGGGCTGGCCGGCTTCGCCGGGGTCGGCCGCCGCTTCCAGGTGCATGGCCACTTCGCGGCCCCGGCCGAGGCGGGTGAGGTCATGCTGGTCGACGACTACGGTCACCATCCCCGGGAAGTCGAGATGGTGATCAAGGCCGTCCGCGACGGCTGGCCCGAGCGGCGCCTGGTGATGGTCTACCAGCCCCATCGCTATTCGCGCACCCGCGACCTCTACGAGGATTTCGTGCGGGTGCTGGCGGGGGTCGACACCCTGCTGCTGCTGGATGTCTACAGCGCCGGCGAGGCGCCGGTCCCCGGGGCCGACGGCCGCACCCTGGCCGGCTCGATCCGCCAGCGCGGCGAGGTCGACCCGATCTTCGTGCAGGACAAGGCCGAGTTGCCGGGGCTGCTGGCCAAGGTATTGCGTCCCGGTGATATCCTGATCACCCAGGGCGCCGGCGACGTGGGGGGCATCGCCCAGCGCCTGGCCGATGCCCGACTGGATCTCGACGAGGTGGCGCTATGACGGCGGTCATGACCGGCCACGGTCGGGTGGTGGTGCTCTACGGCGGCGAGTCCGCCGAGCGGGAGGTCTCGCTGAAGAGCGGGGCAGAGGTCATCGCCGCCCTCGAGCGGGCCGGGGTGGCCCCCATCGGCTTCGACCCGGCCGAGCAGGGTGGTCTCGCGGGCCTAGAGGCGCTCGCCCCCGATCGGGTCTTTATCGCCCTGCATGGCCGGGGCGGCGAGGATGGTACCCTCCAGGGCGCGCTGGAGCTGCTGGGCATCCCCTATACCGGCAGCGGCGTGCTGGCCTCGGCGCTGGGCATGGACAAGCAGCGCACCAAGCTGGTCTGGCAGGCGCTGGGCCTGCCCACCCCCGAGAGCGTGATGCTCGGCCCCGATGCCGACTGGGCGGCGGTGGTGGAGCGGCTCGGCCTGCCGCTGATCGTCAAACCGGTCCACGAGGGCTCGACGCTCGGCATCACCATCGTCGACAGTGCCGAGGCCCTGGCGGCCGCCTACCGCGATGCCGTGCGCTTCGATGCCCGGGTGATGGCCGAGCGCTTCATCCGTGGCGAGGAATACACGGTGTCATTGCTCGGCGACAGGGTGCTGCCGGCGATCCGCGTGGAGGTGCCCAGCGGCTTCTATGACTACGAGGCCAAGTACCTCTCCGACGAGACCCTCTACCATCTGCCCTGCGGACTGGCCGAGGACGAGGAGCGATGCCTGGCGGCGCTGTGCCGGGAGGCCTTCGAGGCCATCGGCTGCACCGGCTGGGGGCGGGTCGACGTCATGCGCGACGCCCAGGGGCGGTTCTGGTTGCTCGAAGTCAACACCGTGCCCGGCATGACCGACCATAGCCTGGTGCCCCAGGCGGCGGCGCATGCCGGCATCGACTTCGATGCGCTGGTGATGCGCATCCTCGACACCGCCGGGCGGGACTAGCCCATGGCGCGTCGTGGAACCCTGCTCGGTGTGCTGCTGCTGGCGCTGCTGGTCGGTGCCGGTGGCCGTGCCTTGTGGCTGTGGCTGGATCGCCCCATCGAGCGGGTCTCGATCCGCGGCGAGCTGCACCATGCCGGGGCCGACTACCTGCGTAGCCGGCTCGCGCCCCTCGTCCAGGGCCGGACCTGGCTGTCGGTGGACCTGGGCGAGCTGCGCGAGCGGGCTCGGGACATCGGCTGGCTGAGCGAGGTGCGCATCCGTCGCGAGTGGCCCGATGCACTGGTCTTCGAGTTGGTCGAGCAGGTACCCGTGGCGCGCTGGAATGACGACCGGCTGCTGAATGCTGACGGCGAGCCCTTCGACCCCGCGCCCCTCGAGGTGCCCGAGGAACTGCCCGAGCTCTCGGGGCCGGCGAACAGTGGCGCCGAGGTGTTGGCCTATCACGACGCCCTGGCGGCACGGCTCGCGCCCCAGGAGTTGTTTCTGCGCCAGCTGCGCCTCGAGGCGCGCGGCGCCTGGCGGTTCCAGCTGGAGGGTGGACTCTGGGTGATGCTGGGGCGCAATCATCGGGACGAGCGGCTGGCGCGTTTCCTGGCGGCCTGGGAGCGTGAGCTCGGCGAGACCGCGTCGCATATCCGCTACATCGATCTGCGTTACCCCAATGGCGTGGCCGTGGCCTGGCATGGACAAACCGAACCCGTGGACGATGCCACTACCGATCAAGGCTGAACGGCACCTCATGGTGAATTGCCCGGCCTCCGGGGCACCAGGGTGTTCCTTTCGGAAGAAAATCGCCGTATCGTGACGGGTGTTTCTTCCCATGGGCTGGTGGATCACGGTGAGTTGTTCCTATAATTGGCCCAGGTTTTTTCGTTTCAATCATGTATGTCCCCTAGCGGGTTCGGCTCGAGGAGATTTCCCGGCTCATGTCAGGTCCATCCAATGCGTCCAATATGGTAGTCGGGCTGGATATCGGAACATCCAAGGTCGTGGCGATCGTGGGGCAACCCACCGATGATGGCGGCGTTGAAATCGCCGGTATCGGCTCCCATCCCTCCCGCGGGATGAAGAAAGGGGTGGTGATCAATATCGAGTCCACGGTGCAATCGATCCAGCGTGCCGTGGAGGAAGCGGAACTCATGGCGGGTTGCGATATCCACTCCGTCTATGTGGGCATCGCCGGCAGCCATATCAGCTCGATGAATTCCGATGGCGTGGTCGCCATCAAGGAGCGCGAGGTCGCGCCCTCCGATATCGACCGGGTCATCGATTCCGCCCGTGCGCGGGCCATCTCCGAGGGGCAGCGGGTCCTGCACGTGCTGCCCCAGGAGTTCGCCATCGATACCCAGGGCGGCATCCGCGAGCCGTTGGGCATGTCCGGGGTGCGCCTGGAGGCCAGGGTCCACCTGGTAACGGCCGCCCTCAATGCGGTACAGAACATCGAGAAGTGTGTGCGGCGCTGTGGTCTCGAAGTGGATGCCATCATCCTCGAGCAGTTGGCCTCCAGCCACGCCGTGCTCACCGAGGATGAGCGGGAACTGGGCGTGTGCATGGTCGACATCGGCGGCGGCACCACCGATATCGCGGTCTTCACCGAGGGCGCCATTCGCCACACCGCGGTGATTCCCATCGCCGGTGACCAGGTCACCAACGACATCGCCATGGCGCTGCGCACGCCCACGCAGCATGCCGAGGAGATCAAGGTCAAGTACGCCTGTGCGCTGACCCAGCTCGCCGCCAGCGACGAGATGATCAAGGTGCCGAGCGTCGGCGACCGGGCGGCCCGGGACCTGTCCCGCCAGTCCCTGGCCGAGGTGGTCGAGCCACGCTACGAGGAGCTCTTCACCCTGGTGCGCGACGAGTTGCGTCGCAGCGGATACGAGGACCTGGTCGCCGCGGGGGTCGTCCTCACGGGGGGCACTTCGCGCATGGAAGGGGTGGTCGAGCTGGCCGAGGAGATCTTCCACATGCCGGTGCGAATCGCCTGCCCGCAGAGCGTGCGGGGGCTCGCCGATGTAGTGCGTAACCCGATTTATTCGACGGGGGTCGGTTTGCTACATTACGCTCTACAGGAAGCCCGTCAGGGGCATGGCCATCAGGGTACTCAGGGGCAGGGTAGCAGCATCTCGGCGCAACCGAGGCGTGGTGACGTCTCCCGGCGCGGACTGGAGGAAGGGATTCCGGCGCTGGTAAAGCTTAAAGGCTGGTTCAAAGGAAATTTCTGACAGGGCCGCGTGCGCGGTCCAGGAGACGGGGCTAATGTTCGAACTTGTAGATAGCGCACCCTCTAGCAGTGCGGTCATCAAGGTTATCGGTGTCGGTGGCGGCGGCGGGAATGCCGTCAACCACATGGTCGAGAGTAGCATCGAAGGCGTGGAATTCATCTGTGCCAACACCGATGCCCAGGCGCTGAAGCGGGTGGCGGCCAAGACCGTTCTCCAGCTCGGTAGCGAGATCACCAAGGGACTCGGCGCCGGCGCCAACCCGGACGTGGGACGCCAGGCGGCCATGGAGGACCGCGAGCGCATCGCCGAACTGCTCGGCGGTGCCGACATGGTGTTCATCACCGCGGGCATGGGCGGTGGCACCGGCACCGGTGGTGCGCCGGTGGTCGCCCAGGTCGCCAAGGAACTCGGCATCCTGACCGTGGCGGTGGTCACGCGTCCCTTCCCCTTCGAGGGGCCCAAGCGGATGCGGGCCGCCGAGGAGGGCATGAAGGAGCTCTCCGAGCACGTCGACTCCCTGATCACCATCCCCAACGAGAAGCTGCTGTCGGTGCTGGGCAAGAGCGCCAGCCTGCTGACCGCCTTCAGCGCCGCCAACGACGTGCTGCTGGGTGCCGTCCAGGGCATTGCCGAGCTGATCACCAGCCCCGGCATCATCAACGTCGACTTCGCCGACGTGCGCACCGTGATGTCCGAGATGGGCATGGCGATGATGGGCACCGGCGGCGCCACCGGCGAGAATCGCGCCCGCGAGGCCGCCGAGAAGGCGATCAGAAGCCCGCTGCTCGAGGATATCGACCTGCACGGTGCGCGCGGCATCCTGGTCAACATCACCGCCGGTCCCGACCTGTCGATCGGTGAGTTCAACGACGTGGGGGCCACGGTCCAGGAGTTCGCCTCCCAGGACGCCACCATCGTCGTCGGCACCTCCATCGACATGGAAATGACCGACGAGCTACGGGTCACCGTGGTGGCCGCCGGCCTCGACGGGCAGCGTCAGGCCAAGGCGGCGAGCCAGACCACGCGCCGTGCCGATGCCGGCGGGGACTATCGCCAGCGTCAGTCCGTGGCCGCCCGGCCCCAGGCCTCGGTCAATCGTGCCGCGGCGGCCGCGCCCAAGGCGGAGCCCCAGGATGCCCCGCGTCCTCAGGCGGAGCCGCGCAAGTCCCAGGAACTGGACGACTACCTGGATATACCGGCGTTCCTGCGGCGTCAGGCCGATTGAGAGGCGCTATTGCGAGCATAGGCAGCCTGAGGGGATGGAAGTTTTGTTGAAACACTCGTTCGGTGTTATAGTGAACGGTGTTTGATAACCAACGACTGCCTGGCGACTGCCCATGATCAGACAACGCACTCTCAAGAACGTCATCCGCGCGACCGGCGTCGGCCTGCATTCCGGCAAGAAGGTCTACCTGACCCTGCGGCCGGCCCCGGTCGACACCGGTATCATCTTCGTGCGCACCGACCTGGCCCCCGAGGTGCAGATCCCGGCTCGCGCCGAGAATGTCGCCGACACCACCCTGTGCACGGCCCTGTCCCAGGATGGCGTCAAGGTGGCCACCGTCGAGCACCTGATGTCGGCCCTGGCCGGCCTGGGCATCGACAACGCCTACGTGGACGTGAGCGCCCCCGAGGTGCCGATCATGGATGGCAGCGCCGGGCCCTTCGTGTTCCTGATCCAGTCCGCGGGCATCGCCGAGCAGAGTGCCGCCAAGAAGTTCATCCGCATCAAGCGAGAGGTGGTGGTGCGCGAGGGCGACAAGGAAGCCATCTTCCTGCCCCATCAGGGCTTCAAGGTGTCCTTCGCCATCGACTTCGACCACCCCGTGTTCGAGGACCAGAAGCAGACCGCGGTGGTCGACTTCTCCACTACCTCCTTCGTCAAGGAGGTGTCCCGGGCGCGGACCTTCGGCTTCATGCGCGACCTCGAGCATCTGCGCTCGAACAACCTGGCGCTCGGCGGCAGTCTCGACAACGCCATCGTGGTCGATGACTATCGCATCGTGAACGAGGGCGGGTTGCGCTACGATGACGAGTTCGTCAAGCACAAGGTGCTGGACGCCATCGGCGACCTCTATCAGCTGGGCTACAGCCTGATCGGCGAGTTCCGCGGCGTGAAGTCCGGCCACGCCCTCAACAACCAGCTGTGTCGCGCGCTGATGGAGCAGCCGGAGTGCTGGGAGATCGTCACCTTCGAGGACGACACCCAGAAGGCGCCCATCTCCTACGCGGCCCCGGCCATGGCCTGATCCGCCCGACTCCGCCGAGCGCGCTAAGCCTTACGTTGTAAGAATAGACCCCACCGGCATAAACCGGTGGGGTTTTCTATCGGTAACCAGGCGGAACGATCCACTTCCAGCTTCCAGCTTCCAGCTTCCAGCTTCCAGCTTGCGGGCTTACGGCTCTTGCTCGGCGTGGGAGGCGAGGCGTTCGAGGGCCTGCTTGAGCCGGGGGTCATCCACGTCGGCGGCGCAGCTGGAGAGCTCGTCGGCGGCCCGGGCGGGCAGACGGCGGGTCTGGCGCACCGGCGCCTTGGGAGGGCGGACCGGCCGGACCTTGAAGTCGAAACCGCGCACGGCCTCGAAGCCGGGGAGTTCGTGGAGCCGCGACAGCAGCTGCGCCTGCTCGTAGCGCAAGCGGGTCAGCCACACCGCCCGGTCGGTGATCACCGTCAGGCGACCGTCGTGAAAGCCGCCCACGAAGAGGTGCTCCGCGAGCTCGGCGGGAAGCTGGTCGCGCAGGTGCTGCTGGCCCCGCTCGATGAGTCGGGCCATGCGCATCAGCGTGCCCAGCTCCCCGCGGCCTTCCAGTAGCCGGGACATGGGCTGTGCTCGGAACCGCTTAACCTTTATACTCATCAGCTTGATTCTCGGGGGCGAACCCCTGACGTTGGCCGTCGGCCGCTCGCGCCGGCGACCCCTGAACGCAAGAGCCTAGCACACGCAAGGGAGTCCCTCGACAGCATGGCCACCCTCACCGCGGACATTCGCGCCACGGCGCGTCGCCCGATGGAGCGCCGCCCGACCCGCTGGTGGTTGGCGGGCCTGTTGGTGGGTTGCCTGTTGCCGGCGGGGCTCGCCCAGCTGGAGTCGTCGCGCCCCGTCGAGCGGGTCATCCAGATCTGCATCCTGGCCCCCGCGCTGATCCGAGCCAGCTCCCGCCTGCAGGCCCGGCGTCGGGCGCATCGCCGCTGGCCCGGGCCTCGCCTGCCCGTGATGGCGGCACGCCCGGAGCGGCCCGTCCTCGGCCGCGGCGTGCCGCGACGGGCCGTGGCCGCCCACGATGTCCTGACACGGCGGGGGCCGCCATCCGCTCGTCGAGGTTGAACGACGAGAGGCCGGGGAATTCCCGGCAGGATGCCACCCGCAATTTCGGGACCCTTCATGATCAATACTCTGTTGCGCAAGGTCGTCGGCTCCAAGAACGACCGCGAAGTCAAACGCATGGGCCGCTCCGTGGGCCGTATCACCGCCCTGGAAGGCGAGCTCGAGAGTCTCGACGATGCCTCCCTCAAGGCCCGCACCGCGGCCTTCCGTGAGCGTCTCGATGGCGGCGAGTCCCTCGATGCGCTGCTGCCGGAGGCCTTCGCCACGGTCCGCGAGGCCGGCAGGCGGGTCATGGGCATGCGCCATTTCGATGTGCAGATGATCGGCGGCATCACCCTGCACGACGGCCGCATCGCCGAGATGAAGACCGGCGAGGGCAAGACCCTCGTGGCGACCCTGGCGGTCTACCTCAATGCCCTGCCGGGCAAGGGGGTGCACGTGGTCACGGTCAACGATTACCTGGCCTGTCGTGACGCCGAGTGGATGCGCCCCCTCTACGAGTTCCTCGGCCTCTCGGTCGGCACCATCTATGCCGGCCAGACGCCCGAGGAGAAGCGCGCGGCCTACGGCTGCGACATCACCTACGGGACCAACAACGAGTTCGGCTTCGACTACCTGCGCGACAACATGGCCTTCTCGCTGGAGGACAAGGTCCAGCGCGGGCTGCACTTCGCCATCGTCGATGAGGTCGATTCCATCCTCATCGACGAGGCGAGAACGCCTTTGATCATCTCCGGGGCGGTGGACGAGAACACCGAGCTCTACCGGATCATCGACCGCCTGGCGGTGAACCTGACCCAGTGCACCGACGAGGAGGATCCGGAGAGCGGCGACTTCACCCTCGACGAGAAGCAGAAGCAGGTGGAGCTCACCGAGGGCGGCCATCACAGGGTCGAGGAATTGCTGCGCGCCGAGGGCCAGCTGGGCGAGGAGGACTCCCTGTACGCGGCCCAGAACCTCAACCTGCTGCAGCACATGCACTCGGCGCTGCGCGCCCGGCACCTCTACCATCGCGACGTGGACTACATCGTCAGCGACGGCCAGGTGGTGATCGTCGACGAGCACACCGGCCGCACCATGCCGGGCCGCCGCTGGTCCGAGGGCCTGCACCAGGCGGTGGAGGCCAAGGAGGGCGTGACCGTCCAGCGCGAGAGCCAGACGCTGGCGTCGACGACCTTCCAGAACTACTTCCGCCTCTACGAGAAGCTGTCCGGGATGACCGGCACCGCCGATACCGAGGCCTTCGAGTTTCGCCAGATCTACGGCCTCGACGTGGTGGTGATCCCCACCAACAAGCCGCTGGTCCGGGCCGACCTCAATGACCTCGTCTACCTCACCGCCGAGGAGAAGTTCGAAGCGATCATCGAGGACGTCAAGGCGCAGACCGAGGCCGGGCGTCCCGTGCTGGTGGGCACCGCCTCCATCGAGACCTCGGAGTACCTGGCCAACCTGATGAAGGGCGCCGGCCTGGCCTTCAACGTGCTCAACGCCAAGCAGCACCAGAGCGAGGCCGAGATCATCGCCCAGGCCGGGCGGCCCGGGGCCATCACCATCGCCACCAACATGGCCGGCCGGGGGACCGATATCGTGCTGGGCGGCAACTGGGAGGCCGAGGCCGCCAAGCTCGAGGCCCCCAGCGAGGCCCAGGTCGAGCGGCTCAAGGCCGAGTGGCAGCAGCGTCACGATGCCGTGCTCGAGGCCGGCGGCCTCCACGTGGTCGGCTCCGAGCGCCACGAGTCCCGGCGCATCGACAACCAGCTGCGTGGCCGGGCCGGCCGCCAGGGCGACCCGGGCTCGACCCGCTTCTTCCTGTCGCTGGAAGACAACCTGATGCGCCTGTTCGGCTCCGACCGGGTGCAGCGCCTGATGCAGGCGCTGGGGCTGGAGCGTGGCGAGGCCATCGAGCACAAGATGGTCTCCAACGCCGTGGAGCGGGCCCAGAAGAAGGTCGAGGGTCGCAACTTCGATATCCGCAAGCAGCTGCTCGAGTACGACGACGTGGCCAACGACCAGCGCCGGGTCATCTACGAGCAGCGCAACGAGATCCTCGCCGCCGAGGAGGTCGCCGAGAACGTCGCCGGCATCCGCGAGGAGGTGCTGGACGAGGCGATCAGCGAGTTCGTGCCACCCCAGAGCCTGCCGGAGCAGTGGGACCTGGCCGGCCTGGAGGCCCATCTCAAGGCCGAGTTCAACTTCGAGGCGCCGGTGGTGGAGTGGTCCCGGCAGGACGAGCGCTTCCACGAGGAGCAGCTGCGCGAGCGCCTTCAGGAGATGCATCGCTGGGCCTACGAGGAGAAGGCCGAGGTCGCCGGTTCCGAGCTGATACGCCGCTTCGAGAAGCAGGTCATGCTGCAGGTGCTGGATACCCGCTGGAAGGAGCACCTGCAGTCCATGGACCACCTGCGCCGGGGCATCCACCTGCGCGGCTATGCTCAGAAGAACCCCAAGCAGGAGTACAAGCGCGAGTCCTTCGAGCTGTTCCAGATGCTGCTGACCAATATCAAGGCCGACGTGACCCGTATCCTCAGCCACGTGAAGGTTCGTCGCCCCGAGGAGGTCGAGGCCCTGGAGCAGCAGCGCCGCGAGTCGCTGGAGCGCGAGAAGGCCGCGGCCGCCAGCCGGCACGACGCCCCGGAGGCCGCCGCCGAGGAGCAGGGGGGACAACCCGCGGCGGCCGACCAGGCGCCGGGCAGCGATGGCCGCCCCCTGCGCCGTGAGGGCCCCAAGGTGGGGCGCAACGATCCCTGCCCCTGTGGCTCGGGCAAGAAGTTCAAGCAGTGCTGCGGCAAACTTAGCTGACGGGCGACGCTCGACGCGAATTCAAACAGGAGACGAGGCGATGGCAGTGGGTCAAGCAAGCTTTCCGGACATGCCGCGGATCGAGGGCCTGCGCCTGGGCACGGCCCGTGCCGGCATCAAGACCGCCGATCGCCGGGACCTGGTGGTGATCGAGGTGCCCGAGGGGGCTGCCGTGGCGGGAAGCTTCACCCGCAACGCCTTCTGTGCGGCCCCGGTGACGGTGGCCCGCGAGCACCTGGCCGCCTGCACCACCCGTGGCCAGGCCCCCCGCTACCTGGTGATCAACACCGGGAATGCCAATGCCGGCACCGGCGAGACCGGCCTGCGCGATGCCCGGGCCACCTGCACCGAACTGGCGCGTCTCGCCGGGGTGCCGGAGAACAGGGTGCTGCCGTTCTCCACCGGGGTGATCGGGGAGACCCTGCCCATGCAGCGGCTGCTCGGCGGGTTGCCCGAGGCGCTGAGGTCCCTGGACGAGGGGGCCGCCGGCTGGGCCGCGGCCGGTGAGGGCATCCTCACCACCGATACCCGTCCCAAGGGGGCCAGCCTGAGCGTGTCGCTGGGCGATGAGACGGTGACCATCAACGGCATCAGCAAGGGCTCGGGCATGATCAAGCCCAACATGGCCACCATGCTGGCCTTCGTGGCCACCGATGCGGCCATCGAGCCGAGGGTATTGGAGACCCTGCTGGAGGAGACCGTGGCGCGCTCCTTCAATTGCATCACGGTGGATGGCGACACCTCCACCAATGATGCCTGCATGCTGGTCAGCACCGGGCGCGGAGCCGCGGTGGCCGACGAGGAACGCCTGGCGGTGTTCCGCATCGCCCTGCAGCGGGTGATGACCGAGCTGGCCCAGGCCATCGTCCGCGACGGCGAGGGGGCCACCAAGTTCGTCAGCCTGCAGGTGGAAGGGGCGGTGACCCGGCGAGAAGCCCTGGACGTGGCCTTCACCGTGGCCCATTCGCCGCTGGTCAAGACCGCCCTGGCCGCCAGCGATGCCAACTGGGGACGCATTCTTGCCGCCGTCGGCCGTGCCCCGCTGGAAGGCTTCGACGTGTCCCGGGTGACCATCGATCTCGGTGACGTGCGCCTGGTCGAGCAGGGCGGCTGTGCTGCCGGCTACACGGAGCAGGCCGGCAGCGCGGTGATGGCCAGGGACGAGATCACCATTCGCATCGGCCTGGGGCGCGGCGAGGAAAGTGCCACCGTGTGGACCACGGACCTGACCCGGGAATACGTCGCCATCAATGCCGACTATCGCAGCTGACCCCATCGAGGGCGCGCCAGGCCGGTCGAGTCAGTCGAGAAATCCCCCGCACCGCCGGGTGCGTGGACAAGTTGGAAAGGTGAATGAACGCAATGGTGAAGAGAAGGGTGCACGTGGCGGCTGCCGCCATCATCAGTGCCGACGGTCGTGAGGTGCTGCTTGCCCGGCGTCCGTCCAGCGTGGATCACGGCGGCCTGTGGGAATTTCCCGGCGGCAAGCTGGCACCCTACGAGACGGGGCTCGAGGCCCTGAAGCGCGAACTCCACGAGGAACTGGGCGTGGAGATCCGGCGCGCCCAGCCGCTCATCCGCATCCATCACGAGTACTCCGACAAGCATATCCTGCTCGATGTCTGGCAGGTGCATGACTTCGCCGGCGAGCCCTTCGGCCGCGAAGGGCAGGCGGTGCGCTGGGTGCCCATGGAGGAGCTGGTCAACTATCCGTTCCCGGCGGCCAACGTGCCGATCCTGCGGGCGGTGATGCTCCCCACCGAGTACCTGATCACCGGCGAGGAGGACGAGGAGGGGGGCTTCCAGGCGCGCCTGGAGCGGGCCCTGACCGAGGATGGCATCCGCCTGGTGCAGCTGCGTGCCAAGGGGCTGGCGCGGGGCGAGTACCTGGCGCGTGCCGAGCAGGCGCTGGCGCTGTGCCGTCGTCACGAGGCGCGGCTGATACTGAACGGTGAGCCGGAGCTGCTGGAGGGCCTCGACGCCGACGGCATCCACCTGACCAGCGAGCGGCTGATGAGCCTCGATCGGCGCCCCCTGCCCGAGGGCAAGTGGTTGTCCGCCTCCACCCACGACCGCGCCCAGCTGGTCCAGGCGCACCGCATCGGCTGTGACTTCGTTACCCTCTCGCCGCTGCGCACCACGCCCTCGCACCCGGAAGTGGCGCCGATCGGCTGGCACGACTTCCAGCAGCTGGTCGAGTATGCCGGGATGCCGGTCTTCGCGCTGGGCGGCATGACCCGCTTCGACGCCAACCATGCCCGGGCCGTGGGGGCCCAGGGGATCGCTTCGATCCGCGACTTCTGGAAATGAAGCGTTAAGCTGGAAGAGCGCCGCTTCGCGGCTGGAAGCTGGAAGAAAACCCCCGCGGGTCAAGCCCGAGGGGGTTTTGGTTTTCATGGGGTCATTATCCTGACTTCGAGCTTCGAGCTTCGAGCTTCGAGCTTCGAGCTTCGAGCTTCGAGCTTCGAGCTTCGAGCTTCGAGCTTCGAGCTTCGAGCTTCGAGCTTCGAGCTTCGAGCGTAGCTAGTCCCGATAGCGCCGGGTCAGGTCGCCGTAGGCATCGATACGGCGGTCGCGAAGGTAGGGCCAGATGCGCCTCACGTCCTCGCCGCGGTCCAGGTCCAGGGTCACCAGCAGGCGCTCGGCCTCGCCGCCGGCATGGGCCAGCATCTCGCCCTGGGGGCCGCAGATGAAGCTGCCGCCCCAGAAGTCGATGCCGGGGCTGACTCCGGAATGGTCGGGCTCGTGGCCGACCCGGTTGGCCACTACCACCGGCAGGCCGTTGGCCACCGCATGGCTGCGCTGGATCAGCGTCCAGGCCTCCTTCTGGCGGGCCTTCTCGTCGTCGTCGTCGGGTGGATGCCAGCCGATGGCGGTGGGGTAGAGCAGCAGTTCCGCGCCGGCCATGGCCATCAGCCGCGCGGCCTCCGGGTACCACTGGTCCCAGCACACCAGCACGCCGAGCCGGCCCACCGAGGTGTCGATGGGCTCGAAGCCCTGGCCCCGGGCGGCGTCGTGGTCGCCGGGCGTGAAGTAGAACTTCTCATAGAAGCCCGGGTCGTCGGGAATGTGCATCTTGCGGTAGTGGCCGACCCGGCCCCGGTCGCGATCGTAGACCACGGCGGTGTTGTGATAGACACCGGCGGCGCGACGCTCGAACAGCGAGCCCATCAGCACGATGCCGAGCTCCGCGGCCAGTCCCGCCAGCTGGCAGCCGGTGGGGCCGTCCAGGGGCTCGGCCAGGTCGAACAGCTCGACGGCCTCGTGCTGGCAGAAGTAGTGGGTGGCGTGCAGCTCCTGCAGCACCACCAGCTCGGCGCCGGCGGCGGCCAGCTCGCGGATGCCGGCCTCGCTCTCGGCCAGGCTCCGGGCCTTGTCGGGCCAGGCCGGTTGCTGGACCAGTCCGACCTTGAGGGTGCGGGTCATGGGCTCTCTCCTTCGGCGGGAACGGGGAGCGGGGCCAGGGTGCCCCGGGGCAGCTGCATGGTCAGGCAGTGCAGGCTGCCGTGCTGGCGGATGACGGTCGTGCAGTCGATGGGCACGATGTCGCGGTCCGGGAAGGCGTCGGCCAGGGCGTCGAGGGCCCGGTGGTCGGCGGGGTCGCCGTACACCGGCACCAGCACGGCAGCGTTGATGATCAGGAAGTTGGCATAGGTGGCCGGCAGCCGGTGGCCATCCTCGGGGTCGTGGCAGGGGGCCGGCCAGGGCAGCGGCACCAGCCGGTAGGGCGCGCCGTCGGCGCGGCGCAGGGACCGCAGCTCGGCCTCCATGGCGGCCAGCGCCGGGTAGTGGGGGTCGGCCGGGTCGTCGCAGCGCACGTAGGCGATGGTGCCGGGGTCGCAGAAGCGGGCCAGGGTGTCCACATGGCTGTCGGTGTCGTCACCCTCCAGGTGGCCGTGGGCGAGCCACAGCACCCGGGAGACGCCGAGGTCCGCCGCGAGCCGGGCCTCGATGGCGGCGCGGTCGAGGCCCGGATTGCGGTTGTCGTTGAGCAGGCAGGCCTCGGTGGTGAGCAGGGTGCCCTCGCCGTCGGTGTCGATGGCCCCGCCTTCCAGCACCAGGTCGCGGGAACTCGGGGGGCAGGCGAAGACGCCGGCCTCGGCCAGGCGGCGGGTCAGGCTGTCGTCGCGTGTGGCGGCGAACTTGCCGCCCCAGCCGGTGAAGACATAGTCCAGCAGCCGGGGAGTGCCGTCCTGCATCACGGTGATCGGGCCATGGTCCCGGGCCCAGGTGTCGTCGGCCTCGGCGACCATCAGCCGCAGGCGCCCGGCGGGCAGGCCGCGTCGGGCGAACCTCTCGGCCAGCCGGGCGCGGGTCGCCGCGTCGGGCACGGCGACCAGCACCGTCTGGTAGCGGCCGATGGCCATCACCAGACTCTCGAGGGTGGCCTCGATGCGCGCCATCAGCGGCGCCCAGTCGCTGTCGGGGCCGGGCCAGGTGAGTTGCACGGCATCCTGGGGGGCCCATTCGGGCAGCAGGCGATTGGCCATCGGCGGGGTCTCGTCGCGTGTCATGAAAGGCGCGAATTTAGGCCGGCGGGGCGGATGATGCAAGGATCGCGCAAATCGCCCCCGACGGCGATGCAGTGCCTGGCAAAAAACCGTACCATGAGCGCCCGCCGACAAGGAACGCTCTTATGCTGGACCGCCTGCCTTTCCTGATCGGGTTGCGCTACGTGCGCGCCAAGCGTCGCAACCACTTCATCTCCTTCATCTCCCTGACCTCCATGCTGGGGCTGACCCTGGGCGTGGCCGTGCTGATCCTGGTGCTGTCCGTGATGAACGGCTTCGACCGCGAGCTGCGCACCCGCGTGCTGGGCATGGTCCCCCACACTCGCATCGAGGTGCCATCCGGGCTGACCGACTGGCAACCCCTGGCCGAGCGGCTGACCCAGCGCGAGCACGTCATCGGGGCCGCCCCCTACATCCAGCAACAGGGCATGTTCTCGGTGGGCGGTCGCAACCAGGGGGCCATGGTCAATGGCATCGACCCCGAGTGGGAGAGCCGGGTGTCGATCGTCGACGAGCACATGCGCCGGGGCAGCCTCGATGAGCTGGCGCCGGGCGAGTGGAACATCGTGCTCGGCTCGCTGCTGGCGCGCCAGCTCGGGGTCGGCGTGGGCGACCGCGTGACCCTGCTGGTGCCCGAGGCCTCGATCACTCCCGCCGGCGTCTTCCCCCGTCTCAAGCGCTTCACCGTGAGCGGCATCTTCAGCGTCGGCGCTGACCTGGACGCGAGCCTGGCCTATGCCAACATCGAGGACATGCAGACCCTGGCGCGCATGGGCGATGCCGTGGGCGGCCTGCGCCTCGAACTGGACGACCTCTTCCAGGCCGGTGGCGTGACCCGCGCAATCATCGACGACCTGGGGCCGGGGTACCGGGGCCTCGACTGGACCTACACCCGGGGCAACCTCTTCCAGGCCATCCAGATGGAGAAGCGCATGATCGCGCTGCTGCTCACCGTGATCATCGCCGTGGCCGCCTTCAACATCGTCTCGACCCTGGTGATGGTGGTCACCGACAAGCACGCCGACATCGCCATCCTGCGCACCATCGGCGCCACGCCCCGCTCGATCATGGGCATCTTCATGGTCCAGGGACTGGCCATCGGCGTGATCGGCATCCTGATGGGCGTGGGCCTCGGGGTGCTGCTGGCGCTGACGGTGGCCGACATCATCGGCTTCCTCGAGTCGACCCTGGGGATCAGCTTCCTCGATGCCGGGGTCTACTTCATCAGCGAGCTGCCGTCCCAGCTGCTGTGGTCGGATGTGGGCAACATCATCGCCGCGGCCTTCGTGCTGACCTTCCTGTCGACCCTCTACCCGGCCTGGCGTGCGGCTCGGGTCCAGCCTGCCGAGGTGCTGCGCTATGAATGATACCGCCATGACCCGGACCCTCGACCGCCAGCCGGTGCAGGGCGAGGTGATGCTGGAGTGCCGCGGCCTGACCCGCATCTACCGCGAGGGGCCCCGGGATCTCACCGTGCTCGACGAGCTCGAGCTGAACGTGCGGGCCGGCGAGCGCGTGGCCGTGGTGGGCAGCTCCGGTTCCGGCAAGACCACCCTGCTCAACCTGCTGGGCGGCCTCGACCGGCCCAGCCATGGCGAGGTGCGCATCGCCGACCAGTCGCTGCAGGCCCTGGGGGATGCCGACCTGGGGCGCTTCCGCAACCGCCATATCGGCTTCGTCTACCAGTTCCACCACCTGCTCGCCGAATTCACCGCCCTGGAGAATGCCGCCCTGCCGCTGATCGTGCGCGGGCAGCGCAAGAAGGTCGCCGAGGCCCGGGCCCTGGAGCTGCTGGCCCGGGTGGGCATGGAAGACCGCGCCGATCACAAGCCCGGCGAGCTCTCCGGCGGCGAGCGCCAGCGGGTGGCCATCGCCCGGGCATTGGTCACCGACCCCAGCCTGGTGCTGATGGACGAGCCGACCGGCAACCTCGACCAGGCCACCGCCGCCAGCATCCTGGCGCTGATGGACGAGTTGGCCGACAGTGCCGCCTGTGCCTTCGTCATCGTCACCCACGACCCCGCCCTGGCCGCCCATCAGGACCGCGTGATGCGCCTGGACGGCGGTCGTCTCTCCCCCCAGTCCGAGCGAGGCTGACCCTCCCCGCCGCGCCCGCTGCCGGCGGGCCGGCGTTCAGGCGCGCTCGCCGGCCTGGCAGCGTCGCCGCCGCAGGGCGCGGCGCTTCCAGCTGCGCGCCACCTGCCAGCGCCAGATCAGCCGGATCACCAGGCTTCCCGCCAGTCCCGCCAGCACCGCGGCCACCAGCGATCCCAGCGCCAGGGCGGGGAGGATGTCGAGCATCTGTTCGGCGACCCAGTGGGTGGACACCCGCTCGGGGGCCTCGCGGACGGGAAGGTCCAGCAGCCAGGCGCCGAGGCGGTAATTGCCGTAGAAGATCAGTGGCATGGTCAGGGGATTGGTGATCCACACCAGGCCCACCGACAGCGGCAGGTTGCCGCGCAGGCCCCAGGCGCCCAGGGCCGCCACCGCCATCTGGAAGGGGATCGGCAGCAGGGCGCTGAACAGGCCCACGAAGAAGGCATTGGCCACGCTGCGTCGGGACAGCATCCACAGCGACGGGTTGCCGAACAGGTGCCGCAGGAAGCGCAGGGAGCGCTGGCGCCTGAGGGTCTCGGGGTGGGGCAGGTAGCGCTGCAGGACTCGGCGCGGCATGGGATCGGGCTCGCGGCTTCGATACCCGGGCTATTATCCATACAAGCCGACTGCCTCGCCATGCCGTGCGTCAACGAGCACGTGCCATGGTGCCGATCAGGGACGATGCGATGCGATGCGGACTGGCCATGCCCCTGGCTCTCGCCGCCCTGGGGGGCGGACTCACGGGCCACCTGACCTCGACCGCGCTGCTCCAGGCGCTGGGCCTGGCCTTGCTGGGCCTGGCCGCCGCCCGGCGCGGCCGGGAGACGCTGCTGGTGCTGGTCCTGCTGGCGGTGGCCGCCCAACTGCTGATGGTGCGTGGCGGTGAGCTGGCCCCGGGGCTGAGCCGGCAGGACCTGCGCCTCGAGGGGCGGCTGCTGGCCGCCTCCCGGGAGCAGCGCCAGTGGCGCCTGGACCTGGCGGTCAGCGACTGCCGGCCCCTGGCGACCGGCTTGCCGAGCTGCAGCGGACTGTCGCGGGTCCGGCTCAGTGCCTTCGCGGGGACCCTTCCCACGGGCCGCACCTTCCAGGCGGGGGCGACCTGGCGGTTGGTCGTGCGCCTGCGACCGCCGAGCGGCTTCGCCAACCCGGGCGCCTTCGACTATCGGGCCTGGCTGTGGCGGGAAGGCATCCAGGCCACCGGCTACGTGCGCCAGGACCCGCCGCCGCGACGTCTCGCCGCGGCGTCTCCCTCGTGGCGGCAGCGGGCCCTGGCCTGGCTCGACGACCACCACCTGCCACCGCGAGCGGCCCGCTGGCTGGCGGCCCTGACGCTGGGCGCCAGCCAGCGCCTGGAGGCGGCGGACTGGGAGCTGCTCAATGCCAGCGGCACCACCCACCTGATGGTGATCTCGGGGCTCCACGTGGGGCTGGTGGCCGGTTTCGCCCTGTGGCTGGGACGCGCCCTGGCCTGGTGCCTGGCGCCGGCGGGCTGGCGCATGGCCGTGTGGCCCTGGTGGCTGGCCGCGGCCGCGGCGGTGGGCTACGCCGGACTGGCCGGTCTCGAGCCCCCCGCGCTGCGTGCCATGGTCATGACCCTGCTGGGGCTCTGGGTGGCCAGCGGTCGCCATGCGCCGGGCCCCTGGCAGGCCTGGTGGCTGGCGCTCGGCCTGGTGGTGGTGGTCGATCCCCTGTCGATCTGGCGGCCCGGGCTCTGGCTGTCGTTCGCCGCGGTGGCGCTGCTGATCCTGGTCTGGCAGGGGCGGGCGCGTCCCCGCGGCTGGCGGGGTTGGCTGTGGGCGCTGGGGCGCACCCAGCTGCTGCTGGCGCCGTTGATGGCGGCGGCGGTGCTGCTGGCCTTCGGTCGCCTCGCCCCGGCCGGCCCCCTGGTCAACCTGCTTGCCGTGCCGCTGGTCGGCAGCCTGATGGTGCCGCTGGGCCTCGCCGGCTGGCTGCTGGCCTGGGTGCCGCCCCTGGGGGACGCCTGCTGGTGGCTGTTCGCGAAGCTGGCGGCGGGGCTGGCCGTGGTGCTGTCACGGAGCGTGGAGCTCCTGCCGCTGTGGCATCCGCCGGCCGCCTGGATCCAGCCCCTGGCCCTCGGCCTGGGGCTGCTCAGCCTGCTCTGGGCCCTGCCCGGGCTGGACCGTCGCCTGCGCCTGGCCGGCAGCGGCCTGCTGGCGACCCTGCCGCTGTGGCTGGCGACGCCGCAGCCGGCGCCCGGCACGCTGTGGGTGCGCATCCACGATGTCGGCCAGGGCCAGCTGGTGAGCCTGCGCACCGCCGGCTATCGGGCGCTGGTCGACACCGGGCCGCGCTTCGGCTCCGGCTTCATGCCGCTGACCTCGCTGTGGCCGCCGGGCCAGCACTTCGACGACGTCATCATCGGCCATGCCGACCGGGACCATGCCGGCGGTCTCCCCGGTCTGGTCGCCGACCACCGGGTCGACCGCTACCTGGCCCCTCCGGACGCCTCCCTGCCGGTGGCCACGACGCCCTGCACCACGGGGCGCCGATGGCGACACGACGGCGTGGCGTTCCGGGTGCTGTGGCCCCCCGAGACGGTCGCGGGCCTGTCGGACAACGACCGCTCCTGCGTGCTGCTGGTCACGGCCGGCGCCCACCGCCTGCTGATCACCGGCGATGCCGGGCGACGGGTGGAGCGCCGCCTGCTGCCCGCCCTGGCTGGCCCCGTGACGGTGCTGGTGGCCGGCCACCACGGCAGCCGTACCAGCTCCGGGCCGGGCTTCGTGCGCCGGGTGTCGCCGCGCCAGGTGATCTTCAGTGCCGCCCGGGACAACCCCTTCGGCCACCCCGACCCGCTGGTGGTCCGCCGGTTCCGGCGGGTGGGCAGCTGCCTGTGGAACACGGCCCGGGACGGGGCGGTGACCCTGCGCCTGGGCCCCGGGGAGGGCCTGGTGGTGCGGGCCGAGCGGCCGCCCGCCGGGCGCCGCGGCGGTGTCGGAGGCGGCTGCCTTGCGGTAGAATCGCCCCCATCGATGCCGGAGATTCGCCGGTGAGGGCGCGAAAGAGGTGACCGCCATATGAACATGATGGAGGCCCTGATCGCCGGGGGCTGGCTGATGGTGCCGTTGCTGGGATGTTCGGTCGTGGCGGTGGTGATCGTCATCGAGCGCCTGTGGACGCTGAGGGCGTCACGCATCGCCCCGCGGGGGCTCGGCCAGGAGGTCTGCACGCTGGTGGACCGCGGCCAGGTCAACCTCTACTGGCTGGAGAGCCACTCGCCGCTGGGCGGCGTGCTGGCGGCCGGCCTGCGCAACGCCCGCCTGGGCCACGAGCAGGTCAGGGCGCGCTTCCAGGAGGCGGCCACCGCGGTGGTGCACGACATGGAACGCTTCCTGAGCCCGCTCGGCACCATCGCCTCGATCACGCCGCTGATCGGCCTGCTGGGCACGGTGGTGGGCATGATCGAGGTGTTCACGGTGATCGTCGCCAGCGACGGCGTCGAGCGCACCGCCGACCTGGCCGGCGGTATCTCCCGGGCCCTGGTGACCACCGCCGCGGGCCTGACCGTGGCGATTCCCGCCCTGATGTTCCACCGCTACTTCCAGCGCCGCGTGGAGGACATCACCGTGCGGATCGAGGAGCAGGCCGGGCAGGTGGTGGAGTTCCTGGCGCATTACCCGGGGGACCTGACCCTGGCGGAGCGTCATGAGCCCCAGGAGGACGAGCGGCAGGAAGCCGACGGGCACCGTGCGCCGCGGGTGAAGCCCTCATGAGGGTTCCCCGCACGCGACGCGAGCCGGTGGAGGTGAACCTCACCCCGCTGATCGACGTGGTCTTCCTGCTGCTGATCTTCTTCATGGTCTCGACGACCTTCGAGACTCGCCAGGCGCTGGAGCTCGAGCTGCCCAGGAGCGAGACCGGGGTGGCCGCGGAGGTCTCGCCGGTCACCGTGGTGGTCACCGCCAGCGGCGACTACCGGCTGGGCGAGCGGGACCTGGCGCCTGGCGCGCTGGCCTCGGCGCTGGCCGAGGAGGCCGAACGCGCCCGGGAACTGGGCCTGGTAGTGGAAGCCGATGGCCGGGCCGCCCATGCCGCGGTGGTGCGTGTCCTCGACCGGGCCGGAGCCCTGGGCATTCGTCAGGTCCGCATCGCCACCGCCGAGGCGACACCCACTGAAGCGGAGATACCGTGATCGAACACTCCGGCTGGACCCTCTACAAGCGCCTGCTCGGCTACGTCAGGCCACACTGGAAGGCGTTCGCCCTGGCCGTCCTCGGCTACGTCATCTACGCCGCCTCGAGCACCGCCCTGGCCGAGATGATGAAGCGCCTGATCGACGGCATCCAGAATCCCGACGCGAGCTTCCGGATGATGCTGCCGCTGTTCGTGGTCGGCATGTTCGCCGCCCGGGGCCTGGGCACCTTCCTCGGCACCTACTTCATGAGCAACGTGGCCCGCAACCTGGTCCACGCCCTGCGCTGCGACGTCTTCAATCACATGCTGCACCTGCCGGGGCGCTTCTTCGACGCGCACTCCTCGGGCCATTTGATCTCACGGGTCACCTACCACGTGGAGCAGGTCACCGGCGCCGCCACCAAGGCCATCACCATCCTGCTGCGCGAGGGGCTCTTCGTGGTCGGCCTGGTCGCCTACCTGTTGTGGACCAACTGGATGCTGACCCTGCTGTTCCTGGCCGTGACCCCGCTGATCGGCGGCGTGGTCAGCTACGCCAGCAAGCGTTTCCGGCGCATCTCCCGACGCATCCAGCGCTCCATGGGCGAGGTCACCCATGTGGCCTCCGAGGCGCTGTCCGGCTATCGGGTGGTGCGCACCCACGGCGCCGAGGCCTTCGAGAAGGCCCGCTTCGCCCGGGCCAGCGAGATCAATCGTCGCCAGAGCATGAAGGAGGCCCTGACCAAGGCCACCAGCACCCCGGTGATCCAGCTGCTGGTGGCGTTGTCGCTGGCGCTGCTGGTGTGGCTGGCCATGTCGCCGGCGCTGATGGCGGACATGACCCCCGGCGAGTTCGTCGCCTTCATCACCGCGGCATCGCTGATGGCCAAGCCGGTCCGCCAGCTCACCGAGATCAACGCCACCATCCAGAAGGGCATCGCCGCCGCCGGCGAACTCTTCGGGCTGCTGGAGCAGCCGCCCGAAGAGGATCGAGGCACCGTGGAGCCGGGGCGCCTCGAGGGCCGGGTGCGCTTCGAGGGCGTGCGCTTCGCCTACGGCGAGGACCAGCCGGAGGTGCTCAAGGGCATCGACCTCGAGGTGGCGCCCGGCGAGATGGTCGCCATCGTCGGCCGCTCCGGCAGCGGCAAGTCGACCCTGATGGGCCTGCTGCCGCGGTTCTACCGGCCGACCGCCGGCCGTATCCTGATCGATGGCGTGTCCCTCGAGGACTATCGCCTGCATCCGCTGCGCCGGCGGATCGCCCTGGTATCCCAGCAGGTGACCCTGTTCAATGCCAGCATCGCCGCCAATATCGCCTATGGAGTGGATGACGCCACGCCGGGAGCCATCGAGGCCGCGGCTCGGGCCGCCCACGCCCACGAGTTCATCGAACGGCTGCCCAAGGGCTACGACACCGTGGTGGGGGAGAACGGCGTGATGCTCTCCGGCGGCCAGCGCCAGCGACTGGCCATCGCCCGGGCGATCTTCAAGGACGCCCCGCTGCTGGTCCTCGACGAGGCCACTTCGGCCCTGGATACCGAGTCCGAGCGGCACATCCAGGCGGCCCTGGAGGAAGTCTGTCGGGACCGCACCACCTTCGTCATCGCTCACCGGCTCTCCACCATCGAGCGGGCCGACCGCATCCTGGTGATGGAGGGCGGCGAGATCGTCGAGCAGGGCCCCCATGCCGAGCTGCTGGCCCGCGACGGCGCCTATGCGGCCCTGCACCGCCTGCAGTTCCAGGATCCCCAGCCGGCATGAGCGCCGGGATCGGCGAGCACTGGCTCCGCGCGGCCTATGCCGGCTCGCCCTGGCTGGTGGCACTGCGGCCGCTGGAGGCGCTCTACCGTCTGGCCGTCGCGCGCCGGGCCCGGGCCTACGCCGAGGGACGCCGGGACGTCTGGCGGGCCCCGGTGCCGGTGGTGGTGGTCGGCAACATCACCCTCGGCGGCACCGGCAAGTCGCCGCTGGTGGCCTGGCTGGCCCGTCATCTGCAGGCGCGGGGCTGGTCGCCCGGCATCCTGTCGCGGGGCTATGGCGGGCGCTCGGCGCACTATCCGCTGTGCCTGACCGACCAGACCTCGGCCGCGGCCAGTGGCGACGAGCCGCGCATGCTGGCCGACCAGACCGGCGTGCCGGTCGTGGTGGACCCGGACCGTCCCCGCGGGGCGCGGCGGCTGCTGGAGGAGGGCTGCGATATCCTGCTCAGCGACGACGGCCTCCAGCATCTCGGGCTGGGGCGCGACCTGGAGATCCTGGTGGTGGATGGCCACCGGGGGCTCGGCAACGGGCGCTGCCTGCCGGCCGGGCCGCTCCGTGAGCCGGCGGGACGGCTCGCCTCGGTGGATGCGGTGGTGGTCAACGGCGAGCCTCGTCGCCCGCTGCCCACCGGCGGCCACGCCATGACCCTCGAGCCGATCGCCTGGCGGTCGCTGGCCGGGGGCCAGCGGCACGCGGTCGCGCCGCCGCCCTTCGCCGGTGAGGTGCACGCCGTGGCCGGTATCGGCCGACCGGCGCGCTTCTTCGCCACCCTGCGTGGGCTGGGGCTCGAGGTGGATCCCCATCCCTTCGGCGACCACCACCGCTTCACGGCCGCCGACCTGGCGTTCGGCGATGACCTGCCGGTGGTGATGACCGCCAAGGACGCGGTCAAGTGCCGCGACCTGGCGGGGCCCGGGACCTGGGTTCTCGAGGTGGAGGCGGCCCCCGCGCCGGGCTTCGTCGACTGGCTCGATGCGCGCCTGGCGGCGCGATGACAATCCGGGCGCCCGCCGTACCGGCGGCGCCGACTCTGATCACGGAGGCGTGACACATGGACAAGGAACTGCTGGCGATGCTGGTCTGCCCGCTGTGCAAGGGCAAGCTGACCTACGATCGCGAGGCCCAGGAACTGATCTGTCGCTTCGACGGCCTGGCCTACCCGGTGCGCGACGGGATACCGGTCATGCTGCCGGAAGAGGCCCGGGCGCTGGACGTGGACGAGAAACTGCCGCCGTCGGCCGGTCGCCACGGCGAGGCCTGAGGAGGACCCATGCAGGATTTCATCGCCGTGATCCCGGCGCGCTTTGCCTCCACGCGGCTGCCGGGCAAGCCGCTGCTCGAGATCGCCGGGGAGCCGATGGTCGCCCATGTCTGGCGCCAGGCGCAGGCCAGTGCCGCCGCCCGGGTGGTGGTGGCCACCGACGACGAGCGCATCCGCGCGGCCATGGCCGGGGTCGGTGCCGAGGTGGTGATGACGCGCGACGACCATCCCTCGGGGACCGATCGCCTGGCCGAGGTGGCGGAGCGGCTGGGGTTGCCGGACGAGGCGGTGGTGGTCAACGTGCAGGGCGACGAGCCGCTGCTGCCGCCGGCGTTGATCGACCAGGTGGCGGGCCGCCTGTTCGCCGATCCCGGTGCCTCGATCGCCACCCTGGCGGAACCCATCGGCGACGTCGAGACGCTCTTCAACCCCAATGCGGTGAAGGTGGTCCGGGCCCTGTCGGGACGCGCGCTGTACTTCTCCCGGGCGCCGATTCCCTGGGATCGTGAGGCCTTCGCCTCCCGGCCCGAGCTGCTCGAGACCGATGCCTGGCTGCGCCATATCGGCCTCTATGCCTATCGCGTGGGCTTTCTCGCCGAGTACCGGGACTGGTCGCCGTCGCCCCTCGAACAGCTCGAGCAGCTCGAGCAGCTGCGCGCCCTGCACCATGGCCATGCCATCCAGGTCGCCCTGGCGAGCCAGCCGCATCCGGCGGGCGTCGATACCGCCGAGGACCTGGAGCGGGTCCGTGAGGCGGTGCGGGCCGACGGGGGAGGTCGGTGATGCGCGTGCTCTTCGTCTGCCTCGGCAACATCTGCCGGTCGCCCACCGCCGAGGGCATGTTCCGGCGCCACCTCGACGAGGCGGGCCTCGCCGATCGCGTCGCGGTCGATTCCTGTGGTATCGGTCCCTGGCACGTGGGCAAGGCGCCGGACCCCCGCGCCCAGGGGGCGGCCGCCGAGCGCGGCCTCGACCTCTCCGCCCAGCGAGCCCGCCAGCTGGCGGCGGGTGACTTTGCGCGCTTCGACTACCTGCTGGCCATGGACGAGGACAACCTCGTCGCGCTCCAGGCCCGGCGACCGGCGGACTGCCACGCCCATGTCGGCCTCTTCCTGGACTTCGCCGGCCTGCAGGGCCGTGCGGTCCCCGACCCCTACTATGGCGGTGACCAGGGCTTCGAGGAGGTGCTCGACCTGGTGGAGGCGGCGTCCCTGGGCCTGGTGGAGGCGGTGCGCCGGCGCCTGGAGGGCGACTCTTGAGCCTCGCGCTGCGGCGCGAGGTCGATCTCGCCGGGGCCAACACCCTGGGATTGCCCTGCATCGCCGAGCGCGTCGCGGCGCCACGGACCCTGCCCCAGTTGCACGAGGCACTGGACCTGGCCAAGGCCCGGGGCTGGCCGACCCTGCTGCTCGGCGGCGGCAGCAACCTGATCCTCCCCGCGCGCCTCCCCGGCCTGGTGCTGCGTCCCGCCATGGCCGAGTGGTGGCTCGAGGACGACGGCCCCGAGGGAGCCAGGGTGCATGCCGAGGCCGGCGTGGTCTGGCATGAGCTGGTCATGGCCCTGGCCCGGCGCGGCCTCTGGGGCCTCGAGAACCTGGCGCTGATTCCCGGGCATTGCGGGGCGGCGCCGATCCAGAACATCGGCGCCTATGGCGTGGAGCTGTGCGACGCGCTCGAGGCCGTGCACCTGATCCACCTGGACGATGGCCGCGAGGCCGTCCTGGGTCCCGAGGACTGTGCCTTCGGCTATCGTGACAGCGTCTTCAAGCGGGCCCTGGCGGGGCGGGTGGTGATCACCCGGCTGGTCATGCGCCTGTCGCACCGGGCGGCCCCCCGCCTGGCCTATGGCGACCTGGCGAGCCGGGTCGGTGCCGCGCCGACGCCCCTCGAGGTGGCCGAGGCGGTCTGCGCCGTGCGCCGCGAGAAGCTGCCCGATCCCGCCACGCTGGGCAACGCCGGCAGTTTCTTCAAGAACCCGGTGGTGTCGTCGGCCGAGGCTGAGCGCCTGCTGCAGGCCCACCCCGAGCTGCCGCACTTTCCCCAGTCGGCGGGGCGAGTCAAGCTCGCCGCCGGCTGGCTGATCGACCGTTGCGGACTCAAGGGCTGGCGCCGGGGGCACTTCGGGGTCCACGATCGTCAGGCGCTGGTCCTGGTGCATCACGGCGGGGGCAGTGCCGAGGAGCTGCTGCACTTTGCCGATGCCGTGGCCGAGGAGGTGCAGGCGCGCTTCGGTATCGCACTCGAGCGCGAGCCGCGGCTGGCCGAGGCTTGCGCCGGCTAGCCAGCCACGGCTCGACGCACGGCGCCTCCTCGAACGAAGAACGCCCGTGGCCTTGGCCACGGGCGTTTGTCATCGTCGGTACAGGGCCGTGATCAGCCCTTGTTGCCCTCCTGGCGTTGCGCCTCCAGTTCGCGCCGGCGGATCTCCCGCGGGTCATTATGGGCACGGCGACGGCGGCGACGCTCGGCAGGCTTTTCCTCGCCCTTGGCCGCCGCCTCTTGCGGCTCTACCTTGGCTTGCGGCTTGGCCTCGGGCTTGGCGTCTGCCTTGGGCTGTTCCGGCTTGGCCTCGGGCTTGGCGTCTGCCTTGGGCTGCTCCGGTTTGGCCTCGGCCCTGGGCTGTTCCGGCTTGGCCCCGGGCTTCGGCTCCGGCTTGGCACTCGCCTGGGGCTCGGGGGTCTCGGCCTCGGGCTTGGCGTCTGCCTTGGGCTGTTCCGGCTTGGCCTCGGGCTTGGCGTCTGCCTTGGGCTGTTCCGGCTTGGCACCCGCCTGGGGCGCTGGCTTCTCGTCCCTGGCCTGCGGCTTGGCACCCGCCTGGGGCGCGGGTTTCTCGGCCTCGGCCTCGGCCTGCGGCTTGGCACCCGCCTGGGGCGCGGGCTTCTCGGCCTCGGCCTGCGGCTTGGCACCCGCCTGGGGCGCTGGCTTCTCGACCCTGGTCTGCGGCTTGGCACCCGCCTGGGGCGCGGGCTTCTCGGCCTCGGCCTGCGGCTTGGCACCCGCCTGGGGCGCGGGCTTCTCGTCCCTGGCCTGCGGCTTGGCACCCGCCTGGGGCGCGGGCTTCTCGACCTCGGCCTGCGGCTTGGCACCCGCCTGGGGCGCGGGCTTCTCGGCCTCGGCCTGCGGCTTGGCACCCGCCTGGGGCGCGGGCTTCTCGGCCTCGGCCTGCGGCTTGGCACCCGCCTGGGGCGCGGGCTTCTCGACCTCGGCCTGCGGCTTGGCACCCGCCTGGGGCGCGGGCTTCTCGTCCTTGGCCTGCGGCTTGGCACCCGCCTGGGGCGCGGGGGTCTCGACCCTGGCCTGCGGCTTGGCACCCGCCTGGGGCTCGGGCTGCTCCGCCTTGGCTTCCGGCTTGGGCCCGGTCTCCGCCGGGACCTCGGCCTCGCCGGTGGCGGCCTGGGCCTGCAGGCGCTGTTGCTCGGCCTCGGCCTGGGGGTTCAGTGCATGCTGGCGGCTCCGCTGACGCGGGTTGTTGCGCGTGCGCTTGGGCTTGGCATCCGCGCTGGCGGCCTCTGCCGGTGCCTCGGTCTTCTGGGGGGGCGGAGTGGCCGCGGCGTCGCCCTTGGCGCGCTCCCCGGCGGTGTCCTGGGGCTTGCGGGCCTCCGGGGACTTGCTCCGGCCGTCCTGGCCCTTGCGAGCCTCCTGGGGCTTGCGGGCCTCCTGGGGCCTGCGGCCGTCATCCTGGCGACGACCGCGACCGCCGCGGTTGCCGCGGCCCTGGCTCTCCGCCTGGTCCGGGCGATCCTCGGTGGGCTGACGCCCCTTGGGTGCCCGGCTGTCGTCGCGGCCACCTTCGCCGCGATCGGGGCGCTGGCCACGGCGCTGCCGCTGGCGACCATTGCCGCCGGGCGCCTTGTCGTCACGCTCACGGACGGCGCCGGCCGGGCGGGAATCACGGGCCTTGCGCTCCTCGCCCTGGCGCGGCGTGGCCGGCTGGGCCGCCGATGTCCCGCTGGTCTCCTCGCCGCCGAGCAGGCGGGTGAAGCCCTTCACCAGGCGACCCAGCACCCCTTCCCGGGTGGCCGGGGCAGGGCGGGGCGCCGGCGCCGGCCGGGTGGCCGCGGCGGGTGTCTCGTCGGCCACCTTGGCGGGGGGCTCCTGCTGCAGCGAGGCCGGGGCCGGCTCGTGGTGGACCACGGTCTTGACCGCCGCCTCGTCCCGCTTGATCGGCTTGCCGAAGGCCGCCTCGGGCTCCTTGCCGATCTCGGTCTCGGTGGGCAGCTCGAAGCTGGACGCGCCCGCCGTGCCTTCCTCGTCGACATGGTCGTCACGCAGGCGCTGCACGTCGTAGTGAGGGGTGTCCATGTCCGGGTTGGGCAGCAGCACCACACGCACGCCCTGGCGGCGTTCGATCTCGGCCAGCACGGCGCGCTTCTCGTTGAGCAGGTAGGTGGCGACCGGCACCGGCAGGATGGCGCGAATCTGGGCGCTGCGCTCCTTCATGGCCTCCTCCTCGATGAGGCGCATGACCGACAGCGAGAGGGAGCGTACGTCGCGGATGGTGCCCTGGCCGTCGCAGCGGGGGCAGACCACGCCGCTGGTCTCGCCCAGCGAAGGACGCAGGCGCTGGCGCGACATTTCCATCAGGCCGAAGCGCGAGATGCGGCCGATCTGCACCCGGGCACGGTCGAGCTTGAGGGCGTCGCGCATGCGATTCTCGACCTCCCGCTGGTTGCGCGCCGGACTCATGTCGATGAAGTCGATGACCACCAGGCCGCCGATATCGCGCAGGCGCAGCTGGCGGGCGATCTCGTCGGCGGCCTCGCTGTTGGTCTGCAGCGCGGTCTCCTCGATATCACTGCCGCGGGTGGCCCGGGCCGAGTTGATGTCGATGGAGACCAGGGCCTCGGTGTGGTCGATGACGATGGACCCGCCGGAGGGCAGCTTGACCTCGCGCTCGTAGGCGGTCTCGATCTGCGATTCGATCTGGAAGCGCGAGAACAGCGGCACCTCGTCGGCGTAGCGCTTGATCTTCTGCTGGTAGGAGGGCATCACCTGGCGGATGAAGGCCAGCGCCTCCTGGTGCACCTGCTCGCTGTCGATCAGCACCTCGCCGATGTCCTGGCGCAGGTAGTCGCGCATGGCGCGGATGATGACGTTGGATTCCCGGTAGATCAGGAAGGGCGCGGGGCGCTTGCCGGCTTCCTCGGTCACCGATTCCCATACCTGCACCAGGTAGTCGAGGTCCCACTGCAGCTCCTCGGTGGAGCGGCCGATGCCGGCGGTACGCACGATCAGGCCCATCTTGTCGGGCACGGTCAGCTGGCTCATGGCCTCCTTGAGCTGGCTGCGCTCCTCGCCCTCGATGCGCCGCGAGATGCCGCCGGCACGAGGGTTGTTAGGCATTAGCACCAGGAAGCGGCCGGCCAGGCTGATGAAGGTGGTCAGGGCCGCGCCCTTGTTGCCACGCTCCTCCTTGTCGACCTGGACGATGACTTCCTGGCCTTCCTTGAGCACTTCCTTGATGCTGGGCCGGCCCGAGGGGTCCTTGACGAAGTACTCGCGGGAGATTTCCTTGAGGGGGAGGAAGCCGTGGCGCTCGGCGCCGAAGTCGACGAAGGCGGCTTCGAGGGAGGGTTCCACGCGGGTGATCTTGCCGCGATAGATGTTGGCTTTCTTCTGCTCCCGGGCACCGGATTCGATGTCCAGGTCGTAGAGGCGTTGTCCATCGACCAGGGCGACGCGCAGCTCTTCGGGCTGGGTCGCGTTGATGAGCATCCGTTTCATGTCGTCTCGCAAATTGGACGCGCCGGTGGGCGCCCAGGGAGTCTCTCTCAGCTGATACCGACCGTTGGCGAGGCCCGGTTTCCGGCCAATGTCCTGCGATCCCGGGGTTTCGATAGCGTGCTATTCGTTTCCGGGGTCACTAACCTTGTCTCGAAATCCTGGCACCTCACCGTGATCGGTCAAGCCCGAGAGGCTTCCGTGCATCGGCGAAGGCGAACCGCTGGGTGCTGCGTGCTTGTGCTCAGCGCATGTCGCGGATGCGGAACTGCGCCCGGCCGTGTCGGGTTACCGGTGGAGGCCGCCCGGCACGGCAAGATCATGTTGAGTACGGGGCGGAGGCAGGACGTGTCTCGGCGGGTCTTCGCCCATCCGGCCCTGCGGTCACCGCCAACACCTGGCATTCATCGATTCGCCAACGCCGGCCTCCGGCACGATGTTGTACGTATCCCGTGATCGCCGCCCGTTCATCGGTGAGGGGCGGGGCGGGCGTGGCGTTGTATCGCTTGCTTGTCGGCGGCGGGACCTCGAATCGGCGAGTATCGTCGCGGCCTGATCTATTCGCTCCGGCCTGCGTGTCTGTCGTGCAGGCGCTCGAACGGGCCAGAGTCGACCCACTGGAGCGAGTTGGCAATATAACAGTAAAGGGGGTGACCGGCAATTGGGCGGCAGGATGGCGCGCACTGCGATAGAATGCGGCATTTCCGCAGGTTGCCAGTGGAGTGTCGGCATGGCCGAGGGCCGCGAAGTACAGTGGGTGGAAGTGACCGAGGGCCAGGTGGGCCAGCGGGTCGACAACTTCCTGATGACACGCATGAAGGGAGCGCCCCGGGCGTTGATCTACCGCATCGTGCGCAAGGGCGAGGTGCGCGTGAACAAGAAGCGCGTCAAGGCCGACACCCGGCTGGCGCTGGGCGACGTGGTGCGCATCCCGCCGCTGCGGCTGGCCCCCCGGGAG
Organism: Halomonas maura; assembly: GCF_030409305.1. Classification (GTDB taxonomy): domain Bacteria; phylum Pseudomonadota; class Gammaproteobacteria; order Pseudomonadales; family Halomonadaceae; genus Halomonas; species Halomonas maura. The sequence goes on from NZ_JAUFPQ010000012.1 coordinate 275,913, forward strand.
GCGGTGCGCGAGGTCAGCGACAACCTGCGCAACCTGCTGGCCGGCAGCGTGCTGCTGGAGGGCCGCGACTGGCTGGTGATCAACAAGCCTTCGGGGCTCGCCGTGCACGGGGGCAGCGGGGTCAAGATCGGCCTGATCGAGGCGCTGCGCCAGGTTCGCGAGGATCTCGACTTCCTCGAGCTGGTGCATCGGCTCGATCGCGATACCTCGGGCTGCCTGCTGCTGGCGAAGTCGCGTCCCGCCCTGCTGACCCTGAACACTGCCCTCAAGCGCCACGAGATGACCAAGCAGTACCTGGCGCTGGTGGCCGGGCGCTGGCCGGCGCGGCGCGACTTCGTCAGCGCTCGGCTGGATCGCTTCGACGCCGGCAATGGCGAGCGGCGGGTGCGGGTGGACTCGGCCGGCAAGGTGGCGCGTACCCGCTTCGCGGTGCGCGAGGCCTTCGCCGGCGCGACCCTGGTCGAGGCGGAGCCCATCACCGGTCGCACCCACCAGATCCGCGTGCATGCCGCCCATGCCGGCCACCCGCTGCTCGGCGACGACAAGTACGGCACCCGGGAGGGTGGACGTCTCGCGGCCCGGCTGGGGCTGTCGCGGCTGTTCCTGCATGCCGCCGCGCTGACCTTTCCCGAGCCCACCAGCGGCAAGCCCGTGAGGATCCGCGCCCCCCTGGGCGAGGAGCTCGACGCGGTGCTTTCCCGTGCCCGCCAGGACGGCTGAACGATGCCCATGCGCTATCGACTGATGATCTTCGACTGGGACGGCACCCTGATGGATTCCGTGGCCCGCATCGTCGGCTGCATGCAGGCCGCGGGGCGCGACATCGGCTGGGGAGCGCTCGGCGAGGATCAGGTGCGAGACATCATCGGCCTGGGCCTGCCCGAGGCCATCGAGCGGCTCTGTCCGGGCATCGACCCCGGGCGTGCCGAGGCGCTGCGACGCCGTTACGCCTACCACTTCGTCGAGGGCGATGTCACCCCGATGCCCTTCTATCCCGGGGTCGTCGAGGGCCTGGCCCGGCTGCGCGCCGATGACGCGTCCCGCCTGGCGGTGGCGACCGGCAAGAGTCGCCGAGGGCTCGACCGGATCTTCCACGAGAACGACTGCGGTCACTGGTTCCATGCCAGCCGCACCGCCGACGAGACGCGCTCCAAGCCTCACCCCCGGATGCTGGAGGAGCTGCTCGCGGAGCTCGACGTGGCGGTGGAGGAGGCGGTGATGATCGGCGACACCGAATACGACCTGGAAATGGCCCGGGCGCTGGGCATGGATCGCGTGGCCGTGACCTACGGCGTGCACGCCCCGCAGCGCCTGGCGGCGAGCCGACCGGTGTTCTCCGCCGAGGCCTTTTCCGAACTCATCGACTGGCTGCACGCCTGAGTGGCAGCAGGGAGGCAAGCATTTCATGGCCGACGATCGACGCGACGACAAGTGGACCCAGGGGGCCGAGCTCACCGCCGAGCAGGCGCGCCAGGCGAGGGAGGGGCGGCCGGCGCCCGCCGATTCGGCGGAGGATGCCGAGACGCTGCGCGAGCGCCGGCGCCTCGCCCAGCAGGCGATGCTCGACCGCTGGATCGATGGCGTGCTCACCGAGCAGCGGCGCTCGCGGCGCTGGAAGCTGTTCTTCCGCTTCTTCTTCGCCCTGCTGATCCTGGCCTCGCTGGCCACCACCCTGTATGGGCTCTTCCTGGTGCCGGGGCCGGTAGGGACGGAAGGCCCGCACCTGGGGGTGGTGCGCGTGGAGGGCGTCATCGACCGCGAATCCCCGGCCAACGCCGAACGGATCCTCGACGGGGTCGAGCGAGCCTGGAAGGCGCCCGGAGCGGAGGCGGTGGTGCTGCATATCGACAGTCCCGGCGGCAGCCCGGTCCAGTCCCAGCGCATCTATGACGAGCTGATGCGTCTGCGTGCCTCGGGCGACAAGCCGATCATCGCGGTGATCGAGGATATCGGTGCCAGCGGCGCCTACTATATTGCCGCGGCGGCGGACGAGATCGTTGCCGCCCCGGCCAGCCTGGTCGGCTCCATCGGCGTGATCCATGCCGGTTTCGGCTTCGAGGAGGCCATCGACCGGCTCGGCGTGGAGCGACGGGTCTTCACGGCCGGCGACAACAAGGCCTTCCTCGATCCCTTCTCGGACATCTCCGCCGACCAGCGAGCGTTCTGGCAGGGGGTCCTGGCCACCACCCACCACCAGTTCATCGAGGACGTCAAGGCCGGTCGCGGCAAGCGGCTGGCCGACGACGAGCGGCTGTTCAGCGGGTTGATCTGGACCGGCGAGCAGGCCCGGGCGCTGGGGCTGGTGGATGACCTCGACAGCCTCGACGGCATCGCCCGGGCGCGCCTCGAGACGCCGCGGGTCAAGGACTACACGCCACGGCTCGACCCGTTCGAGCGGCTGTCGCGGCGCTTCGGGCGCGTCGTCGCGGAATGGCTCGGGGTGCCGCGGGCCGATTCGCCGCTGCGCTACCAGCTCAATTGAAGGTCGTCAGCAGGAAGCGCGCCGCTGGGCGGCGGCAGGAGGGGAGGAGGGCGGCCATCCTCCCTTGCCGCTTCCTTGTTGCCTCTTATGGCTCGCCCAGCGGATCCAGCCCGGCCTCGCGCAGCAGCGCGCACAGCCGGATCAGCGGCAGGCCGACCAGGGTGTTGGGGTCGTCCCCCTCGAGCCGCTCGAACAGGCTGATGCCGAGCCCTTCCATGTGGAAGCTGCCGGCGGCGTCCAGGGGGCGCTCCCGGGCCACGTAACGGGCGATCTCGTCGTCGCCGAGGCGGCGGAAGACCACGTCGTAGCGCTCGTGGCAGACCCGGTGGCTGGCGTGGCGCGTGTCGATCAGCGCCAGCCCGGTCAGGAAACTGACCCGCCGCCCCGAGAAGCGGGCCAGCTGGGCGCGGGCGGCGGCCTCGTCGGCGGGCTTGCCGAGCGCCTCGCCATCGAAGACCGCGACCTGGTCGGAGCCGATGATCAGGTGGTCCGGCCAGTTCCCGGCCAGCCGCTCGGCCTTGGCCAGGGACAGGCGATGCACCAGGGCCCGGGGGGATTCCCCGGGGCGTGGGGTCTCGTCGATGTCGGGGCTGTCCCAGGCATAGGGAATCTCCAGCCGGTCGAGCAGCTGGCGGCGAAAGCGGGAGCCCGAGGCGAGCACCAGGCGTGGCATGGCAGGTCCTCCAGAGGTGGTCGAACGCCGCTGTGGCGAGGGCGCAACCCTGCACCCCGCGGGCATTGTAACCGTGAATCACGGTGGCTTTGACAGGGGCAGGGGGAGTGCCTATCATTGCGCGCCTATGTTGACCTCACGACTCCCTGGCAGGGTCGAGCCTTACAAGCTCGCCACGCATGCCGAACATCTCGAAGGCCTGGTTGCGCTGGCCGACCTGCCGCGGCTCGCCGAGGAAGTCGGGGCGCAGCGGGGTGACGCCCGGGTGTGGCTGGACTTCACCATCGATGCCCAGGGGCGTCGAGTGATCAGTGGTCATCTCGAGGCCGAGCTGCAGCTGCCCTGTCGCCGCTGCCTCTCGCCCATGGCCCAGGACGTCGCCAGCGACTTCCTGCTGGGCATGGTCACCAGCGACGCCTTGGCGGCCGACCTGCCGAGCACCCACGAGCCGGTGCTGGTGGAGAACGAACAGCTGAACCTGCTGGGGGTGGTGGAGGATGAGCTCATCCTCAGCCTGCCCCAGGTGGTTTACCACGACGAGGCCGATTGCGCGGTCTCGCGCGACCAGCTGAGCAGCGGGGCGGGCTCCGACGCGTCGGACGCGCCCTCCAAGAGTCCCTTCGATGTGCTCAAGCACCTCAAGGGCAAAACCTGATACTCATCGATTCACTCTGGAGTGATATCTCATGGCAGTTCAACAGAACCGCAAGACCCGTTCCAAGCGCGGCATGCGTCGCAGCCACGACGCCCTGACCGGCCAGGCGCTGTCCCAGGACAAGGAGACCGGTACCACTCACCTGCGTCACCACGTCTCTCCGGACGGCTTCTATCGCGGTCGCAAGGTCGTCGACGCCTGAGGCGATGGCGACTGCATCGCCGTGACGCCTGGCCGCTGACATGCGGATAGCCGTGGATGCCATGGGCGGGGACCTGGGTCCCCGCGCCACCGTGGTAGGCGCCGCCAGTGCCGTCATGGCCGACCCCGATCTCGAGATTCGGCTGTTCGGCCCCGCCCGCCAGCTGGACGAGGAGATCTCCCGGCTGCCGCGGCCACTGGCCGCGGCGTCGTCGCATCTGTGGGTCGAGGATGCGCCGGCCGTGGTGCGCGAGGACCAGCGTCCCGCCCAGGCGCTGCGCCACGGCCGTGACACCAGCATGGCCGCCATGCTCGACTGCCTCGCCACGGGCGGGGCCGAGGCCGGCGTCAGCGCCGGCAATACCGGCGCCCTCATGGCCCTGGCTCGGCGGGCGCTGGGGACCGTCGGCGGTGTGCCGCGTCCGGCGATCAGCACGGCCATCCCGACCCGCGAGGACGGCCGCTGCTACCTGCTCGACCTCGGCGCCAATGTCGATGTCGAGGCGGCCCGGCTGATCGACTTCGCGCTGATGGGCGAGGTCATGGCACGCCATGTCGACGGTCTCGCGCATCCTCGCGTCGCCCTGCTCAACGTCGGGGTGGAGGGCACCAAGGGCACCGCCAGCGTGCAGCGCGCGGATGAGGCGCTGCGGCGGCTCGAGGGGCTGAACTATCTCGGCTTCATCGAGGGCGACGGCATCTTCTCCGGCGAGGTCGACGTCGTGGTCTGCGACGGCTTCGTCGGCAACGCCGTGCTCAAGGCCAGCGAGGGCCTGGCGCGGATGCTGGTGCGCCGGGTGCAGGCGACCTTCGAGGCGCACTGGTCCAGCCGGTTGGTCGGCCTGCTGGCCAGGCCCGCCCTGGCGCGCCTGCGCCGGGAGCTGGACCCGGTGCGCTACAACGGTGCCAGCCTGCTGGGGCTGGCGGGCATCGTCGTCAAGAGCCACGGCAGCGCCGATGCCGCAGGGTTCCACTTCGCGGTGGCGCGGGCGGTGCAGGAGGTGCGCCATGGCCTGCCGGGCCGGCTCGCCAGGGAGCTCGACCACCGGCGGTCCGCCGTCGACTCGGCCGTTATCGACGACCGAATCGACAGCGGATCCAGGATCATTGCCCCGAGCGTCACGGACGCGGCCGGGGACGATGCAAGCCAACAAGAGCAAAGGTGATCGACATGACACAACCCCTTGCCCTCATCTTCCCCGGGCAGGGCTCCCAGCAGATCGGCATGCTGCGCGAGCTGGCGGAGCGCTACAGCGTGGTGGGCGCGACCTTCGAGGAGGCCGCCGATGCGTTGGGCTATGACCTCTGGCAGGTGGTCCAGGAAGGCCCCGCCGAGGCGCTCAATGCCACCGCCTGCACCCAGCCGGCGCTGCTGACGGCCAGCGTGGCGATCTGGCGTGTCTGGCAGGAGCTCGAGGGGCCGCGTCCCGGGGTCATGGCCGGGCACAGCCTGGGCGAATACAGCGCCATGGTCTGCGCCGGTGCCTTGCCCTTCGCCGACGGGGTGCGGCTGGTCAAGCTGCGCGGCGAGGCGATGCAGGCGGCCGTGCCCATGGGCGAGGGCGCCATGGCGGCTATCCTCGGACTCGACGATGCCGCCGTGGAACAGGCCTGCGCCCAGGCCGCCGAAGGCGACGTGGTGGCCGCGGTCAACTACAATGCCCCCGGGCAGGTGGTCATCGCCGGCAGCAAGGCCGCCGTGGAGCGCGCCATCGCCGCCTGCCAGGAGGCCGGGGCCAAGCGCGCCATGCCGCTGCCGGTGTCGGTGCCGTCGCATTGTGACCTGATGCGCCCGGCCGCCGAGCGCCTGGCCGAGGCCATGGACCGCATCGAGCTGCGGGCGCCACGCTATACCGTGGTCCAGAATGTCGATGCCGAGGCCCATGCCGATATCGAGACGCTGCGCACGCGGCTGATCGAGCAGCTCTACCAGCCGGTGCGCTGGACCTCGTGCATCGAGGCGATGTCCGCCCAGGGGGCCGAGGTATTCATCGAGTGCGGACCGGGCAAGGTGCTCACCGGGCTCAACAAGCGTATCGCCCGGGGCAGCCGGGGGCTGGCGGTCAACGATCCCGACAGCCTCTCGGCGGCCCTGGAGCTGGCCCGTGAAGCGGCCGGCCAGTCACCGTCGGCCAACGGCTGACCCATCTCCTGGACGAGAACGGAAGAGAGCATGACAACCGAGCGTAGAGTCGCCCTGATCACCGGGGCCAGTCGCGGCATCGGCCGCGCCATCGCCCATGAACTGGGTCGCCAGGGACGCATCGTGATCGGCACGGCCACCAGCGATGCCGGGGCCGAGCGCATCGATGCCGACCTCAAGGCCCAGGGCATCGAGGGGGCGGGGCGCCGCCTGGACGTTACCGACCAGGCCAGCGTGGATGCGCTGGTCAAGGCGGTCGGCGAGGAGTTTGGTGCGCCGACCATTGTGGTCAACAATGCCGGCATCACCCGCGACAACCTGCTCATGCGCATGAAGGAAGACGAGTGGGACGCGGTCATGGATGCCAACCTGAAGTCGGTCTACCGGGTCAGCAAGGCCTGCCTGCGGGGCATGACCCGAGCCCGGTTCGGGCGGGTCGTGTCGATCAGCTCGGTGGTGGCGACCATGGGCAACCTGGGGCAGACCAACTACGCGGCGGCCAAGGCCGGCATGGAAGGCTTCACCCGGGCGCTGGCCCGCGAGGTGGCGTCCCGCGCCATCACCGTCAATGCCGTGGCGCCGGGCTTCATCGCCACCGACATGACCGAGTCCCTGCCGGAGGACCAGCGCCAGGCCCTGCTCGGTCAGATTCCGCTGTCGCGTCTCGGTCAGCCCGAGGAGATCGCCGCGGCGGTGGGCTTCCTGACCAGTGACTCGGCCGGCTACATCACCGGCGAAACACTGCACGTCAATGGCGGCATGAACATGCGGTAATGCCGCGCCATGCGGCGGTTGCGTCGACCCTGAGTGGTCTATAAACTACCCCGCAGCTTATGGCTTGCGGATTTGAAACGGCTGGTCATCAGAACGGCTAACGTGAACGACTGGAGTACGTCATAATGAGCACCATCGAAGAGCGCGTGAAGAAGGTTGTGGCCGAGCGCCTGAACGTCAAGGAAGAAGACATCCAGAACTCTTCTTCATTCACCGAAGACCTCGGCGCGGATTCCCTGGATACCGTCGAGCTGGTGATGGCGCTCGAGGAGGAATTCGACACCGAGATTCCCGACGAGGAAGCCGAGAAGATCACCACCGTTCAGGAAGCCATCGACTACGTCAACACCCACCAGTAAGGGTGCTCGACACCGCTTGCTGAGGTGTATCCGGGGCGGCGAGCCCTGGTGAGAGCCGTCCTGCCATGCAGGGCGGCTCTCGTGCTATGGGGCTGGCCTACGTCGGTCACAGCGAGGGGAGACTCGGGTATAATGCGCGCAACGAAGGCCCCGAGAGGGTCGTGTCACTACGGATGTCTGGAGGAAAGCTGATGGCTCGTAGAAGGGTTGTAGTGACCGGGCTGGGCCTGGTCACGCCAGTGGGGAACACCGTCGATGAGAGCTGGGGCAACATTCTGGCCGGCAAGAGCGGTATCGCCCCCATCGAGCACTTCGATGCCAGTGGCTTCAATACCCGTTTCGGTGGCTCGGTCAAGGATTTCGACATCAGCCCCTACCTGAATCCCAAGGATGCCAGGAAGATGGACCTGTTCATCCAGTACGGGGTGGCCGCCGGTGCCCAGGCGATCAGCGATGCCGGCATCGAGTGCACCGAGGACAACGCCCATCGCATCGGCGTGGCCATCGGCTCCGGCATCGGCGGCCTGCCGATGATCGAGCACAACCACAATGCCCTCCAGAAGGGCGGCGCGCGGCGCATCTCGCCGTTCTTCGTGCCGGGTTCGATCATCAACATGATCTCGGGCAACCTGGCCATCCAGCATGGCTTTCGCGGGCCCAACATCGCCATCACCACGGCCTGCACCACGGGCACCCACAATATCGGCTACAGCGCCCGGACCATCGCCTACGGTGACGCCGACGTGATGGTCTGCGGTGGCGCCGAGATGGCCACCACGCCGCTGGGCCTGGGGGGCTTCTCCGCGGCGCGGGCGCTGTCCACGCGCAACGACGATCCCGCGGCGGCCAGCCGCCCCTGGGACCGTGATCGCGATGGCTTCGTGCTCTCCGACGGGGCCGGCGTGTTGATCCTCGAGGAACTCGAGCACGCCCGGGCGCGGGGCGCGACCATCTACGCCGAACTCACCGGCTTCGGCATGAGCGACGACGCCTACCACATGACCGCGCCGCCGGAAGACGGCCGGGGCGCCGCCATGTCCATGAGCAATGCCATCCGCGATGCCGGCCTCGATCCGGCGGCCGTGGACTACATCAATGCCCACGGCACCTCCACCCCAGCCGGGGACCTGGCCGAGAGCCGCGCGGTCGAGCGGGTCCTGGGCGACGCGGCCAGGGACGCGGCGGTGAGTTCCACCAAGTCGATGATCGGCCACCTGCTCGGGGCGGCCGGGGCCGTCGAGGCGGTCTTCAGCGTGCTGGCCATCCGCGACCAGGTGGCGCCGCCGACCATCAACCTCGACAACCCCCAGGAAGGCTGCGTGCTGGACTACGTGCCCCATACCGCCCGGGAGATGAAGATCGACGTCAGCCTGTCGAACTCCTTCGGCTTCGGTGGCACCAACGGCACCCTGGTCTTCTCCAGGGTGTGAGCGGGGCACCGGCACAGCCCGTCCCCGCCGAGGGCGTCCCCCTCGACGACCGGGGGCTGGCCTACGGGGACGGCCTCTTCGAGACCGTGCTGGTGCGTGATGGCGTGCCGCTGTTGTGGGAGCAGCACCTGGCTCGCCTGGCCCGGGGCGGCGTGGCGCTGGGCATCGCGCTGCCGGCCCGGGCGACCCTCGATGCCCTCCCGGCCCGCGCCGGCAAGGGCCTGCGCGTGCTCAAGCTGGTACTGACCCGCGGCAGCGGCGGGCGCGGCTACCAGCCCCCCGAGGCGCCGACGCCCCGCCTGCGCTGGCAGGCCGCGCCCTTCTCGCCCTCGCCGTCCCGTTGGCAGGGCGTGCGGGTCCGCCACTGCGCGCTCTCCCTGGCGATCCAGCCGCGCCTCGCGGGCCTCAAGCACCTCAACCGCCTGGAAAACGTGCTGGCCCGGGCCGAGTGGACCGATCCCGGGATCGCCGAGGGACTGCTCAGCGATGCCGAGGGCAGGGTGGTGGAGGCCACCTGCATGAACCTCTTCTGGTGGCGTGAGGGACGCTGGGAGACGCCGCGACTCGAGCGCTGCGGGGTGGCCGGTACCCTGCGCGAGGCATTGCTGGCGCGCCTGGCCATCCGCGAGGTGGACGCTCGCCCCGAGGTGCTGGCGAGCAGCGAGGCGGTGTGCCTGGCCAATTCCGTGCAGGGCGTCTGGCCGCTGACCCGCCTCGAGGATGCCGAGGGGCGCCCGCTGGCCCGCTGGTCGCCGGGCGTCCGTCACCGGGCCCTGCAGGCCGAGGCCCATGGGCTGCTGGGCTACCCGCGCCATCCGGGTGCTTCAACCGAGTGAACGAGGACAACGCATGCCCCGTGTGATCAAGCTGCTGCCGCTGCTGGTGATCCTGCTGGCCCTGGCCCTGGGTGGGGGGTACCGCTACTGGGAGACCCGCCTCGAGGCTCCCCTGGCCATCGCCTCGCCGACCCTCTACGAGGTGCCGGCCGGGGCGGGCTTCCACCGAGTGATAGGCGAACTCGCCGAACAGGGCGTCATCGCCGACGCCTGGGCCTATCGCCTGCTGACCCGGCTCGAGCCCGAGGCCGTGCCCGACCTGCGCCCGGGGGAGTACCGCCTGACCCCGGCGATGACCGGTCGGGAGTTGCTCGGGCTGCTGGACCGCCACGAGGTGGTCACCTATCCGCTGACGATCCCCGAGGGCTGGACCTTCGCCCAGATGCGCGCGGTGCTCGACGAGGCGCAGAAGCTCGAGCACCGCACCCGGGGGCTGAGCGACGCCGAGGTGATGGAGATGCTGGGCCGCGAGGGCAAGCACCCCGAAGGCCGCTTCTTCCCGGACACCTATCGCTACCGCAAGGGCGTCAGCGACCTGGAAATCCTGCGTCAGGCGATGACGCGCATGGACGCCCTGCTCGAGGCGGCCTGGGCCGAGCGCGACGAGGCGCTGCCGATCGAGACCCCCTACGAGGCGCTGATCCTGGCCTCCCTGGTGGAGCGCGAGACCGGGGTGCCCGAGGAGCGCCGGCGCATCGCCGGGGTCTTCGTGCGACGCCTCGAGCGCGGCATGCGCCTGCAGACCGACCCCACCGTGATCTACGGCATGGGCGATGCCTACGACGGCAACATCACCCGCGCCGACCTGCGCGAGTCGACGCCCTACAACACCTACGTGATCGATGGGCTGCCGCCGACGCCGATCGCGCTGCCCGGACGCGCCGCCTTGCAGGCGGCGGTCAACCCGGCCGAGGGTGAGGCGCTCTACTTCGTGTCGCGGGGCGACGGCACCCATCACTTCTCGCGCTCCCTGCGCGAGCACAACAGTGCCGTCAACCGCTACATCCGCAACCGCTGATCCATTCACCTCCAACCGGGAAGGCCTTATGTCGAGTCGCGGACGTTTCATCACCCTGGAAGGCGGCGAGGGCGTGGGCAAGTCCACCAACCTGGCCTGGGTGGCCGAGCACCTCGAGGCTCGGGGCCTCGAGGTGGTGCGCACCCGGGAGCCCGGCGGCACGCCCCGCGCCGAGGCCATCCGTGGCCTGCTGCTGGATCCGGCCACGGACGAGCCCCTGGACGCCGACGCCGAATTGCTGCTGGTCTTCGCCGCGCGCGCCCAGCACCTGGCCCGGCTGGTGCGCCCGGCCCTGGCCCGCGGCGCCTGGGTGGTCTGCGACCGCTTCACCGACGCCACCTTCGCCTATCAGGGCGGCGGCCGCGGCATCGCGGCCGGGCGCATCGCCGAGCTCGAGGCCTTCGTCCAGCAGGGCCTGCAGCCCGACCTCACCCTGCTGCTGGACATGCCCATGGAGGCCGCCCAGCGTCGCCTGGAGGGGCGGCTCGACCGCGACGGCGGCCAGCGGGACCGCTTCGAGCGTGAGCGAGCCGAGTTCTTCGAGGCGGTCCGCCAGGCCTACCTGGCGCGGGCCGCCGCGGCCCCGGAGCGCATGGTAGTGGTCGATGCCGACCGGTCCCTGGCGGCGGTGCAGGCCGAGCTGGGCGCGGTCCTCGACCGCCGCCTGGAGGCCTGGCGATGAGCGAGGTCGCCCCGGTGCGTCCGTTGCCCTGGCTGGCGTCGCGCTGGCGCGAGCTCGTGCGGCTCGCCGACAGCGGCCGCCTGCCCCATGCGCTGCTGTTCTCCGGCCCCCATGGGGTCGGCAAGCCCTCCCTGGCCGAGGCGCTGATCGCCCGCACTCTGTGTGCCGCCCCCGGCGAGTTCGCCTGTGGACGCTGCCATGCCTGCCAGATGCTGGCCGCCGGCTACCACCCCGACCTGCTGCGCGTCGCGCCGGAGGAGGGCAAGCGCCAGATCCGCATCGCCCCGATCCGCGAGGTCAACGGCTTCGTCGCCCAGACCGCCCAGCAGGGCGGCTATCGGGTGATCGTCATCAGCCCCGCGGAGGCGATGAACGTGGCCGCCTCCAACGCCCTGCTGAAGAGCCTGGAGGAGCCCGGCGGGCGGACCCTGTTCCTGCTGCTCTCGGACATCCCCTCGCACCTGCTGCCGACCATCCGTTCCCGCTGCCAGCACTGGAGCCTGGCCCCCCCGGCCGAGGCCGACTGCCTGGGCTGGCTCGCCGAGCGCCTCGGCGGCGAGGAGGACGCCCGCTTCTGGCTTCAGGCCGCCGGCGGGCTGCCGCTGCGCGCCCTGGAGCTCGCCGAGCCGGACGCCCGAGGGCTGCGCCAGCAGCTGCACGAGACCTTCGACGCCCTGGTGCGGGGCGCCGAGCCGGTGGCCGAGGCCGCCCGCCTGGACCGCCAGTCCATCGACGCCATCCTGTGGTACGGTATCGCCTGGCTCGAGGACCTGATTCGCCTGGGCCTGTCCGGGGGCACCGAGGAGTTGCGCAATCCCGACCTGCTGCCGCTGTATCGCCAGGCGGTGAAGAATGGCCGGGTCCGCGACTGGTTCCGTCTCCTGGACTATGCTCGCGAACAACGGCGCCTGCTGGCCGAGGGCGGCAACCCCAATCCTCAGCTGGTGCTCGAAGCCTGGCTGGTGCGCTGGTCCGCGCTGCTGCGTTCTTGACGAAGGAGGCTTGCATGGCCGCACAAAAGGCCCTGTCCCTGACCATCCAGGACATCCCGACCCTGCTCTCGGCCTACATGCCGGCCCTGGAACGTGGCGGCATCTTCGTGCCCACCCGGGAGCGCTACGAGCTCGGCCAGGAGGTCTTCCTGCTGCTGACCCTGCCCGACGAGACCGAGCGGGTGCCGGTGACCGGCCGGGTCGTGTGGGTCTCCCCGGAAGGCGTCTCCGGGCGCCGGGTGCCGGGCATCGGTATCCACTTCAGCGCCGAGGACCAGGGGGTGCGCGACCATATCGAGAACCTGCTGGCCGGCCAGCTGGACAAGGGCACCCCGACCTACACCCTTTGAAGAGGGAAGAGGGAAGAGGGAAGAGGGAAGAGGGAAGAGGGAAGAGGGAAGCCGACAGGCGGTATGGGTTGCTTCGCTCTGGGTGCGGCGTTGCCGCGTTCTTCCGTCTTTCCTCTTCATCAACGAATCCATTCAATAGTCGAAGATCCACATGTTTGTCGATTCCCATTGCCATCTCGATCGCCTCGATCCCCGCAGCCATGACGGCGATGTCGCCGCGGCCCTGGACGCCGCCCGCGCCCGCGACGTGCGCCAGTTCCTGGCCATCGCCGTCACCCTGGAGGAGGTGCCGGGGATCGCCGCCCTGGCCCGGGCCCACGACGACGTGGCGATCTCCGCCGGGGTCCATCCCCTCCACCAGGTGCCCGAGGAGCCCAGTGTGGCGGCCATCAAGGACTGCGCCGAGCGCTTCGGGGCGGTGGCCATCGGCGAGACCGGCCTCGACTACCACTACGCGGGGGTGTCCCGGGAGGTCCAGCACGAGCGTTTCCGCCGCCACCTGGTCGCGGCCACCGAGCTCGAGCTGCCGGTGATCATCCACACCCGGGAGGCTCGGGAGGACACCCTGGCACTGATCCGCGAGCACGTGGATCCCCGGGTGGGTGGCGTGCTGCACTGCTTCACCGAGGACCTCGACATGGCCCGGGAGGCGGTCGCTCATGGCTTCTACATCTCGCTGTCGGGCATCGTCACCTTCCGCAACGCCAGCGCCATCCGCGAGCTGGCCCGGCGCCTGCCGCTGGATCGCCTGCTGATCGAGACCGACAGTCCCTACCTGGCCCCGGTGCCCCATCGTGGCAAGCCCAACGAGCCGGCCTGGGTGGTCGAGGTGGCCGAGTGCATCGCCGCCGAGCGGGGCATCAGCGTCGAGGAAGTGGCCATGCAGACCACCGCCAACTTCTACCGGTTGTTCCGGGCCGCCGCCCCCGAGGCGTCGGCCGAGATCCGCGAGACCCTGGCCCAGGCCGGCCTGGTCGGGTAGCGGCCGTCGCCGCAAGCGAGGAGGGCAGCATGAACCTGGAGACCCTGCTGGCCGGCATCGAGCCGGAGGGCGAGATTCCCCCGCTGGAACGCTGGGCGCCGGAGCGGGTCGGCGAGATGGACCTCTCCATCGCCGCCGACGGCCGCTGGATCCACGAGGGCGGCGTGATCACCCGGCCGCGCCTGGTGCGCCTGCTCTCCACCATCCTGCGTCGAGAGGCCGATGGTGACTACTACCTGGTGACCCCCGCGGAGAAGCAGCGCATCCGGGTCGAGGACCTTCCCTTCGTCATCGTCGATGCCGAACCGGATGCGGCCGGCGACTGGTGGCTCACCACCAATGTCGGCGACCGGCTGCGCCTCGACGAGGCCCATCGCCTGGTGGTCACGACCACGCCGCTAGGCGAGGCGGTGCCCGAGGTGCCGGTCCGCTTCGGCCTCGCCGCGCGCCTGGGGCGTAACGTCTACTACCGGCTGGCCGACCTCGCCGAGCGGCGCGGCGAGGCCCTGGGCCTGACCAGCGGTGGCGCCTGGCAGCCGCTGGGGCGGCTGGACGACGAGGCGCCATGAGGCTGACGCCGGAGCAGCGGGCCGTGGTCGGCCACCCGGGCGGCCACGCCCGGGTGGCGGCCGTGGCCGGGGCGGGCAAGACCACCACCATGGTGGCTCGGGTCCTGCACCTGCTCGAGCGGGGCGTGGCGCCGGGGCGGATCCTGGTGCTGATGTTCAACCGCTCCGCCCGCGAGGACTTCCAGGCCCGGCTCGCGGCCATGGCCCCGGCCGGCCAGCCGCTGCCCGACGTGCGCACCTTCCATTCCCTCGGGCATCGTCTCTCCCGCAGCCTGACCCGCTGGGGCGCGCTCGCCCCGCGGCAGCTGCTCACCGCCGACTGGCAACTGGAGCGGCTGCTGCGCCACGCCACCCAGCAGGCCCTGCAGGCCCTCCCCGAGCCCGGCGAGGCGGCCCTGGAGGCCGAGAAGCTGGAGGCCCTGGCCCACTTCTGCGGGCTGGTGAAGGCGGAGATGGCGAGTCCCGCCGAGCTGTATGCCCGGCTCGACGTCGGCGAGGACACCGAGCACTTCGTCGCCGCCTTCGAGCACGCCGAGACCCTGCTCGCCGAGCAGGGGCTGATGACCTACTCGGATCTGCTCTACCGCCCGCTGCGCGCGCTGGAGGCCGACTCGAGCCTGCGGGGTCGGGTCCAGGGCTTCCTGGACCACGTCATCATCGACGAGTACCAGGACATCAACCAGGCCCAGCAGCGCCTGCTGGCCGTGCTGGCCGGGGATCAGGCGGCGGTGATGGCGGTGGGCGATGCCAACCAGTGCATCTACGAGTGGCGCGGGGCGCATCCCGACACCATGCTCGAGAACTTCACCGCCACCTTCGGCGAGGCGCGGGACTACCCGCTCTCCAGCACCTTTCGCCACGGTCATGCCCTGGCGCTGGCCGCCAACCACGCCATCGCCGCCAACCGGCGCCGCCCCGACCAGCTCTGCCTGGCGGCGCCCGGCAACCCGGCCACCGGGCTGGCGGTGGGGCAGGGGAGCCAGGGGCTGCTCGGCGAGCTCGGTGCCTGGCAGCGCCGGGGCCGAGGGCTCGACGAGGCCTGCCTGCTGGTGCGCAGCTGGGCCCTGTCGGTGCCCCTGCAGCTGGCCCTGCTGCGCGAGGGCGTGCCCTTCCGGCTGTCCCGGGAGGATCGCTTCGTGTTCCGCCTGCCCCTGGTGGAGGCCCTGGCCGGCTACCTGATGCTGGCGCTGGACGCCGGCCTGCTGCGGGATCCGGGCCACCTGCTGACCCTGCTCGCCCAGCCCACCCCCTTCGTTGCCCGGGAGCGCCTGGCGGCGCTGGCCACTCGCCTGGCCGAGACCCAGCGCTGGCCGGAGCGACACGATCCCCTGCTGGCCGGCCTGAAACCCCACCAGCGGCGGACCCTGAAGCGTCGCTGGGCCCTGCTCTGCGAGCTGCCCCGGCATGCCGGCTGGACCCCGGCCCGCCTGCTCGAGCACGTGATCGAGAGCCTGGAGGCGGAGAAGGTGCTCAAGCGTGCCGCCGCGCGGCGCGACAAGGGCGAGGAGGACGTGCGGCTGCTCGATGTGCTGGTCGAGCAGGCCGGCGAGGCGCCGGACCTGGCGACCTTCATCGAGTTGCTGCGCCGGCCGGTGCAGAATCGCGATGACGGGGTGCTGATCACCACGGTGCACGGGGCCAAGGGCCTGGAGTGGCCACTGGTGGTGCTGGCGGGCCTCAACGAGGAGGACTTCCCCCACTACAGCCGGGACAATCCCCTGACTCCGCCGCGCCTCGAGGAGGAGCGGCGGCTGTTCTACGTGGCCATCACGCGGGCCCGGGAGCGACTGGTCATGCTGCATGACGGCGGCGACCACCGGCCCAGTCGCTTCCTCGACGAGACCGCCTGGCAGGATGGCCAGCGGGTCGCCGAGCGCCTGGCAGGAGAAGCTGGGGGCGAGACCCCGCTGGCGGTCGCGCAGCCGGGCCTGGTGCGCCGCTATGTCGCGGCGCTGGGCCGCTCGCTGCCCCTCGAGGAGGCCGCCGCGCCGGCGGGGGCGCCTCCGGCCGCCAGCGACTTCCGGGTCGGCCAGCGCCTCAGCCATGCGGTGTTCGGCGAAGGCGAGATCAGCGTGGTGGAGGGGGACCCGGACAATCCCGTGATCGAGGTGCGCTTCCGCCAGGCCGGCCGACGCCGGCTGATCGCCCGGCGGGCGCCCATCGAACTGCTCGAAGGAGAACGTGCATGAGCCGTGTGCTGATCGAGGCCAGTGAGCTGGCCCGGGCCCTCGAGGGGGACAATCCGCCGCTGGTGCTGGACTGCCGGGCGCGGCTGGGCGACCCGGATGCCGGCGCCCGGCTGTGGCGCGAGGGCCATGTGCCCGGCAGCCAGCACCTGGACCTCGACCGCGACCTGGCCGCGCCCGCCGGCGCGGGCGGGCGTCACCCGCTGCCCGCGCCGGCGGCCTTCACCGCGGTCCTTCAGCGGCTGGGCATCGCCCCCGGGCGCGCGGTGGTGGTCTACGACGACCGGGGCGGCCAGCTGGCCGCGGCCCGCGCCTGGTGGATGCTGGCCTGCTGGGCCGGCCATCCCGAGGTGCGCGTGCTCGATGGCGGCCTGCGGGCCTGGCAGGATGCCGGCGGCGAGCTGCCGTTGGGCCGCGAGCCCCTGCCGTCCCCGAGCGACTGGACGCCGGCCTACCGCGACGCCGTCCGGGTCGACGCCGACGAGGTGTTCTCCGGCCGTGCCCTCAAGGTGGATGCGCGCGCGCGGGAGCGCTTCCGCGGCGAAGCCGAGGCGGTGGACCCGGTGGCGGGGCATATTCCCGGCGCCGTGTGTCGTCCCAGCGCCGACAACCTCGACGAGAGCGGCCGTTTCAAGGCGCCCGACGCGCTGGCAGCAGAGCTGCCCGCCGGCGACGCGGTGATCGCCTACTGTGGCTCAGGGGTCACCGCCTGCCACGACATCCTCGCCTATGCCGTCGCCGGCCGGCCCCTGCCGCGCCTCTACGCCGGCTCCTGGAGCGAGTGGCTCCGCGATCCCGCCCGGCCCATCGCCACCGGCGACTGACATGAAGAGGCCCCACCATGGCGGGGCCTCTTTCTTTGGGCGGAGTCGTTACATGTTGGGGTAGTTCGGCCCGCCGCCGCCCTCCGGCGCCACCCAGGTGATGTTCTGGGCCGGGTCCTTGATGTCGCAGGTCTTGCAATGGATGCAGTTCTGGAAGTTGATCTGGAACTTGGGATTCCCCGCCTCGTCCTCGATCACCTCGTAGACGCCCACCGGGCAGTAGCGCTGGGCCGGCTCGGCATACTCGGGCAGGTTGTCGCGGATCGGCAACTCCGGGTCGGCGAGCCTGAGGTGGCAGGGCTGGTCCTCCTCGTGGTTGGTGTTGGACAGGAACACCGACGAGGGCTTGTCGAAGGACAGCTTGCCGTCCGGCTTGGGGTAGTCGATCGCCTCGCACTCGGCCGCCTTCTTCAGGGTGGCATGATCCGGCACGGTGTCGTGCAGGGTCGGCAGCTTGCCGCCGACGAGCTGGTCGAGGAAGTTGTAGGCGCCGCCGCCCAGGGTGCCGTACTTGTGGATCGCCGGGCCGAAGCTGCGGCTCTCGTCGAGTTCCCGGTAGGCCCAGCTGGCCTGCCACTTGTCCTCGAAGGCGCCGAGCTCGTCGCCGCCCTCGTCGCCGGCCGCGATGGCCTCGAAGACGCTCTCGGCGGCCACCATGCCGGACTTCATGGCGGTGTGCAGGCCCTTGATCTTGGCGAAGTTGAGGGTGCCGGCGTCGCAGCCGATCAACAGCCCCCCGGGGAAGGTCATCTTCGGCAGGCAGTTGAGGCCGCCCTTGGTGATGGCCCGGGCGCCGTAGGCGACCCGCGAGCCGCCCTCGAGGTGCTGCTTGAGCACCGGGTGGTGCTTCATGCGCTGGAACTCGTCGAAGGGCGACAGGTAGGGGTTCTGGTAGGACAGGTCCATGATCAGGCCGACCACCACCTGGGCATTCTCCGCATGGTAGAGGAACCAGCCGCCGTGGGTGTGCTTGTCCAGCGGCCAGCCGGAGCCGTGCAGTACCAGGCCCGGCTCGTGCTTGTCGGTGGGGATGTCCCACAGCTCCTTGAGGCCGATGCCGTAGTGCTGGGGGTCCTTGCCGGCATCGAGCTGGAAGCGCTCGATCAGGCGCTTGCCGATGTGGCCCCGGGCGCCCTCGGCGAACAGGGTGTACTTGGCGCGCAGTTCCATGCCCGGCATATGGCCGTCCTTGGGCTGGCCATCGGCGCCCACGCCCATGTCGCCGACCAGGATGCCCTTGACCACCTCGTCCTCGACGATCGCTTCCTGGGCGGCGAAGCCGGGAAAGATCTCGACGCCGAGTTCCTCGGCCTGCTCGGCCAGCCAGCGGCACAGGTTGCCGGCGCTGATCACGTAGCGGCGGGAGTCGCCACTCGTGATGTCGCCGCCGGTGTTGTGCATGGTCTTGGGCACCAGGGCGTTGGGCAGCTTCTGGGCCTTCTCGGCATCCTTGAGCAGGTAGAGCTCGTCGCGAACGGCCGGCGTGGTCAGCGGGGCGCCGCGCGCCTCCCAGTCGGGAAACAGCTCCTGGAGGGCGCGGGGCTCGAAGACCGCCCCGGAGAGGATATGCGCGCCCACCTCGGAGCCCTTCTCGACCACGCACACGGTCAGCTCCTGCTCGGCCTCGCCCGCCTGCTGCATCAGGCGGCAGGCCGCGGCCAGGCCGGAGGGGCCGGCGCCGACGATGACCACGTCGAAGTCCATGGAGTCGCGCTCTACTTGTTCAGTCATCGGATGTGTCTCCTCCCACGGCGACGACGCCCGGGTCCCGGGGGCACCACTAACGTCGATAGGTTTTAAAACGGTCGTTTGCTTCTAGCTGTGACCCATGATAGGCATAATACCGTCAAAGGGTCACCCCTTACGATGGGTGGTGGCATCGCGAGGGCCGTTTCCCGGCATGGCGAGGATTGTTGTGGTCGCCCGGGCTGTGGCACATTAGAAGGGTTTTTTGGTGCGGCGCCTATCAAACGCTTGCATGAAACATATAAGGGCATGCCGGTCGGTTCTAAGAGGGCCGGGCATCGCGCCGTGGTGGCGTGATACCCGTTCCCGTCACCCAAGGTTCCGAAACTGAACCAAGCGAGGACAACATGAAGGTACTCGTCGCGGTCAAACGCGTCATCGACTACAACGTCAAGATCCGGGTCAAGCCGGACAATTCCGACGTCGATCTGACCAACGTCAAGATGGCCATGAACCCCTTCTGCGAGATCGCCGTGGAGGAAGCGGTGCGGCTCAAGGAGAAGGGCGTGGCGACCGAGGTGGTCGCGGTCACCGTGGGCCCCAAGGCCGCCCAGGAGCAGCTGCGCACCGCGCTGGCGCTGGGTGCCGACCGGGCCATCCACGTGCAGACCGACGAGCGCGTCGAGTCGCTGGGCGCCGCCAAGGCGCTGGCCAAGGTGGTCGAGGCGGAGCAGCCGGAGCTTACGATCCTCGGCAAGCAGGCCATCGACAGCGACAACAACCAGACCGGCCAGATGCTCGCCGCCCTGACCGGCCGGCCCCAGGGCACCTTCGCCTCCGCGGTCGTGGTCGAGGACGGCAAGCTCAAGGTGACCCGCGAGATCGACGGCGGCCTGCAGACCGTCGAACTGGCGCTGCCGGCCATCGTCACCACCGACCTGCGCCTGAACGAGCCGCGCTACGCCAAGCTGCCCGATATCATGAAGGCCAAGAAGAAGCCGCTGGACACCAAGACACCGGAGGAACTGGGCGTCGAGGTGGCCTCACGGCTCACGCTGGTCAAGGTCGAGCCGCCGGCCGAGCGCCAGGGCGGCGTCAAGGTGGGCTCCGTGGACGAGCTCGTGGACAAACTCAAGAACGAAGCCAAGGTGATCTCATGAGTATCCTGGTCCTTGCCGAACAGCACGACGGCCAGCTGGCCGAGACCACCGCCCACGTGGTGGCCGCGGCCAAGGCCATCGGGGGCGATATCGATGTGCTGGTGGCCGGCGAGCACGTCGGCGCCATCGCCGAGGCCGCCGCCCGGCTCGACGGCGTGAGCCGGGTGCGCGTCGCCGACTCCGCCGTCTACGCCCATCAACTGGCCGAGCCCCTGGGCGAGCTGCTGGTGGCGCTGGCCGACGACTACAGCCACGTGCTGGCCGCCGCCACCACCACCGGCAAGAACGTCATGCCGCGGCTGGCCGCGCTCAAGGACGTGGCCCAGCTCTCCGAGATCATCGCGGTGGAGAGCGCCGATACCTTCAAGCGGCCGATCTATGCCGGCAACGCCATCGCCACCGTGCAGAGCCCTGATGCCCTGAAGGTGATGACCGTGCGCGCTACCGCCTTCGACGCCGTCGCCGAGACGGGCGCCGCCAGCGTCGAGGCGGTGGAGACCGTGGTCGACAACGCCCTGTCGCGCTTCGTCGGCGAGGAGCTGGCCTCGAGCGACCGTCCCGAGCTGGGCGCCGCCAAGGTGGTGATCTCCGGCGGCCGCGGCATGGGCAGCGGCGACAACTTCACGCTGCTCGAGGGCATCGCCGACAAGCTGGGCGCGGCGATCGGCGCCTCGCGGGCGGCGGTGGACGCCGGTTTCGTGCCCAACGACATGCAGGTCGGCCAGACCGGCAAGATCGTCGCCCCGGAGCTCTACATCGCCGTGGGCATCTCGGGCGCCATCCAGCACCTGGCGGGCATGAAGGACTCCAAGGTGATCGTCGCCATCAACAAGGACGAAGAGGCGCCGATCTTCCAGGTGGCGGACTATGGCCTGGTCGGCGACCTGTTCGAGATCCTGCCGGAGCTCGAGAGCAAGCTCTAGGGCCTGAAAGCAGAAGGGCGCGATCGTCCAGGTCGCGCTCTCGACAGTCAGTGGGCTGGTCGCCGATCTCTTCGAAGCCCTGCCGGAATTGGAGCAGAAGCTCTAAGGGCGAGAGGCGATCGGGCGCTTCCCGGTCGCGCTCTCGACAGTCAGTGGGCTGGTCGCCGATCTCTTCGAAGCCCTGCCGGAATTGGAGCAGAAGCTCTAAGGGCGAGAGGCGATCGGGCGCTTCCCGGTCGCGCTCTCGACAGTCGGTGGCCTGATCGGCGACCTGTTCGAGATCCTGCCCGAGCTCGAGAGCAAGCTCCAGGGCCTGAAAGCAGAAGGGCGCGATCGTCCAGGTCGCGCTCTCGACAGTCGGTGGCCTGATCGGCGACCTGTTCGAGGTCCTGCCCGAACTCGAGAGCAAGCTCCAGGGCCTGTAGGGCAGAAGGGCGCGATCGTCCAGGTCGCGCTCTCGACAGTCGGTGGCCTGGTCGGCGAGCTGTTCGAGGTGCTGCCCGAACTCGAGAGCAAGCCCCAGGGCCTGAACGCCAGCGGTCGCGCGCTATCGCATATGGCCGACATCGAAGGGCCGGTCTCCCGCAGGGGGGCCGGCCCTTCGTGCCGTTGGGGGCGTCAGCCGAGCCCCAGGCGGCGGAACAGGCGACGCGCCGAGCCGTGCCAGTGGCCGCGGACGGGCCTCTGCGGCATGGCCAGACGGGCGGCGTGCCCCAAGGGAATGATGATGGCGTCGAGGTGCTGGCGGCACTGTCCTCGGTCGAGACCGCCCGGGCACTGGAGCAGCAGCAGGCCGACGTGGGAAATGGCGCCGTCCAGGGCGCGGCAGAGGTCCGCCCGGGAGGCGGCCTCGCTCCGGCAGCGATGCATCTCGCCCAGCAGCATGCTGATCAATCCCGTGTCCAGCCAGCACGGCGATCCGTCACCGCCCGGGCCCTCGTCGACGGACTGTCGGATGGCCCGGAAGGAGACGTGAAGGAAGATGCAGGTGTAGTGCAGCCGGGATCGGTCGATAGCCATGAGACGCCCTGTGAAGGGTGATAAGGGTTCTCATTATCGTTACTTGGCCTCCATCCCGTCAAATGACGCCAGGCTCCATGAGCATTGATAACTATTCTTGTTTGAGGTAGCGTGCCCGGCATTCCGCGCACCTTCCGGGAGACGAGAGTGCACAACAGAGCATCATGGATTCACTGGAGCCTGGCAGGCCTCGCCTTGACGGCGGCCGCGAGTGCCCCGGCCACCGAATTGCGTGAAGAGGCGATCGAGGCCCAGCGCACCCAGGCCGGACTGCAGGCGCGCATCGACGGCGCCGACCAGGCGGTTCGCGAGCGCCTGCAGGCCCTGCGTCAGGCCCGGGAAGAGACCCGGCGTCTGGCGCGCTACAACGCCGAGCTGAGCCCCCTGGTGGATCAGCAGGCCGAGCTGCTGGCCGGCCGCCGTGAGGCGCTGGCGACCCTGTCCGAGACCCGCCAGGCGCTTCCCGGACTGCTGCGTGACATGGTCGAGCGCCTGCGCCAATGGGTCGCCCATGACATGCCCTTCCTCCAGGAGGAGCGCCTCGCCCGGGTGGACAGCCTCGAGGCCATGCTCGCCGACCCCGAACTCGCCAGCGACGAGAAGCTGTCCCGGGTGCTGGCCGCCTGGCGCAGCGAACTCGACTACGGCCGTGGCCTCGATGCCTGGCGCGGCGAGTTGCCGGGAGAGCCGCCACGCGAGGTGGACTTCCTGCGCCTGGGCCGGGTGGGGTGGTACTACCTGACCCCGGACGGGCGTCGGGGAGGGGTCTGGCAGGCGGCCACCGGCGACTGGCGCCCCCTCGACGAAGACGCCCGCGGTGAGGTTCGCAAGGGCCTGCTCATCGTCCGCGAGCAGCGTGCCCCCGAACTGCTCGACCTGCCCCTCTCCCGATCGGTGGAGAATGCCTCATGATCATGACGCCACGTCTGCGGCGCGCACTCGGTGTGATGCTGCTGGTCGGCACGCCGGTGGCCGGCACACCGGTGATGGCCCAGGATACGCCTGCGGTGAGCGACTCGCCGCTCGAGACCCTGCGTGCCGAGCGCGAGGCCGCCGAGGCCCGGGACCGGGCACGGCTCGCCGAACTGGTCGACGACGAGCAGGCCCTCGACGCGGCCCTGGAGCGAGCGCGTGCCGATCTGGCCGAGGCAAGAGAGCGGCGCGAGGCGCTGGAGAGCCGACAGCAGGCCCAGCGCGACGAACTCGAGGCCCTGAACGCCCGGCGCCAGGAACAGGGCGGCGATCTCGAGGCGGTGTTCGACGCGGTGGCCGACGCCAGCGGCGAGCTGCGCGACGATCTGGCCGGCAGCTGGCTGACCCTGGGCGCCGAGACGGCCCTGCCGCCACGCCTCGACCCGGATGCCATCCTGGCCACCGGCCAGCTCGCGACCCTGGCCGACAGCCTGATGGGACTGACCCGGGAAACCGCCCGGGTCGTCGCCCTCGAGGCGCCGGTGGCCGGGGCCGACGGCCAGGTGGCCGAGCGCCCCGTGCTGCGTCTCGGTGACCTGCTGGCCGCCAGCCAGGGGCAGCTCCTCGAGCGCGGCGGCGAGGCGGGACGCCTGGCCGAGCTCGGCCAGACCCCGCAGCGGGTCGCCGAACACCTGCGGGCCTTCCAGGCCGGCGAGGGCGAGGTGGTCCCGGTGGATCCCGCCGAGGGACGCGTCCTCGAGGCCCTCGGCCTGCAGCCGACGCTCTGGGAGCGCTTCCGGCAGGGCGGGGCCGTGGGCTACGTGGTGGTGGCCCTGGGCATCGGCGGCCTGCTGGTGGCGCTCGGCCAGTACCTCTACCTGCTGCGGGTCACCGTCACCCTGCGCCGCCAGCTGGGCGACCTCGAGCGGCCGCGCGGCGATAATCCCCTGGGCCGTGTGCTCGCCCGCTTCCACGCCTTCGGCGCGGGCCATGTCCCCGAGGCTCTGGAGGCGCGCCTGGACGAGGCCCTGCTCGCCGAACAGCCGCGGCTCGAACGCGGCCAGGGCCTGGTCAAGATGCTCGCCGCCGTGGCCCCGCTGCTGGGCCTGCTGGGTACCGTGACCGGCATGATCGTGACCTTCCAGTCGATCACCGTGTTCGGCACCGGCGACCCCCAGCTGATGGCCGGCGGGATCAGCCAGGCGCTGGTCACCACGGTGCTGGGCCTGATCACCGCGGTGCCGCTGCTGTTCGCCCACACGGCACTGTCCAGCCGCAGCCGCTCGCTGATCGGCACCCTGGAGGGCCGGGCCAGCGCCGTGCTCGCCGACACCCTCGAGGCCGGCCGCGTAGCCTCCCCGAGCGAAACGCCGCGCCATGCCGATGCCCTGGCTTGAGCCCCTGGCGTGGCTGGTCGAGGCCGGTGGCCCCGTGCTGGTGGCCATCGTCGGCGTGGCCGTGCTGCTGTTCTCGCTGGCCCTCGAGCGCTGGTGGTTCTTTCGCCTCCATTACCGGCCGGCGCGCCGGGCCCTGGTGGACCGCTGGGTGACGCGGGCCGACCATGCCAGCTGGAGCGCCCTGACCCTGCGCGAGGTCTGGGCCCGGGAACTGATCGCCCGGCTGCGCGGGCCCTTGCCCTGGCTCAAGCTGCTGGTGGTCATCTGTCCGCTGCTGGGCCTGCTGGGCACCGTGACCGGCATGATCACGGTCTTCGACAGCCTGGCCGTCAGCGAGGTCAACCAGGCCCGGGCCATGGCCGACGGCGTGGCCCGGGCGACTCTGCCCACCCTGAGCGGCATGGCGGTCTCGGTCGTGGGCCTGCTGTTCATCGCCCGCCTCGAACACATCATCCGGCGCGAGGACCAGCGGCTGCACGACCGCCTGGCCCGTGCCGCGGAGGACTCCCATGCGTAGACGTCGACTCGCCGACCGGGGAGAGGAGGCCAGCGAGGTCAACCTGACCCCGATGCTGGACGTGGTCTTCATCATGCTGATCTTCTTCATCGTCACCACCAGCTTCATCAAGGAGAGCGGGGTGGAGATCGAGCGTCCCGAGGCCAAGGCGGCGACGCCGCGCCCGGATGTCCAGGTGCTGGTGGCCATCACCCCCGAGGGGGCCGTCTGGGTGGACGGCGAGCCGGTGGACCTGCACCGGGTCGGTCCCCGGGTGGCGAGCCTGGTCAGCGATGACGGCTCGGTGGTCATCCAGGCCGACCGCCAGGCCACCACCGGCGTGCTGATCGAGGTCATGGACCGTCTGCGCGAGGCCGATGTGGACCAGGTCGCGGTGGCCGCGCAGCGGGGCGGCCAGTGATGCGCGTGCCGGTCTCGCTGTTCGCCGGGGCCGCCCTGACCCTGGCGCTGTTCGCGCTGCTGGCGCTGCTGGTGCTGCCGCCGCAGGCCGAGCCGGAGCCCCGGCAGGCGATGACGCTGTCGATGACCGAGGCCACCGCCGAGCCGATGCCCGAGCCGGTATCCACGGCGGCGCCGCCCCCGCCTCCGCCACCCAGCGCGCCGACGCCACCGCCCCAACCGGCCCCGGCGCCGCAGGTGGACAGCGCCATCAGCCTGCCCGAAGCGGAGCTGCCGCCCCTGGAGGCGCCGGCGGAGCCGCCGGACGCGTCGCTGCCGGAGCTCACCGAGACGCCGCCCAAGCCCGAGCCCCGGCCGCAATCCGACCCGCAGCCGGATCCCGTCCCCGAACCCACCCCCGAGCAGGCACCGCAAAGCGACCCGGCGCCGAGTCCCGCGCCGACGACATCCGCTGCCGAGGCGCCAGCGGCCGCCGAGCCCGCATCCCGCGAGCCGGTGGATGTGGGTACCTCCGCCCGGGCCACCCACCGGGTGCCGCCGGAGTATCCGTCCCGGGCCCAGCGCCGGGGCCTCGAGGGCCATGTGGTGGTGCAGTTCATCATTCGCCCCGATGGTCGCGTCGAGGCCGGCAGCATCGAGGTGCTGGAGGCCGAGCCGGCGCGGGTCTTCGAGCGTGCCGCCCGCCAGGCCATCGCCGACTGGCGCTTCGCCGAGGCCGACGGACGGCGTCGGGCGCGCCAGCGCCTGGAATTCCAGTTGAGGTGAGCACATGACGCGAACGCTTCCCCTGGCCGGCCTGCTGGTTGGCGCCTGGCTGGGACTGGTGACTCCCGTGCCGGCCGCTCCGTCGTTGCCGGGCGGCATCATCCGCGACCTGCAGGGCCTGGAACAGCGCCTCCAGGCCGACGCCGCCGACGCGGTGCGCGGGCGGGCGCTGGACCAGGCCGAGCGCCTGGCCGGGGGCAATGCCGCGGACCGCTGGGCGAGGGCGCTCTACCTGCAGCTCGCGGCCGGCGCGGAGGCACGCCTCGGCAACGCCAGGGCCGCCGCCGGCCACCTGGCCGAGGCCCGGGCCATCGAGGGCGTCGAGGCGGCGCAGGCCGACCGCTGGCTGCACCAGGAGGCCGGTCTGCGCCTCCAGGCCGGCCAGGCCGAGCGCGCCCGGGGGCTGCTCGCCGACTGGCTATCCCGCCATGACGGGGCGGCCGACGATCACTGGCGGATGGCCCGGCTGCTGGCGGCCGAGACGAACTGGGAGGGAGCGGCGCGCTGGGTCAGGCGGGCCCTGGCGGCCGACGGCGAGCCCGCCGGGACGCGGGCCTCGCTGGCCGCCAGCGTGCTGCAGCGCGCCGGCGACGACGCAGCCGCCCTCGGCGTGATCGAGCGCCGGCTGGAAGGCGCCGAGCAGGACCCCGAGGCCTGG
>NZ_JAUFPQ010000013.1:0-300705 GCF_030409305.1 Halomonas maura
CAACGTTGCCCGTCGCCGGCAGCGGATGCGTACTTTACGGATTATCCCGGACCCACGCAAGCCCTGCGGGGAAAAAGTTTCAGGGGCGCCGCCTGGCGACGCCCCTGCCGACATCAGCCGCCGATCTCGAGGCGCACCATGCCGGTCCCGCTGCTGAAGCTGTCCACCTCGACGCGGTAGGTGCCGGGCTCGAGGCGCTGCGAGATCCGCGAACCGAGCCCCAGGTCGCCGGCATCGTCGTTCTGGGCATCGACGCCAGGGCCCGACAGCCGCAGCATCGTATCCACCGCCGCCGAGGTGGCCTCGACCACCACGGAGCGCGCCTCGCCGATCACCAGCTCATAGGTCAGGCTGTCGCCGCCGAGGTTGCCGTAGACGGTCTCGCCGGGACGCACCTCGCCGCCGTCGCTGGTGCGCCCCTCGAAGGCCTCGCCCTCGGCGCGCAGGCGATAGATGCCGCTGCCGCTGTAGCTCTGTGCCTCGAGGACGTATTGGCCAGGCTGGAGGATGGTGGTGATCAGGGCGTTGCGCTCGCCGCCGCCGTCGTCGTCGCTCAGGTCCAGGCCATTGCCGTGCAGGCGCAGCACCGGATCGAAGTCCCGGGAGTCCAGCGCCAGACGCGCCTCGACCGGCTCGTCGATCGCCAGGCGATAGCGATTCTCGCCGAGGCCGGTCAACTGGCCGCGCAGGCTCTCGCCGAGGGCCAGCGCGCCCTCATTGCGGAACTCGCCGTCGAAGTCCCGACGGGTCAGCTCGAGGGCATAGTCGCCTCCCCCATCGCCATAGCGGTCGACCTCCACCCGATAGTCACCGGCCATCAGCACGGTATCGAGACGCGAGTCGGTACCGTTGCCATCGTCGTCATTGGCGATGTCGGCGCCCTCGCCGATCACCCGCAGCACGGTATCGAAAGCCTGCGAGCGCAGCGACAGACCGATCTCGGAGGGGCGGTCGAGGTGCAGGCTGTAGGCATTCGGTGCCGCCCCCTCGAGTGTGCCGCTGACGCGGTCACCGTCACGCAGCGGCCCACCGTTGCGCCAGCCATCGTCCAGGTCGCGCCGCTCGGCCAGCAGGCGATAGGCCTCGCCGGTGGCGAGGACACGGCCGGGACAGCTCGCCTCTCCCCCGACGGCGGGGGCATGCTCGGGACGCAGGCGCACGCGATAGTCGCCGGCCTCCAGATAGGCCTCGAGGCGCAACTCGCCGGCCGCACAGGCATGGGCCGACTGCGATACGCCGTTGCCCTCCAGCTGCAGGCCGAGATCCTCGACGCCGCTCAGCGAGAGGGTAAGCAACGCCGGCCCGTCGAGGCGGATGGGGTACTCGGCCCCGCCCTCCTCCAGGCGCCCGGTCAGCGCACGCCCCGGCACCAGCTCGTCCCGGATGCCGATCGGCTCGGCGGTGAGCCGATAGGGGCCGAAGGCGCCATGACCATGACCATTGACCACCACCAGCGTACAAGCGTCGTCCGCCGGCGCGGCCAGCAGGGTCAGCGGCCCGGCCTCGGCACCGCCCCGGGCGCTCCCCAGCCACCGGCCCTGGGCGTCGAAGGCGGACAGCTCGGCGGCGAAGGACGCCTCGAGCGCATAGGACTGCCCCTCGCCAGCGGGCGAGCCGGCGCACAGCCAGTGCGCCGAGTAGCGGGTGCCGTTGTTGAGGTTGACGGGGCTCGCCGTGGTGAGCTCGCCCTGGATGTCGCTGCCGAGCGTCGTCTCGGGGGCACTGACGAAGCGCTCCTCGCCGTCGCCGCACCCTGCCAGCAGCGCCAGCCCGACAACGCCGGCCATCACGCGCCCCGGACGAACGGCCCGCCGGCGCGACTTTCCTGACTCCTGGATATGCACGTCATGTCTCCCTACATGTGGTTGCGAGACCCCGGCATTCCTGCGCCGGGGCCAACCGCACTATAGCGAAAACCTTGACGGCTGACCCTTGGCGCCTAGGCGTGGCGCACCAGCACCACCAGCTCGCGAGGGCCATGCACCCCGTAGGCCAGGGTCTGCTCGATGTCGGCGGTCTTGCTGGGACCGGACACCAGCAGGGCGTTGGCGGGCATCCCCGCGACCCAGTCGTGGCCGGCCATCACGTCGTGGAGGGTGTCCTCGAGGGCCTCGGCATCCAGCACGGCGATATGGATTGGCGGCACCAGGCTCAGCAGGCGCGGCTCGTCCGGGGTGGGCCAGAGCCACAGGCTGCCGGTCTCGGCGATGCCCCCTCCGGTCGAGGTCAGGCCGGCATCCACGCTCTCGAACAGCTCGCGCTGCCAGCTCTCGATGTCCCGGTCGACCGCGACCAGCTCGATGTCGCCCCCGGCGAGGGCCTCGCGGGCGGCCGCCGCCACCGGGTGCTCGCGCCCCAGCGCCAGCCGCCGCACACCCTTGTCGCGCAGCACGCCGGCAAGGCTCTCGGTCCAGCCGTCCCGGGACGTGTGGATCACCTCGCCATGCACGGAGGTGATCCAGCGCTCGAAGCGCTCGAGGCGCTCCTGTGCCGTCCAGCCACGGCCGGTCATCACGGTGAAGTCGCTCTCGGGAGCCTCGAGGGGACCATCGGCCCGCTCGCGCAGTCGCTTCAGGATGGCGTCGCGCGCACTCATGCGTCTTGCTCCTCTGCCGCCCGGCGGGCACGGCGCTGCTTGAGCAAGCCGTGCAGGGTGGTCTTCGCCGGCTTCGGCGCGGTGCGATAGTCGGTCCAGGGCCCAAGATGGGTCGGCGTCAGGCCACGCAGCCGGCCGGCCATGGCGGTGCCGCTGCGCCAGAGGCCGGGGTGAGTGGCCAGCCACTGCCAGCCCTTCCAGGCCGCCAGCTCCTTGCGCGAGCGCTTGGCGCCGGCACCGCGCACGTTGCCGCGCCCCTCGCCGACCGCCTCGCGGCGCAACCGCACCAGCAGGTCGGGGATCGGGATCTTCACCGGACAGACCTCGCCACAGGCCCCGCACAGGCTCGAGGCGGTGGGCAGGTCCTTGGTCGACTCCAGGCCCTCGAGGTGGGGCATCAGGATGCTGCCGATGGGCCCCGGATAGGTGGTGCCGTAGCTGTGCCCGCCGACCCGGGTGTACACCGGGCAATGGTTCATGCAGGCCCCGCAGCGGATGCAGCGCAGGGTGTCGAGCAGCTGGTCGTCCTGATAGATGCCGGAGCGACCGTTGTCGACCAGCACCAGGTGCACTTCCTCCGGGCCGTCGTGCTCGCCGGCGCGGCGCGGCCCGCTGATCATGTTGAAGTAGGTGGTCACGTGCTGGCCGGTGGCCGAGCGGGTGAGCAGCGAGTAGAGGGGCGCCACGTCGCGCAGGTGCTCGACGACCTTCTCGATGCCGGTCACGGCGATGTGCACCGGCGGCACCGTGGTGGTCATGCGGCCGTTGCCTTCGTTCTCCACCAGGCACAGGGTGCCGGTCTCGGCCACCGCGAAATTGACGCCGGACACCCCCACGTCGGCGGCCATGAAGCGCTCGCGCAGCTGCAGGCGGGCCGCCGCGGTCATGGTGTCGACGTCCCGGGTACGCGCGATGCCGGTCTTGTCGTGCATGATGCCGGCGATCTCGTCGGTGTTGAGGTGGATGGCCGGCATGATGATGTGCGACGGCGTCTGCTCGTTGAGCTGCACCAGGTACTCGCCGAGATCGGATTCCAGCGCGCTGATGCCGGCCGCCTCCAGGTGGGCGTTGAGATGCATCTCCTCGGAGACCATCGACTTGCCCTTGATCACCGACCTGGCCTCGCGGGCCTCGCACAGCTCGCGGATGAGGCGGCAGGCCTGCTCGCCGTCCTCCGCCCAGTGCACGCGGATGCCGTTGGCCTGGCAGTTGGCCTCGAGCCGCTCCAGCAGGTCGGGCAGCCTGGCCAGGGCGCGCAGGCGGATATTGGCCCCCAGTTCGCGCAGCGTCTCCAGGTCCCAGTCGGCGAAGCTGTCCCGGCGCTTGCTCATCAGCCCGTCCATGGCCTGGCGGAAGTTGGCCCGGATCTGCGGGTTCTCCAGGGCCTCATGGGCCTGGCGATGGAAGGCATCGGGAGTGAAGGTCTGTACGCTCATGAGGTCCTCCGCCACAGGTAGCTGGCGATATGCTCGCCGCGCACGGCACTCTGCCGGTACTCGAGACGCCCGGCGATGTTCATCAGGCAGCCGCAGTCGGAGCTGACGAAGTGCTCGGCGCCGGCCGCCTCGATGGCCCGGCTCTTGTCCTCGACCATGGCCGCCGACACCTCGGGGTGACGGACGGCGAAGGTGCCGCCGAAGCCGCAGCACTCGGCCGCCCGGGCCTGCTCCACCAGCTCCACGCCCTCGAGCCGCCCCAGCAGGGCCGGGCCGGTCTCGGCCAGCCCCATCTCGCGCCGGGCGCTGCAGGAGGTATGCATGGCCACCTTCTCCGGCGCCCCGCCGTCAGCGAGGCGCAGGTGACAGACATGCACCAGGAACTCGGTCAGCTCGAACACCCGGCCGGCGATCTCGCTGGCCTGCGCTTCCCGCTCGGTGCCGGCGAAGAGGTCGGGGTAGTGGACCCGCATCATGCCGCCGCAGGAGCCGGAGGGCACGATGATCGGCCAGGGCTCGGGGAACAGATCCAGCTGAGCCGCGGCGACGGCCCGGGCCTCGTTCTGGTAGCCCGAGGTGTAGGCCGGCTGGCCGCAGCAGGTCTGGTCCTCGGGGAAGATCACCTCGATGCCTTCCCGCTCCAGCAGGCGAATGGCGTCGAGGCCGGCCTCGGGGAAGAAGAGGTCGACCAGGCAGGTGCCATAGAAGTACACCCTGTCGGGCCTGGCGGGGTAGAGCTTGACGGGCGTCATGGTCAGGGTCCTCGGCGCCGACCGCGGGACGGGGCGCTGTCATGATGAGCCTGGATCGCTGCATATTGGTAAAACCAATTTACAGCGCAATGTCACCGCACAGTATGGCCCGGTGCCATGGCTGTCAAATTCCGGGCGCCGATATCCGCGTCGAAACGGCTAGACTTTGGTCTATGACCCTGCTTCCATGGCGGCAAGCTGCTGAAATCGGGGATAATCCCGGGGCGCCTCAGGGTGACGATTGCAGCGAGATATTGGTAATACCAATTCATCGGCGCTATCATGGACATCATGACCCCGCGCCCAGGAAGCATCACCATGTCCGATCAGACCCTCCGCCAGCCGCGCTTGGCCGATGTCATCACCGAGCGCCTCGAGGCCCTGATTCTCGAGGGTAGCCTAAAGCCCGGCCAGCGGCTGCCGCCGGAACGCGAGCTCGCCGAGCGCTTCGGCGTGTCGCGCCCGTCGCTGCGCGAGGCGATCCAGAAGCTCGCCGCCCGCGGCCTGCTGTCCAGCCGCCAGGGGGGCGGCACCTTCATCACCGAGGACCTGCACAGCGGCTACAGCGATCCGCTGCTGGAGATGCTGTCCCGTCACGGCGAGTTCCACCTGGACCTGCTGGAGTTCCGTGACGCCATGGAAGGCCTGTCCGCCTACTATGCCGCCCTGCGCGCCACCCCCACCGACAAGGCGGTGCTGATCGAGCGCTTCGAGGAGCTGGAGGCTCGCTTCAACGAGCAGGACCCGCCCCGGGAAGCCAAGGCCGATGCCGCCTTCCACCTGGCCATCGCCGAGGCCGCCCACAACGTCATGCTGCTGCACACCATCCGCGGCATCTTCCACCTGCTGGAGAAGAGCATCGTCGACAACCTCGAGCACCTGTTCGGCAAGCCCGATGCCCGCAAGAACCTGATGAGCCAGCACCGCGCGCTGCTCGACGCCATCCTCCAGGGCCATGCCGAGGAGGCCCGCAGCCGGGCCCACGAGCACCTGGTCTATGTGGAGGAGGGGCTGCTCGAGGCGGCACGCGCCGAGACGCGCGCCCAGCGCTCCCTGCGTCGCGCCCAGGCGATGCCCACGGCGAGTCACTGACCCCATGCCTCACGCCGGGCCTGCCTCGACGCGTCGTCGCCTGATCCGCCTGCTGCTGTGGGGGCTGGGCCTCGCCGGGCTCGCCCTGTGCATGTGGCAGACCGCCCAGGTGGCCCGGGAACAGGCCCTGCAGAGCCTGCGTCAGGATGCCGAGAACGAGCTGCGCCTGTCGGCAGCCGGGCTGACCGGCCACCTCTCGCGGCATGACTACCTCCCCGAATTGCTGGCCAGCCGGGAGGCGGTCAAGCGCTTCCTGGCATCACCGGACACCCAGAACCCGTTGCCGCTGAACCGCCTGCTCGACCGCTTCCGAGCCACCGCCGATGTCTCGGACATCTACCTGCTCGACCGCCACGCCAATACCCTGGCCGCCAGCAACTGGTACCGTCCCGACACCTTCATCGGCCAGAACTACCGCTACCGGCGCTACTACCAGGAGGCCATCGCCGGCCGCAGCGGTCGCTTCTTCGGCCTGGGGGTGCAGTCCGGGGAGCGCGGCTACTACTTCTCGGCCCCGGTATGGCTGGACGAGACGGCGCCGGACGCCCGCCCCGACGGGGTGATGGTGCTCAAGGTGCTGCTCACTGCCGTGGAGGACAGCTGGGCCGAGCAGGACGCCGAACTGCTGGTCACCGACCGGGACGGCGTGATCTTCCTGGCCAGCCAGCCGGCGCTGCGGCTGACCGCCATGGCGCCGCTCGGCGAGGCGCAGCGCGTGGCCCTGCGGGCCTCGCGGCGCTATGGCGATGAGCCGCTCCCCCCCTCCGGCCTGCGCGAGATCGAGCACCGCGACGAGCGCACCCGCCTGGTCAGCTTCGCCCAAGGGCCCCTGGCGGGACAGCCCTATCTCAGCCTGACCCGCCCCATGCCGGCCTTCGACTGGCACATGCACATCCTCAAGCCCCTCACCCCGGTGATCAACGCCCAGTGGGTCTCGGCGCTGCTGGCCGGCGGCCTCTACGGCCTGGTGGCCCTGGGGGGCGGCATCGGCTGGCAGCGCCTGCGCCTGCGCCGGGAGCGCGAACGCTTCGCCGAGCGCGAACGCCAGACCCTGGCGCGGGCCCGCGACGAGCTGGAGCGCAACGTGGCCAACCGTACCCGCGACCTGGTGGCCACCAACCGTCGCCTGTCCGACGAGATCGAGGAGCGCCGCCGCGCCGAGCAGAGCCTGCGGGAGACCCGCGACGAGCTCGTCCAGGCCGCCAAGCTGGCGGTGCTGGGCCAGCTCGCCGCCGGCATCAACCACGAACTCAACCAGCCCCTGGCGGCGATCCGCGCCTACGCCGAGAACGCCCGCGCCTTCATCGCCCGCAGCCGGGCCGAGGCCGCCGATGCCAACCTCGGCCAGATCGTCGAACTCACCGCGCGCATGGCCGAGATCAGCGCCCAGCTGCGGCAGTTCTCGCGCAAGAGCGGCGACACCCTCACCGCGGTCTCGGTGCAGTCGTGCTTCGACTACGCCCTGCGCCTGTTCCAGGCGCGCCTCCACGAGGGTGAGATCACCATCGAGCGCCGCTGGCCCGAGGCGACGGCCTGGGTGCGCGCCGACCCGGTGCGCCTCGAGCAGGTGCTGGTCAACCTGATCGGCAATGCCCTCCAGGCCCTGGCCGAGGCGCCCTCCCCGCGCCTGACGCTGGCCATCGAGACCACCCCGGAGCGGGTGTGCATCGAGGTGGCGGACAACGGCCCGGGCATCCCCGAGGACCATCTCGCCAGGATCTTCGAACCCTTCTTCACCACCAAGTCCACCGGCAGTGGCCTGGGGCTGGGGCTGTCGATCTCCGGGCGCATCATCGACGACCTCGGCGGTCGCCTCGAGGCCCGCAACGCGGCTGGCGGCGGCGCCCGCTTCACCATTACCCTGCCCCGGGACGGCGGCCCGGACGGCGAGCGGGCACGAACCAAGGAGCAATCACACCATGCATGAGTCCCCGGCCCCTCCGGTGATGATCATCGACGACGAGGCCCACCTGCGCATCACCGCCGGCCAGACCCTGGAGCTTGGCGGCTACGCGCCCCGGGCCTTCGAGAGCGCCGAGGCCGCCCTGGCGGCCCTGACGCCGGACTTTCCCGGCGTGGTGGTCAGCGACATCCGCATGCCCGGCATGGACGGCATGGCGCTGCTGCGCGAGGTGCGCAGCCGCGACCCGGACCTGCCGGTGGTGCTGATCACCGGCCATGGCGACATCTCCACCGCCGTGGAGGCCATGCGCGAGGGCGCCTGGGACTTCCTGGAGAAGCCCTTCGCCGGGGAGCGGCTGGTCGAGGTGGTGCGCCGCGGCACCGAGAAACGCCGGCTGAGCCTCGAGAATCGCACCCTCAAGGCCGAGCTGGAGGCCCAGCAGGCGGCCCCGGGGCCCCGCCTGGTGGGGCGCACCCCGGCGATCCAGAAGCTGGCCTCCATGGTCCAGCGCATCAGCCAGGTCGAGACCGACGTGCTGCTGTTCGGCGAGACCGGTGCCGGCAAGGATCTGGTCGCCCGTGCTATCCACGAACGCAGCTCACGGGGCGGCCGTCCCTTCGTCGCCATCAACTGCGGTGCGGTGCCGGAGAGCACCATCGAGTCGGAGCTCTTCGGCCACGAGAAGGGCGCCTTCACCGGCGCCGTGGAGCGGCGCATCGGCAAGTTCGAGCATGCCGAGGGCGGCACGGTGTTCCTCGACGAGGTCGAGTCGATGCCGCTGGCCCTGCAGGTCAAGCTGCTGCGGGTGCTCCAGGAACGCACCATCGAGCGACTGGGCTCGAACCAGCCGGTGTCGCTGGATATCCGGGTGATCGCCGCCACCAAGGTGGACCTCAAGGCCGCCGCGGAGGCCGGGGACTTCCGCGAGGATCTCTACTACCGGCTCAACGTGGTGACCCTGCCGATCCCGCCGCTGCGCGAGCGCCGCGAGGACATCCCGCTGCTGTTCCAGCACTTCGCGGTGCTGGCCGCCAATCGCAGCGGCCTGGAGGCGCCGCCCCTGGACGCCGCCGGCACCTCGGCGCTGATGGCCCACGACTGGCCGGGCAATGTGCGCGAGCTACGCAACCTGGCGGAGCGCTACGTGCTGCTCGGGGTGACCTGCGACTACCGGCTGGAGACCCTGCTGGCCGGCGTGGAGAGCGACAGCGGCGAGCTGCCGCTGCCCCAACAGGTGGAGCTGTTCGAGAAGGGGCTGATCAGCCAGGCCCTGGCCCGCCACCAGGGACGGGTCAGCGAGGTCTGCGAGGGCCTGGGGCTGCCCCGCAAGACCCTCTACGACAAGCTCAGGAAGCACGGCCTCAAGGCCGAGGACTACCGCCACAGCGCCGAGCCCTGAGCCAGCAGTTCGCCCAGCGAACCCCAGGGGGGCAGCCAGGGCGTGAGGGCGAGGGCCATCAGCAGCATGACGCCGGAGTTCAGCGGCTCACGGTAGGCGAACAGCTTGAAGGCGCTGCCGAAGGAGCGCTTGATCCGCGCCCCGGTAAGATCGACGCTGTACAGCTCGTCGAGCAGCAGGTGGATGCAGCAGCCCAGCACCAGCGCCAGCCCCTGGGCCCAGGCCAGCCCGGCCTCCAGCTCCAGCAGGCGGTAGCTGCCCGCGCTGGTGGCCAGCCCGCACAGGCCCGCGGCCAGCAGCGAGTGCCAGATGCCGCGATGCACGGAGAAGTGCTTGAAGATCGGGCTCAGCACATAGCGCACCCCGATGTAGAGGCCGCCACAGGCCAGCAGCAGCGCACCCAGGTTCAGCCAGGGACTCAGCAGCAGCGCCCCGGCCACCACGACCAGCACGGCCATCACGCTGAAGATCAGCCGCACGGCATGGGAGTGGTCGGAATCGATGTCCGGCAGGACGCCGCCGAAGGCGACCAGCACCGCCACAGGCAGGGCCTGCTCGGGGGTCCACAGCTCGGCCTGCCAGCCGGCCAGGGCCAACAGCACGCCGCCTCCTGCAGCGGCACTGATATGGGTACGGAAATCGGCCATCCCGGGCGCCTCCAAAGGCTGGATAAACGTCCATATTATCGCCCCGGATGACGTGACAGAACAATCGCTTGGCGGCTCAACCCCGGGCCGCGAGGTACTCGTCCTTCAACTTTACATAATTGCCGGCCGTATAGGGGAAGAAGGCGCGCTCCTTGTCCTTGATCGGCCGCAGCGCCTTGGCCGGGTTGCCGGCATAGACGTGCCCGCCGGCCAGCTGCTTGCCCGGCGTCACCACCGCCCCCGCGGCGATGATCACCTCGTCCTCGACCACGGCACCGTCCATGACGATGGCCCCCATGCCCACCAGGATGCGGCTGCCCAGGGTGGCCCCGTGCAGGATCGCCTTGTGGCCGATGGTCACGTCGTCGCCGATGGTCAGCGGGAAACCGTCGGGATTGAAGTCGCTGGCATGGGTGATGTGCAGCACGCTGCCGTCCTGGACGCTGACCCGTGCGCCGATGCGGATGCGGTGCATATCGCCGCGGATCACCGCCATCGGCCACACCGAGCTGTCGTCACCGAGCATCACGTCGCCCAGCACCACGCAGGCGGGATCGATATAGACCCGCTCGCCCAGCTGCGGCGTCACCCCCTTCCAGGGCCGGATGGCCGTCGAATCGCTCATCTTGCACCTCGCTTGTCAGATCAGTCCCGAGGCCAATACTACCAGCGTCAGCGGGATCGACACCCAGCGCACCAGGAACCGCCACAGGCGAAAGCCGTTGGGCCCGGCATCCAGGGCGCGCAGGGCGACAGGCTCGGGCAGCACCCAGGCGGCGAAGATCGCGATCAGCAGCCCCCCCACCGGCAGGAAGATCTCCGGCGGGATGGTGCTGACCAGGCCGAAGACATTCATCCCGAACAGCACCCGCAGCTCGGACAGCGTCGAGAAGGACAGCACCGACAGCAGGCCCAGCAGCCAGACGGCGATGCCCACCAGCGCCGAGGCCTGGCCACGACCGAGGCCCCAGCCCTGGAGGGTGGCGACCATCGGCTCGGCGAGGTTGATCGAGGAGGTCCAGGTGGCCAGCAGCAGCAGCAGGAAGAACAGCGACAGCCACAGGGCCCCGAAGGGCAGGTCGGCGAAGGCCACCGGCAGGGTCACGAACATCAGCCCGGGCCCCTCGGCGGGGTCCATGCCCTGGGCGAAGACCACCGAGAAGATGGCGATGCCGGCCAGCAGCGCCACGGTGACGTCGAGTACCGCGACGCCGGCGGCCGCCCGGGGCAGGCTCTGGTGGTCCGGCATGTAGGCGCCGTAGGCCATCAGCGCGCAGGCGCCCACCGCCAGGGTGAAGAAGGCATGCCCCATGGCGGCGATCAGCACCGGCGGCGTGACCGCCGAGAGATCCGGCGTGAACAGCCAGGCGAGCGCCTGGCCGAAGCCGCTGGTGGTGGCGGCGTGGCCGGCCAGCACCAGCAGCAGCAGGTAGAGCAGCGGCATCAGCAGGTTGTTGAGCCGCTCCAGCCCCTTGGCCACGCCCGCGGCCACCACCATCATGGTCATGGCCAGGAAGAGGGTATGGTTGAAGGTCATGCGCCCGGGGTCGGCGAGGAAGGCATCGAAGCCGGCGCCGATCTCCGCGGCGCCCTTGCCGACGAAATCGCCGTTGACCGCGGCGACCAGGAACTCGATGGACCAGCCCGAGACCACCGAATAGAAGGAGAGGATGCAGAACACCGTGAAGGCCCCGAACAGCCCCAGCCAGCGCCAGTGAGGGCTGCGGCCGGCCTGGGTGGCCAGGTGGCCGAGCGACTGCATGGGGCTGCGCCGCCCGGCGCGACCGATCAGGATCTCGGCCATCATCACCGGCAGGCCCAGCAGCACCACGAAGGCCACGTAGAGGAGCAGGAAGGCCGCACCACCATATTCGCCGGTGATGTAGGGGAACCGCCAGATGTTGCCCAGCCCCACCGCGGCCCCGGTCACGGCCAGGATGAAGGCGCGTCGGCTGCTCCAGCGCTCCAGGGTCTCGTTCATCGCTCTGCTCCGGGCGGTCGTTGCAAAGGGCGCAAGCCTAGCACATTGAAACCCGCCCGAGCCGCCCGCATCTAAGGCATGTTTCCCATCACGTTCCGAGGTGCGCATGTCCGCCAATCCACTGCTCGACTCCCACTCGCTGCCCCCCTTCGCCGAGATCAGACCCGAGCAGGTAGTGCCGGCCATCGAGACCCTGCTGGCCGAGAACCGTCGCGCCATCGAGGACCTGGTGGCCCGCGCCGAACGCGAGGCGCCCTCCTGGGAGAGCCTGGCGGCGCCCCTGGAGGCCCTCAACGACCGCCTGTCGAGGGCCTGGTCGCCGGTCTCGCACCTCAACGGCACCATGAACAACGAGGCGCTGCGGGGCGCCTACGAGAAAAGCCTCGGGCTGCTCTCCGACTACAGTACCTGGCTCGGCCAGCACGAGGGCCTGTTCCGCGCCTGGCAGGCGCTGAAGGACGGCCCGGCCTGGGCCGAACTCGACGAGGGACAGCGCCGCACCGTGGACAATGCCCTGCGAGACTTCCGCCTCGCCGGGGTCGACCTGCCGCCCGCCCAGAAGCAGCGCTACGGCGAGATCAAGGCCCGCCTGTCGAGCCTCGCCAACAGCTTCTCCAACCAGCTGCTGGACGCCACCCAGGCCTGGCAGCTGCATCTCGACGACGCCAGCCGCCTGGCCGGCCTGCCCGAGAGCGCCCTGGCGACCCTCAAGGCCAACGCCGAGGCCAAGGGCCGCGAGGGCTACCGCATCACCCTCGACTTCCCCAGCTTCTTCCCGGTGATGACCCACGCCGACGACCGCGAGCTGCGTCGCGAGGTCTACACCGCCTTCGTCACCCGGGCCTCCGACCAGGGCCCCAATGCCGGGGAGTTCGACAACGCCCCGATCATGGAAGAGACCCTGGCGCTGCGCCGGGAGCTCGCCGAGCTGCTCGGCTTCGCCACCTACGCCGACTACTCGCTGGCCACCAAGATGGCCGAGTCGCCCACCCAGGTGACCACCTTCCTCGAGGACCTGGCCGAGCGCGCCGTGCCCCAGGCCCGGGAGGAGTATGCCGAGCTCGCGGCCTTCGCCCGCGACCAGCTGGGCATGGCCGAGCTCGCGCCCTGGGACGTGGGCTACGCCAGCGAGAAGCTGCGCGAGGCCCGCTACGCGATCTCCGACGAGCAGCTGCGCCCCTACTTTCCCGCCCCGCGGGTGGTCGACGGCCTGTTCCGGGTCGTCGAGCGACTCTACGGGGTGACCGTCGAGGAGGACACCACCGCGCCGCGCTACCATCCCGACGTGCGCTACTTCCGCATCATGGAGGACGGCGCGCCCATCGCCGGCTTCTACCTGGACCTCTATGCCCGGGAAGGCAAGCGCGGCGGCGCCTGGATGGACGAGTGCCGGGTCCGCCGCCTGGAGGCCGGCGAGCTGCAGCTGCCGGTGGCCTACCTGACCTGCAACTTCACCCGACCGGTGGGCGACAAGCCCGCCCTGCTGACCC
The DNA here is from genome assembly GCF_030409305.1 of Halomonas maura. Classification (GTDB taxonomy): domain Bacteria; phylum Pseudomonadota; class Gammaproteobacteria; order Pseudomonadales; family Halomonadaceae; genus Halomonas; species Halomonas maura. The sequence continues at coordinate 13,297 of NZ_JAUFPQ010000013.1, forward strand.
ATGACGAGGTCACCACCCTGTTCCACGAGTTCGGCCACGGCCTGCACCACATGCTGACCCGCCAGACCGTCGCCGACATCTCCGGCATCAACGGCGTGGCCTGGGATGCCGTCGAGCTGCCCAGCCAGTTCATGGAGAACTTCTGCTGGGAGCGCGAGGGCCTGGACCTGATCGCCGGCCACGTCGACACCGGCGCACCGTTGCCCGAGGCGCTGTTCGAGAAGCTGCTGGCGGCCAAGAACTTCCAGTCGGCCATGGGCATGGTGCGCCAGCTGGAGTTCTCGCTGTTCGACTTCCGCCTGCACCTGGAGGCCGCCGCCCCGTCCGCCGCCGACATCCAGGCCCTGCTCGACGAGGTGCGCGACAGCGTCTCGGTGGTGCCGCGGGCCGACTTCAACCGCTTCCAGAACGGCTTCGGGCACATCTTCGCCGGCGGCTACGCGGCGGGTTACTACAGTTACAAGTGGGCCGAGGTGCTCTCCGCGGATGCCTGGAGCGCCTTCGAGGAGGCCGGCATCTTCGATCCCGAGACCGGGCGTCGCTTCCGCACCGAGATCCTCGAGCGGGGCGGCTCCCGGGACGCCGCCGAGCTGTTCCGCGCCTTCCGCGGGCGCGAGCCCAGCGTCGAGCCGTTGCTGCGCCATAGCGGCATCCGCGCGGCCTGAGCTCGCCTCGCGCGGCCTGCCGCCGGGCCCGTCCCGGCGGCAGGCGATTGGCCCCGGGTACCAGCGGGCCCCACGGCCCGGCAGGAGCCCAGCATGGCCATCCAGCAACGCGTTAGCGCCGGCGCCAGCGGTCCCCGCGGGACCGCAGAGATGAGACGGCATCGCCTCCGCGCCGCCTGACATGCCCCTACGCCGCCCCGGCGGCCCTCTTTCCAGGAGCCCCTATGGCCATCCAGAAACGCTTTATCGCCGGCGCCATCTGTCCCCGCTGCGCCGAGATGGACCGCATCCGCGCCTGGGAGCAGCACGGTATCCGCTACCGGGACTGCGTCAGCTGTGACTTCTTCGAGCAGCTGCCCATCGAGGACGAGGCGCTGCCCGAGCTCGAGACCCGGGTCAACCGCGAGCGCGAGGAGCCGCACCGCGACGACCTGCAGACCGTGAAGATCCTCGACCCCAAGGGATGATCGCGGCGCCCGGTCCCCTGGTGCCCTCCCGGCGCCTGCTCGAGCTGCTGGGCCTGGCGGCGGGGACGGCGCTGCTGGTGGCGCGGCTCGACCTGGCCACCCTGGCCGCCGGCCTGGGCCTGTTCCTGTGGGGCATGACCCACCTGGAGGAGGCCATCAAGCGCCTCTCCGGCGGCACCCTGGATCGCTGGCTGCACGCCGCCACCCGCCGCCCGCTGCGGGCCATCGGCGTCGGCGCCCTGACCACCGCCCTGGTGCAGTCCAGCTCGCTGGTCACCCTGCTGGCCATGTCCTTCGTGGGCGCCGGCCTGGTGGCCCTGCCCGGGGCCATCGCGCTGATCTTCGGCGCCAACCTGGGCACCACCACCGGCGCCTGGCTGATCGCCGGGCTGGGGCTGAAGGTCGACCTGGCCCACTACGCCATGCCGCTGCTGGCGATCGGGCTGATCGGCAGCCGGTTGCTGCAGGGCAGCCGGGCCGGCCTCGCCGGCCTGCTGCTGGGCGTCGGGCTGCTGTTTCTCGGCATCGACTTCATGAAGCTCGGCTTCGAGACCTGGCAGGACGGCCTCTCGCTGGACGGCCTGGCCGGGGAGCGCGTCTGGCACTGGCCGCTGTTCGTGCTGTTCGGCGTGGCCGCCACGGTGGTCATGCAGTCCAGCCATGCCACCCTGCTGATCATCCTCGCCGCCCTGGCCTCGGGCCAGCTGCCCTACCTGCCGGCCCTGGCCATCGCCATCGGCGCCAACATCGGCACCACCGTGACCGCGCTGATCGGCGCCCTGGGCGCCGGCAGCGCGGGCCGCCGCCTCGCCGGCGCCCACCTGATCTTCAACCTGGTCACCGCCTGCGTGGCGCTGGCCCTGCTGCTGCCGCTGGCCCATCTCGTGGATCTCCTGGGCGGGTGGATCGGCCTGGCCGAGGGCGCCTGGCCCCTAAAGCTGGCGCTCTTCCATACCCTCTTCAACGGCCTCGGCATCCTGCTGATGCTGCCGATGATCCCGCGCCTGGCCGGCCTGCTCGAGCGCCTGATCCCCGACCCGGGGCGCCAGGACCCGGCCGAGGCCCGCTACCTGGACGCCACCGCCCTGGAGCATGCGGATACCGCGGTCGCCGCCATGGAGCAGGAGGCCCGGCGTCTCGAGCGCCGGGCCTACCACCTGCTGTGTGCGGCCATCCTCATGCCCAGCGCCGAGGTGATCGGCCATCCGCCGGACCGGGCGGTGGCCCGCGCGTCGATCGACACCGACGCCTGGCCCTCGGTGAACGCACGCTACCACGCGCGCATCAAGCCGCTGCTCGCGGAGTTCCTCGCCTTCCATGCGCGCATCGACGCGCCGCTGACCGAGGCCCAGGCGGCCCGGCTCGAGGCCCTCTACCAACGCAGCCTGCGCCTGGTCGAGGCGGTACGCTTCGGTGAGGTCCTGCAGCGCAGCCTGCTGCGCCATGCCGACCCGGCGAGCCCGCTGCGCGAGGCCCATGACGACCTGCGCATGGCGGTGGCGGAGGGGCTCAACCGGTTGGCCAACGCCCCCGACACCCCGCAGATCGGCGCCGCCCTGGAGGAGACGCGACGCCACTGGCAACACGAGCTGGCCGACCGCCTGCGCCACCAGCGGCTCGACGCCTGGCTGGCCTCCTCGCTGATGAACGACCTCCACCAGGCCAGCCGTCTGCTGGAGGCGTTGATCCCACCGAACTACGCTTCTCCCTGAGAATTGTGCGGATAACCGCACATCCCATGTGGCGATTTGTGCGGTTTCCCGCCACGAACCGGGCAACCGCATTGCGACCTTGGTCTAATCCACAAGCTGTAACCCTCTGGCGATAAACAATTTTTCCAACAATGGAACGGCCCTTGCTGATAGTCAGGGTGTCGAACGACAGCCGCCCCGCTTCCGCCTGGGCCGGCCAAGCACAACCATAACCCGAACGGGAGAAACGCCATGACCACGACCACACGGATCCTCACCGGCACCCTCGCCGGCGCCATGCTGATCGCCGGCAGCGCCCAGGCCGATCGCAGCGATTGGCCGCAGAGCTTCACCGTGGGCACCGCCAGCCAGGGCGGCACCTACTTCGTCTACGGCTCCGGCTGGGCCAACCTGATCGCCGACGAGCTGGGTGTCTCCGGCGGCGGCGAGGTCACCGGCGGCCCCAACCAGAACCTGGCCCTGGTGCACACCGGCGACCTGGCCCTGGGCCTGACCACCATGGGCCCGGCCGCCGAGGCACTGGCCGGCGAGAGCCCCCTGGCACCCGGCGTGAAGCTGGACAACGTCTGCGCGCTCTTCCCGATGTACGAGACGCCCTTCTCCATCGCCACGCTCGCCAACAGCGGCATCGAGTCGATCTCCGACATCCCCGACGGCGCCACCATCGGCTTCGGCCCGGCGGCGTCCACCTCCGACACCTACTTCCCGGCCATCCTCGAGGAGCTGGGCGTGAACTTCGAGCGCCGCAACGGCGGCTGGAACGACCTGGGTGGCCAGTTGCAGGACGGCCTGATCGACGTCATCGCCTTCGCCGCCGGCATCCCGATCCCGGCGGTCAGCCAGCTCGAGGTGCAGACCGACGTCAACATCATCGAGTTCACCGAGGAGGAGCAGCAGCAAGTCATCGACGCCTTCCCGGTGTCACCGTTCCAGATCCCGGCCAGCACCTACCAGACCCTCGAGGAGGATGCCCGCGCCGTCTCCATGTGGAACTTCACCATCGCCGGCTGTGACCTGCCGGAGGATTTCGTCTACGAAATCACCAAGCTGAGCATGGAGAACAACGACCGGATGCGCGACATCCATCGCAGCGCCCAGTTCAGCGTGCCGGAGAACATCGAGTACAACACCGTGCTGCCGTTCCACCCGGGTGCGGTGCGCTGGTACGAGGAAAACGGCTACGAGATCCCCGCCGACCAGAAGCTCTGAGCCGTTGACCACCCGCGATCCCGCGTCCCCGACGCGGGATCGCCCCCCGCACGTTCGTCCCTCACCCAAGGGTGATCCCCATGTCCCAGAATCACGATCCCCGTCCCGACGCACACGACGACGAGGAGATCCGCCCCGTCGTCGCCGAGGGCGTCGATGACGACGCCGTGGAATCCAACCGGCGCGTCTACAGCGGCTGGCAATGGCTGCTGTTCGGCACCCTGGCCATCGTCTATTCCAGCTTTCACCTGGTGTCGCTCAACCTCTATCCGATGGAAACCTGGTCGTTCCGCATCGTGCACATCTGCGGCGCGCTGATCCTCGGCTACGGGTTCTACGCCGGCACCCGCTTCGCCGACGACCGGCACAAGCCCTCGCCGGCCTGGCTGGCGTGGCTGAGCTACGCCCTGTTGATCCCGGCGGGCTATGCCCTGCTCCAGGTCTTCCTGATGCAGCAGGCCATGAGCGGCGGCGCCATGCGCATCGAGCCGCACATCGAGGCCTTCCACTACGGCTACCCGCTGATGCTGGCCACCGCGGCAGCCATCCTGCTGTCCTGGAGCTACCGCCAGTACCGCCACCGCCTGTCCCCGGCGGACCTGGTGCTGATGGTCTGCGCCCTGGCCAGCGCCGGCTACCTGCTGGTGATGTTCAACAGCCCGCTGCGCGCCTCCACCGGGACCCCCTTCGCGCCGATGGGCATCTCCTACGCGGCCATCGCCGGCGCGGCCCTGATCCTCGAGCTGACGCGTCGCGTCGCCGGCCTGGCGCTGGTGATCATCTCCGCCATCTTCCTGATCTATGTGTTCGCCGGCCCCTACCTGCCGGGCTTCCTCGGCTATCCGGGGCTGTCGGTGGGCCGCTTCTTCAGCCAGGTCTACACCGATGCCGGGGTGCTCGGCCCGACCACCGCGGTGTCCTCGACCTACATCATCCTGTTCATCATCTTCGCCGCCTTCCTGCAGGCCTCGAAGGTCGGCGACTACTTCGTCAACTTCGCCTTCGCCGCCGCCGGCCGCGCCCGCGGCGGCCCGGCCAAGGTCTCGATCTTCGCCTCCGGGCTGATGGGCATGATCAACGGCACCAGCGCCGGCAACGTGGTCTCCACCGGCTCGTTGACCATCCCGCTGATGAAGAAGGTCGGCTACCCGGCGCGCAGCGCCGGCGCGATCGAGGCCGCCGCCTCCACCGGCGGGCAGATCATGCCGCCGATCATGGGCGCCGGGGCCTTCATCATGGCCGAGGTCACCGGCATCCCCTATACCGAGATCGCCGTGGCGGCACTGATCCCCGCCATCCTCTACTTCCTGTCGATCTACTGCATGGTCGACTTCGAGGCCGCGCGCAAGGGCATGCGCGGCATGCGCAAGGAAGAGATCCCGCTGTTCTCGAAGCTGGTCAAGCAGGTCTACCTGTTCGCGCCGATCATCATCCTGATCGTCGCCCTGTTCATGGGTTACTCGGTGATCCGTGCCGGCACCCTGGCCACCGCCTCGGCGGCCGTGGTGAGCTGGATCTCCCCGCACAAGATGGGCATCCGCGCCATCCTCCGCGCCCTGCAGCTCGCCGGCAGCATGTCGATCCAGATCATCGCCGTGTGTGCCTGCGCCGGCCTGATCGTCGGCGTGATTGCCCTGACCGGCGTGGGCGCGCGCTTCTCCTCGCTGCTGCTCGGCCTGGCCGGCGTCAGCCAGCTGCTGGCGCTGTTCTTCGCCATGTGCATCTCGATCCTGCTGGGCATGGGCATGCCGACCACGGCCGCCTATGCGGTGGCCGCCTCGGTGGTGGCGCCGGGCCTGATCGCGATCGGCATCCAGCCGCTGGTGGCACACTTCTTCGTGTTCTACTTCGCGGTGGTCTCGGCGATCACCCCACCGGTGGCGCTGGCCTCCTATGCCGCGGCGGGCATCTCCGGGGACAACGCCATGGGCACCTCGGTGGCCTCGTTCAAGATCGGCCTGGCCGCCTTCATCGTGCCCTTCATGTTCTTCTACAGCCCGGCGATGCTGATGGAGGGCTCCTGGCTGCAGATCCTGCGGGTCGGCGTGACCGCCACCCTGGGCATCGTGCTGCTGGCGGCCACCGTCCAGGCCTGGTTCTTCGGCCCGGTGAAGCTCTGGCAGCGCCTGGTGATGCTGATCGGCGCGCTGTGCATGATCTACGGCGGCATCTACAGCGACGTGGCCGGCCTGGCCATCGGCACGGCGCTGTTCCTGTACCAGCGCGGCCGCAACGGCGGTGGCGCCCAGCCGGTGACCTCCGGCTGACACCTCACCGTCACGCACCACGCAAAGGGCCCCGCCGGATGGCGGGGCCCTTCGTTTATCTGGCGGGAAAATCGGGAATACGCGAGTTCAGGCGGAGAGGTTGTCGAGCACCCTGGGGGTCGGCTCGGCCTGGTTCAGGCCGACATGGAAAGGGAAATGCAGCCGGGCTGTGCGCCCGGCCAGGCTCGATTCAGCCGGAGATATTATCCAGCACCCTGGGGGTCGGCTCGGCCTGGTTCAGGCCGACATGGAAAGGGAAATGTAACCGGGCTGTGCGCCCGGCCAGGCTCGATTCAGCCGGAGATATTATCCAGCACCCTGGGGGTCGGCTCGGCCTGGTTCAGGCCGACATGGAAAGGGAAATGCAACCGGGCTGTGCGCCCGGCCAGGCTCGATTCAGCCGGAGATATTATCCAGCACCCTGAGGGTCGGCTCGGCCTGGTTCAGCGTATAGAAATGCAGGCCCGGCGCGCCGCCGTCGAGCAGGCGCTGGCAGAGCCGCGAGATGACTTCCTCGCCGAAGGCGGCGATGGCCTCGCCGTCGTCGCCGTAGGCCTCGAGCTGCTTGCGGATCCAGCGCGGGATCTCGGCGCCGCAGGCATCGGAGAAGCGCGCCAGCTTGGTGTAGTTGGTGATCGGCATGATGCCGGGCACGATCGGCGCCTCGACGCCCAGGGCGCGGGCCCGCTCGACGAAGTGGAAGTAGGCGTCGGCGGTGAAGAAGTACTGGGTGATGGCGAGGTTGGCCCCGGCCTTCATCTTGCGGGCGAAGTTTTCCACGTCGCGGTCGAGGCTGGGGGCCTGGGGATGGGATTCCGGATAGGCCGCCACGGCGATCTCGAAGTGGTCGCCGGTCTCCTCGCGGATGAACTCGACGAGCTCGTTGGCATAGCGCAGCTCGCCGATGCCGCCCATCCCGGAGGGCAGGTCGCCGCGCAGGGCCACCAGGCTGTCGATGCCCTGCTCGCGGTACTGGGCCAGCAGGTCACGCAGCACCGCCTTCTCGCTGCCGATGCATGACAGGTGCGGCGCGGTGGTGATGCCTGACTCGCGCACGGCCTGCACGGTGTTGAGGGTGCGATGCTGGGTGGAGCCGCCGGCGCCGTAGGTGACGGAGAAGAAGCGCGGTTGGCGAGGGGCCAGGGCATCGCGGGTGCGCATCAGCTTGTCCCGCCCGGCGTCGGTGTTGGGCGGGAAGAATTCGAAACTGATGCCCAGCGGATGCTCGTGTGCACTCATCGATCCGGTCCTCGTGGTTCGCGTCGCTTCGGACACGCGGTGTCAGGATGCGCAGCCGCCCGGCGCCGGCCGGGCGATGCGAGAAGTTGGCGCCATTGTGACGATTCGCGGGCAGGGCGACCAATGAAAGTTTCGTCACTCTGCATCGATTTCCTTCATATAAGAACCGCGGGCTGTATAACCAGACGTGCTAAAGCACCGCCGGGCCGCCCCGGCGGACTGACAGCCCGGGGGGGAGCCAGGCAAGATAGGGACCCTGTCTCCACATGGACGTGATGCATGAGCCTCGATCCCTCCACCCTGATGGGTCCGCTGTGGACGCTGCTGGCCTTCGTCGGCCTGGGCTGGCTGGCCGCCCGCCACCTGGCGGTGGACCCCCGCCCCATCGCCACCCTGCTGATCTACCTGATCGCGCCGCTGACCTTCTTCCGCGGCCTGACCCAGGGCGGCCCCACGCCGGCCTACCTGCTGATCACCGGGGCCCTGTTCGTCGCGGCCAGCCTGGTCGCCCTGCTGGTCAGCCGCCTGGCCCGCCGCGCCCTGCCCGGCGAGGAGAGCGCCGTGCTGGCCTTCTCGGCGGGTACCGGCAACACCGGCTACTTCGGCCTGCCGGTGGCGCTGGTGCTGCTGCCGCCCTCGGGGGTGACCCTCTACCTGTTCGCGGTGCTGGGGGTGACCCTCTACGAGTTCACCCTGGGCTTCTACCTGAGCGCCCGGGGACGCTTCTCGGTGCGCCAGAGCCTCGCCAAGATCCTGCGCCTGCCGATGATCTACGCCTTCCTGGCGGCGCTGCTGGTCGAGGGCGCCGGGCTCTCGGTGCCGGCGGCGGTCATGGAGGGCCTCGCGGTCTTCCCGGCCACCTATACCCTGCTCGGCATGATGATCATCGGCATGACGCTGGGCCGGGTGAGCGTACGGGAATTCGATCTGCGCTTTATCGGCGCCTGCGTGGCGGTGCGCTACGGGCTCTGGCCGCTGCTGGCACTGGGGGTCGTGCTGGGGCTGCAGGCCACCCTGGGGCTCTCGCCGGAGCTCGCCATGGCGCTCTTGCTGATCGGCGTGGTGCCGATGGCCGCCAACGTGGTGGTGGTGGCCATGGAGCTCGGCATCGCCCCCGAGAAGGGCGCGCTGGCGGTACTGCTCACCACCCTGGCGGCGCCGCTGCTGATCCCGCTCTACCTGACGGGCCTCGCCGGCCTGGCGGGCCTGGGCTGAATCGCTAGCGGGCCTCGCGCGCCACCAGCCGGGCCACCAGCCGGCCGATGGTCAGGCCCTGGACGAGGATCGAGAACAGCACGATCAGGTAGGTGATGGTCAGCAGCACATCCCGCGCCTCGCCACTGGGGATGGCCAGCGCCAGGGCCACCGAGATGCCCCCGCGCAGGCCACCCCAGGTGAGGATCCGCGCCGAGCCCCGGCGAAAGCCCAGCGTCTCGCGCAGCAGCACCACCGGCAGCCCGATGGTCACCAGGCGCACGCCGAGCAGCACCGGGATCAGCCCGGCGGCCACCCACAGCTGCCACCCGGCGAACGGGATCAGCAGCACCTCGAGGCCGAGCAGCACGAACAGCAGGGTGTTGAGCAACTCGTCGATCAGCTCCCAGAAGGCATCGAGCTGCGCCCGGGTGGTCTCCGACATGGCGCTCTGGCGGGCCTTGTTGCCGACCAGCAGGCCGGCGACCACCATGGCGATGGGACCGGACACGTGCAGCTGCAGGGCCAGCGCATAGCCGCCCAGCACCAGGGCCAGGGAGACCAGCACCTCGATGCGGTACTCGTCGATGCTGCGCATCAGCGCATAGCCCACCGCCCCCACCGCCAGGCCCAGGGCGATGCCGCCGCCGGCCTCCTGCAGGAACAGCGTCCCGGCATGGCCCAGGGTGAGCGCCTCGCTGCCCGCGGCGGCGCCCAGCAGCAGGGTGAAGACCACCACGGCCACCCCGTCGTTGAACAGCGACTCGCCGACGATGCGCAGCTCCAGGTCCACCGGCGCCCCGGCCTTGCGCAGGATACCCAGCACGGCGATGGGATCGGTGGGCGAGATCAGGGCGCCGAACACCAGGCAGTACAGCCAGGACAGCTCGACCCCGGCGAGGCGCAGCAGGCCGTAGGTCGCCGCGCCGATGGCCAGCGTCGAGATCACCACCCCCAGGGTGGCCAGGAAGCCGATCGACCAGCGGTAACGCCGCAGTCGGTCCAGGTCGATGTGCAGGGCGCCGGCGAACAGCAGCAGCGACAGCAGGCCCTCCATGACCAGCTCGTTGAAGTCGAAGCGCGCCACCCAGTCGGCGGCTCGGTCCTCGAGCCCCGGCAGGCCCAGCCAGGCCAGCCCCTGCAGCCCCCAGGACAGCACCAGGGCGATGGCCATCACCCCGATGGTGGTGGGCAGGCGGATGAAGCGCTGATTGAGCCAGGCCAGCAGCGCGGTGAGGGAGACGATGATCGCGACCAGATTCAGCATGGGCCATCCTTGTGCCAGGCATCGGGGCCACCGCGGCGAGGCCGGCAGGGGGCGGTGTTCCCACTGTAGGCCACGCCCGGGGTGCCCGCCGAGAGCGCAGGCGACCCGACGACTAGGAGGCGCGGCCCAGGTCCGGCGCCACCAGCACCCGGGCGGCCGCGGGGCGCGCCCGCAGCCGCTGCGTGTAGGCCACCAGCCGCGGGGTCTCGGCGAGGAAGGCCTCGGCGGCGGGCAGGCCCAGCAGGTAGTCGAGCATCGGCGCGGCGATGGCGTCGGCGATGCTGAAGGCCTCGCCCACCAGGTAGTCGCCGTGGGCCAGTTGCCCCTCGAGCAGACCCAGCAGGCGCGCCACTTCCGGCTGGGCCGCGGCGACCGCCTCCTGGCGCACGGCGCCCCCCTCGCCCCTGGGAAAGACGAACTCCAGCAGGTAGCGACGTACCAGGGCCTGGTCCACGTAGAGGGCGAGGAGCCCGGTCCACTGGTCGACCTGGGCCCGCGCCCAGGGATCCTCGGGTTGCAGCAGGGGCCCCTCGAAGGCGGCGTCGAGGTAGCGGCAGATGCTCGGCGTCTCGATCAGGCGCCGCTCACCGTGGAGCAGGATTGGCAACTTGCCGAAGGGGTGCAGGGCATAGTGCTCGGGGGAGTGCAGGCCGAGGGGCCGGCCGTCGACCTCGGCGCCCAGGGTGTAGGGAATGCCCTTCTCCTCGCAGCACAGCTGGACACTGCGCACGAAGGAGCTGAACTGGGGGCCGACGATATGCACGGAAGCGGTCATGTGAAGAAACCTTTCGCGGAGGGAGAATGGCAGGCGAGGCCGCCACACCCTATGTTCTAGAACCTCTGGCGAGGTCCTGCCATGCCGGCGCGCCTGGAAGCGGCGCCGACGGAAGCGCATCGCATGGCGGCAGGCGGCAACACCGAGCGATGGCCGGCGGCAGCCGGGCCGCAGGCAGGCTATGGTTAACCTGTCCGCCCGCCGGCACATTCCCCCCGAACGGAGGATCCCGCCATGCTGCGACGCCCCACCAGTCTCGGCCTGCTCCTGGCCCTGCTGATCTCCCTCTCGCTTCCCGCCCAGGCTCATCATGGCTGGGCCTGGGCAGAGGACGAGCCCATCACGCTGAGCGGCACCATCACCGCGGTTCGCCTGGGCAACCCGCATGGCGACCTGACCCTGGACGTGGACGGCACCGCCTGGACGGTGGAAGTCGGCCAGCCCTGGCGCAACCGCCGCGCCGGCCTCGAGCCCGGGGACCTGGCCGAGGGCATCGAGATCCGGGTGCTGGGCGCGCCCTCGCGCGACGCCGACGAGAAGCGGCTCAAGGCCGTGCAGGTGTGGATCGACGGCGAGGCCTTCCCTCTCTACCCGGACCGCCTGTGAGGCGCTGCCCCTCGACGCTGAATGGATAGTCTGGTCACCCTGCTCTCGGAGACGCCACTGGCCGAGTGGATGCGACTGTCGCGCTGGGGTTATGCCGGCATCAACACCCTGCATGTGCTGGGCATCGCCCTGCTGGTCGGCGCGATCCTGCCGCTGGACCTGCGCCTGATGGGCCGGCGTCCCGAGCTGCCGCTGGTCGATGCGGCCCGGCTACTGCAGCCGGTGGCCGTCCTGGGCCTCGTCCTGGCGCTGGCCACCGGCGCCCTGCTGTTCCTCGCCGCGCCCGGCGACTATCTGGCGATGCCACTGTTCCTGGCCAAGCTGACCCTGATCGCCGTGGCCGTCGGCAATGCCCTGTGGCTGAATCTGGGCCCGGGACTGGCCCGCGCCACGCGCCACCGGCGCTGGCTGGCCGGTGGCGCCTCGCTGCTGCTGTGGCTGGCGGTGCTGATCTGCGGCCGGCTGCTGGCCTTCGTCGCAGAATGAGGCCGCCGGGCGCGGGGCGTCAGGAGGCGCGACCGGCGGCGGCGATGGGCAAGACCGCCCCCTCGGAAACGGACGACGCCGCCATGACGGGCTCCCGCTCGATGACCTCGCCGCGCCAGTCGATCAGCTGCAGCCGACCGTCGGGCGTCTCCAGCAGGGCCGTGCAGTGCTCCACCCAGTCGCCGTCGTTGCAGTAGAGCACGCCGTCCCGGGCACGGAACCCGGCCTTGTGGATGTGCCCGCCGACGTAGCCGTCGAGCCCCTCCCGGGCCGCCTGGTGCAAGGCCGCCTGCTCGAACTGGGCGACATAGCGCTGGGCCGCGCCGACGCGGCGCTTGAGCGCGCTGGCCAGCGACCAGTAGGGCAGGCCCAGCAGGCCGCGGGTACGGTTGCACCAGCGGTTGAGCGCCAGCACGAACTGGTGCATGCCGTCGCCCAGGGTCAGCAGCCAGGGGGCGATGCGTACATGGGTATCGAATTCGTCGCCATGGCTGACCAGCAGGCGACGGCCATCGGCGGTGGTATGGATCATGCGCCGCTCGATACAGACCCGATGGACGCGCAGCCCACACAGCCGCCGCAGGGCGGCGTCGTGATTGCCGGGGATGTAGATGATCTCGCAGCCCCCCCGGGCCAGGCGCAGCAGCCGGGCGGCCAGGCGCTGCTGGGCCGGCGGCAGCACCGCCCGCTTGCGCATGGCGATCAGGTCGACGATGTCGCCGACCAGGTAGAGGCGCTCGGGACGCACGCGGCGCAGCAGGCTCGCCAGCAGTTCGGCCTGGCAATCCCGGGTGCCCAGGTGGACATCGGAAACGAAGAGGGTACGGGCGGTGGGCGGGGTCGGCATGAGCGGTCTCCTCGGCAGGCCCGACCAGCCTGGCGCACCGCGGTGACGCCGACGTGGCGGTCGTGTGTCACTGGCGTGACAGGGCTAATCGTCCCGGCGCCGGGCGCGTTGGAGCGCCTCGTCGGAGGCGCGAGTCTGTCGCCGGCTGTGCCGCTTGCAGCTGTACATGGCGCTGTCGGCCCGCTGGATGAGCATATCCATGTCCGCCACGCCTTCCTGCCAGGGCCGGTAGGTGGCCGCGCCGACGCTGACCGTGGCCACCAGCTCCGGGTCGCTCTCGAGCCGCGCCGACTCCAGCGCCGCCGAGAGGCGACGCGCCCGCTCGCCGGCCTCGTCCGCATCCGCGTCGGGCATGATCATCAGGAACTCGTCGCCGCCCAGGCGGCAGGCCAGCTCGCCGTTGCGCAGCTGACCGGCGATGGCCCGGGCCACGTGGCAGATCAGCCGGTCGCCGCTGGCATGCCCGCGGCTGTCGTTGACGGCCTTGAGACGGTCGATGTCCACCAGCAGCACGGACAGCGGCCAGCGCCTGCGGTAGCAGCCGTCGAGGTTCTCGCGCAGGAAGGTCATCCCCCAGCGGCGGTTGGCCAGCCCGGTCATGGCATCGAAGTTGGCCAGGTAGGTCAGCTCCTGCTGCTGGGCCGCCAGCTCCTCGTTGGCGGCGGTCAGCTCGGCGTTGCGTTCCCGCAGCGCATGGCTCAGGGCGGCGGTGCGATGGAAGATGCCATAGCGCACATGGGAGAGCAGCGGCGAGATCAGCCAGCCGATCAGCAGGAAGACGCCGCCCAGGCGCAGCAGCTCGGCCAGGGTGAAGGGGCTCCACAGCACGAAGCACAGGCCATAGGCCAGCAGCATCACGCCGTTGTGCACCAGCATGCAGCGCGGGCGCCACACGGACACCACCGGCAGCAGGATGAACATGGCCACGGCCAGGCTCTGGTTCCAGAAGAAGAACGTGAAGGGCTCCGAGACCTGGGCGGCCCCCCAGGCCAGGAACAGCGCGGCGCCGAGGGCCGCCACCAGCAGCACCCGCTCGCTGTGCATGGGCCGGCGATGCTGCCAGGCCAGGCACATCGCCAACAATCCCACCACCAGCAGCCGGCCGACCCACAGGACCGGCCAGCGCTCGGGGACCATCCAGTAGTCGAAGGGCAGGTAGCAGAGCAGGCCGATGATCCCGCAGGCCATCACGGCGGCATTCAGGCGCGCCTGCTGCTCGCACTCCTCCGCCGAGGGCCTTGCCTGCCGGTCTGTCGGCACGAATTCCTCCCGGGGCGGGCGCTGGCCCGCCCCTGAGGCCGGCTGGGGTCAGTAGCGATAGCCATCGGGCTTGTAGGGCCCCTCCACCGGCACGCCGGTATACTCGGATTGAGCCTCGCTCATGCGGGTGATGACCCCGCCGAAGCCCTCGACCATGTAGCGGGCCACCTCCTCGTCCAGGTGCCTGGGCAGCACGCTGACCCCCAGGGACTCGCGTCGCTCGGCCGCGGAGCGCTCGGCGAAGCGGCCCGCGTAGAGATGGATCTGCGCCAGCACCTGGTTGGCGAAGGAGCCGTCCATGACCCGCGAGGGGTGGCCGGTGGCATTGCCGAGGTTCACCAGCCGGCCCTCGGAGAGCAGGATCAGGTAGTCGCGGCTGTCGGGGTCGTAGTCCCCCGGCTCGCTGTCCCGGTAGACCTTGTGCACCTGGGGCTTCACCTCCTCCCAGTGCCACTGGCGGCGCATGTGGGCGGTGTCGATCTCGCTGTCGAAGTGGCCGATGTTGCAGACCACGGCCCCCTTCTTGAGCGACTCGAGCATGGCGGCGTCGCAGGCATCGATGTTGCCGGTGGCGGTGACCACCAGGTCGATCCGCGAGAGCAGCTCACGGTCGATGCTCTCCGCGCCGGCATTGAGGCCGTCGCGGTAGGGCGAGACCACCTCGAAGCCGTCCATGCAGGCCTGCATGGCACAGATCGGGTCGATCTCGGCGATCCGCACGATCATGCCCTCCTGGCGCAGCGAGGCCGCCGAGCCCTTGCCCACGTCGCCGTAGCCCATCAGCAGCGCCTGCTTGCCGGCCAGCAGGTGATCGACGCCGCGCTTGATGGCGTCGTTCAGCGAGTGGCGGCAACCGTACTTGTTATCGTTCTTGGACTTGGTCACCGCGTCGTTGACGTTGATCGCCGGCACCCGCAGGGAACCCTCCCGCCACATCTCCAGCAGGCGGTGCACGCCGGTGGTGGTCTCCTCGCTGATGCCGTGGACGGCGTCGAGCAGCTCCGGACGCTTGTCGTGCAGCAGCGCCGTGAGGTCGCCGCCGTCGTCGAGCACCAGGTTCGGCACCCAGCCCTCCGGCCCTTCCACCGTCTGGCCGATGCACCACCAGAACTCCTCCTCGCTCTCGCCCTTCCAGGCGAAGACCGGGATGCCGGCCGCGGCGATGGCCGCGGCGGCATGATCCTGGGTGGAGAAGATGTTGCACGAGGACCAGCGTACCGAGGCGCCGAGATCGATCAGCGTCTCGATCAACACCGCGGTCTGGATGGTCATGTGGATGCAGCCGGCGATCCGCGCCCCGGCGAGGGGCTGGGCGGCATGGTACTTCTCGCGGATCGCCATCAGGGCCGGCATCTCGGTCTCGGCGATGCGGATCTCGCGACGGCCCCAGTCGGCCAGGGCGATATCGGCGACCTTGTAGTCCGTGGCGGTCGGCGCGGACACGACAGGCTGGTTCATGCGTCACCTCTTTCCCGGGGAAAAACGTGACCTTCACTATAGGAGGCGGCGGGAACAGCGGACAACCAACGCTAGAAGCCGTCGATCCCCGCCGCCGCCAGGCGCCGCGCCAGGCGCGTGACCTCGGGATCAGCGAAGAAGCCATGGAGGGCCTCCGCCCGGACGGGCCCCACGCCGGCCAGGGCCCGCCATTCGTCCTCGCTGCGCCCCGCCAACGCCGTCCATTCCGCCGACTCCCCCGCATCCCAGCCGGGCGGCGCGCCCAGCGCCTCGAGCCAGGCGGCGAAGGACCGCCGGCGTGCCGCGGTGAAGACCGCCGACAGCCGCGCCGACCGCAGCTCGCCGATGCCTTCCGCGCGGCGCAGCGCGTCGGGGGACAACGCCAGCCAGTCGAGCAAGCCTCCCACCAGCCCGGCCTCGACCAGGGCACGCCAGGTGCCGGCCCCCAGCCCCGGTAGGTCGAGGGCCTCGGGACCGGCCAGCCATGCCAGGCGCGCGAGGAACTGCTGCTCGCAGCCCGGCGTCGGGTGCCAGCAGCTCAGGTCGTGGTAGGCGGCAGGATCCGGTGGCGACACGGCGGGGCGTTCGGCGGCCCGCCAGGCCACGCCGTCGAGGCGCGGGATGGTGGCACCGGCCAGGGCGATGACCACTCGGTCGCCGGGGCGGATATCGAGTCGCGCCCAGCGTTCCAGCGAGCCGGCTGAGACCCGGCGGATGGTGCGGCCGTCGAGATCGACCGGCCGCAGCTGCAGCAGCGGCGTGATGCGCCCGGTGCGGCCGATGCGGAAGTCCACGCCGCGCACCGCCGCCAGCGCCTCCCGGGACGGATACTTCCAGGCGGCCGCCCAGTCCGGCGGCTCAGGCCGCCAGTCACGACCCGGCGGGCGGCGGCCCCGCTTGAGCACCACCCCATCGGTGGCGAAGGGCAGCGGACCGCGGTACCAGGCCTCGCGCCAGCGGTCGGCCGTGGCCGGGCCCTCGACCGGCCGGGTCCAGCGAGCGGTGTCGGCAAAGCCCAGGGTGGCGAGTCCCGCCAGGCGGTCCGGCATGCTCGCCGGCCCGTCGGGCCAGCCCCACACGAAGAGCCCGACCTCGCCGGCCAGGCTCGCGTCGAGGCGCTCCCGCGCCAGCCAGCCTGCCACCGTGCTGCGCGCCCCGACGCCACCGCGCTCGGCCTGCACATGGCCGTCCAGGCGCCGGTACAGCTCGCCCTGCAGCACCACCCTGGCCGGCGCCCCGGCCGGCAGCCGTCCGGGCACCGCGGGAAGGCGCCGGGCGCGAGCCGTCCAGTCCTGGCCCGACCGGCCGTCGCCGCGGCTGATGGCGCGAGTGAGCCGGCCCCGCTCGTAGACCAGGGTCACCGCCACGCCATCCACCTTGGGCTGGATCCAGGCCGGCCCGTGGCGGGCCAGCCAGGCGCGCACCGCGTCACGGTCCGCGAGCTTGGCCAGCCCCGTCTGCGCCACCGGATGCGCCTGCTCGCCGGCCGGGCCGGTCGTGGCGGGTGGGGAGGCGGGAGCCTGGGCGGGGAAGCAGTGCCGCCAGGTGTCGAGACGCTCGACGGCCTGGTCATAGACGGCGTCGCTCACCGGCGAGCGGCCGTCGCGGCGATAGGCCGTGTTCCAGGCCTCGAGGCGGGCATGCAGGGCGTCGAGCTCGCCCCCGGCGCGAGCCGACGACCAGTCCGGGCAGTCGTCGGCCGACGCGGGGGCCGCGAGCAGCCAGACGCACACCAGGAGCAGCAGGCGGGCCATGGCGAGGCCTCTCGAGAGGGACTTGCCTCGACCCTAGACGAGGGCCCCGCACGGCGCTGCCGGCGGGGCCCTCAATCGACGTGCGAGATCACCGACAGGTTCAGAGGCCGGCGGCGTCGCGCAGCGCCTGGGCGCGGTCGGTCTGCTCCCAGGGGAAGGCGGTGAAGGTCTCGGTGTGCTGCTCGCCCTGGGTGTCGGTCCAGGTATAGCTGGTCTCGAAGGGCTCGCGACCGAAATGGCCATAGGCCGCGGTCAGCCGATACATGGGATGCAGCAGGTCGAGCATGCGGGTGATGGCATTGGGCCGCAGGTCGAAGTGCTCGCGCACCAGCTCGACGATGCGTTCGTCGCTGATTCGGCCGGTGCCGAAGGTGTTCACCGACACCGAGGTCGGCTCGGCCACGCCGATGGCGTAGGAGACCTGGATCTCGCAGCGCTCGGCCAGGCCGGCGGCGACGATGTTCTTGGCCACGTAGCGACCGGCATAGGCGGCGCTGCGGTCGACCTTGGAGGGGTCCTTGCCGGAGAAGGCGCCGCCGCCGTGGCGGGCCATGCCACCATAGGTGTCGACGATGATCTTGCGCCCGGTCAGGCCGCAGTCGCCCACCGGGCCACCGATCACGAACTTGCCGGTGGGATTGATGTGGTACTGGGTCGTCTCGGAGAGCCACTCGGCGGGGATCACCTGCTCGATGATCTCGCGCTTGACCATCTTGCGCAGCTCGTCCTGATCGATATCCGGATCGTGCTGGGTCGACAGCACCACCGCGTCCACGCCGCAGGGCTTGCCGTGCTCGTCGTAGCGGAAGGTCAGCTGGCTCTTGGCGTCCGGGCGCAGCCAGGGCAGCAGGCCGTGCTTGCGCAGCTCGGCCTGGCGCTCCACCAGGCGGTGGGCATAGTGGACCGGCGCCGGCATGTAGGAGTCGGTCTCGTCGGTGGCGTAGCCGAACATCAGGCCCTGGTCGCCGGCCCCCTGGTCCTCGGGCTTGGTGCGGTCGACCCCCTGGGCGATATCGACGCTCTGCTTGCCGATCAGGTTGAGCACGCCGCAGGTCTCGCCGTCGAAGCCGACATCCGAGGAGGTATAGCCGATGTCCAGGATCACTCGGCGCACCAGGTCCTCCAGGTCGACCCAGGCCGAGGTGGTGATCTCGCCGGCGACGATGGCCACTCCGGTCTTGACCAGCGTCTCGCAGGCCACCCGGGCGTTCTTGTCGCGGGCGATGATGGCGTCGAGCACCGCATCGGAGATCTGGTCGGCGATCTTGTCCGGGTGTCCCTCGGACACGGACTCGGAGGTGAACAGGGAGTATTCGCTCATGGCGTCCTCGACCCTCTACATGGTGGGATGACGGCGTCTGGGCTCGAAGCCAGGATAACGGTGTGGCGCCGCCGCGGGACAGCGGCGCATCGCGCCGGAGGCCCGGGCGGACCGGCTGGGGGCGGATTCTACACCCTCGCCGCGGTGCTTCCTAGCAGCCTGCCGGGCTTGACCGAGCGTCGCGAGGATCACGGCTTTCGAGACAATTTTATCGATCGAACGAGGCGAATAGCGCGCTGTTTAACGAATCCGATCGAATGAAAGTGGCCGACAGCCCGGGATTCGCCGTCGCTCGGCGTACAGTCCGACGGGCGGCTACCGACGGCGCCACGCCGGACGGCGCGTCCCGCGCGGCTGCTGCCGGGATGCTCGACCACCGCACCGTTTGAAGGCCGGGCCCATCTCGGCGACAATAAGCGACCGACTTTGACCGCGCCGCCCGCGTCTCGCGGCGCATCCCAGCCAGAATCCACGTCCGGCCACCCCCTGGCCCGACCGTGTCATTGCTACTATTGCCGCAGGCGAGGAGCTGACCCCCATGCCGTCCCGTTTCGAACTGGCCAATGCCATTCGCGCCCTGTCCATGGATGCCGTCCAGAAGGCCAACTCCGGCCATCCCGGCGCCCCGATGGGCATGGCCGACATCGCCGAGGTACTGTGGAACGACTATCTGCAGCACAACCCGGCCGACCCGCACTGGCCCGACCGCGACCGCTTCGTGCTGTCCAACGGCCACGGCTCCATGCTGCTCTACTCGCTGCTGCATCTGTCCGGCTACGAACTCGGCCTGGAGGAGCTGCAGAACTTCCGCCAGCTCCATGCCAAGACCGCCGGCCACCCGGAATACGGCTACGCCCCGGGCATCGAGACCACCACCGGCCCGCTGGGCCAGGGCCTGGCCAACGCCGTGGGCATGGCCATCGCCGAGCGCACCCTGGCCGCCCAGTTCAACCGTGACGGCCATACCATCGTCGACCACTACACCTACTGCTTCCTCGGCGACGGCTGCCTGATGGAGGGCATCTCCCACGAGGTGTGCTCGCTGGCCGGCACCCAGGGCCTGGGCAAGCTGATCGCCTTCTACGACGACAACGGCATCTCCATCGACGGCGAGGTCGAGGGCTGGTTCACCGACGACACCGCCAAGCGCTTCGAGGCCTACGGCTGGCACGTGGTGCCCGCCGTCGACGGCCACAAGCCCGACGAGGTCAAGGCCGCCATCGAGCTGGCGCGCCACCACGACGACAGGCCCAGCCTGATCATCTGCAAGACCATCATCGGCTTCGGCGCGCCCAACAAGCAGGGCAAGGAAGAGTGCCACGGTGCGGCGCTGGGAGAGGACGAGGTCGCCGCGGCCCGCGCGCGGCTCGACTGGCCCCACGCGCCCTTCCATGTGCCCGAGGAGATCTACCGGGGCTGGGATGCCACCGAGGCCGGCCAGTCCCGCCAAGCCGCCTGGCAGGCGCGCTTCGAGCGCTACGCCGCGGCCCACCCGGAACTGGCCCGGGAGTTCAGCCGCCGCATCAAGGGCGAGCTGCCGACCGAGCTGAGCAGCGAGGCGCTGATCGAGCAGGCCCAGGACAAGGGCGAGGCCGTGGCCTCCCGCAAGGCCTCGCTGGGCTGCCTCAACGCCCTGGGTCCGCAGCTGCCCGAGCTGCTCGGCGGCAGCGCCGACCTGGCGCCGTCCAACCTGACCTTCTGGAAAGGCGCCCAGGCGATCTCCGCCCAGGAGCCGGGCGGCAACTACCTGCACTACGGCGTGCGCGAGTTCGGCATGGCGGCGATCATCAACGGCATCGCCCTGCATGGCGGCTTCGTGCCCTACGGCGCGACCTTCCTGATCTTCATGGAGTACATGCGCAACGCCGTGCGCATGGCCGCGCTGATGGGCGTGCGGGCGATCCACGTGTTCACCCACGACTCCATCGGCCTCGGCGAGGACGGCCCCACCCACCAGCCGGTGGAGCAGCTGACCACCCTGCGCTCCACGCCGAACCTCTCCACCTGGCGGCCCTGCGACGCCGTGGAGACCGCCGCGGCCTGGGACGCCGCCATCAAGCGCCAGTCCGGCCCGACCGCCCTGGTGCTGTCCCGCCAGGGGCTGCCCCACCAGGCCCGCGACAAGCAGCAGGTGGCCGAGATCCAGCGCGGCGGCTACGTGCTGAAGGACGGCGCGGACACCCCCGAGCTGATCATCATCGCCACCGGCTCCGAGGTCGCCCTGGCCATGGACGCCGCCGCCGAACTCGAGGCCCAGGGCCGGGCGGTGCGGGTGGTCTCCATGCCGTCCAGCGACGTCTTCGACGCCCAGGACGCCGAGTACCGCCAGCGGGTGCTGCCGGCGGAAGTCGGTAACCGCATCGCCATCGAGGCCGGCCACCGCGACTTCTGGTACAAGTACGTGGGCCTCGAGGGCCGCATCCTCGGCATGAGCACCTTCGGCGAATCCGCCCCGGCCGGCGACCTGTTCAAGTACTTCGGCTTCACCGTGGAGAACCTGCTGGCCGAGGCCGAGCAGCTGCTGGAGGATGCCGACGACTGATCGCGGCGTCACGGCACATGACAAAAGGGCACGGCGTCGGCCGTGCCCTTTTCGTTGGGGCCCGCAATGTCAGGCCCTATCTGATCTGAAAAGTATCGATCTATGTCGCGAGCGAAGAGAGGTTGGCCGACGCCGGAGCACAGCATCCGGAGTTGACTGGCTGGTCAATGAGGATTGCGACGGTTCGACGCCTCGACACCGCCGGCGGCCAAGAGGGCTAGGTTCGTTCCCTACGAACCAACGCACTTCCCACCTCCCTGTGGGTCGTCAAGCGCAGCAATAGAGCGACCTTTTCTCAGGCGAGGGTGATGGACTCGTCCAGATACACGTCCTGGATGGCGTTGAGCAGCTCGACGCCGTCGGCCATGGACTTCTGGAAGGCCTTGCGCCCGGAGATCAGCCCCATGCCGCCGGCGCGCTTGTTGATCACCGCGGTGCGCACCGCCTGGCCCAGGTCGCTGGCCCCGCCCGAGGCGCCGCCGGAGTTGATCAGCCCGGCGCGGCCCATGTAGCTGCTCGCCACCTGGTAGCGCGCCAGGTCGATGGGATGGGACGAGGTCAGCTCGTCGTAGACCCTGTCATGGGTGTGGCCGAAGCCGATGTCCCGGTAGCCGGCGTTGGTCTCGGCCATCTTCTGCTTGACGATGTCGGCCTTGAGGGTCGCCGCCAGGTGGATGGCCTGGCCGGTGAGGTCGGCGGCGGTGTGGTAGTCGCGGCCCTCGCGCTTGAACTCGGGGTTGCGCAGGTATGCCCAGAGCACCGTGACCATGCCCAGCTGGTGGGCGCGCTCGAAGGCCTCGCTGATCTCGGTGATCTGGCGGCGGCTCTCCGGCGAGCCGAAGTAGATGGTGGCCCCCACCGCCACGCAGCCCATCTCGAAGGCCTGCTCGACCTGGGCGAACAGCGTCTGGTCGTAGGCCGCCGGATAGGTCAGCGTCTCGTTGTGGTTGAGCTTGAGCAGCATGGGGATCTTGTGGGCATACTGCCGAGCCACCGAGGCCAGGCCGCCCAGGGTCGAGGCCACGGCGTTGCAGCCGCCCTCGATGGCCAGCTCGACGATGTTGGCCGGATCGAAGTAGATCGGATTGGGCGCGAAGGACGCCCCGGCGGAGTGCTCGATGCCCTGGTCCACCGGGAGGATGCTGAGGTAACCGGTGCCGCCCAGCCGGCCGTGGTCGAACAGGGCCTGCATGTTGCGCAGCACATGGGGCTGACGGTCGCTGTGGGCCATCACCCGGTCGATGTAGTCCGGGCCCGGCGCGTGGATCGACGCGGCCGGAATGCCCCGGCACTCGTGGGTCAGCAGGCTTTCCGTCTCGTTGCCGAGCAGCTGCGCTATATCGGTCATCGCTCCCTCTCTCCTTGATGGTTGACTGGCGGGTGATCGATGCTACCCCTCTAGCCTAGAGCAAGCGGCGGCCGCCGACAGCCCTTCGGCAGGGCAAAATCGCCGCGGGCTGGCCCGAGCCGAATCAGACTTGTCGTCGCGATCTCCCGCCACCGGGCCGGAACCGCGCGAGGGGCACACGGCGCGGTCCCGGCCCGGCAAAGGGCGATGCCCCCGAGAAACGCCCCCGGAGACGGGGGCGGGAAAGGTGCCGGCTCAGGCCGTCTTGATATCGATGCGCCGCCGGCGGTGGGTCTCCTTCTTGGGCAGCACCAGCCGCAGCACGCCGTTGTCGATGTGCGCCTGGATAGCGTCCACCTCGATCTCGTGGCTCAGGGTGAAGCGCCGCGCGAAGCGCTGGGCGCGCACCTCGGCGTAGAGGGGCGTGAGCCCCTCGGGCATCGCCAGGGCCACCTCGCCCTCGAGGGTCAGCACGTTGTCGTTGACCTCGAGGGTCAGGGTGTCGCGCTGCACGCCGGGCATGTCGGCGACCAGGTGCAGGGCATTGTCCTCCTCGAAGATGTCCACCGCGGGCAGCATCGCCTCACGGTGGCGCTCGCGCTGCTCGGCGACCTCGCGGGAGGCCGCTTGCTTGGCTACCTCTTTCATGACGACTCACCTCCTGTCAGGGATGCGACGCCGGGCGTCACGACGCCTGGATGTCGATGCGGCGCGGCTTGAGCTCCTCGCGCTTGGGCAGCACCACCTCGCAGATGCCGTCGTGGAAGCGCGCCTCGGCGCGGTCGGGGTCGAGGCCCTCCGGCAGGGCCAGGGAACGGCTGAACGCGCCCTGCGGTCGCTCGCGGCGAAAGTGGCTGCGCTGGCTCGATGCCTCATCCTCGGCCGGCGTCTCGCGGCGTTCGCCGCTGACGGTCAGCACATTGTCCTGCAGGCTGATGTCCAGCGCCTCGGGCGTCAGCCCGGGGGCGAACACATAGACCCGCACCGCGTCGTCGGTGCGTCCCACGTTGATCATCGGGAAGCTGCCCCGGGGCACCGAACGGATATCGGCGACGCCGGGCTCGGGCCACATCTCGTCGAACAAGCGCCGGAACCAGTCCGTGCCGGGCGCCCAATCGGTATCGAACCGCCTGAGATCTCCGAACATCTCGAACACCTCCTGATCACCTGCTGTGGATGATGTCGCGAGGGCGTGAACCACCGCCCTTCACTAGCAGAGATAGGTGCGCGCGGGCGGTTTTCAAGGGGCCGGGGCGGCCGCGACGACGGCCGCGAATTGCGGTAGAATCGGCGGTTTGTGTGCCACGCTTCAGGAGTCCCCGGCAACGTCATGGCCCTCCGCATCGCCATCAACGGTTACGGCCGCATCGGCCAGTGCGTGCTGCGTGCGCTCGTCGAGCGCGACGAGCCGGAACTCGAGGTGGTGGCCATCAACGAGCTGTCGGGACTGGACACCATCGCCTACCTGACCCGCTACGACACCACCCATGGCCGCTTCCCCGGCCACGTCGAGGTGGACGGCGAGCACCTGGTGATCGACGGTCGGGCCATCCGCGTGCTCAGCGAAGCCGATCCCGAGCGACTGCCCTGGGCCGCGCTCGGCATCGACCTGGTGCTGGAGTGCTCCGGCAGCTTCAAGGATCGCGCCACCGCCGAGCGCCACCTGGCCGCCGGCGCCGGCCGCCTGCTGTTCTCCCAGCCGGCCGAGAGCGACGTCGACGCCACCATCGTCACCGGCATCAACGACGCCGACCTGGCCCCGGGCTGCCGCATCGTCTCCGCGGCCTCCTGCACCACCAACTGCCTGGTGCCGGTGCTCACCGTGCTCGACGAGGTGCTGGGCATCGAGCATGGGGTGACCACCACCATCCATTCGGCGATGAACGACCAGCCGGTGATCGACTCCTATCACCAGACCGACCTGCGCCTGACCCGCTCCGCCATGCACTCCATCGTGCCGGTGGATACCGGCCTGGCGCGAGGCATCGACCGCCTGATGCCGCACCTCCACGGGCGCTTCGAGTGCCTGCACGTGCGGGTACCGACCATCAACGTCTCGGCCATGGACCTGTCGCTGTGCGTGCGTACCGAGACCTCGGCCGAGGCGGTCAATGCCCTGCTGCGCGAGGCCACCCGGAACCGGCTGGCCGGCCTGCTGGGCTTCACCGAGGAGCCCATGGCCTCGGTCGACTTCAACCACGATCCGCGCTCCGGTATCGTGGACGCCACCCAGACGCGGGTGGCCGGCGGCCGACTGATCAAGCTGATGTGCTGGTTCGACAACGAATGGGGCTTCGCCAACCGCATGCTCGATGTCGCCGACCGCATCGCCAGGCTGGGCCCGGTGCCCCCCGCCGACTCGTGACTTCCCTTCGGTTTTCCCAGACGAGGAACCTGCTTCCATGAACGTGCGCAAGATGACCGACCTCGACCTCCGCGGCAAGCGGGTGCTGATCCGCGAGGACCTCAACGTGCCCGTCAAGCACGGCCGGGTGACCAGCGACGCCCGCCTGCGGGCCTGTCTGCCGACCATCAACGCCGCCCTGGAGGCCGGCGCCGAGGTGCTGCTGATGAGCCACCTGGGTCGCCCCACCGAGGGAGAGCCGGCCGAGGAATTCTCGCTGGCCCCGGTGGCCGACCACCTGGGCGGCCTGCTCGAGCGCCGGGTGCGGCTGGTCAAGGACTACCTGGGCCAGGAGCTGGCCCTCGAGGACGGCGAGGTCGCCCTGCTCGAGAACGTGCGCTTCAACGCCGGCGAGAAGAAGGACGACGAGACCCTGGCCCGGCAGTACGCCGCGTTGTGCGACGTCTTCGTGATGGACGCCTTCGGCACCGCCCACCGCGCCCAGGCCTCCACCCACGGCGTGGCGCGCTTCGCCCCCGCCGCCTGTGCCGGTCCGCTGCTCGCCCGCGAGCTCGAGGCGCTGGAGAAGGCACTGGCCACGCCCAAGCGGCCGATGACCGCCATCGTCGGCGGCTCCAAGGTCTCCACCAAGCTCGAGGTGCTCACCGCGCTGTCCGAGAAGTGTGACCGGCTGATCGTCGGCGGCGGTATCGCCAACACCTTCATCGCCGCGGCGGGCTACAACGTCGGCAAGTCGCTGCACGAGGCCGACCTGATCGACCAGGCCAAGGCACTGATGGCCAAGGTCGAGATTCCGCTGCCCAGCGACGTGGTGGTGGCCACCGAGTTCTCCGAGAACGCCACCGCCGTGACCAAGCCCGTCGACCAGGTGCAGGATGACGAGATGATCCTCGACATCGGCCCCGAGACCGCCGGGCGCCTGGCCGAGCAGCTCAAGGCCGCCGGCACCATCCTGTGGAACGGCCCGGTGGGCGTGTTCGAGATCGACCAGTTCGGCAAGGGCACCGAGGCGCTGTCGCTGGCCATCGCCGAGAGCGACGGCTTCTCCATCGCCGGCGGCGGCGACACCCTGGCGGCCATCGACAAGTACGGCATCGCCGACCGGGTCTCCTACATCTCCACCGGTGGCGGCGCCTTCCTCGAGTACGTGGAAGGCAAGACCCTGCCGGCCGTGGCGGCCCTGGAAGCGGCGGCCCGCTAACCCCCCTTTTCCCTACCCAACGAGACAGGACGCGGCGGCGTACCCGCCGCGTCCCTCCACGCACGACAAGGTGACTTCATGGCACTGATCAGCATGCGCCAACTGCTGGACCACGCCGCCGAGCACGGCTACGGCGTCCCGGCCTTCAACGTCAACAACCTCGAGCAGATGCGCGCCATCATGGAAGCCGCCGACGAGACCGACTCCCCGGTGATCGTCCAGGCCTCCGCCGGGGCCCGCAAGTATGCCGGCGCGCCCTTCCTGCGCCACCTGATCCTGGCCGCCGTCGAGGAGTTCCCGCACATCCCGGTGGTCATGCACCAGGACCACGGCACCAGCCCCGCGGTGTGCCAGCGCTCCATCCAGCTGGGCTTCTCCTCGGTGATGATGGACGGCTCGCTCATGGCAGACGGCAAGACCCCCGCCGATTATGACTACAACGTCGACGTCACCCGGCGCACCGTCGAGATGGCCCATGCCTGCGGCGTCTCCGTCGAGGGTGAGCTGGGCTGCCTGGGCAGCCTGGAGACCGGCATGGCCGGCGAGGAAGACGGCGTGGGCGCCGAGGGCAAGCTCGACCACGACCAGCTGCTGACCGACCCGGAAGAGGCCGCCGACTTCGTCAAGGCCACCGGCGTGGACGCCCTGGCCATCGCCATCGGCACCAGCCACGGCGCCTACAAGTTCACCCAGCCGCCCACCGGCGACACCCTCTCCATCCAGCGCATCAAGGAGATCCACGAGCGCATCCCGGAGACCCACCTGGTGATGCACGGCTCCTCCTCGGTGCCCCAGGAGTGGCTGGAGATCATCAACGAGTTCGGCGGCGCCATCCCCGAGACCTACGGCGTGCCGGTCGAGGAGATCGTCGAGGGCATCAGGCACGGCGTGCGCAAGGTCAACATCGACACCGACCTGCGCCTGGCCTCCACCGGCGCGGTGCGTCGCTTCCTGGCCCAGAACCCGGCCGAGTTCGACCCGCGCAAGTTCCTCAAGGTCAGCACCGCGGCCATGAAGGAGGTCTGCAAGGCCCGCTACGAGGCCTTCGGCACCGCCGGCCAGGCCAGCAAGATCAAGCCGCTCAACCTCGAGGAGATGTTCCTGCGCTACGAGCGCGGCGAACTGGACCCGCGCGTCAAGTAAGCGCCCCGCCGCCCACCGGCCGCCATGCCGGTGGGCGTCATGCGAGCCCCGCCATGCACAACCTCTGGATCCCCG
This sequence comes from Halomonas maura, assembly GCF_030409305.1. Taxonomy (GTDB): domain Bacteria; phylum Pseudomonadota; class Gammaproteobacteria; order Pseudomonadales; family Halomonadaceae; genus Halomonas; species Halomonas maura. Next base: position 40,498 of record NZ_JAUFPQ010000013.1, read on the forward strand.
TCGTCGCCATCCTCGCCGCCGCCGGCCTGATCGTCGGCGCCCAGGTGGTCTCCGAGACCCGGCGCGACGCGCAGGTCGCCGCGCGCATCGCCGAGCGCCTCGACACCACCGAACGCGTCGACCTCTCGCACCTCATCGAGGTCAACAAGGGCTACGGCCTGTGCGGCGACTACGCGTTGCCCGATGGCCCCGCCGCCCGCTTCTACTACCACACCGTCACCGAGCGCCTGGCGCTGGATGACGCCGCGCCCCTCTACCGCGACAACTGCGCCCGCGTCGCTCGCTGAGACGCCGCCTCGGAGCGGGCAGCCACCCCGTCGCTTCCCGCCACCGAACGGCGCGCCTCAGAAACGGGCCCGGAAGTGCCACTCGTCGGCACCGACGTCGTTGCGGATCGCCGCGACGATCCCGGGGTCGAGGGCCGGGTCGTCCCGGGCATACAGGCCACAGCGGGCCAGCGCCCGACGCGGGCTGACCGGCTCGCTCAGCCGCTCGTAGACCACCCGCACGCAGCAAGGCATGCGCTCGCTGCTGTCGGCCACGCCCAGCTTGAGGCCGGTGAGCCGCGACACGTGGCTCTTGAAGCTGGGAAACAGGATGGTCTGGGTGATCTCGTGGCCGTTGAGCGACTCGTGGTCGATCAGGAACAGGCGGTCGGTGAGCAACAGCGCCATCCCGCGGTAGCGGTTGTGGCAGGGCCGGTTGTCGGAGGGCGAGCGCATGCGCTCGGTGCGCTGGTAGAGCACGCGATCGCCATGGCGCTCGAGACACACCAGGGTGCACAGCACGCTGCCGGGCCGGGACATCGACAGGTAGTACTCGTAGTAGCAGCCGAGGTAGCGCGCCATGCCGGGCGTGCCCTGGGCGAGCAGGCCGTCGGGAATCCCCGCTGAGGGCGAGTCGGCGGCCGGCGCCTCGCCGCCCCGGGGCTTCAGTCGCACCAGCGGCTGGAAGTCCGCATGGGGCAGCAGGATCTCGTGGACCTCGACCCCGAAGAAGTCGCAGATCCGGCGCATGGTGTGGTCGGCGGGCTTGTAGCGCCCACTGAGATAGCGGTTGAACTGCGCCCGGTTGATATCGAGCCGGCGACACACCTCGGCGATGGAGCGGTAGTAGCTGCACAGCAGCCGCAGGTTGGCCGCGAAGTCGTCATGCATGTCGGATCCTCTGCCCCGCGCCTGGACTGGCGCAGTCTGGCGCACTTGGTGCGCTGGATAGTGCGCCAGGCTGCAACAGGGCGTCAAATTCCATCCCGCTCGCGGAGTGCTTAAATCGGGCCCACGACTCGTAAGTGCCATCCACAACAACACAAGAGTGGAGACAATTGATGTTGGATTTCCTCAACGACCTGCTGTGGGGCAAGGTCCTGCTCGTGCTGCTGATCGCGGTCGGGGTCGGTTTCACCCTGGCCTCGCGCTTCGTGCAGTTTCGCTACTTCGGCCGCATGTTCCGCATCCTCGGCGCCAGCCAGGCCTTCCGGCGCGACAAGCACGGCCATCTGAGCTCCTTCCAGGCGCTGGTGCTGTCGGTGGCCGGCCGGGTCGGCGGCGGCAACATCGCCGGCGTGGCCGTGGCCATCACCCTCGGCGGCCCGGGCGCCGTGTTCTGGATGTGGGTGGTCGGCCTGATGGGCATGGCCACCAGCTTCCTCGAGTGCACCCTGGCCCAGACCTACAAGGAAGCCGAGGCGGACGGCACCTACCGCGGCGGGCCGGCCTACTACATCGCCCGCGGGCTCGGCCGTCGCTGGCGCTGGCTGGCCGGCCTCTACTCGGTGCTGCTGCTGGCGACCTTCGGCTTCGCCTTCACCGCCCTGCAGTCCTACGCCGTGGCGACCTCCTTCGGCGATGCCTTCGGCGTGCCGGTGCTCTACAGCGGCCTCGCCCTGGCCCTGCTGGTGGGCCTGATCATCTTCGGCGGCATCAAGCGCATCGCGCGCATCTCCGAGGTGCTGGTGCCCTTCATGGCCGGCGGCTATATCCTCATCGCGCTGCTCGTGCTGATCCTCAACATCACCGAGATCCCCGCGGTGGTCTCGCTGATCGTCAAGAGCGCCTTCGGCCTCGAACCGGCCATCGGCGGCGGCATCGGCGCGGCGATCCTGATGGGCGTCAAGCGCGGCCTGTTCTCCAACGAGGCGGGCCTCGGCAGCGCGCCGAACGTGGCGGCGGTGGCCTATGTGCCGCACCCGGCCAACCAGGGCATCGTCCAGGCCTTCTCGGTGTTCATCGACACCGTGATCATCTGCTCGGCCACCGCCTTCATGATCCTGCTCAGCGGCGTCTACGACCCGGCCTCGACCAATGAGGTCGCGGGCATCGCCCTGACCCAGGCCTCGCTGGCCGACCACGTCGGCGAATGGGGCCGTACCTTCGTCAGCCTGGCGCTGCTGCTGTTCGCCTTCAGCACCATCCTCTACAACTACTACCTGGGCGAGAACAGCCTCAACTTCTTCAGCCGCGACAACCATACCCTGTTCAATGCCTTCCGGGTGGCCATCGTGCTGCTGGTCTGCTGGGGCGCGACCACCGACCTGGGCACCGTCTTCGGCTTCGCCGACGTGACCATGGGCCTGCTGGCGGTGGCCAACCTGATCGCGCTGATCCTGCTGTTCAAGCCGGGCCTGCGCATCCTCAAGGACTTCGACGCCCAGCAGCGTGACGGCATCAAGCAGCCGATCTTCGATGCCAGCCAGCACCCCGACCTCGACCTGGATCCCAAGGCCTGGGAGATCGAGCCGGAAGACCTGGCGCGCATGCATGAGGTGCTCGGCAACGCGCCGGCCAGCGCCAAGGACTGATGCCCCGCGGCACCCGCCTGCCGGCCCCCCGGCAGGCCAGCGGCCCCGCCCGGGCGGGGCCGTCTTGCATCCCCCTTTGACTGCGTTGGTTGAGTGAGCGACCTCATGACGACACGTACGGAACACGACCTGCTCGGTGACATCACGCTTCCCGGCGAGGCCCGGTACGGCAGCCAGACCCAACGGGCCGTGGACAACTTCACGATCACCGGCGTGCCGATCCGCCATTTCCCGGAGCCGGTCCGCGCGCTGGCGATGGTCGACTCGGCCTGCACCCTGCCGCAGACCCGCTGCATCGAGGGCATCCAGGCCATCCTGCCCCCCCGCCAGGAGGCCTGAGCATGCCACGCCTGCTGATCCTTCACACCGGCGGCACCATCGGCATGCTGCCCTCTCCCCGCGGCTACGTGCCGGGAACCGACTTCGCCGAGCGCCTGGCCCGGCAGCTGGCCGGCCAGGCCCTGCCCGACTACCGGCTGGTCGAGCTGGCTCCGCTGATCGACAGCGCCGACCTCGCCCCGGCGGACTGGAACCGTATCGTCGCCGCCCTGGCCGAACGCTGGCACGACTACGCTGGCGTCGTGATCCTGCATGGCACCGACACCCTGGCCCATACCGCCTCGGCACTGTCGTTCATGCTCGGCGCCCTGGACAAGCCGGTGGTGCTCACCGGCGCCCAGATCCCGCTGGGCGAGCCGCGCAGCGACGCCCCCACCAACCTGGCCACCGCCCTGCAGGTGGCCGCCGACCCGTCTGGCCCGCCGGAGGTCTGCATCGCCTTCCATGACCGGCTGCTGCGCGGCAACCGGGCCCGCAAGGTACGCAGCCAGGGACTGGATGCCTTCGACTCGCCCGATGCCCCCTGGCTCGGCGAGGCCGGCATCGACCTGGCCCTGCATGTCCCGCGGGCGCTGCCCCCCGGCACGCCGGATTTCACGCCGCTGACCTTCGCCGACGGCGCGGTGGCCATGCTGCCGGTGCATCCCGGCCTGTCGCCGGCGCTGCTGGACGCGGTGCTGGCGGCGCCGGCGCTCCGGGGCCTGGTGTTGGCCACCTATGGCGTCGGCAACCCGCCCGGCCTGGCGGGCGCGCTCGTCGAGCGGCTCGGCCGGGCCCGCCAGGCCGGGGTGGTCGTCGTCAACGTCACCCAGTGCCACCAGGGGCGGGTGCACCAGGGCGCCTACGCCAGCGGGGCGGCGCTCAATGATGCCGGGGTGGTCGCCGGCCAGGACCTCACGCCGGAGGCGGCGATCACCAAGCTGCAGGTGCTGATCGCCCGTGGCCTGGCCGGCGAGGCCCTCGCCTCGGCGATGGCGACGCCGCGGTGCGGCGAGATGACGGCGGCCTGACACCGCCCGGCACATCGCGGCGCTCGGGCAGACGACACCGCAGGACTTGTCCTAGAGTGGGAGTGACGTCTTCAATCGGGAGAGCGAGATGAAGGGGCGAATACCAGGCACGGCATCGGTCTTGATGTTGGCCACACTGCTGCTGGCGGCGCCCGTCACCCTGCAGGCGGCCTCGCAGACGGCGACGGATGACGCGGTGGCGGGCCAGGAGGCCGACGAGGCCACCAAGGACCTGGACAGCGTGCCCGAGCCGGTCGAGCAGGCGCGCCTCGAGACGCGGCAGCAGGACGACTACGGTCCCTACCTCACCGACCGCGAGGGCATGAGCCTGTACCTGTTCGCGATGGAGGAGCCGGGGGGTGGCAGCCACTGCGCGCAGTCCTGCGCCATCGCCTGGCCGCCCTATGCCACCCGCCAGGCGCCCCAGGCCGGCGAGGGGGTCGATGCCGACAAGCTCGCCACCCTCGAGCGCGAGGACGGCACCCGCCAGGTGACCTACGCCGGCTGGCCGCTCTACTACTTCAGCGGCGACAAGGAGGCCGGCGACGCCCTCGGCCAGGGCGTGCACCACCTCGGGGCGGCCTGGTACCTGGTGTCGCCCGACGGCGAGCGGATCGAGCGGGGCCAGCGCCAGTCGTCCCCCGACTCGCCGGAAGGGAGCCCCGGCGACTAGTCGCCCAGGTGGTCCAGGGCGCGCCGAGGACGGCGGCGCTCGCCGCGGCGGCGCGCCTCATCGCCCAGGCGGTGGCCGACCACCCTGGCCACCCCGACCAGGGCGCCGCTCGCCATGCCCCAGATCAGGGCCTCCCGCCACCGGGTATCGCGGCGTCCCGGGTTCTCCGGCGGGGCGGCCCCGGCCGTCTTGCGGTAGGCCTCCCGGGCGGTGTGCCGGGTCAACAGCCCGGCGCCGATGACGGCCGTATAGCCGACCACCGACCAGAGCATTTTCCGTTTCATGGCTTGACGGCCTCCGGTTGTACGCTGTGGACTGGCGGATCAGTGCCGCCCCTCCCTGAATATCATGGCAGGGCGCCGCCATCATCGCCCAGCGCCCCTCAGCAGGAGCCGACATGCCCGATATCCCCAGCGCCCGGCCGGCACGTGCGGGGCGACTCGCGCCCCGCCCCTTCCGCTCGACGGGGGCTTGCCCTTGCTGACGGACCTCGCCCTCGGCACCGCCGCCGCGCTGTTTGTCGGTTGCACCCTGGTGATCGGCGTGGCGGGCACCCGGCTGGCCCATATCGTCGACGACCTGGCCGACCGCACCGGGCTCGGCGAGGCCATCGCCGGCGCCGTGCTGCTGGGCATGGCCACCTCGCTGTCGGGGCTGGTGCTGTCGGTGTCCGCGGCGCTGGCCGACCGCCCGACCCTGGCCATGAGCAATGCCCTGGGCGGCATCGCCGTGCAGACCCTGTTCCTGACCATCGCCGACCTGGTCCATCGGCGGGCCAACCTGGAACATGCCGCCGCCTCCGTCGGCAACCTGATGCAGGGAGGGCTGCTGCTGTGCCTGCTGTCGCTGGTGCTGGTGGGTCGCTTCGCTCCCGAGTGGACCCTGTGGCAGGTTCATCCGGTGACCCCGCTACTGTTGCTGATCTACCTGTTCGGGCTGCGCCTCGCGGATCGCACCAAGGAAAGGCCCATGTGGCGCCCGGCCCAGACCCGCGAGACACAGCCCGACATCCCCGACGAGCAGGCCATGAACCGCTCGGCCCCGGGCCTGTGGCTGAGCTTCCTGGGCCTGGCCATGGCGCTGGGGGCGAGCGGCTGGCTGCTCGAGCGCGCCGCCTCGGTGATCGCCGCCGAGACCGGCCTCGGCCAGTCGGTGGTGGGCGCGCTGATGACCGCGGTGGTGACCTCGCTGCCGGAGCTGGTCACCTCGGTGGCGGCGGTGCGACGGGGCGCCCTGACCCTGGCCGTGGCCGGCATCATCGGTGGCAACGCCTTCGACACCCTCTTCGTGGCCGCCTCGGACGTCGCCTATCGGGGCGGGTCGATCTATCACGCCATCCCCGACCCGGTGGCGCTGTGGGTCGCGCTGTCGCTGCTGATGACCGCCATCCTGATGGTCGGGATGATCCACCGCGAGCGCCTGGGGCCGGGCCGCATCGGCTTCGAGAGCCTGGCCATCGCCGGCTGCTACCTGGCCGGCGTGCTGTCCCTGCTGTTCACTTCCGGCTGAATCCGTCGCCCACAGGAGACGGGGCTTGCAACTTTGAAAACAGTGTTCACAAAATAGGGAAACTGGGCTTTAATGAATGATGAGCGCTGCCGATATGACACAATAGCGTGCATAACTTCCTGACATACCTGCGAGGTCTGATGATGGCACGCCCTCTCTGCCTGCTCTTCGATTGCGACGGCACCCTGGTCGACAGTGAACCCCTGCTGGCCGACGAGATGGAGACGAGCCTCACCGCCGTGGGCCTGCCCTTCCAGGCCAGCGATTACATCGGAGAGTTCCGCGGCGCCCGCTTCCGCCATATCGTCGCCGAGCTGGAACGCCGCCACGGCACGGTGGATCCCCTGCGGCTCGAGGTCCTGGAGCGCGACATGCGCGCCAACCTCAACCGGCGCCTGGCGACCGACCTCAAGCCCATCACCGGCGCCACCGAGGCCCTGGCCAGCCTCACCGGCCACCCCATGGGCGTGGTCTCCAACGGCCCGGTGAACAAGATCCGCACCTCCCTGATGGCGACCCGGCTGGAAGCCGTCTTCGGCGACCACCTGTTCAGCGCCTACGAGGCCCAGTGCTGGAAACCCGACCCCCGCCTGTTCCGCCATGCCGCCGCGATGATGGGCTATGCCCCCGAGGACTGCGTGGCCATCGACGACGCCCTCGTCGGGGTCAAGGCCGCCCTGGCCGCCGGCATGACGGTGATCCACCTCAACCGCTTCCCCGACGCCGAGGAAACCCCCGAAGGCGCCCTGACCATCACCAGCATGTTCCAGCTGCCCAGGGTGATCGGCCAACTGGAGAGCACTCGCCACCTGGCGGCTTCCCAGGCCTGATGGCCACCGCTTCTGGCCCACTACCGACGATCCGGCTCTCAGGCGCCAAGGCGCCGTCGGGGAGCGCCCGAGCCATGTCGGCGCCCGCGAGTCGGGGCCCGCTGAGCCCCCCCCGACCTTTGTCTAGCCCCGACGGCTTGCCGACCGACACTCTCCGCGCCTACGATGGTAACGTTCCCATTTCAGACCGCACCGCCGATGCCCGAGAACGCCCAACGCGCCACCCTCCTGGAAGTCGCCCGTGACGCTGGCGTCTCCAAGACCAGCGTCTCCCGCTATTTCGGCGGCGAACGGGAACGCCTGTCGCGAGACATGCAGCGACGCATCGCGGCCAGCGCCACGCGCCTGGGCTATCGCCCGAACCAGATGGCCCGAGGGCTCAAGGGCGGCCGCTCGCGCCTGATCGGCATGCTGGTGGCGGACATCCGCAACCCCTTCTCGATTGCGGTGATGCACGGGATGGAACAGGCCTGTCGGGAGCAGGGCCTCTCGCTGATGGTCTGCAACACCGACAATGATCCGGCCCTGGAACGCGAGCACCTGGCCCTGCTCGCCGGTTACCAGGTGGAGGGGCTGGTCATCAACGCCGCCGGCCGGCCCAGCCGGGAGCTCGAGGCCCTGGCCGCCCAGGGCACTCCGCTGGTGCTGCTCGACCGCGCGCTGGGCGACGTCGATGCCGACGTGGTAGGGCTCGACAACGCCCGCGCCATCGATACCGCCCTCGACCACCTGCAGACCCAGGGCTATGGCGAACTGCTCTACGTCAGCGAACCGCCGGCCGAGGCCAGCTCGCGCCAGGCCCGCCTGGCGCGCTTCCGCGAGCAGCTCGCCGCCCGCGGCCTGGGCGGCGAAGCGTGCTGCCTGGCGCTCGATGACAATGCCCCGGCGCTCAGGCGCGCCATCGCCGAATTCCTGGACGCCCCGGCAGGAGCTCCCCGGGCGCTGCTGTGCGCCAACGGCAACGTCACCCTGGCGGTGACCCGGGCGCTGCAGGCCCTCGACGTCACCCTGGGCGAGACCGGCCTGATGGGCATCGACGAGCTCGACTGGTGCAACCTGGTCGCCCCCGGTATCACCACCCTCGCCCAGCCCACCGAGGACATCGGCCGGACGGCGGTGGACAGCCTGCTGCAGCGCCGGAGGGAGCGCGAACGGCCGGCGCCGCCGCGGCACATTCACTACCCGGCCGAGCTCATCGCCCGCGGCTCGACCCGTCGCTGATTCCTCACCCCTCAAGGAGCTACCGTGACCGATGCCTCGCCCAGCCCCTCTCGCCCTGCGATGGTAACGTTCCCAGACAACCTGCCACCGACGCCCGGCGCGCGCTGATGGGGCGATTCCCGTCCGGGGCACCGCGGGCCATCGCGTCCCCGCTGCTGGCCCCCGACCCGGCCGCCTTCCCCCGCGAGCAGCTCAAGCGACCGCGCACGCGCTACCCCTCACACACGCTGAACCGAACGGAGACGCCACCATGCCTGCCTCCACGCCCTCTCCCGAGATCCTCGCCTTCGGCGAGGCCATGACCCTGTTTGTCGCCGAGGCCTCCGGCGACCTGGCCGCTGCCGAGCGCTTCCAGCGCCGCATCGCCGGCGCCGACACCAACGTGGCCATCGGCCTGGCCCGCCTGGGCTTTTGCGTCGGCTGGCTGAGCCGGGTCGGCGACGACGGCTTCGGCCGCTACCTCCGCGTTGCCCTTGAGGCCGAGGGCCTGGACTGTCGCCACCTGGTCAGCGATCCGTCCGCCTCCACCGGCCTGGTGTTCAAGGAGCGCGCCGAGGGCGGGGCCGACCCCCACGTCGAGTACTTCCGCCGCGGCAGCGCCGCCAGCCGCCTGTCGCCGGACGACGCCGCCACGGTGGACTTCGCCGCGGCGCGTCACCTGCACGCCACCGGCATCCCGCCGGCGGTCTCGGCGAGCTGCCGCGAGCTGTCCTGGCACATGCTCGACCAGGCCCGCCGCGCCGGCGCCAGCATCTCCTTCGACCCCAACCTGCGCCCCGGCCTGTGGGCCAGCGAGGCCGAGATGTGCGACACCCTCAACGCCATGGCCGGTTGCGCCGACTGGGTGCTGCCGGGGCTCGCCGAGGGGCGCCGCCTGACCGGCCTGGAGACGCCCCATGACATCGCCGGCTTCTACCTCGACCACGGCGCCAAGGCGGTGATCATCAAGCTGGGACCGGAGGGCAGCTACTACCGCGGCGGCCTCGACGGCCAGCCAACGAGCTTCACCGTGCCCGGCATCGCGGTGCGCGAGGTCGTCGACACCGTGGGTGCCGGCGACGGCTTCGCGGTCGGCGTGGTCAGCGCCCTGCTCGACGGCCGCTCGCCGCGCGAGGCGCTCCACCGCGGCAACCTGATCGGCGCCCTGGCCGTGCAGGTGCTCGGCGACATGGAGGGCCTGCCCAGCCGTGCGCGCCTCGACGAGCTCGAAGCCGCTCTCCCCGCACCGGATTGAGGAGCTCCCATGACCAAGCGCATCGTCGTCTATCGTCGCCTCCACGACGATCAGCTCGCGCAGCTGCAGCGCGATTTCCATGTCGACGTCTTCGAGCATCTCGAGGATCTCGACGACCCGGCCTTTCGCGCCGCCCTGCGCGAGGCCCATGGCCTGGTCGGTGCCAGCCGGCGCATCACCCCCGAACTGCTCGACGCGGCGCCCCGCCTGGAGGCCATCGCCAGCGTCTCGGTGGGCGTCGACCACTATCCGGTGGACGAGCTGACCCGGCGTGGCATCCTGCTGTGCAACACCCCGGACGTGCTCACCGAGACCACCGCCGACACCGCTTTCCTGCTGATCATGAGCGCCGCGCGCCGCGCCGTGGAACTCGCCGACTTCGTCACGCGAGGGGACTGGCGCGCGAGCATCGGCGAGGCGCAGTTCGGCAGCGACGTCCACGGCAAGACGCTGGGCATGGTCGGCATGGGCCGCATCGGCGCCGCCATCGCGCGGCGCGGCGCGCTGGGCTTCGGCATGCACGTGCGCTACTCGAACGCCTCGCCCAAGCCGGCGCTCGATGAGGAGCTGGGGGCGCGGCGCTGCACGCTCGATGCACTGCTCGGCGAGGCCGACTTCGTCTGCGTCACGGTGCCGCTCAGTGCCCAGACCGAGCGGCTGATCGGCGCGCGCGAGTTCGGCCTGATGCGCCCCTCGAGCATCTTCGTCAACGTCTCCCGGGGCAGGGTGGTCGACGAGGCCGCGCTGATCGAGGCCCTGGAGCAGGGCCGGATCCACGCCGCCGGCCTCGACGTCTTCGCGCAGGAGCCGCTGCCGGCGGACTCGCCGCTGCCGCACATGGCCAATGTCGTGGCCCTGCCGCATATCGGCTCGGCGACGCACGAGACTCGCACCGCCATGGCCCAGCGCGCGGTGGACAACATCCACTTGGCACTCCGCGGCGAGCGGCCGATCAGCCTGGTCAACGAGCAGGCATGGGCCGAGCGCCGTGCATGACCCTGGTCATTATCGATCCCTGATAGAGTGGACGCCGGCACGTCGCTCGACCGCCCACGCCCCTGCCCACGCGAGGTCCGCATGACATCTTCCCTCTGCCTGCTCTTCGACTCCGACGGCACCCTGGTCGACAGCGAGATCCTGCTCGCCCAGGTGATGGCGGAGACGCTGCCGCGCTATGGCCTGCCGTTCACCGCCCGCCAGTACATGGAGGAGTTCCGCGGCGTGCGCTTCCTGGCCATCGTCCGTCGGCTGGAGACGCGCCACGGCGCCCTCGACGAGGCCCGCGGCCAGGCCATGGAAGATGCCATGCGCGCGCGCATGGAGGAACGCATGCGCGAGGAGCTCGAGGCGATCGACGGCATGCCGGCGGCCCTCGAGGCCCTGGCCGCCTACCCCCGGGCGGTGGTCTCCAACGGCCCCGAGCGCAAGATCCGCTGCGCCATGGACAGCACCGGCCTGGCCCACCACTTCGGCGAGCGGCTGTTCAGCGCCTACACCCTGGGCGTGTGGAAGCCCGACCCGGCGCTCTATCTCAAGGCCGCCGAGGCGATGGGCTATCCGCCCGAGCGCTGCGTGGTGATCGACGACGCCGCCGTGGGCGTGGCCGCCGGCCTCGCCGCCGGCATGCAGGTGGTGCACCTCAACCACTTCCCCGACGAGGAGACCACCCCCGAGGGCGCCATCGCCATCCGCCACGCCGGCGAACTGCCGGCGGTGATCGCCGACCTGGCCGCGTCCCTGGCGACCGCCGACGCGACCTGAAGCGCTCGCCATCGGCTTGCGTTTTCCAACAGGGTGCGGGGATGCTGAACGATGAACAGCCACGGTATCATTACCGCCATATACATCATGCCCAGGAGGCCCCATGGCAACCCTGCAGGACCAGCTGCGCGGCCTGGTCTATTCCACCGAGCACGGCGAACTCTGCCCCGAGTGTCGTCAACCGCTCGCCGACTGCCGCTGCGCCGAGGCCGCCGAGGAGGATCGCCTGGCGAGCCTCGACGGCATCGTGCGGCTGCGCCGCGAGACCAAGGGGCGCAAGGGCAAGGGCGTGACCCTGGTCGAGGGCGTGCCGCTCAAGGCCGACGAGCTCAAGGCCCTGGCCAAGGCGCTCAAGAAGCGCTGCGGCACCGGCGGCGCCCTCAAGGAGGGCGTGATCGAGATTCAGGGCGACCAGCGCGAGGTGCTCAAGGCCGAACTCGAGCAGCGAGGCTTCAAGGTCAAGCTGGCCGGCGGCTGATCACCTCACGACGTGACGCATCGGCCCGGGCTCCGATCCTGCGGCACGATGCGCCACGCTCTCGTCAACGTGCTACTTGTGACTTAGAGTGCGCATGCCCAGCGGCAAGTTATCGATCTGTAACATCGCGCCAATCAGTGCCACACTCCCCGCCCCTACGGCCAGCCAAGGCGCCGCTAGCCCACCCGAGAGCGCAACTCCGCCTATCAAGGCACCGATCGCACTCCCCAGATAGAGCGCCGATTCGTTCAAAGCAACGGCTAAATTGCCGTCACCGCGATGACGACGGGCCTTCATCAACTCGTCGTTCTGCGGGACCTGCAATGCCCACCCGACCGCGCCCCACAGGGCGATGGGCAAGAGACCACTCCATGGTGACCAGGCCATCACGACAGGCAGCGCCAACAGGCTCGCTCCCAGCAGCAACATGATACCGAGCGTCAATCTCGGCCCCGAGCAGCGGTCGACCAGCACACCGATTAGAAGGCTCCCTACCATACCTCCGACGCCCCAGACCCACAGGAATGGCGTCAGCGTCGTTACGTCATAGCTATCCAGTAGCGGAGCGAAGAATGTATATAGCCCTAGGCTGGCAATGGCGGCGAACAGCGAGACCAGCAGCAGCCTAAGGACACGCATATCGCTCAACATTTGCAGTCGTTCACTGAGGGGAGATGGCGTGGCAGACGGCAGGTCGGGCAGGCGCCAGACGAGGCCCAGTAACGCGACCAGTCCAATTACGGCAATCAGCCAGAAGGCAACCTGCCACCCCCACTGCTGAGCGAGTATCAACCCGACCGGCACTCCCAGTACGGTGCCACTTGCCATGCCGCCCATGATGAGAGAAATGGACTTACCACGACGCTTTTCCGTCGAGACTTCAACTGCAGCGGCGATCCCAACCGCCAGAAAGGTTCCAGCCGCAAACCCGGCCAGCACGCGCAGCCCCATCAGCAGGTACATGCTCCCAGCAAGAGCGCTGGCCGCGTTGGCAACGACGAAAAGCCCCAGAGCCGCCAGCAGTCCAGCACGCTGACAGTCGGAAGGCAACATTGCGACCAGAAGAGGGGAGCCGATCCCATAAGCGAGGGTGAAAGCCGTGACGAGCTGGGCGGCCAGCGAGACAGACACGGAAAGCTCAGTCTCGATCAAGGGAATGAGCCCAGCGGTGATGTATGAAGCCATGCCGAGCGCGAAGGCCCCTACGGCGAGTAACCAAGGGGTGGCTTGAGAGTGGGGATGCATCAAATGACTCCTTTTTGACCGGTACATATCGAGGTCCGCGTATGGCGAACGCCATGCAGCTTGCACAGGGCAAAAAGGGGTTACAATTTATTCATTTATGCTATTACACGGAGGCATAGCATGGGAGAAAGCCGAACGCTGAAGCGCACTCGCAACGATCTCGAGGCTTTTCTTCGCACACGCCGCGAACGGCTCAAGCCACAGGACGTCGGTTTGCCGCCCGGTCGACGCCGTCGCACGCCAGGTCTACGACGCGAGGAGGTCGCGGCGCTGGCAGGTGTTGGAGTGACCTGGTACACCTGGCTGGAACAGGGACGTGACATCGGAGTATCGGCAGAATTCCTCGACAACCTGTCGCGAACGCTCAGGCTTGACGCAGCCGAGCGGCGGCATCTTTTCCTACTGACGCAAGACCGCCCGCCTGTCGAACCCGGCCAAACATGGTGCGAAGTGCCCGCCATGGTCAGGCGCCTGTTGGACGACTTGTCGGAACGCCCCTGCTACGTGCTGAATCTGCGCTGGGATGTACTGGCCTGGAACACCGTCGCAGATCGTATCTTCCACTTCTCGCGCCTGCCGGAGAGTGAAAGGAATCTACTCTGGATGCTGTTCACCGATTTAGAGCTTCGCGAGACCATTGATGATTGGGAGCATCAGGCGCCGGCGATCCTTTCGAGCTTTCGTCGAGACTATGCAAGGGCCGACGACGACCCCACCTTCGCCTCACTGGTCAAGCACCTCGACCAGGTATCGACAGATTTCCACCGCTGGTGGCAACGACACGACGTGAACGCACCCTGCCAGGGACGCCGCAGGCTCAACATCCCCGGCGTGGGTGGCGTCGAGTTCGACCACATCATGCTGATCGCCGATGACGTACGGCATCTGCGAGTGGTGTATTACGCGGCTCTCGAAAACCAGGACACCTCCCGACATTTCAGCGCGTGGTGTGATCATGCGAACAAATAATGCGAGTTCGTTAACGGTTCAAGCTGGCCAGCGGCTAGGGCCCTCCTCCAGCCTCTCGACCAGCGCCGCCAGTCCCGCCTCGGCGCTGGCGGCCACCTTGAGCGTATAGAGGTCGTCGGCGCGGGTGCGGCCCAGGTTGAGGCAGGCCAGCGGCTTGCCGGCCCGGGCGGCCTCGCGGGCGAAGCGGAAGCCGGAATAGACCATCAGCGACGAGCCCACCACCAGCAGGCCCTCGGCCTCCTCCAGCAGGGCGAAGGCCTCGGCCACCCTGGCCCTGGGCACGCTGTCGCCGAAGAACACCACGTCGGGCTTCCAGATGCCGTCGCCGCAGCGCGTGCAGGCCGGCACCCGGAAGGCGGCGAAATCGGCCTCGAGGTCGGCATCGCCATCCGGCCCCGCCCGGGCGCCGGTATCGAGCCAGCCGGGATTGCGCTCGGCCAGCTCGGCGTGCAGGGCATGGCGCATGCGACTCGCCCCGCAGCCCATGCAACGTACCCGATCGGCGCGGCCGTGCAGGTCGATCACCCGCCGTGAGCCGGCCCGTCGGTGCAGGCCGTCGACGTTCTGGGTGATCACCCCGGCCACGCGTCCCGCCGCCTCGAGCCGGACCAGGGCCCGGTGGGCGGCATTGGGCTCGGCCTGCTGCAGGGTCCGGAAGCCGATCAGCGCCCGCGCCCAGTAGCGCTGTCGGGCGGCGTGGCTGGCCATGAACACCTGGTGCCGCATGGGCGGCGAGCGCTTCCAGTCGCCGTGGTCGTCGCGATAGTCGGGGATGCCGCTGGCGGTACTGATGCCCGCCCCGCTGAGCACGGCGAGCCGCGGGGTATGCGCCACGAAGTCCGCCAGCCGGGCCAGGCCGGAATCCTCGCTCACCGGATCGGTCTCATATCGCCTCACTCCTCGCACTCCGCACTCCGCACTCCGCACTCCGCACTCCGCACTCCGCACTCCGCACTCCGCACTCCGCACTCCGCACGAACCGAGCATGGCCCTCGGGGGGCAAGGTTGTCTAGAATGGGTCGGATACCCCACGGGCAAGGATACCCGATGGCCTGGCTGGAATACCTGCTCCCCCTGATCTTCCTGTTTCCCCTGGCGGCATGCGCGGTGATCGTGGTGGCGCTGCGCAATCTCCACGACGCCCGCGTGAGCTCCCCCTTCGACGCCCATCCGCTGCGCGAACCCGGGCAATCGCTGCGCGACCGCCTCGACCGGGCCTTCGCCGGGCTGTTCCTGAATGGCGCCCTGGGGCCCATCGTCACCCTGGCGCCGCTGGTCTACGGCATGGGCCGCATGCTGTTCGCCAGCGAGCAGAACTGGCTCGAGTGGGCCTTCCATGGGGCACTGTCCACGGCGCTGGTGCTGGTGTTCTGCTTCCGGCTGATCCGCGACTTCCAGCGCATCCGGCGCCTCAAGCTGGGGCTGGCCTGCGAGCTGGCGGTGGGCCAGGAGCTCGAGCGGATGATCCGCCCCGAGTCCCACCCCTACGTGGTCTTCCATGACATGCCCGGCGGCGACGACACTCTGGACCATGTGGCGGTGACGCCCCACGGCGTCTTCGTCATCGAGACCCGCGCCCGCACGCCGGCCGTGACGCCGTCCGGCGAGGAGGACAACCGGGTCACCGTGGAGCGCGAACGGCTGCGCTTCCCCGGCTGGGCCGAGCGACGCCCGCTGCGCGAGACCCGCCGCGCCGTGCGCTGGCTGAGCGTCTGGCTGGAGAGGGAGGTGGGCCGGGCGGTGCCGGTGCAGGGGATCCTGGCGCTGCCGGGCTGGCGGATCGAGGAGGCCGATGCCGCGGGGGACCTGCTGGTGGTCAGCGGCGAGGCCCTGGCGGACCGGCTGGCCGGTGTCCGGCTCGGCGAGCGCGACGCTGCCACCCATGATGCGGTGATCGGCGCCCTGCACCGCCACGCGGCCCGCGGCCTCCCGGCCTAGCCTCAGTCGAAGGCCGCGACCCGCACCCGCGCCGCGCAGCGGCCCCGATCCTGCCGCACCAGGCTCCCGGCCTCGGGAAAGCGCGCCAGGGCCTCGGCATCGATGCCGATGCGCACCTCGGTCAATATCCGGCTGCCACGCCCCCGGCACACCAGGCGCAACGCCCGGCCCGTGCCCTCGCCGAAGGCGGCCTCGAAGGCGCCGATCAGCTCGTTGCGCCTCACCTCACCGCCCCGATGCAGGCCGACGAAGTCGGCGAAGGCACTGGCATTGATCGCCGCCACCATGGCCAGCGCCGTGGCGAAGAGGTCTTCGGCGGCGATGCCCAGGCAGGCGGCATGCTTGGCGTACTGGTAGCGGTCGAGACAGCCGGCGCGGCCGGGCATCGCCCGGTCGAGCGCGTGCTCCTGGGGCTCGGGCAGCGCCAGCGGCGGATGGGCCCGGCAGAAGCCGCCCTCCGGCCGCGGCCGCTCGAGGAAGCAGCCCTCCCGCCACCAGCGCCGCCGCGCCACGCCTTGCGCACGCAGGCGCGCCGGCAGCGAGGGCCAGAGCCCATGCAGCACGAAGCCGTCCTCCGCGCCCCGGCGCAGCGACGGCTCGCGACACTCCCGAGGCGGCCGCGAGCGAGTGGCGCAGAAGCCGGGGTGCCAGGTCAGGGCCAGGGTGTAGTGATCGACGCCCTCGGCCGCGAGGGCCGGCACCTCGGCCCGGGCCAGGCCGCCGATCGCGGCGAGCCCACCCAGCAGCAGCGCCAGCAGGATGCCGCGCCCCCGGGGCGACGATAACGCTTGCCAGGGGCGGGAAGGCGGACAATAATCCGCGCGCTTCTCTGGAGATGGCCTGTTCACAACCATGAAACTCATCACGTTCGACGTTTTTCGCACCCTCGGCATCCCGGGAGTGCGCTATATCAAGCCCGAGCGCATGTACGATCATCTCGAGGAGATCCGCCAGGCCGACTGGCTGCTGTTCCCCGCGTACTGGCAGGTCAACAGCCTGGTCTACGGGCTCGGCAAGCGGATCTTCCCGAGCCTCGCCAGCTACCACCTGGGCCACAACAAGGTCGAGCAGACCCGTGCCTTCCTGGCGCTGTGCCCGGAACACGTGCCGCCCACCGAGATCCTCGGCACCTCCCGGGCCTCCCTCGATCGTGTCGAGGCCCGCTTCGGCTATCCCTTCATCGCCAAGCGCATCAAGAGCGCCATGGGCGAGGGCGTGAGCCTGATCGCCTCCCGGGACGCGCTGCTCGAGCACGTGACGGCGGAGACGGTGCTCTATGCCCAGCAGCGGCTGCCCATCGACCGCGACCTGCGCATCGTGCTGGTCGGCGGTGAGGTGATCGCCGCCTACTGGCGCATCACGCCCCTCGACGGCTACCGGGCCAACGTCAGCCAGGGCGGCCGGGTCTGCCACGCGGCCATTCCCGAGGCGGCCATCGCGCTGGCCCGGCGGCTGGCCCGGGCGCTCGACATCGACCATGCCGGCTTCGATATCGCCATGCTCGACGGCCACCCCTACGTCTTCGAGTTCAACCGGCTGTTCGGCAACCAGGGCATCCGCGACAGCAGCCGGCGCATCGGCGCCGCCATCCAGCGCGCGCTGGGCCTCGGCGACGACGACCGCGATCCCGACGGGGAGCCGCCCCTGCAGCTCACCGCCTGACGCCGCGCTAGTCGGCCTTGAGCCGCCCGCCCATCTCCTGGGCCAGGTCCACCGCATAGTGGTCGGTCATGCCGCCGATGAAGTCGAGCATGCGCCGGTAGCTGTCGTAGAGCGACCAGGAGGGCCGCGGGGTGTTCTCGCCGATCAGCGCCAGCACCCGCTGGTGCTTGAAGGTCGAGGCGCCGGAGTGGTGCAGTTCATGGGCGGCGCCGATGAAGGCCTCGAGCAGGATCCCCAGGGTGGTGTAGGCGCCGATCTCCAGCTTGGCCTTGCGCTCGTTGCGGAAGATGCGCTCGCGGGCCAGCTGCTTGGCGGCCTTCACCCCCCAGTCCAGGTCCGGGTGGCAGAGCTCCAGCAGGTCGTTGTCGAGGCGCCCGCCGAGCAGCTCGCCCTCGTGCTGCACGAACACCTGGCTGACGTCGGTGACCGCACGCTCCATGGCCGCCCCGCGCAGGGCGGCGACCCGCCGGCGCTGGGAGACGCCCTGCTGCTGCATGATCGGGTAGTCCGGCGGTTCGCCGCCGGCGATCTGGATCAGCACCTCGGCCACCTCGTCGAAGCCCAGGATGCCCATCTCCAGGCCATCCTCCAGGTCCAGCAGGGCATAGCAGATGTCGTCGGCGGCCTCCACCAGCCAGGCCAGGGGGTGGCGGCACCAGCGGCTGTCGCCCTGGGGCAGCAGGCCCAGGCGACCCGCCACCTCGGCCAGCAGCGGCGCCTCGCTCTGGTAGCAGCCGAACTTGCCGGCACTGCCGCCGTGCTCCACCGTCCAGGGGTACTTGAGCAGGGTACCGAGCGTCGCGGCGGTCAGGCGCATGCCGCCGCGAAACTGGTTGTACTCGATCTGGGTGACGATGCGAAAGCCCTGGGCATTGCCCTCGTAGGTGCGCAGGTCGGCCCGCTCGGCGTCGGAGAGGCCGTCGAGCAGGCCGCTGCCGTCGCCCTCGGCCCGGGTAAACCAGTCGCGGATGGCGTACTCGCCGGCATGGCCGAAGGGCGGATTGCCGATATCGTGCCCCAGGCAGGCGGCCTGGACGATCACGCCGAGATCCGCCGGGGTGATCCAGGCCGGCAGCCGCTGACGCAGCTCCTCGCCGACGCTCATGCCCAGCGAGCGGCCCACGCAGCCCACCTCCAGGGAGTGGGTCAAGCGGGTGTGGATATGGTCGTTGTCGGTGAGGGGATGCACCTGGGTCTTGCGGCCCAGGCGGCGAAAGGAACCGGCGAAGACGATGCGGTCGTGGTCCTTGTGGAAGGGGCTGCGGCCGATCTCGTCGCGGGGCGTGCCGCGCCGGTCGTGGAGCCGGGCCGGGTCGAGCAGCCGCTCCCAGGTCATCTGCGTCATGGGCGTTCCTCCTTGAGGCCTCTATTCTGGCACCGAGAGGCAAGACGCCCAAGCCGCTGGAGCGGCTTCCCGGTTTCCGTCAGGCCAGCCGACGCTTGACCAGCAGCGCGTAGATTAGCCCGGCGCATAGCAGGGTCGCGGCAAAGACATAGATGCTGATCGAGATCCCGCTGCTCCAGAGGATGCTCCAGTCGCCCCCGGTGATCGACATCGCCCGTCTCAGGTTGAACTCCATCTGCCCGCCCAGCAGCAGCCCGAGCACCACCGGCACGGTCGGAATCTCGAGCTTTCGCAACACGTAACCGAGCACGCCGAAGGCCAGCATCATGTAGAGATCGAAGGGGCTGTTGTTGAGTGAGTAGATCCCCACGAAGGCCACCAGCACCACCATCGGCATCAGGAACCAGGACGGCGCCTGCAGCACCTTGGCGAACAGCCCCACCAGCGGGATGTTCAGCACCAGCAGCATGACGTTACCGATGAACAGCGCCGCCACCAGCCCCCAGACCATGTCCGGCTGCTGCTCGAACAGCAGCGGCCCGGGCGTGATATTCATCGACAGCAGCAATGCCAGCAGGATCGCGGTCGTGCCGCTGCCCGGAATGCCCAGCGACAGCATGGGGATCAGCGCTCCGCCGGCGGCGGCATTGTTGCCCGCCTCCGGCGCCGCTACGCCGCGAGGATCTCCACGACCGAAGTCGCCCTCATCGCCCCAGCGACGCTTCTCCAGCGAATAGGAGAGGAAGCTGCCGAGTGAAGCACCCGCTCCGGGCAGCACTCCGGCGATGAAGCCGATCACGGAGCCGCGGCCGATGGTCGAGGCACAGTTCCTCGAGCGCCACATCCCCGGCACGGCAGAGCCGAGCCGCATCGGCGCGGTGATCTGCCGCTGATCACGCTCGAGAAACAGCAGACACTCGGAAACCGCGAAGAGCCCGATCAACGCCACGAGATAATCGATGCCGTCATAAAGCTCGTACCAGCCGAAGGTGTAGCGCGCCACGCTGCTGACGGGATCGATCCCCACCGTGCCCAGCAGTAATCCCAGGCAGGCGGCGATAAAACTCTTGGTGAAGCTGCCGGACGTCACCCCCCCGATGGTGGCAAAGGCCAGCATGAACAGGGCGAAGTACTCCGCGGGCCCGAAACGAATGGCCACCTTTACCAGCAGCGGCGCGAAGAGGGTCAGGCCGATGGTGGCGATGGTCGCTCCGGCGAAGGAGGCCACGGCGGAAAGCCCCAGCGCCTCGCCGCCTCGCCCGGCACGCGCCATCGGGTAGCCGTCGAGGGTCGTCATCATCGCCGGCTCGTCACCGGGAATGTTGAGCACGATGGAGCTGATCCGGCCGCCGTACATGCAGCCGTAATAGACGCTGACCAGCAGGATCAGCGCCGCGGTGGGCGCCAGCCCGAAATTGAACGCCAGCGGAATCATCAAGGCCACGCCGTTGACCGGGCCGAGTCCCGGCAGGGCGCCGACCAGGGTACCGACGGTGCAGCCGATCAGTGCCAGCAGAAGATGCTGAGGCTGCAGGGCGACCGCAAACCCGTGTGCAAGGAAGTCGAGGATTTCCATGGCGTCGCTAACCGCTCCCGCCGGGCATGTCGGGCAAAGGGATGCCCAGGGCGAACTCGAACAGGGCAAAGAGCGCCAGGCCCAGCAGCACACCGTACGGCAGTGCCTGACGCCACTGGGCGCCGAACAGGCGCATCAGCAGCACGGTGGCCACGAGCGTCGACGGAACGAAGCCCAGCGGCTCGAGCACCACCGCATAGCAGCCCAGCAGAAGCAACAGGCCGAGCTGACGACAAAGCGCCACCTTCTGCGGCCAGCGCTGATTGATACCGGGGCGCGCGATCAGGTACAGCGACAGGACGCCCAGCGGCAGGCTGACGAGCCGGGGGAAGACCCCCGGCCCCACCGGCTGCATGAAACCGGTGACGAAGGTATGAGAATGCCACCATGCCCCCAGCGCCAATATCGCCAACACCGCCCCGGCGATCCGGTCACCGAGGGCGGCATGACTGACCTGCGGAGCATCGCTCACTGCATGACACCGATTTCGCGGGAAATGGCCTCGACGTCATCGATCGACTCACGCACGAAATCGTTGAACGACTCCCCGCCCCGCCACAGCGGCACCAGGCCGTTCTGCGCCGCGACCTCTTCCCATTCGTCGCTGTCGTAGAGGGTCTCGAGGGTATCGACCATGGCGGCGTAATCCTCATCCGATACCTCACCACCGGTATAGAAGCCTCGCCAGTTGTAGCCGGTCACCTCATAACCCTGCGAGACGGCCGTCGGCAGTTCGTCGAAGGGCTCGGGCAACGGCTCTTGGGAGAGCACCGCCAGCGCTCGCACATCGCCGGATTCGATGAAGCCGGCGATCTCGCCCAGGTCGGTGGATACCGCATCCACATGGCCCCCCATCATCTGGGTCACGGCCGGGCCACCGCCATCGAACTGCACCCAGCGCAGCGACGAGATACCATCGCTCGACAGCCCCGCGGCCTTGGCCAGCATCAACGCGCGAATATGGTCCCATCCACCGGCACCGCTGGAGCCGGACATCACCACCGAGGTGGGGTCGGCGACGATCGCCTCGAGCAGCTGGTCAAGCGTCTCGTAGGGGCTGTCGGCATCGACCAGGATGACGCCCACATCGGTACCGAGCATCGCCAGCCAGCGCATGGTGTCGGCATCCCCCGGATAACGTCCCTGGGCAATCTGGGTCATCCCCACCGTACTGGTCGCCACGATCAGATCGCCGTCATCGGCCCGCTTGCCGGCCACGTTGGAAAACGCCACGGCGCCCACGCCGCCCGGCATGTTGGTCACCTGGACGTTGCCATCGACCAGATCCAGTTCCCGAAGCAGCTTGCCTACCGAGCGACAGGTGAAGTCCCAGCCGCCGCCGGGATCGGCCGGGGCGATGCACTCGGCGATGGCGAGTGCCTGACCGGGCAGACCGGCGGTCAGACCCAGCCCCAGCAACGTGGACGCCATCAGGCGGCGTGGTGTCATGGAAGTGATCGGCATGTCGTGGCTCCTCGTCCTTGTTGTTGTCACTCTCCCCGTGGGGGAGACATGCTCAGATGACGCCCTTCTCCCGCAACGCGCCGTAGTCGGCGTCCGCCAGGCCCAGCTCGGCGAGGATTTCCTCGGTATGCTCTCCCAGCTCGGGCACCGGATGATGTATCGCTGCCGGAGCCTCGGACATCTTCACCGGGAAGCCGGTGGTCGGCACCTTGCCATAGCCCCCCTGGTCGAGCTCGAGCATCATCTGCTGCTCGCGAACCTGAGGATCCTCGAAGGTCTCCTGCAGGTCTTGAACCCGGCCACAGGGCACGCCGGCCTCATTGAAATGGTCGAACCACTCCGCCACGCTTCGCCGTTCGATCTCCCGGTTGAGGATCTCGCGCAGCGCCTCGCGGTTATCCATGCGACGACGGTTGTCGCCAAAGCGCTCGTCTTTCAGCAGCTCCAGCATGTCCAGGGCACCGAGAAAGCGCTCGACCATGATGTCGTTGCTCGGCGCGATGGCGACCTCACCGTCGCTGGCCTGGAACAGGCCATAGGGATAGAGCATGGGATGATCGTTGCCGGTACGCTTGGGCACCTCGCCGGTGGCGAAGTATTCCGCTGCCAGGTACCCCATCATGCTGATCAGGCCGTTGGTCAGCGCGGTCTCGACGATATCGCCCTGGCCGGTACGCTCGCGGCGTACCAGCGCCGCGCTGATGCCGAAGGCCAGGTTCTGGCTGGCGACCATGTCGCTGATCGGCGGCGCGGCCCGCATGGGCTCGCCACTCTCGCGGCCGTTCACGCCCATGAAACCGCTCATCGCCTGGGCGATGAAGTCGTAGGCGGGCCGGTCACGGTACGGACCGCTGGAACCGAAGCCATTGATACGTCCCACCACCAGGTGCGGGAAACGCTCACGCAGTACCTCGTCGCTGAAGCCCATCCTGGCCATCACGCCCGGACGAAAGTTCTCCACCAGAACATCGGCACCTTCCAGAAGCCGGCCCAGGATCGCCTTGCCCTCCTCCTGACGAAGATCGAGAGTCAGGGAGCGCTTGTTGCGATTGAACTGGGCGAAGTACCAACTGAAGCCATTCACCATGTTGCCCTGGGAACGCACGATATCGCCGCGTCCCGGAGGCTCGACCTTGATCACCTCGGCGCCGTGATCGCCCAGTATCTGGGTGCAGAAGGGGCCGGAGATCACTCGGGTCAGGTCGATGACACGGATGCCCTGCAGGGAACCCGAAGAAGACGCCATATCGAGCATGCTCATCCTCGTGCGGTGGGTACGGCGGAACAGTCGCTGAGCGCAAGACGTGGTCCGGCCTTGGAAACCTGTCCCGGCAGGTCGCGCCCCATCAACCGCGTGGCGATCTGCGCGGCACCGATCATGCCCGCGAGATCGATCCCCGTGTCGATGCTCATCTCGTCGAGCAGGTAGACGAGGTCCTCACTGGCGATGTTGCCCGAGGCACCGGGCGCGAAGGGGCAGCCGCCGAGGCCGCCAATGGAGCTCTCGTAGCGATCCACGCCGAGGGCAAGCCCCTGCATGACATTGGCCAGCCCGATGCCGCGGGTGTTGTGGAAATGCAGGGTAGGGACGATCGGCGGGGCCACCTCGCGCAGGTGCCGAATGCGCTCGGAGACCAGCGGCGGCGTGGCCATGCCGGTGGTATCACCGAGCGAGAGGTGTCGCACGCCAAGCTCGGAGAAGTGCCGGGCAATCCGTCCCACGGATGCCACCTCGATGTCGCCTTCGAAGGGGCAACCGAAGCTGGTGGCAACCGCTCCTCGCAGCTCGACCCCACTGCCTTCCAGCACTCTCGCCGCGTCCTCGAACCCCGCCAGGGAGTCCTCCACCGAGCGGTTCACGTTCTTGGCATTGTGGGTTTCCGAAGCGGAGACGAACATCACGACGGCATCGATGCCCGCTTCCAAAGCCCGTTCGGCACCGCGGTGATTGGGCACCAGGGCAGAAAGATGCACGCCGTCAAGCCCGCGCAGCGCGGTCACCAGATCGACGGCATCGGCCAGCGCCGGCACGGCCTTGGGACTGACGAAGGAAGTAATCTCGAAGGCGTTGACGCCCGCGGCCACCAGGGCATGGATCAGCTCGAGCTTTTCCGCGGTGGACAGGATGACGGATTCATTCTGGAGGCCATCACGAGGTCCTACCTCGGTGACATGCACTCGCGAGGGCTGACGCTCGACGTGATGGGTGGCAGGCATGGCAGCGGACTTCCTTCCAGATGCGGCACTCAAACGGCGCGTCAAATCACTATAGGCAGCGCTTCAAACGGCTCAAATTAGCCTTTTGTTGATAAAAGTCATTCTCCTTCCCCGAAAACCACTTACCCCCGCCCCTTCGAAGACGCCTCCTGCCGCTTCCGTCGTATTTCGCCGCCTAACAAAACACCATAGAATCGCCCATCTGAGCCGCACCAGACAGAAAAAGGACTAGATGAAACAACATATAATCAGCCGTAAACGCCAACTAATGCGTCGTGGCGCACCCAAGGCCAGCTGATGGGCCTGTGGTTCACCGGCTCGGCGCTCGGCAACCTGGTCGCGGGCCTGATCGGCGGCCACGTCAATCCCGAGGAGGTCCAGCAGCTGCCTGAGCTGTTCGGCCGCTCCGCCATCGCCCTGGTGATCTTCGCCGTGGTGCTGCTGTTGCTCGTACCGGTGTTCAAGCGCATGCTCGGACACCATCGCCTCATCGCCCCCTCGGCCGCCCATCGCGCGGGCGCCGACGCCACCTATCAGCAAGGAGCCTGAGCATGACCTCTTCCAGTGCCGACACCGCGCGCCAACGCCTCGCCGCCCTGCGCGACACCATGCGCGAGCACGCCATCGACGCCTGGTGGCTGCCCTCCTCGGATCCGCATAACTCCGAGTACCTGCCGGCGCACTGGGCCGGTCGGGCCTGGCTATCGGGCTTCGACGGCTCGGTAGGCACCCTGGTGGTCACCCGGGACGCCGCCGGCCTGTGGGTCGACAGCCGCTACTGGGTGCAGGCCGAGGAACAGCTGGCCGGCAGCGGCATCGCGCTGATGAAGCTCCAGCCCGGCCAGGCCGACGCGCCGATGCGCTGGCTCGCCGAGCGGCTCGACGAGGGCGCCACCCTGGGCTTCGATGCCGACGTGGTGTCGCTGGCCAGCGCGCGCCGGCTGGAGGCCCACCTGGCCCCGGCGGGCATCCGCCTGCGCGGCGATCTGGACCTGCTCGAGGCCATCTGGCCGGCGCGCCCGGCGCTGCCCGAGGCGCCGCTCTACGCCCATCCGGCGGCCTACCTGGACGAGTCCCGCGCGGAGCGCCTGGCCCGGGTGCGCGCGGCCATGGCCGAACACGGCGCCGACTGGCACCCGATCTCGACCCTGGACGACATCGCCTGGCTGACCCAACTGCGCGGCGCCGACGTCGACTTCAACCCGGTGTTCCTCGCCCACCTGCTGGTGGGCCACGAGACGGCCACCCTGTTCGTCGCCCCGGGCAAGCTCGGCGACGGGCTCGCCGCGGCGCTGGCCGCCGACGGCATCGCGGTGGCCGACTACGCCGACTGGGCGACCCACCTGGGCCAGCTGCCGGTTGATGCCCGGGTACTGCTCGACCCGGCCAGGCTGACCCTGGGCAGCCGCCAGGCGCTGCCCGAGGGCGTGACCCTGGTCGAGGCCTTCCAGCCCAGCACCCTGGCCAAGGGCCGCAAGAGCGAGGCCGACCTGGCCCAGGTGCGCGAGGTCATGGAGGAGGACGGCGCCGCCCTGTGCGAGTTCTTCGCCTGGCTCGAGGCCGCGCTCGAACGCGGCGAGACGGTCAGCGAGCTGACCGTGGACGAGACGCTCACCGCCGCCCGTGCCCGCCGCCCCGGCTTCGTCAGCCGCAGCTTCGGCACCATCGCCGCCTACAACGCCAACGGCGCCCTGCCCCACTACCACGCCACCCCCGAGGCCCACGCGACCATCGCGGGCGATGGCCTGCTGCTGATCGACTCCGGCGGCCAGTATCACGGCGGCACCACCGACATCACCCGGGTGGTGCCGGTGGGCACCATCACCGACGCCCATCGCGAGGACTACACCCGGGTGCTCAAGGGCACCATCGCCCTGTCCCGGGCGCACTTCCCGCGCGGCATTCCCTCGCCGCAGCTGGACGCCATCGCCCGGGCGCCGCTGTGGGCCAGCGGCCGCGACTACGGCCACGGCACCGGCCACGGCGTCGGCTACTTCCTCAACGTCCACGAGGGGCCCCAGGTGATCGCCTGGTACGCCCCGCCGGCGCCGCATACCGCCATGCAGCCGGGGATGATCACCTCCATCGAGCCCGGCGTGTATCGCCCCGGCCGGTGGGGCATCCGCATCGAGAACCTGGCCGCCAACCGTCCCGCCGGTGAGAGCGAGTTCGGCGACTTCCTGCGCTTCGAGACGCTGACCCTGTGCCCCATCGACACCCGGCCCATCGACGTCGCCCTGCTCGACCCCGCCGAGGCGGACTGGCTCGACGCCTACCACGCCGAGGTGCGCGCACGCCTCGCCCCCAAGCTCGAAGGGGACGCCCTGGCCTGGCTCGAGGCCCGCACCGCACCGCTCGAGCGCGGCTGATCGGGTACCGCTCACGTATTGAGCAACACCCGAAACGAAGAGGGGCGCCGGCATGGCCGGCGCCCCTCGTCACTTTCTCGACTCTGCCGCTGGGCTGAGCCTGTCGGATTCGCTCGCGGGCTCGCTGATCTGCCCTGCATGGCCGAAGGGGAGAAACGCCGCTGCGCCGCTGAAGACGGAAGACCGGTGCTTCACACCTGGAAGATGGCAGGAAGCCAGGGGATGGCCTCTCTTCCCCCTTCCCCCTTCCGTCAGTCCTCCGCCATCTCCGGCAGCAGCGTCTTGCGCTTACCTGCCCTTTGAGGAGAGCGGGTATTGCGACCCCAGCCCAGCAGTTCGGCGGCTCAGTCCTCCGCCATCTCCGGCAGCAGCGTCTTGAGCTTGCCGGCCCTTTGAGGAGAGCGGGTATTGCGCCCCCAGCCCAGCAGTTCGGCGGCCTCGCCCTTGCGCCCGCCGGTGTGCTTGAGCGCCGTCTCGATCAGGATCTTCTCGCCGAGTCTCGACAGCGGCACCGCCTCCCCAGAGTTTCACTCCTCCGCCATCTCCGGCAGCAGCGTCTTGAGCTTACGGGTCAGCGTGTTGCGACCCCAGCCCAGCAGTTCGGCGGCCTCGCCCTTGCGCCCGCCGGTGTGCTTGAGCGCCGTCTCGATCAGGATCTTCTCGCCGAGTCTCGACAGCGGCACCGCCTCCTCAGGGTTTCACTCCTCCGCCATCTCCGGCAGCAGCGTCTTGAGCTTGCCGGCCCTTAAAGAGAGCGCGTATTGCGCCCCCCCAGCCCAGCAGCTCGGCGGCTCAATCCTCCGCCATCTCCGGCAGCAGCGTCTTGAGCTTGCGGGTGAGGGTGTTGCGACCCCAGCCCAGCAGTTCGGCGGCCTCGCCCTTGCGCCCGCCGGTGTGCTTGAGCGCCGTCTCGATCAGGATCTTCTCGAAATCCGGCACCGCCTCCTCCAGCAGGTGGGTATGGCCGGCGGCCAGGGCGCGGTCCGCCCAGTCGCGGAAGGCCAGCCGCCAGTCGCCGGAGCTCCCGCCATGGTCGCCGTCGCGCAGCTCCGGCGGCAGGTCCTCGACCAGCACCTCGCGCCCCGAGGCCATCACCGTCAGCCAGCGGCAGGTGTTCTCCAGCTGGCGCACGTTGCCCGGCCAGGTCAGTCGGGTCAGGTGCGCCTCCGCCTCCTCGGTCAGCACCTTGACGTCGGTGGAGAGCTCCTTGGCGGCCTCGGCCAGGAAGTGCCGGGCCAGCCGCGGGATGTCCTCGCGTCGGTCCGCCAGCCGCGGCAGGTGGATGCGGATCACGTTGAGGCGGTGGAAGAGGTCCTCACGGAAGCGCCCCTCGTCCACCAGGCCCTCCAGGTTCTGGTGGGTGGCGGCGATGATGCGCACGTCCACCCTCACCGAGGTGTGGCCGCCGACCCGGTAGAACTCGCCGTCGGCCAGCACCCGCAGCAGGCGGGTCTGGGTCTCGGCGGGCATGTCGCCGATCTCGTCGAGGAACAGGGTGCCGCCATCGGCCTGCTCGAAGCGCCCCTGGCGCTGGGCGGTAGCCCCGGTGAAGGCGCCCTTCTCGTGGCCGAACAGCTCGGACTCGATCAGGTCGCGGGGGATCGCCGCCATGTTCAGGGCGATGAACGGCTTGCCGGCCCGCGGGCTGTGCTGGTGCAGCGCCTGGGCCACGCGCTCCTTGCCGGTGCCCGACTCGCCGTTGATCAGCACCGTGATATGCGACTGGGAGAGCCGACCGATCGCGCGAAACACCTCCTGCATCGCCGGCGCCTCGCCGATGATCTCGGTGTCGAGCCCCTCGGGGGCCGTGACCGGGCGCTTGCGCTCGCGGGCATGGGCCACGGCCCGGCGCACCAGGGCCAGCGCCTCGTCCACGTCGAAGGGCTTGGGCAGGTACTCGAAGGCCCCGCCCTGGTAAGACGCCACCGCGCTGTCGAGGTCGGAGTGGGCGGTCATGACGATCACCGGCAGGTCCGGATGGGCAGCGCGCACCCGGGCCATCAGGTCCAGGCCGTCGATGCCCGGCATGCGGATATCGGTGACCAGGACATCGGGCGGGGCCTCGAGCAGCCGCGGCAGTACCTGGTCGGCCCGTTCCACGCACTCGACGGCCAGGTCGGGCTGGGCCAGGGCGCGTTCGAGAACCCAGCGGATGGCACGATCGTCGTCGACGACCATGACGCGAGCGGCTTCAGTCATGGCACTTCTCCAGCGGTATCAGCAGTCGGAATTCGGTATGGCCCGGCGCAGAGTCGCACTCGATCAGGCCCTGGTGCTGGTGCAGGATCGACTGGGCGATGGACAGCCCCAGGCCACTGCCCTCGGCGCGCCCCGAGACCATGGGATAGAACAGCGTCTCGCGCAGGGCGTCGGGGATGCCCGGCCCGTTGTCGATGATCGACACCTCGCAGACCAGCCGATGGCGCTCCGCGCCCAGGGTGAACTGGCGGCGGGCCCGGGTCTTCAGCACCAGGGTGGGCGCGTCAATGCCCGATTCGGTCATGGCCTCGACGGCGTTGCGCGCCACGTTGAGCATGGCCTGGATCATCTGCGACTCGTCGCCCATCAGGTCCGGAAGGCTGGGATCGTAGTCGCGGCTGATGGTGACCTCGGGATGCTCCACGGCCAGCAGGGCCCGCACCCGCTCCAGCACCCTGTGGATGTTCAACGGCTCGTGGCGATTGAGGCGATTGGGGCCCAGCATCGAGTCGACCAGGTCGCGCAGCCGGTCGACCTCCTCGATGATGATGCGGGTGAACTCGGCGTGCTGCGGGCTCTCCAGGTCGCGTTCCAGCAGCTGGGCCGCGCCCCGGATGCCGCCGAGGGGGTTCTTCACCTCGTGGGCCAGCCCCCGGGACAGCACCTTGATGGTCTCCTGGCGGGTCTGCAGCGCCTCCTCCCGAGAGATGCGCAGCAGCCGGTCGCGGGGCTCCATCTCCAGCAGCAGCTCATCCGGCGAGAGGGGGGTAACGGTATAGTCCACGGTCAGCGGCTCACCGGTGGGCAGGATCAGGCGCGCCTCGCGCTGGGTGAAGGGATGGAACTCGTCGCGCGCCTTGGTGAGCACCTCGCCGATGTCCTCCTCACCCACCACCAGGCCGGGCAGGGGCTGGCCCACCACCCGCGAACGGCTCAGCGCGAGCAGGGCCTCCGCCGCGGGATTCATCCAGCGCAGGCACAGCTCCCCGTCCAGCAGCAGGACGGCGGTGGTGAGATGTTCCATCAGGCGTTGATACATGGTGCGTTCCCGGCAAGCGTCGGTCGTGGACTGGCCATATAGCGGTGCAAGAAGTGCGCCACTTCGGAGAAGCGCGACATGCCGGCGCCACAGGGTGGACCGGCGCGGGCGCCTTGCACCACTTTAGTGCACCAAACGGGTGCACGCACGTCGGGAAGACGAATCAGGGGGCATCGGGATGATGATGGCGCAGGCGGGAGCGATGCTCGTGCTCATGGCGATCACGGGCGTCCTCGTCGCGCAGGCCATCGCCGTCGCGCAGCCGCTCGGCGTGCTCGAAGGCGCGACCCTCCTTGACCCGGTCGGCATGGTCGAAGGCATTGAAGCCCCCGTCATCGCGTCTCGGCGGCGGATGACAGGGCCTGAAGGTGCCGTCCGGACACAGCGGTCGATGTGGCCGGCGAAGGGGCAGCTAACCGCCCGGGTTGTTGGGATTCTGGGGCAGGTTGACGCTGGCCCGCTGGACGTAGAGCGTCAATGGCGCGGTGCGGTGGCGCACGGCGCCGCTGGCATCGAGCAACTCGGCCTGCAGCTGGTGCTCGCCGCGGTTGAGGTTGGAGAGCAGGAAGGTATCGGTGTGCATGGCCGACTGGCTGACCCGGCCATCGAGCAGCAACCGCACCCGATGGTCATCGCGCAGCTCGGGCTGGATGCCCAGGCGCACCTGGATATTGCCGGCCGCCCCGGTGGGCAGGGTCGCCTGGTTATCCGGTGCCAGGATCGAGAACATGTCATAGGGCATGAAGGGCTGCCCCGGTGCGGTGCCCGCGGCGCTCGGCGTCTCGTCGTCCTGCACCACCGGCGACAGGCTCGGCGCGCGGACCTCTCGGGCGGGCACCACGGTCAACGGGTCCAGCTCCACCGCCTCGCCGCCGCGCTCCGGGTCGTCGGTGAAGACCACGTTGCCCTGGGCGTCGGTGGTGCGATAGATGGTCTCGGCGCCGGCCGTCAGGCTCACCGACAGGCCCAGCACCAGCATCACGAGTGCCTTGTTCATGCGTCTCTCCTGGATGGCAGTGGGGCGCTCCCTTCCCTCCCTGAGGCAGCAGGGCGATCCCCTAAGACAAGCCTAGCCCAGAAGTGGCGGCACACGGAACGCCGGTGCTGCCCGCCGGGTGGCCGGCGCGCGATGGCGCTGTAGGATGGGAACCCGGCGAGTTCCCGAGGAGAAGACGCATGGATGCATGGCAGGCGGTAGTGGCCCTGACCCTGATGGCGGGCATGGCCATGCCCCTGGGCGGCTGGATCGCCCTGGAGGAACGCATCGGCCCGCGCTGGCTGGAGACGGAACTGCGCCACGGCATCATCGCCTTCGGTGGCGGCGCGCTGCTCTCGGCGGTGGCCCTGGTGCTGGTGCCCAACGGCGTCGACGACCTGGCCGTCGGCCCGGCCCTGGCCTGGTTCCTCGCCGGTGGCCTGGCCTTCATGGGGCTGGACATCCTGCTCCACCTGAGCGGCGCCTCGGCCAGCCAGCTCGCCGCCATGCTCGCCGACTTCCTCCCCGAGGCCCTGGCCCTGGGCGCGGCCTTCGCCTACGGCGGCAGCGGCGGCGCGCTGCTCGCCCTGCTGATGGCCCTGCAGAACCTGCCCGAGGGCTTCAACGCCTACCGCGAGCTCCGCGACAGCACCCACTACTCGACCCGGCGCCTGCTCGGCCTGTTCTTCGCCATGGCCTGGCTGGGCCCGCTGGCCGGGCTCGGCGGCTTCCTGTGGCTGGCCCCCTACCCCTCGGCGGTGGCGGCGATCATGCTGTTCGCCGCCGGCGGCATCCTCTATTCGGTGTTCCAGGACCTCGCCCCCCAGGCCCGGCTCGAGCGCCACTGGGGGCCCCCGCTGGGCGCGGTGATGGGCTTCGCGCTGGGCGTCGCCGGGCATATGCTGCTGCCGTGAGACAAAAAAAGAGGCACGCCCCATGGGCGTGCCTCTGTGTGCCGGGTGCGGCGCCTGGGCGCCGCCACCATCAGCAGCTGTAGTACATGTCGAATTCGACCGGATGGGTGGTCATGCGAATGCGCTCGACGTCCTCGGAGAGCAGTTCGATGTAGGCATCGATCATCTCGTCGGTGAAGACGCCACCCTCGGTGAGGAAGCCACGGTCGGCATCCAGCGACTCCAGGGCCTGATCCAGGCTGTTGGCCACGGTGGGAATGGACTTGCCCTCTTCCGGCGGCAGGTCATAGAGGTTCTTGTCCATGGCGTCGCCGGGATGGATCTTGTTCTTGATGCCGTCGATGCCGGCCATCAGCATCGCCGCGAAGCACAGGTAGGGGTTGGCGGTCGGGTCCGGGAAGCGGGCCTCGACACGCTTGCCCTTGGGGCTCGCGGTGTAGGGGATGCGGATCGACGCGGAACGGTTGCGGGCCGAGTAGGCCAGCATCACCGGCGCCTCGAAGCCCGGCACCAGGCGCTTGTAGGAGTTGGTGGAGGCGTTGGTGAAGGCGTTCAGGGCCCGGGCGTGCTTGATGATGCCGCCGATGTAGTAGAGCGCCATCTCGGAGAGTCCCGCGTACTCGTCGCCGGCGAACTGGTTCTGGCCGTCCTTCCAGAACGACTGGTGGACGTGCATGCCGGAGCCGTTGTCGCCGACCAGCGGCTTGGGCATGAAGGTGGCGGTCTTGCCGTAGGCATGGGCCACGTTGTGGATGACGTACTTCATCTCCTGAACTTCGTCGGCCTTCTTCACCAGGGTATTGAACTTCACGCCGATCTCGTTCTGGCCGGCGTTGGCGACCTCGTGGTGGTGCACCTCGACGCTCTGGCCGATGGCCTCGAGGGTGTTGCACATGGCGCCACGGATATCGTGGAAGCTATCCACCGGGGGCACCGGGAAGTAGCCGCCCTTGACCCGCGGACGGTGCGCCAGGTTACCGCCCTCGACCTGACGGTCGGTGGCCCAGGCACCCTCCTCGGAGCTGATCTTGTACATCGAGCCTTCGATGTCGGACTTCCAGTGCACCTCATCGAAGATGAAGAACTCCGGCTCCGGGCCGAAGAAGGCGGTGTCACCCAGGCCAGTGGACTGCAGGTAGGCCTCGGCGCGCTTGGCGATGGAGCGCGGGTCGCGCTCGTAGCCCTGCATGGTGGCCGGCTCGATGATGTCGCAGCGCAGCACCAGGGTGGCGTCCTCGGTGAAGGGGTCGAGGAAGCCGCTGCCGTCCTCCGGACGCAGGATCATGTCGGACTCGTTGATGCCCTTCCAGCCGGAGATGGAGGAACCATCGAACATCTGACCGTTCTCGAAGAACTCCTCGTCCACGTCGCGGGCCGGAATGGTGACGTGCTGTTCCTTGCCTTTGGTATCGGTGAAGCGCAGGTCGATCCACTTCACATCATGCTCTTCGATCAGGGCGAGCGTCTTCTCGGACATGAGGTCCTCCACTAGATGTAGATGGCTTGGTTTCGGGTAATCCGCTTGTTCTGTGCCGCCGGTCGCCGGCAAGCCGGCCAGTCCAGACGATGTTGTAGCATGCCATGGGCTCACTGCCCACGACGCCATGCACAAGCATGGCACTGCCCACTGGCAAGCAGAAAGCGTGCCAGCCTTTTGGTGCACCGGCCTTGCCCCCCGATAACCCACTGACTGAAAAGTAAAAAAAAATGGGGCGCGGGCTTGCCAAACGCCGAGCCGCCTGCAATGCCCTACCATGAAGCGCAGCGGGGCCAAAAAAATGCCCTCTTGTGGGGCATGAGGGGAAACAATGCACCACAATGATGCGCGGCGACGGCGACTCGCCTTGCCTCGCCGCCTGCGCCGGGGAACCGTCGGCGCCCCTGCAGGTCATTGAATCCATGGGCTCGCCAAACTTGTTGGCCGGATTCCCGCCGACAAGGCTGGTAGCGGTCATCGCCCTGCCCCTATAATGCTGCCCCACTTTTCCCAGCAGGATCCCGTCGTGATCGAGAATCTTCGCAACATCGCCATCATCGCTCACGTCGACCACGGCAAGACCACCCTGGTCGACAAACTCCTCCAGCAGTCCGGTACCCTGGACCGCAAGGCGGAGGGCCAGGAGCGCATCATGGACTCCAACGACCAGGAGAAGGAACGCGGCATCACCATCCTGGCCAAGAACACGGCGATCCGCTGGCAGAGCCCGGACGAGCAGCACTATCACATCAACATCGTCGACACCCCCGGACACGCCGACTTCGGCGGCGAGGTCGAGCGCGTCATGTCCATGGTCGACTCCGTGCTGCTGATGGTCGATGCGGTGGACGGCCCCATGCCGCAGACCCGCTTCGTCACCCAGAAGGCCTTCGACCAGGGCCTCAAGCCGATCGTGGTGGTCAACAAGATCGACCGCCCCGGCGCCCGCCCCGACTGGGTCATCGACCAGATCTTCGACCTGTTCGACAACCTCGGCGCCAGCGACGAGCAGCTCGACTTCCCGATCATCTACTGCTCGGCGCTCAACGGCGTCGCCGGCCCCGAGCCCGACGCGCTGGCCGACGACATGACCCCGATGTTCCAGGCCATCGTCGACATCGTCGAGCCGCCCAAGGTCGAGCTCGACGGCCCGCTGCAGATGCAGATCTCGGCGCTGGACTACAACAGCTATGTCGGCGTCATCGGCCTGGGCCGCATCACCCGTGGCGCCATCCAGCCCAACCAGCAGGTCATGGTGGTCACCAAGGAAGGCAAGGAGCGCCGCGGCAAGATCGGCCAGGTGATGACCCACATGGGCCTCGAGCGGGTGCAGACCGAGCAGGCCACCGCCGGCGACATCGTCTGCATCACCGGCATCGACG
The DNA here is from genome assembly GCF_030409305.1 of Halomonas maura. Classification (GTDB taxonomy): domain Bacteria; phylum Pseudomonadota; class Gammaproteobacteria; order Pseudomonadales; family Halomonadaceae; genus Halomonas; species Halomonas maura. Next base: position 75,125 of record NZ_JAUFPQ010000013.1, read on the forward strand.
CCCTGGCCATCTCCGACACCCTGTGCGACCCGGCCGCCGTCGAGGCGCTGCCGCCGCTGTCCGTCGACGAGCCCACCGTGTCCATGACCTTCCAGGTCAACGACTCGCCCTTCGCCGGCAAGGACGGCAAGTTCGTCACCAGCCGCAACATCAAGGATCGCCTCGAGCAGGAGCTGATCCACAACGTGGCGCTGCGCGTCGAGCAGGGCGAGACCCCGGAGAAGTTCATCGTCTCCGGCCGCGGCGAGCTGCACCTCTCGGTGCTGATCGAGACCATGCGTCGCGAGGGCTTCGAGCTGGCCGTGGGCCGCCCCGAGGTGATCATCCGCGAGATCGATGGCGTCAGGCAGGAACCCTACGAAGAGGTCATCATCGACTGCGAGGAGGCGCACCAGGGCGCCATCATGGAGGAGCTCGGCTACCGCAAGGGCGAGCTGTCCAACATGAACCCCGACGGCAAGGGCCGCGTGCGCCTGGACTTCATCATCCCCGCGCGCGGGCTGATCGGCTTCCGTGGCCAGTTCCTGACCCTGACCTCGGGGACCGGCATCCTCACCAGCCGCTTCGACCACTACGGCCCGCTCAAGCCCGACGCCTCCATCGAGCGGCGCAATGGCGTGCTGGTCTCCATGGTGCCCGGCAAGGCGCTGGCCTATGCGCTGTTCGCCCTGCAGGATCGCGGCAAGCTGATCGTCGAGCACGGCACCGAGGTCTACGAGGGCATGCTGGTGGGCATCAACAACCGTGCCGAGGACATGGTGGTCAACCCCACCAAGGCCAAGAAGCTCGACAACATGCGCGCCTCCGGCAACGACGAGAACCTGGTGCTGACCCCGCCGGTGCGCTTCACCCTGGAGCAGGCCATCGAGTTCCTGGATGACGACGAGCTGGTGGAGATCACCCCCAACCATATCCGCCTGCGCAAGAAGTACCTCAGCGAGAACGAGCGCAAGCGCGCCAAGAAGAAGTAAGCCCGCTGCGCCGTACCCTCAAGAGCCCGCCACCCGGCGGGCTCTTGCGTTATGGCCGCCGCCCGCCGCCGGGGACTATGCTGAAGCTTCAGTCTTTTTTCATGGAGGTGGCCCCGATGCACAAGCATGTCGAGTGGGACGATCCCGGCAGCGCCAGCGTGCTGCGCTACTACGCCGACCATCCGCAGGATTACCCGGAGCCCCACGTGGGCAGCATCATCAGCGCGCGGTTGCGCGGTTTCACCGTACGGGTGCGGGTCGATGCCCGGGTCGAGGACACCAGCATCGGCGAGGTGATGGCGCTGATCGCCGCGGACAACGGTCGACGCAAGCAGAGCGTCGGCGACCTGCAGCTCGGCGACATCGTCCGACTGCCCGATGACTACCGGGCCATGGAGCCCCGCCACCCGGAGGCGGACGACGACGAGCGAGACTGATGGGCCGCGGGGATACCATCCACCCCCGCCAACGGCTCCTAAACGCAAGTCGACTGGTCAAGCGGTCGTTCGATAGCGCAAAGTGATGGTCAGGCGAGCCGGCGACACCGGCGCAGAGACCATCGCCGGCCCACCAGGCCGACACGCAATCGCGGGCACCCGATGAGCACGCACAACGTCTGGACGCACAAGGGCACCTTCCTGCTGGCCGCAGTCGGCTCGGCGGTGGGGCTCGGCAACCTGTGGCGCTTCCCCTACCTGACCGGCGAGAACGGCGGCGGCGCCTTCATCCTGATCTACGCCCTGACCATCTTCGCGGTCGGCATCCCGATCCTGATCGCCGAGATCATGCTCGGCCGCAACAGCCGGCGCAGCCCGATCATGGGCATGCGTTTCCTGACCCGCACCCACAAGACCTCCCGGGGCTGGGAGACGATCGGCTGGCTGGGCGCGGCCTCGGCCTTCATCATCCTCAGCTTCTACTCGGTGATCGCCGGCTGGGCGCTGCACTACACCGGACTGATGCTCACCGGCAGCCTCGACGGGGCCGACGCCGAGACCGTCGCCGCGAGCTTCGACGCCCTGCTGGCCTCCCCGCCGCTGCTGACCCTCTACCACTCGCTGTTCATCGGCGCCTCGGCGCTGATCGTCGGCCTGGGCATCCACCGCGGCATCGAGAACGGCCTGCGCGTGCTGATGCCGGCGCTGTTCGTGATCCTGATGGTGGTGCTGGTCTATTCCGCGGCCATCGGCGACCTGGCCGCGGCGGCGACCTTCCTGTTCACCTTCAACGTGGCCGACTTGAGCCTGGAAGGCTGGCTGCAGGCCATGGGCCAGTCGTTCTTCACCCTCAGCCTGGGGATGGGCGCGATCATGGCCTACGGCGCCTACATGTCCAGCGACGCCTCGCTGACCCGCACCGCCTTCGCCATCGCCGTGGTCGATACCGCCGTGGCGATGATCGCCGGCCTGGCGATCTTCGCCCTGGTCTTCGGCGCCGGCCTCGACCCCGGCGAGGGGCCCGGGCTGATGTTCGTCACCCTGCCGCTGGCCTTCGCCGAGATGCCCGCCGGCGCCCTGCTGGGCGGGATCTTCTTCATCCTGGTGCTGGGTGCCGCCATCAGCTCCTCGATCTCGCTGATCGAGCCGGTGGCCGCCTTCCTGGTGGAGCGCTTCGACCTCGAGCGTCCCCAGGCCGTGTCGGCCATGGTCATCGCCAGCTGGGCGCTGGGCCTGCTCACGGTGTTCAGCTTCAACCTGATGGCCGAGGAGACCCTCTTCCACACGCTGTTCGGGCGCAGCGCCTTCGGTCTGCTCGAGCTGCTCACCAACATCTTCATGCCGCTGGGCGGCATGCTGATCGCGCTGTTCGCCGGCTGGGCGCTGACCCATGGCGAGGTGATGAAGGAGATGCGCACCAACGAGACCTGGTTCCGCGTCTGGCGCTTCCTGGTGCGCTTCATCGCCCCGGCGGCGGTGGCCTTCGTCTTCCTGCGCACCATTCCCCAGGTGGAGGGCTACCTGCTGCCCGCCATCGGTGCCGTGGTGATCGTCGGTGCCTTCGCCGCCGGCCGCACCTTCCTGGCCGAGCGCCAGGGGTCATGAAACGCCACGCGCCGGCCACAACAACAAACGACTCAGTACGGGTGTGACATGTCAGCCATCATCGACGTACGACACGTCAACAAGGCCTTCGGCGGCCTGAAGGTCATCAACGACTGCTCCCTGCAGGTGGCGGAGGGCTCGATCACCGGCCTGATCGGCCCCAACGGCGCCGGCAAGACGACGCTGTTCAACATCATCGCCGGGGCCCTGCCGCTGGACAGTGGCCGGGTGTTCCTCGACGGCGAGGACATCACCAACCACCCCGCCGACGAGCTGTTCCACAAGGGCCTGCTGCGCACCTTCCAGATCGCCCACGAGTTCTCGAACATGACGGCGCTGGAGAACCTGATGATGGTGCCGCCCCGCCAGGCCGGCGAGCACCTCTTCGCCACCTGGTTCAAGCCGACCCTGGTGCGCGTCGAGGAGGCCGAGGTGCGCCGCCGGGCGCTGGAGGTCATCGACTTCGTCGGCCTGCACCATGTGCGCAACGAACTCGCCGGCAACCTCTCCGGCGGCCAGAAGAAGCTCCTCGAGCTCGGCCGCACCATGATGACCGACGCCCGGGTGGTGCTGCTCGACGAGATCGCCGCCGGGGTCAACCGCACCCTGCTCGGCGACCTGATCGGCAACATCGAGCGCCTCAACCGCGAGCTGGGCTACACCTTCCTGGTCATCGAGCACGACATGGACATGGTCGCGCGGCTCTGCGACCCGGTGATCGTGATGGCCCAGGGCAGCGTGATGGTCGAGGGCACCATCGAGGAGATTCGCAACAATCCCGCGGTCATCGAGGCCTACTTCGGCTCTACCCCCGCCTGAGGGCGCCGGTCGCCACGGGATCCACCACAACGCCGGGCGGCGCGGACCGTCCGCCAACACAGAGGCCCTCCTATGCCACTACTCGATGCACGGGACGTGCATGGCGGCTACGGCGGCATGAACATCCTCAACGGGGTGGACATGGCCATCGAGGCCAACGAGATCGGCGTCATCGTCGGCCCCAACGGGGCCGGCAAGTCGACCATGCTCAAGGCCATCTTCGGCCTGCTCCACGTCAGCCAGGGCGAGATCCTGCTGCGCGGCGAACCGATCCAGAACCGGCCGACCAACAAGCTGGTGCAGCAGGGCATGGGCTTCGTGCCCCAGGAGTACAACGTCTTCCCGAGCCTGACGGTGCAGGAGAACCTCGAGATGGGCGCCTTCCTCAAGCCCGACAACGTCAAGCGCATGCTGGCCCGGATCTTCGAGTTCTTCCCGCCGCTCCTCGAGAAGCGCCACCAGCCCGCCGGGGAGCTCTCCGGTGGCCAGCGCCAGATGGTGGCCATGGGCCGGGCGCTGATGGCCGAGCCGGACCTGCTGCTGCTCGACGAGCCCACCGCCGGGCTCTCGCCGCTGTACATGAACGAGATCTTCGAGCGGGTGAAGGAGATCAACGCCGCCGGCGTGGGCATCCTGATGGTCGAGCAGAACGCCAAGCAGGCCCTGGCCATCGCCGACAAGGGCTTCGTGCTGGCCGCCGGCCAGAACCGCTTCACCGACAGCGGCGCGGCCCTGCTGGCCGACCCCGAGGTCGCCAGGAGCTTCCTGGGCGGCTGAGCCGCGCAACGGTACACCTACGGAGAGGTCCCGTGAACGAATTCGTCTTCTTCATCAACAACGTGGTGATCGCCGGCAGCGTGACCGGGTCGATCTACGCCATCGGCGCGGTGGGCGTGACGCTGATCTTCAGCATCATGCGCTTCGCCCACTTCGCCCATGGCGACATGATGACCTTCGGCGCCTTCATGGTGCTGCTGCTGACCACCCTGTTCCCCCAGGCCGGCGCGGCCCTCGGGGTGCCCACGCCGCTGATCATGCTGCCGCTGGCCATGGTCCTCACCGCCGCCCTGGCGGTGGGCCTCGACCGGGCCTTCTACAAGCCGCTGCGCGCTCATGGCGTCAAGCCCATCGTCTTCGTCATCGCGTCGCTGGGCGTGACCCTGATGCTGCAGGGCCTGATCCGACTGTTCGCCGGTACCGGCGGCCAGAGCCTCTACGTCGACGACCGCAAGGAGATCTTTCGCCTCGCCGTGCCCCTCGAGGGCGTGCGCGTGCCGGTGGTGGTCACCGAGCCCCAGCTCTACCTGTTCGTGCTGACCATCGTCGCCGTGGTGGGCCTGCACCTCTTCCTGTCGCGCTCGCGGCTGGGCAAGGCCATGCGCGCCATGTCCGACAACCCCGACCTGGCCCAGGCCTCGGGCATCAACACCAACACCATCGTTGCGGTGACCTGGGTGATCGCCGGCGGGCTCGCCGCCATCGCCGGCACCCTGCTGTCGCTGGATGTCACCTTCAAGCCCGACCTGAGCTTCTTCCTGCTGCTGCCGATCTTCGCCGCGGCCATCGTCGGCGGCGTCGGCCACCCCTACGGCGCCATCGCCGGCGGCTTCGTGGTCGGCTTCGCCGAGACCCTGGCGGTGTTCAACTGGAGCGTGCTGCTCAGGCCCTTCCGCGACAGCCTGCCCGAATGGCTGTCGCTGCCCGGCAACCTGGCCTTCGTCGGCACCGAATACAAGATCGTGGTGCCCTTCTTCATCCTCGTCGTCATCCTGGTGTGGCGCCCCACCGGCATCTTCAAGGGCAAGGTGATCTGATGGACAAGACAACAACCGATAGCGTCGCCGCGCCGCGCCGCTTCCCGCTGCGCGAAGTCATCCTCTTCCTGGTGCTGCTGGCCGCCGTGCTCGGGGTCTACGCCTTGATGGGGGCCGCCTACAGCACCCGCATGCTGGTGGAGGCCGGCTGCTACGCCATCCTGGCCCTGGGGCTGACCATCCAGTGGGGCTACGCCGGCCAGTTCAACGCCGGCGTGATGGGCTTCGTGGCCCTGGGCGGCTTCTGCGCCATGAGCTTCAGCGTGCCGGTCAACGAGGCCTTCTGGGACAGCGAGCTGCCCGGCGAGCTGGGCCGGGTGCTGCTGTACAGCGTCGGTGCCGTGCTCCTGGTGGTCGGCGCCTCCCGGCTCGACCGCCTGGGCGTGCCGAAGAGGTTGCGCACCCTGATCGCCGTGCTGCTGGCGGTGGTGCTCTACCTGGTGGTGATCAGCGCCTTCCGCGAGGTGACCGACCAGATCGAGTCCCGGGCCGGCTTCGTAGGCGGCCTGGGCCTGCCGTCCTGGGTAGGCTGGATCGTCGGCGGCGCCCTGGCCGGGGGCGTCGGCTACTTCATCGGCCGCGTCTGCCTGGGCCTGCGCAGCGACTACCTGGCCATCGCCACCCTGGGCATCGCCGAGATCATCAAGGCCTTCCTCAAGAACTCCGACTGGCTGACCCGCGGCACCGCCACCGTCTCGCCGTTGCCCTGGCCGGTCCCGGGGCCCATCGAGCTGGGCTTCACCCTGGCCCGGGCGCTGTACTTCTCGGTGACGGCGGTGCTGATCGCGGTGATCTTCTTCCTGCTGCATCGCGCCTACCATGCCCCCTGGGGCCGCATGATCCGCGCCATCCGCGACAACGAGGTCGCCGCCGCGGCGATGGGCAAGACCATCAACCGCCGGCGGCTGGAGATCTTCGTGCTGGGCTGCATCCTGATGGGCATCGGCGGCGCCGTGCTGGCGAACTTCAACGGCCTCTTCGATCCCCAGGGCTACCTGCCGCTCAACCACACCTTCCTGGTGCTGGTGATGGTCATCCTCGGCGGCCCCGGCAACAACCTGGGCACCCTCTTCGGCGCCGTGGCGGTCTACATCATCTGGCTGATGTCCGAGCCCCTGGCGCTGTTCCTGATGGAGCTGGCGGTGTCCTTCGGCGAGAACGCCTTCGGCTGGGACGCCCCCACCAACCTGGACAGCCGCGCCCTCCAGGCCCGGGTGTTCGTGATCGGCCTGCTGATCACCCTGGTGCTGCGCTTCGCGCCCAAGGGCCTGCTGCCCGAGAAGGCCAAGCAGATCGCCTGAGACGCCCGCGGGGGTGAAGGGTGAAGGGTGAGGAGCATTGCCCCACGCCGGACCCCTTGCCCCTTACCCCTTACCCCTTACTCCTTACTCCTTAACAACAAGGCCCCGGCATCGCTGCCGGGGCCTTCATTGCGCCTGATCGAGAAAGGCGATCAGTCGTCGGGGTCGACGTAGCCCTGGATGGCGAAGGTGCCTTCCTCGACCTTCATCTCCTGCACCACGCCCGGCACGTCGCCGTTGTCGTCGAACTCGTGCCTGCCGGAGGCGCCCTCGTAGTTGATCTCGGTACCGGCGGCGATCAGCTCCTTGGCCTTCTCCCATTCGCCGGGCAGGATCACCTCGCCCGGGGCGGAGGCGACGCTGCGCAGTGCCTCGTTGAGGCCCTCGCGCTCGGCGCTGCCGTTCTGCTCGATGGCCAGCCCCAGCAGGAAGGCCGCGTCGTAGGCCTGGGCGGCGAACACCGCACTCGGGTCGATGCCGGCGGCCTGGGCGGCCTGGTTGAAGATCTCGGTGCCGGGCAGCTCCGGGCTACCCGGCCGGGTGGCGATCATGCCCTCGAGCACATCGGCGCCGATGGCCTCGATCAGGCTGTCGCCGACCATGCCGTCACCGCCCACGTACTGGGTGAACATGCCGCTCTCGTAGGCCTGGCGCAGCACGGTCTGGCCGGAGGTGTCGGCATAGGCCAGCACCACCAGGGTCTGGGCGCCGGTGGCGGAGAGGGTGCCCAGCTCGGCGCGATAGTCGGCACGGTTGTCCTCGTGGGCCAGGTTCTCCAGCACCGTGCCACCGCCCTCCTCGAAGGCCGAGGCGAAGGCATCGGCCAGGCCGCGCCCGTAGTCGTTGTTGACGTAGGTGACCGCCACCTCCTCGATGCCCTGCTCCAGCAGCAGCTTGGCCAGCATCTGGCCCTGGAAGGCGTCCGAGGGCACGGTGCGGAACACCAGGTCGTTGTCGTCGAGCTCGGAGACCGCCGGCGCCGTGGAGGCCGGCGAGACCATGGTCACGCCGCCGGGGATGGCGGCATTGTTGGCCGAGGCGATGGTCGCGCCGGTGCACAGGGCGCCGACGATGGCGGTGACCCGCTCGGTGTTGACCATGCGGTCGGCCGCGTTGGAGGCCGCCGAGGCATCGGAACAGGTGGTGTCGCCGGTGGGCATGACGATCTCTTCGCCCTCCAGCACCCCGCCCTGCTCGTTGATCTGCTGCACCGCCAGCTGGGCGCCGTCGAATATCGGCGGGGTCAGGCTCTCGATGCCGCCGGTGAAGCCCCCCAGGAAGCCGACCTTGACCTCGGCCTGGGCCATGCCGGACAGGGCCAGGGTGGTCGCCGCTACCGCTGTCGCTAGAACGTGTTTCTTCATGATTGTTGGTCTCGCTCTGGTTACACGGATTCACACACCCTTCAATCTGGAAGGGCGGGGCGCAAAACACAAGCCGGACCTGCCAACGCTCCAGGCCCCCGGCGCTCGGCAACCCGCTGATTGGCAAGGCATCTCCCGGATGCTTAAGCGTTCGAACGGGCGCTTCAACGCTGTCGCGCCGCCCCGGCCTATACTGAGGACCGCGCCCATCCATCGCCGAGGCCCCATGATGCGACCGCTGACCTTCCTCACCCTGGCCGCCCTGGCCAGCACCGCCCAGGCCGATGGCCGGGACATCGACTACCGCCTGGGCGACGCGGCCTTCACCGGCTATTTCGCCCCGGCCGCCGACGAGGCCCGCGGCACGGTGCTGATCGTCCACGACTGGGACGGCCTCACCGACTACGAGCGCGAGCGCGCCGAGATGCTCGCCGCGCAGGGCTATGACGCCTTCGCCCTCGACCTCTACGGCAAGGGCAATCGCCCGCTGGAGACGGCGGCCCGCAAGGCCGAGACGGCCCGGCTCTATGACGACCGCGCACGCATGCGCGAGCTGACCCTGGCCGGCCTGGCCGAGGCCCGCGACCAGGGCGCGGCCAGGCCGACCGTGGTGATGGGCTACTGCTTCGGCGGCGCCGTGGTGCTGGAGCTGGCGCGCAGCGGCGCGGCCGAGGACGTGCGTGGCTACGCCACCTTCCACGGCGGCCTGGCCACCCCGGAAGGCCAGCAGTATGGCTCGGACACCCCGCCGATCCTGATCGCCCACGGCGGCGCGGACACCTCGGTGCCCCTGGAAGACGTGACGGCGCTGGCCCGCGAACTCGAGGCCGCCGGGGTCGACTACGAGATCGAGATCTACTCCGGGGCGCCCCACGCCTTCACCGTCTTCGACGAGGAGCGCTACCAGGCCCGGGCGGACGAGAAGTCCTGGGCGGCCTTCCGGGCCCTGCTCGACGAGGCGTTGTGAACCATCCCCGGCCGACAGTCACTTTCGGCATACCCTAGACCCATCCGTAATGATCGAGGACGTCACGAGATGCGTCCCCTAGAGTCGACGCCCCCGACTCCATTACCCTCATAAATCCAAGGGGTTCCATCTCGTGCAATCCAACGCTTCCTACACTTCCACCAACCGCTGGCGGCGCATTCCGCTGTGGCAGAAGATCCTCGCCGGCCTGGTGCTCGGCGTGCTGGCCGGGGCCCTGCTGGGCGAGGACGCCAGCGTCTTCAAGCCCATCGGCGATATCTTCATCAACGCCATCAAGATGCTGATCGTGCCGCTGGTGTTCTCCACCCTGGTGGTGGGCATCACCGCCATGCGCGATCCCCAAAAGATGGGCCGCATCGGCGCGCGGACCATCGCCCTCTACCTGGTGACCACGGCCTTCGCCATCGCCATCGGCCTGCTCGCCTCCTGGGTGTTCCAGCCCGGCGTCGGCCTGGAGATGAGCTTCGAGTCCGGGGTCGAGGCCAAGCAGGCCCCCAGCCTGGTGGAGATCCTGGTCGGCCTGGTGCCCCAGAACCCCATCGACGCCCTGGCCAGCGGCAATATCCTGCAGATCATCGTCTTCGCCATTGGCCTGGGCATCTCGCTGACCCTGATCGGCGACAAGGGCGAGCCCGTGGTGCGCGTCTTCGAGAGCTTCGCCGAGGCGATGGTCAAGCTGACCAACCTGGTCATGGCCCTCGCGCCCTTCGGCGTCTTCGGCCTGATCGCTCATGTGGCCGGCAGCTACGGCCTCGAGGTGCTGCTGCCGCTGGCCAAGGTGATCGGCGTGGCCTACCTGGCCAGCGTGCTGCACGTGCTGCTGGTCTACTCGGGCCTGCTGGCCCTGCTCGGCCGGCTGAACCCGGTGCGCTACCTGCAGGGCATCCTCGACGCTCTGGTGGTGGCCTACTCCTCGGCCTCGTCATCCGGCACCCTGCCGGTCTCGCTGCGCTGCGCCAAGGACAACCTCGGGGTCTCCGAGGGCGTGGCCGGCTTCGTGCTGCCGGTGGGCGCCACCATCAACATGGACGGCACCGCCATCTACCAGGGCGTGGTCGCGGTGTTCATCGCCCAGCTGCTGGGCGTCGACCTGAGCCTGATGGATTACGGCATGATCATCGTCACCGGCACCCTGGCCTCGATCGGCACCGCCGGCGTGCCTGGCGCGGGCCTGGTAATGCTGTCCATCGTCATGGCGCAGATCGGCCTGCCGCTGGAGGCCATCGCGGTGATCGCCGGCATCGATCGCATCCTCGACATGGCCCGTACCAGCGTCAACGTGGCCGGCGACCTGATGGTCACCACCCTGGTCGGCAAGAGCGAAGGCGAGCTCGACGAGGCCATCTACAACGCCCCGGGCAAGAGTTGATGGCATGCCGCGCCGGGCGACCGGCGCGGCGCCGGCTATGCTAGAGTGATCCCATGATGCACTGCAGCGTGAGGTCACCATGCAGCTCAGCGTGCTTTCCGGCAGCCGCGGCGAGATCGGCGAGGCCCATGGCCACCACCACGCCGCCCTGATCACCCACAGCCTCGAGGTCTACGACCGGCTGTTCCACGACTTCGTCGGCATCGGCTGGGCCGAGGCGCGCATCGCCGCCGAGGCCTTCCTGCCGATGATCGAGCGCGGCTTCCCGGCGATCCTCGACGAGATGGACGGCATCGCCCGGGGCGCCGGGCTCGACTTCGCCGACATCCTCACCCTCAACTGCCGCAGCGAGATCTCGCTGACCCAGGCCAGCGGCGGCTGCAGCGCCTTCTCGCTGCAGCGCGACGGCACCCAGTGGCTGGCCCAGAACTGGGACTGGCGCACCGACCAGCTGCACAACGTGGTGGCCCTCGAGCTGCATCCCGAAAACGCCCCGGCCCTGGTCAGCATCGGCGAGGCCGGCATGGTGGCCAAGATCGGCATGAACGACCGCGGCCTCGGGGTCTGCCTCAATGCCATTCGCTCGCACACCTGCGGCGAGGGGCTGCCGATCCACGTGGCCCTGCGCAAGATCCTCGAGAGCCCCGACCTGGAGCAGGCGGTGCGCGTCGCCACCCACGACCGGGTCTGTTCCCCCGCCCACTTCCTGCTGGCCAGCCGCGACGGCCAGGCCGCCGGCTTCGAGGTGCATCCCGGCCTGCCGGGGCGCCTGCCCTCCCATGCCGGCGCCGTGACCCATACCAACCACCTGGTCGCCGAGACCGCCACCTGCCAGGTGGAGGACTTTCCCCGCCCCGACTCCCGCCCGCGCCTCGCCCGCCTCGACCGGCTGCTCCACGAGCGCTTGCCGCCCGGCGTGACGATCGACGAGCCGGCGCTGTTCGCCATCCTCGCCGACCACGACAATGCGCCCATGTCCATCTGCCGTCACTTCAACCCGCAGCAGCCCCCGGAAGAGCGCATGGAGACGCTGTTCGCGGTGGTCATGAACCTCAACGAGGGTCGCCTGACCCTGCGCCACGGCAAGCCCTGCGAGAGCAGCGACTCACTCAGGGTCCACCTCAACGCCATTTAGATATCCAGGCAGTGCCTGAAAAGTCGGCGAGCGAAGGTTAGGGCTAGGCCCGCTCCCGGCGGGCCAACGCATTTCCCACCTCCCTGTGGGTCACAAGGCAAGAATCGGCAAGAACGCGGAGTTTACAGATAGTAAATGAGCAGTTTGCGCCGATTTTTAACGCCGTATAACCGAGCGCAGTCACTTTTCGGGCATTGCCTTGCGCCGCCAGGCGCCCAGCCGCGGCACCGCATCCAGCTCACCCTTGAGGTACTGCTCGGTGGTCACCAGGAAGAGCCGCCGGAAGAGCTCATGGATGGCCTCCTCGCGGCGCAGCGCCACGAGTTCCGGGTCCTCGTGCCCGGCGGGGTCGGCCCTGGGATATTCCCAGGCCATGCGCACCGAGCCGGAGCTGATGTCGCAGATCTCGAGGGTGGGGTTCGCGCCGCGAAACGCCGTCTTGATGTGGTAGGCCATGCCGTCCTCCCGATCGACTCAATAAATGGCAACGATTATCATTTGCAATAGTCGTCGGCCATCGCGGCCCTGTCAAGGCGATGGGCAGGCGGGCCTGGCCTCAGCCCGCCAGCGCCTCCTCCACCAGCGCGCGCGCCTCGGCCGTCATCGGCAGCTCCAGGGCCAGCCCATGGGCCTGGGGCGACATCTTCTTCCAGGTCATCTGCACGATGCGAATCAGGTGATCGTGGTCGATCTGCTTGGAGAAGTCGGCGAAGTAGTTCTCCAGGAACACCAGGCAGGCGCAGTCCTCCACCGCCTGGGTGCCGGCCTCGCGACCCAGCCCCTGCTTGCGGATCATCCGCGCCACCTGCTCGGCCGCCTCCTCCGGGTAGCCGGCCTCGCGCATCAGCCCCGCGGTGGTCTCGCCGGCCCGCTTGCCCTGGTCGCGCCGCCAGGTGAGATAGCCCACCCGGCCCTCGGGATAGTCCCCGCGCGGCACCTGCCAGCGCTGCAGGTGCTGGCCGCGCACCGCCAGGCGCACCAGTTCGTCGGGGGAGGCCTCCAACTGCTCCAGCCAGGCGCTCATGCGCCCGGCATGCCACAGCTCCATGGGCAGCGACTCGCCGTCCACCGTCACCCGGCGGGGATCCTCCGCGTGCAGGGCATCCAGGGCGGCGAGGGTCTGGTCGTAGGGGGACGTCGACGTCATGGGGACTCCTTCTCGTCACTATCGTCGTGATGCCTCCATGAAAGCACGTCTCGGGCGAGATGGCAGCCGACCGCCTTCGAACAGTCGTTTGCATGCGCAGAGCAGGATCGCTAGGTTATTGCTCGGACATTCAATGAAAGGACGCTTATGAACTTCGCTCCCCGCCTCCCGCTCGCCGCCTCCCTGGCCCTGGGGCTCGCCGCCCCGATCGTGGCCCAGGCCGACGCCCTGGAACGGCAACTCGCCGAGCTTCAGGACTTCCAGGTCATCGCGCATCGAGGGGCCAGCGGCCACGCCCCGGAGCACACCTGGCCGGCCTACGAGCAGGCCCGCGCCATGGGGGCCGACTACCTCGAGCTGGACCTGCACATGAGCGCCGACGGCGAACTGGTGGTGATCCACGACGACACCCTGGGGCGCACCACCGATGGCAAGGGCAAGGTACAGGACTTCGGCCACGCCGAACTCAAGGCCCTGGACGCCGGCAGCTGGTTCAATGCGGCTCACCCCGAGAGGGCCGACGACGCCTACGCCGACGCCGAGCTGCTGACCCTGGACGAGGTGATCGACCGTTACGGCGACGACGTCCGCTACTACATCGAGACCAAGTCGCCCGAACGCTACCCCGAGCTGCAGCGCGCCCTGGTCGAGACCCTCGAGGAACAAGGCCTGGTCGACGCCGGCGCGGTGATCATCCAGTCGTTCAGCCAGGACAGCCTGCGGCAGATCCACGAACTCAACGCCGACATTCCGCTCGTTCAGCTGGTGTGGTACTCCCCCGCCGAGGACGGCGACGGCCTGGTCGAATGGACCGGCGTCACCCCCGCGCCCGCCGAGATCGGCGACGCCGACCTCCAGGCGATCGCCGACTACGCCGTGGGCATCGGCCCCAACGTCACCTACGAGGGCGAGGACGTCATCGACGCCGGCTTCGTCGAGCAGGCCCACGCCAACGGCCTGCTGGTGCACCCCTACACCATCAACGACCAGGCTGAGATGCGCCGGCTGATCGACTGGGGCGTGGACGGGATGTTCACCAACTTCCCGGATCGGCTGAGCGAGGTCGTCGAGTAAGCCTTACCCGCTCTCGCGAGACGACGCCGGAATGAGGCAGCCCGAGACGACCGTCTCGGGCTGGCTCGAGAGTCGCGACCATCCACAGCGAGATTGTCGAGCGGCTCATGCACGCGTTCCGGCGACGCCGGGCGTCCCATGAGAAATGGAACACAGACTCGGCGGCACTTCTGCTTCCGACCATCCGCAGACAGTGGACATTACCCGCACCCACCTAGCCACCGGCGAAGCCGCGAGGCCATGCGAGGGCTGTGGCATTGCCCCAGTGTGGCCGCCTTACTCCCGCAACGCGCATTGCCGAGGTCAGGCCGTTCAGGATCGAGGCCGATGGCGACGTCGGCGGTATCGCACCCTCGACAGTCGCAAGGCGCCCTTGCGAAGGCTACGCCACGCACCGCGAAACAGCCTGGCAAACAGATCGGCCCGCAATCGGGCATTGCGCTGCTCCACTGCCCGAATTTTCGGATCTGGATTATGGAAGGCCATCGTCTCCTCCGCTGTCGAAAGCACACTGGATGCATAGCATGATAGAGGCACTGCGCAAGCTTTTCATGGTTGCCTGAAAGTCAGGAACCGGACAGAAGCTGCCTTTTGGTGAGTACTAACGCCGCCATAAACGGCGTGAGACGCAGTTGCACGTCCGGCGACCATAGGGAGCGTATTTGATGGCCTTGTTAGGTGCGCTCATGCTCACCTACCTCTTGTTGCAACTTTTTGAGACTTAAGCGAGCAATTTCATCTTGGAGCGGCTGAATTTCAGTGTGCCATTTCTTGAAGCCATACCAAATCATTAAAAGCCCTAAACCAATAATTACCCCCAAACATACCAAGAAAAAGGTTTTATTATTTTTAGCTATCTCTAATTTTCTATCCAGAATCAGGAAACGAGTTTCATCTGATACTGACCGTACTGGATCGACCTTTAGAGTCTCATACTCAACTGCGATCTCGAAAACTAAATTATTCGTGGACTGATTTACATATAGAGTTGATCCAATGCCAAATATTATTAAGAGCAGGCCGAAGAAAGCGTAAAACTTAAAGATATTGTCTGTTGGCAAAGGGATGCGACTTTCCATTGAAAGACTACTCCAGTTCATCATTTTAGCACCTAACGCCCGCAGCACCGGAAAAATTGCAGCGCAGCGGAAATTTTTTCCGAGTGCCTTCGCTTGTTAGCACTACTTGCACACACTATGATCACTACGCACTCTTAGTGATTTGCATTTCGGGCACTTCAGGCCCAGCTTTATTTTTCTGCTAAAACGATGCCCACAACTTTTACATATGAAAAAGTAAGGAGGTCCAGGGATAAATCCTGCCATGGCTATTTCCTTTTTAGCACTAACTTTCCATTAGACTGGTCAGCTATTCTGTAGCTTCGTAGCGAGTTCAAAACTCCTACACCGCCCGCAGCCACAGCTATTGATACAGCTGAAATAGCTGTAGGCAAACCTAAAACAGCAACGGCACCACCACCTATAATTCCACTTGCCGGTGCCCCAGTACCACCCGTTGCAATCAATACGGTTACAGCAACACCAATGGCAGCAATAGCTATTGCCCAAGCAACTTTACCAGTTGCTTTTATCTTCAATACTGTATTTTTTAAGTCACCTTCTATCTCAATTGTGTCTTGGTCATTTTTTAAAACTTCGCCTAAGTCAGCTTCGTTACTAATTGCCATGTATATCTCCTTGTGGTGCTAACGCCGCGCTCTGCGGCAAATTTGGAGCGCAGCGGAAAATTTGTCCGACAGCAGAGCCTTGTTAGCGGCGCTGGCGCAACTCGATGTATTCCACATCGGAAATCTCTCGATCTTCATATTCAAAGCGATCATTTACAACTATTTTAGGAATCATGCTTTCGACCCTATGTTTGGGGCCAACGAGCGCCGAATTTGGTATAAAAATGTGCTTGATTAAAGGGCGCTCTTCCCATTCCTTTTTTATGTACGTCTCGCCTGGAACACAGAAATACCATGGCTGTGTTCCAAAAGCAGAAAATTGAGTGCTTACGATATCTTGAACCAAGTGAATAGCCTGCAATGCCAATTCTCGATCATTGTGATCAGTTTCAGGGTTAAAATGAATAGCGTGATTACGCTTGTCATTGAGATCCCTGAATTTTTTGGCAGCTTCTGGCAATAATTCACCCCAAGATTCCAGTGCATTTATCGCTACGGGCCAATAATCAAATGATTGTTTACGATATAGTTTTTTATATTCTGGCGATGCTTTGTGATAGTCTCGAAGCAGCAATACCATATGGTTAAGAATTCTTTCTCCTAGAGCACAGCCCCCTGTTAGAGCCGGATAATAACCACCCACCACAAATGAATTCCTGATCTGATCTAAAAACTTATTATGAAAAGCTGCCACGGAAAACGGTTTAAATTTCAAATCCTGAAAGTTCTTAACTTTCTCCTCGATACTCCAACTTCCAAACTGTTCTGCAAGCCCCTTGATAGTCTTTTCTCTGTTTTGTATGTGCAATTCTTTTACTTTCTCATCCCATTGATCTTGCACAGGCTCTAAGCTGTGAGCCCTTGAATCAAAATCAAATGAGAAAATTCTATATCGTTTCATATCAAAGCTACCGGACCGCTAACACCTTTGTCAGTTGCGTTTTGGTTGTAGTGGATATTTGTGCGACGATGGCCGAAGGCCATGCACAAATAGGAGCGTAGACCAAAACGTCAACTGGACAAACTTGTTAGACGCTGCAATGACCAAAATGTAATTCTCTATGACAATTTGGACATATAGCAATAGCATTATTAACAGTATCTTCACCACCGCTCGATAGCCGAATCTTATGATGAACTTCTAAGTATGGTGTATTGTCCTTTGCTCGTAGAAACGGCGCAGGTTTTTCACAGCGCTCGCAGACTCCCGCAGCACGACTCAAAACTTCTGCTACAACGTCTGGGTTTCTTCGGTACACCGTGGTTTGAACGGTTACACTCTCAGGGAGTTTGTTCGCCACATTTAATCTTACTTTACGTTTCTCCGCACCATCGCGAAGAGATATACCGACTTCTTCAGAGAACTCCGATAGATGATCTTCAATTGTTTGCTCGATAGCGCCTTGAGCCCAATAGTGCTCGACAATATCTCTTATAGACTTTTGCTTTGATTTACCGATACCTTCGTAGTAGTTCAGATGCTTATTAACTGAACTAAGTGCTAGGCTTAAATATTTTACCCCATAATCCTTTGATATGGACGCCAAAAAAAATTCTGTGGCTGGAAGATTCAGCGTTCTTTGATACTCCAAACCTTTCATCATTTGCAAAAAGTTACGAACATAATCTGTAGCGGAGCTTTTATTCATTGATCCGTTCGCCACCAGATCATTGATAGCATCAGACAAAGCCATATGACCATCAAAAACGGCTTTTCCTTTTGAGTATGCCTCTTCGATCTGGGTCGATGTTATTTTTGCCACGAGTTCTCCCTTCGTCTAACGCTTGGCTTTGCGGCGCACCGGAGCGCAGCGCAGGCGCGTCCGACAACAGCCACTTGTTAAGACCTATTTTCGCCAACCTTGCTCTTTGATTAGACCGAGAAGGTAAGTTCTGAATACAGGATGCACTTCCCATTTTGCGGCTTGGAGGTCATTCCATCGGGACATCTGTGTAAGGTGAGGGTCATCAAGAAATGTAACGTGCCTATAGCCCAACGGTTGTCGACTATCTGGAATTCTCGCATTTAGAAAGCCCGATTCATGCAGTAGCGATAGAAGTTTGACGGCATCCTCATCACTATCTGGCTTAAGCGCTCTCGATCCTATTTGAATTGCGAACCTTGAGGGCATTTTATTTAGGTGTTCTCTCAAACCTTCAAAATCCGATTCAAAATCAATGTTAATAAAAGAGCGGATGACGTCGAGAAACTGAGGGCAATCAAACCCCATTTCTATTGCCAAATCTTCCGAGCGCTCTTTCGAGTAGTGCTCCATTCCCTTTTCAGCATCGGCATCACCAATTTGATCAGAGCCTCGATCTTTAGCACTCTTCGCTAGGTGATTAACAAGTTGAATCATGTCTCTCGGGCGCTCTCGTGATGATTTCAAGAGAAACTGGTCCCAAGAGCGTCTTTGTGTGCTTGTTGGTAGGCGCATCCATGGATCTTCGAAAAAATGCGTTATCGGTTGACTGCCTACATAACTCGAATCTTCGGCTGCAAGCGATATTCTCTTGTTAAATATCGAGTTAATTAAATTTTCAGGAGCCCTTAAAAACATCACAAGAGGTCGAAAGTGATCAATTTGATCCCTCTGGCCTTTCTCATTTCTCAACAATCGCATCCAAACTTCCATTCGCAGAGTAACGATGCATTTGATGTTCGGACTTTTGGAAGTTAACTTCCTAATTGCGAGAAGCAGGCCCCATATTCTATTCAAATGTTGAGGATCGTCAGGTGGCGCAATTTGATCGGTATCGTCGAACAATATTACGAAAACTGACTTCTCATCTAACAAATGGTTCTGTATTGAAGATAGCAATCTTTCTTGGGAAAGTGTTTGTTTAGAAAGATCAGCAGCAAGTGCACTCGCATCGACTTGAGTTACTGGCTTCGAAAGCCGGCTCAAGACATTGACCAGCTTCCCCATCCAGTCGGGCTCTCGAACTCCTTTTGCAACAGATTCTTTGTAAATTCGAGCCGCATCTCCCTTGAGATAACCTGATAGGTTTTCTCCAATAGAACATGCAACTGCGTCCAGAAAGCACTCGTACATCTCTCGCTTGATAGAGGAAACATCATTTAATCCGTTCAAACGAGACGTATCTAGATCATCCGGCCGCAAAAAAAGTGTAGGCACTCTCTTTCGTTTAGCCGCTGCAACAATCCATTCTAGAATTGCAGACTTACCCACACCTTTGTTGCCAACGAGAAGCCTCGGGCTGCCGCTCGGCGCGGCCAAAACGTCCGGAAACTGCTCAGGAGTTATGAAAATTTTGCTCAATATCTGCCGATCACCTTCGGTGGTGCCAGTAGGGAAATATTTTTGCAAAACATCCATTCTCGACATTCATGTACTCCTTGTGGTTTTAACGCTCGCAGCACAGGCCGGAAAACCGCGCAGCGGTTTGGAGGTCCAGGCCACGAAGTGGCCGATTGTGGCTGCGCTTGTTATGTTTTTATACCTAGCTCTACCGCCGCTGTTTCATGCAGAACCTGTAGAACAAAGATTGTTTGTTGAATGTTTACAGATTCCACACTCTTTTCATAGATGTAGCGCCAGTTAACAAAAGCATGATTTAGACTTTTTAGGTGGTTTTTAAACAAAACCCCTTTCTCTACCTCGTATTGGCTTTCAAAACTTTTACTGTTTTTGTTAATTCGGTCTTTAACCTTGTTTGGCAAGGATTTAAATAAAGCAGTTAAAACATGAGATTCAGTTACTTCACCATGAATTTCTTGAAGACACTTAAGATACATTTCAGCACTGAAGGCCGCATTAACAACAAAAGGGCAAATTCCTTGCGGATTTCTGGGTAAAGACTTTAAATCTTTTTCATATATATGTGCAGATGCATTTGCAAACGACTGAGCTTGCCCATAGATACTTTCTGATTTGGGTATATCACGCCAAAGGCCTTTTGACTTAAGAAGTTCTTGAGCGAGTCTTGCGGCCTCTACTTGGTCATCGACATCTTTAACATAGCCTACAGGCTTATTGTCACACATCACGGTTCTCATACCTTCCGGTGGCTTGATATCCATTTTTAATCCGCTCTATCCTGAAACATAACGCCCGCATTTGCGGCTGGTTTGGAGCGCAGCGGAAAACCAGTCCGACAACATGCGCTTGTTACGTTTATTCATCAAAGAGTTCATGCTCTTGGGTATCGATTATTTCCCCATCATCAGGGTCTAACTCTACGTAAGAATCTTCGATATAAACTTCGTTTAATACTGTATTTACCGCTAAGCCATCTTCGAAATCTATCCAAGCATAAGCTTTACAAGTAACTGTATCTCGAACCTTCCTGCTCGTTTGAGCCGTAAAAAGATATTTTTTATCTTCAGAGTCCCAGATAGAACGGTCATAATCAGTCAAGCTATGCCACGCTTCGACAGTAAACTTAACTGTTAATGAGAACTCCGCATACTCTCTATCTGCTTTAATGATGTTCGTGTCAACTATTTCTAGATCAAATGCATCGACATCAGTAACCTCATCATCAATATCGTAGCCTGATGTTGAGTATTCAATGTCATTAATACTTTCTTCAAGCTTTCTTGTGATCTCATCTAAACATTCACCGAACCTTTCGATAGAGAATTTAGCAAGGTCTTTGAGCTCTTCTTCGTTATTAAGGACTAAGCTAATAAACCCATCGAGATCTGAAACGGCTTCGAGCCAACCTCCCGAGGTATTACAAAAGCTCTCCATGTCCCCATCTTTGCTCAAGATATAAACGCGCGTACTTTTTTGCTTTGCCCACTCTAGTAGGGAAATAAGCATTAATGCATCTGGAAATTCGTCTTTTTTCTTATCACTAAACGGAGGTGTTTTCTGGAAATAGTGCTCGGTAACTACGGATGGTTTGGCTAGGTCAATATCCACCCACTCATAAACTGCTTCATCTTTAAATTCTGAATACTTTCCCAAAAGGAGACTTTCAGTATCATTTTTAGTCAATTCATCAAAAATTCCATGATGCTTCAGTTCTGGAAGATTCCTAAGAATCTTGATGGTTTTCTTAAACTCTTTGACATGCTTTGCAGCTTCATGGGCTTTTTCAGTAAGGTGCGAGATTATCTCGCCATCAATTACAGGGCTAATTAATAAATAGAGTTTGTGCTCATTGCATAAATCCTTGAACCTGCCGAGTGCGTGCTGATGAAACTGATAGTTCTTGCTCTCATACATTGAGGTATCAACAAACACATATCTTGTTTCTAACTCTTCTGGCACTCATGCCTCCTTGGAAACGTAACAGGTATTAGGCCGCGTGCTCGATATTTCACTTGAACGCGCATGCGCGTTCAACAATGTTATGCTGCGCGCTCGACCAGAGCTCATCCTATTGAAATTCCTAGGCATTAAGTATAGCTCGGCAGCATAACACCAATCATCGTGCATGCTGCATATCCCCAATGAACGTGTTCGCTGCCTTTTCCGGCATGTCGGTTTTGGGTCGAAGCGGCCGAATCTCTCGTACTACGAGTGCTCAGGTGACATTTTTCATCACCCTACATTGAGGATAGGATAAGCACTCCCAAAACTGCATTTCAGCACTTTCGCCTCGTTTGGGAGTGCTCATGATCATGCTGATTCCACACTTCGCGTTATTACATACTTGTTATCACAGTCCGACTATTCCTGCCGCCGAAGAGGAATAACATAGCTTGTAGGGTATTCCCGATGCTTATCCGTAATCGCATCAGTGATACCAAAATCAATGAATACAGCGCTAGCTACGATTTTTGCACCGACAGTGCTAGGTATTGACCCGAATGCCTGTCGACCATCCGACGACCTACAATTATACCTCAACGGATCGTCTGACCTGCGTATGGAATAGGTGGATGGGATCGTCGCCTCCCAAGCACCACGCTTGTTCTGCAACTGGCATTGGCCGTTTGATCCATCACTAAACGATAGTGCAACGGGTGTCATGGCATCGTTCGTGATCGTTGCACAGCCCATGGTGCCGATTGCGAACAATACCGGAATTATCATTTTCATTTTTTTCCCCAGTGCGATCAATAGTAAATCCCTTGCTTAAGTAGCGCTTAGTTTGACTCGACCTTTCTCTAGGCTCCTCTTCCGGCGTTACAGTGGTTGGAAAGCATGCACGAATACTTGAACGTGCTTGCCATATGATCTTGCCCAGCCATGCGTGGGTCGAAATCTCCGATCTCGGGGCACGCTACCGCCAGGAGCTACCAGCATGGCGCCGCCTCCTCTATCGTTGCGACACGCAGGCGTCGCCATGTAGCGACGCGCAAGCCTCGCATAGAAACATCTCGTAACATTAGGCTACCAAGGATTGCTTAGTGCTGCGTAATCGGAGACTGAGAAAAAAGTCGTAGGAGTGTGATGCCCAGGGTCGGCCGGTCTCAGCTGTTCGTGGGATAAACGGCCTTCCGGCCCCTGTTCAGGGCTTGAAAGGCTCTTCGCCGTCGATGCGCTGGCGCATCCAGAAGTCTCGTAGTAGATCAGTCGCCGGGCGCGTTACGGGGTGTCCACTGCTGCGCGTCGGACGTGGCCCATCCCTTGGATTCCGGGGGCCGAAAGGGAGAGCCGGCGATGGTCCAGGCATCTTCGCAAGCCGGCTGGATTCGCGTGCTGGGCAAGTGAAGGGGTCGAAGGCGGCGATGACCGTCTCGGTGGTTACCAACGAGGGGGTGGGCGGCCGCTACGGCGCGGCCCAACAGGCGGAAGTCGACACCGAGGAGTTCCCCGGCTGAGCCCGTCTCGTGGAGCCGTTGCCACCGGCCACCCCGGGCTCACGCATCCTGCTCTCGCTCCAGGTCGATATAGAGGTTGTCCAGGTGGTCGGCACTGGGCTTCGGCTCGCCCGTCAGGCGGTGGTAATCCTCCAGCGACATCAGCACCGCGTGGCGTCCATTCTTGCGCGTGATGACGATCGGCCGATGACGCTCGCAGACCGCATCGCAAAGGCGCTTGAGCTTGTCGCGTGCCTTGGCGAGGGTAGTGAACTCGAGGTCCATGACGCCTCTCCCCGTGGCTGTTGGGGGTCAGTCTAGTCGACTCCGCCACCCC
Organism: Halomonas maura; assembly: GCF_030409305.1. GTDB lineage: Bacteria > Pseudomonadota > Gammaproteobacteria > Pseudomonadales > Halomonadaceae > Halomonas > Halomonas maura. The sequence continues at coordinate 97,894 of NZ_JAUFPQ010000013.1, forward strand.
ACTCGCCCGGGGCCGGCGCACCGGGCCTCCGGGCGCCGCGGTGGTGCTCGCCGGGCATCCGGATCAGCTTCCGGGATCCGACATCTAGCCTTCTTCCGTCGGCCTACGCCTTGCCCGCCGCCGCTCTCTCATCCGCCCCAACCCGCGCCGCAGCGGGCGCCATAGCCGGCTGAGCAGCCACAGCACGGGCAGGCCGATCACCAGCCAGGGGGTGAGGAACACCACCACCAGGATGACCTGGCCCAGCGATTCGAAGAACAGCGAGACGCTGCGATCCAGCGCCCGCCACAGCGGCGCGAGCACGCCGTGCTGGTGGGGCTCGACCCAGCGCTGCTGCTGGAAGCGGGCGGTGATGGCCACGCTTTCGGTCACCCGGGCCAGGTGGCGCTGCCGGCCCTGCATGGACTCGATCTCGCCCTGCACCCGGGCCAGTTCCCGCTCCACCTGCAGCAGGTCCTGGATGCGCCGCTCGCTGAAGCCGCGCCCCTCCTCGGCCAGCTCGGTGAGCCGCTCACGCAGCACGACCTGCTGGGCGAGTCGGGCCTCGAGATCGATGATCTGCTGGGTGCGGTCCTGGCGGGTGATCTCCACGCCGCTGAGCGCCGGCGACGCATTGATCAGCCGCAGCGGCTCGGCATCCTCCAGGCGGGTGCGGTCGATGCGCATGCCGAGCTCCCCGCCCGCCAGGCCGTGGCGCGGCGTGTCGAGCCGGCCGTGCGTCACCCAGCAGGAGTCGACGGCGACACAGGCCGCCTGGGTCTCGCGATAGGTGGCGACCAGGCGCGCGGCGTCATCGAACTGCAGGGTGTAGGCGCGTCGCTCCTCGACCCGCGCCTCCGCGTTCTCCGCCGGGCGCCCGGCCTCCATGCGGGGGGCCCGGCCGACCAGGGCCCCGCTCGGGACGTCACTCGCCTCCCGGGACGGTGCGGGCCCCGTCGGCGGTCGCGGCCCGGGGCCCTGATCATCGCAGCCCGCCAGCCCCGGGAGCAGGCAGGCGATCAGGGCGAGGGGCAGGAGGCGGGGGCGGAGAGACGGGGCGGGCATCGGCGGGGTCGTCCTTGACGCGGGGAACGCTTCCAGCGTAGCACTCGCCTCGGCGGGAGCCCGTGTCGAGCCCGTCGAGGCGTGCCACTCCTCCGTCCAGGCCGACGCCGTCCCGCCGGCGAGATCAGCGTGCCGTCATCCGCCCCCGCACGTCCTGGCCGCCCATGCGGCGGTGCCACAGGACCATGCCGACGTGGCCGGCAATCAACGCCAACAGCGCCCACGCCAGCTCGCCATGCAGCAGGCCGCCCAGGGCGGTCATCCACTCCACTTCTTCCCCCTCGAAGCCCGGCATCAGCGGCACGCCGAAGGGCGCGAAGGCACGGCCGGAGCCGTATTGGCGCAGCAGCGCCAGCACCGGCACCCCGACCATCAAGGCATACAGCGCCAGGTGGCCGAGGGTCGCCGCGCGGTTCAGTGCCGAGGGACGCTGGGGTCGGTCGATCACGGCCCACAGGACCCGCACTACCACCAGCAGCATCAGCAGGGCCCCCAGCGGCATATGGGCTCCCCACACGGCCACCTCGAGGGCGGTGTCCGGAAACGCGAAGTGGACGCCGGCGGTCACGAACTGGAAGGCGAACAGGGCCGCCATGCCCCAGTGCAGCAGGCGGCTGATCCGGCCGTAGTGGGCGATGGGCGAGGCAGTCATGGTGGAGTCTCCCGATGCTAGAAGTGGGGAGCCCTCAGGGTACACATCGATTAGGCGGCTAACAGGATGTCCGCGTGCAAGGATCGTGCAACACGCCTCGCCGGTGGGTCGACGAGGGCGGCAACGGGATCTGGCTGGCCGGGCGCGGCCTTCGGGTCGCCTCGCCGGGCGCGTCTCGGAGCGGCCCGCTGAGGGCCGCTCGACGGGCCGAGGCGAAGGGGGTGGCCCGCAGCGCCTGCGCGCCGCGAGGGGCAGTGCGACGGGCAGCGGGGCAGGAGGCACCCCGGGGCCGGGGCGATGGTGGCGTGCCTCGCCCGCATGCCCCGGGAAGCCTGGCCTCAGAAGGTATACACCGCCCCGGCGGTGACCATGTCGAGGTTGCCGATCTCGTCGGTGTCGAGGCGCTCGTACTCCAGCCGACCGGTCAGCCCGAACAGCCCGAAGCTGGCCCCCACGCCATAGACGGGGTCGGTGCCGGAGCGGTCGCTGCCGGGGCCGCGCTGCTCGGCGTCCCAGTCGGCCATGCCGGCCTTGGCGTAGACGCCCATGGGGCCGAAACTCATCCCGGCCACGCCCTGGGCCTGGAGGCTCTCCACCTCGCGGGTCGCCGAGCGGCCGTTGACCTCGCCGTCCAGCTCGCCGCCGTTCACGTAGGCCAGCTCCACGCCCAGGTCGAGGAAGGGCAGCCAGCCGAAGTTGTAGCCGCCCATCAGCTTGCTGAGACCGGCCTCGTCGTCGAAGTCGCCGTCGCCGTGCATCTGCCCGACGCCGCCGCCGAGATAGAGGCCGGTGTCGCCGCCGGCCTGGGTGGTGCCGGCGGCCATGGCCAGGCCGCCGGCCAGCCCGGCGGCGATCAGGACCTTGAGGGGAATCATGCGAGACATCCTGGCGTTCCTCCCTGCGAGAAAATTGGGCGCTCAGTGTAGCGTGCCTCCAGCCGGGCCTACAGGCCCGCTGCCGCATGCCTAAGTCCACTTGTCTGGCCCCACGGCCAGCGGGGCGCCACCCCGCCACCGGCATGCTAGGATGCAGGGCGCCGCTTGCCCTGGAGACGCCGTCATGCCCCTGCCCGCCCTGCGCCATCTCGCCCTGTTGCTGCTCTGCCTGCCCACCCTGGCCCTGGCCCAGTCGCCGTCGACCGAATGGCAGGCCTACGAGGATGCCCTGTCCCGCGGCGCCCAACAGGCCGAACTGTGGCAGCTCGGCTGGACCGGCATCTATGCCGGCAGCCTGGCGTGGAACGCCTGGCAGGCCAGCGAGGCGAGCGACGACGCGGACCGCTTCGATGCCCGGGTGGGGGTGGTGAAGTCGACGCTCGCCCTGGGCGGCCTGTTCCTCGATCCCCAGCCGCACCCCGCGGCCCATCGGCGCCTGCAGCAGGGCGACGGCGACCTCGAGGGCGCCCGCCGCCTGCTGCGGGAGGTGGCCGAGGAGGAGCGCCGGCGGCGCAGCTGGCAGGCACGGCTGTCCTCGCTGGCGGTGAACGGCGTCGCCGGGCTGGTGATCGGCGTCGGCGACGACCGCCCCGAGGATGGCGCGATCAACTTCGCCACCGGCATGCTGGTCGGCGAGCTGCAGCTGCGCACCCAGCCGGGGCAGGCCATGGCGGCGGTGAACCGCTTCCAGCCCACCCGGCTGACGCTCGGCGAGCTGCGGCTGGAGGGCGAGTATGCCTGGCTGGTCAGCCCCGAGCGCCTGGGCGTCGTGCTGCGCTACTGAACCCGACGCCTAGGGTCGCGACAGTGGTCAGCGCCGATATTGTTATGTTATAACCTTCTCCGCATTTTCGGAGACCTTTCACCATGGCGCACCGCACTCACCGGCACCGCCCCGAGGGGCCGTGCCACTTCTCGTTGATGTCGCTGTCGGCGACCCGCCGGCTGCTGCTCGCGCTGGCCCCGCTGGTCGTGCTGTGGCTGGCGGTCGTCTGGGCCGCGGGGTGGGCAGGCTGATGGCCCGGCTGCAGCTTCACGACCTGCAACTGGCCCGGGGCGGCCAGACGGTCCTCGAGCACCTCGACGGCCGCTTCCAGGACGGCGCGGTCACCGCCCTGATCGGCGCCAACGGCGCCGGCAAGAGCACCCTGATCGCGGCGATCATGGGCATGCTGGCCCCGGTGGCCGGCCGCGTCGAATGCCGCGTGCCCCGCGAGCGCTGCGCCTGGCTGCCCCAGCAGCTGGCCCTCGACCTGACCTTCCCGATGAGCGTGGAGGAGCTGATCATGACCGGCACCTGGCCGAGCCATGGCGCCCTCAAGGGCTACTGCGCGGCCCACTACCGCAAGGGGCGGGACATCATGGCGCGGCTCGGCATCTCGCACCTGGCCCACCGCCAGCTCGGCGAGCTCTCCGGCGGCCAGCGCCAGCGCGCCCTGCTCGGCCGCACCCTGATGCAGGAGGCCGAGCTGCTGCTGCTCGACGAGCCCTTCGCCAACGTCGACGGCGAGACCGTCGAGGTGCTGATGGACGTGCTGCGCGACATGGCCCGCGGCGGCGCCACCATCCTGGTGGTGCTCCACGACATGGAACAGCTGGCGCGCCTGGCCGACGACGTGCTGCTGCTGGCCGGCGGCCACGGCCGCTGGGTCAGCCCCGAGGCGCTGCTCGACCACCACGCCGGCCAACTGCCCCGCGCCCCGCGCCTGCCCTTCGACTTTTCCGAGGCCTCCCATGCTGGCACTGCTTGACGCCTGGCTGTTCGCCCCCTTCGAGTACGGCTTCATGCGCCGCGCCGTGGTCGCCGGCCTGGCCCTGTCGCTGGCCGCCCCGCCGCTGGGCGTGTTCCTGATGCTGCGCGGCATGAGCCTGATCGGCGACGCCATGGCCCACGCCATCCTCCCCGGGGTGGCGCTGGGCTTCCTGTTTGCCGGCTTCTCGCTGCCGATCATGAGCCTCGGCGGCATCCTCTCGGGGCTGCTGGTGGCGGTGCTGGCCGGCAGCGTCTCGCAGATGACCGGCCACCGCGAGGACTCGGCGATGGCCAGCTTCTTCCTGATCTCGCTGGCCGCCGGGGTGATGCTGGTGTCGCTGGGCGGCAGCAGCGTCGACCTCACCCATGTGCTGTTCGGCTCGATCCTCGCCGTGGACACCACCGCCCTGGTGCTGATCGCCGGCATCGCCAGCCTGATCGTCATCGCCCTGGCGGGGATCTTCCGTGCCCTGGTGGTGGAGTGCCTGGACCCGCTGTTCCTGCGCGGCCAGGGGGTGCGCGGCGGCGTGGTGCACGGCGTCTTCCTCGGCCTGGTGGTGCTCAACCTGACCGCCGGCTTCCAGACCCTGGGCACCCTGATGGCGGTGGGCCTGATGATGCTGCCGGCCACCACCGCGCGCTTCTGGAGCCAGCGCCTCGAGGGCCTGATCGCCATCGCCATCGGCATCGCCCTGGTGGCCAGCACCGGCGGCCTGCTGCTGTCGTATCACCTCAGCCTGCCCTCGGGGCCGTCCATCATCCTGCTGGCCGGCGTGGCCTACGTGCTCTCCGCGCTGTTCGGCCGCCAGCACAGCCTCGCCGCCCGCTGGCGCCGCACCGCCCGGCCCCTGGACACCGCCTCTTCCCCCTGACGCCACGGAGACTCCACGATGTCATCGACCCGGCTCTCGCCCAGGGCAGCCGCCCTGCTCGCCGGCGCCTCGGCGCTGCTCGCCCTGTCCGCCAACGCCCCCGCCGCGGAGCGGGTCCAGGTCCTGGCCAGCTTCAGCATCCTCGCCGACATGGTCGAGCGGGTGGGCGGCGAGCATGTCGAGGTCACCGCCCTGGTGGGCCCCGACAGCGATGCCCACGTCTTCACCCCGCGCCCCACCGATGCCCGGGCCCTCGCCGAGGCCGACCTGGTGGTGTTCAACGGGCTGCAGTTCGAGGGCTGGATGGAACGGCTGACCGGGGCCAGCGACTACGCGGGGCCGACGGTGGTGGCCACCGACGGCATCGAGGCCGCCCTGGCGGCCGACGAGGACGCCCACGGCCATGACGACGGGGCTCACGACGCTCACGACACCGCCGACGAGGCCAATCAAGACGAGCACCACGACCATGACCACGGCGGCCGCGACCCCCATGCCTGGCAGGACCTGGGCCTCGGCCCGCTCTACGTCACCAACATCCGCGACGGGCTGATCAGTGCCGACCCGGATCACGCGGACGTCTACCGGGAGCGTGCCGCGCGCTACCTGGAGGAGATCGCCGCCATGGACGCCGAGATCCAGGCGCTGGTCGAGGCGCTGCCCGAGGACACCAGCGTGATCACCGGCCACGACTCCTTCGGCCACTTCGCCCGGGCCTACGGGGTGAGCTTCCTGTCGCCGGTGGGCCTGTCCAGCGAGGCCGAGCCCAGTGCCGCCAACATGGCGCGGCTGATCGACGTGATCCGCGAGCGCAACGTCCAGGCGCTGTTCCACGAGAACATGACCAGCCCGGCGATGATCGACCAGCTCGCCGAGGAGACCGACCTGCCGGTCGCCGGCACCCTCTATGCCGATGCCCTGGCCGCCGAGGGCGAGGCCAGCAGCTGGCTGGGCATGATGCGCCACAACGCCCGGCTGCTCCACGACGCCCTGGCCGATGCGGACGACGCCGGGGGCGAGCACGGTCATGGGGACGAGGCCGCCCACGAGCCGGCCGCTCACGAAGAGGCCTCCCACGACGAGGCGCATGACCACGACCACTGACGGCAGCGTGACAGCGTGACAACGGCGCCACCTTCGGGTGGCGTTATCCGTCGGTTCCGGGGCGATGCTAGACTCCTCATGAGTCTTTTACGCCCGATACATCATCATGCGCCTTAGCCACCAGCAGAGTGACCTCATCCTTGCCATCGCAAGCCAGCTCGTCGGTCGCGACGCGGAGGTCCGCCTGTTCGGCTCGCGCCTCGATGATGCGCGCCGAGGCGGTGACCTGGATCTGCTGCTGGTCTCCTCGACGCCGATCTCGCTGCTGGCGCGCGCCGAACTGAAACAGGCACTCGAGGAAGAACTGCAGCTGCCTGTGGATATCCTGACTTATACACAGGGAGATGAGCCGACCCCCTTCCAGGCCATCGCCCTGCATCAGGCCCGACCCATCCGGAACGAGGATGCCGCATGAGCCACGACATTCTCGACGAGCAGCAACGCCACCTGGCTCAGCTCCTGGAGGCCATTCAGCGTTGCGCCTGGTTCCTTCACGAGTCCCAGGCAAAGCTCTCCTGGCCGATCGAGGCCGAGTGGCTTGCGGCCCGCAAGAAGGATGTCGACCTGTTCGAGACACTGGCCGCCATCAATGAGCAATTCGCCAAGCTGCAGGACTCGCTTGCATCCGCCATGCGGCATAGCGCTCTGCTCGCGGGAGAACCCACCGACAGCTTCCTCAAGATTCTCGCCTTCTTCGAGAAGCAGGGCATCATCGACTCCACGTCCGACTGGCAACGCTGCCGAGCGATTCGCAACATGGCCGCGCATGAATACGCGACCAACTACGCGGAAATCGCGGAGCATTTCAATCTGCTACACGACCTCTCCGATGTGCTTTTGCAGGCTTCTCGGCGCCTGGTCACCTTGAGTACCGAACAGCTGGGGATTTCGCCCGCCAGCCAGGATTTCTCGGACGAGTTCGAACGTATCTTCGCCTGATTCGGCGGCAGTGCCACCAGCATCGGCTGTTTAACGCCAGGGAGGCCGCCATGCTCGAGTTTCGCCGGGTGCACAAGGCCTACGCCACGCCCCAGGGCCCGTTGCGGGTGCTGGCGGGCGTCGACCTGCGCCTGGCGGCGGGCGAGAGCCTGGCGCTGATGGGCGAGTCGGGCAGCGGCAAGTCGACCCTGCTGCACCTGGCCGCGGGCCTCGACCTGCCCGATCGCGGCGAGGTGCGCCTCGACGGCCGGGCGATCTCGTCGCTGGCCGAGCCGCAGCGGGCACGCCTGCGCCGGGAACGCCTGGGCCTGGTGTTCCAGCAGTTCCACCTGGTGCCGAGCCTCGACGTGCTCGACAACCTGCGCCTGCAGGCGCGCCTGGCCGGCCGCGAGTCGCCCGGCTGGACCGCGCGGCTGGTCGCGCGGCTGGGCCTCGCCGGGCGCGAGCGCCACTATCCCGAACAGCTCTCCGGCGGCCAGCAGCAGCGCCTGGCCATCGGCCGCGCCCTGGCGCCGCGCCCCGCCCTGCTGCTCGCCGACGAGCCCACCGGCAACCTGGACGAGACCACCGCCGGCGAGGTGCTGGCGCTGCTGCTGGAACTGGTGCGCGAGGCCGGCAGCGCCCTGCTGGTGGCGACCCACAGCCCCAGGGTCGCCGCCCCCCTGGATCGCCGCCTGCGGCTCTCCCACGGCCGCCTCGGGGAAGCGCCGCCATGAGCCCGCTCGGCGTGGCCCTGGCCACCCTGCTCTCCCACTACCGGCGCCACCCCGGCCAGCTGGCCATGCTGCTGCTCGGCCTGTGGGTGGCCGGCGCCCTGTGGAGCGGGGTGCAGGCCATCAACGCCTCGGCCCGGGACAGCTACGCCCGCGCCGAGGCGCTGTTCGACGCCGACTTCGACCGCCTGATCCCGGGCGACGGCCGGCCGCTCGACCGGCGGGACTTCGTGACCCTGCGCCGCGCCGGCCTGCCCGTCTCGCCGATCCTGGAGGGCGAGGTGGAGACGACGAGCGGCGAGCGCCTGACGCTGATCGGCATCGACCCGCTCACCCTGCCCGGCGACAGCGCCCTCGCCTCGCCGGGTGCCGAGGGCGGGCTCGCGGCCTTCCTCGTCCCGCCCTGGCGGACGCGCCTGGCCCCGGAGACCCTGGCCGCCCTGGGCCTGGCCCGCCGCGCGGCCCCCGGGGCCACCCCCGCCCTGGCCGGGGGGCAACGCCTGCCGCCGCTGGCGCCGACTCCGGCGCTGCCGCCGGCCACCCTGGTGATGGACATCGCCGCCGCGGCCGAGCTGCTGGAGCGCGGCGAGGGACTCTCGCGACTGGTGGTGCCCGCCGACGCCCTGACCACGGCCCCGCCGGGCTATCGCCTGGTTCGGGCCGAGCAGCGCCTGGCCCCGGGCGAGCTGACGGCGAGCTTCCACCTCAGCCTCACCGCCATGGCCCTGCTGGCACTGATCGTCGGGCTGTTCATCGTCCAGGCCGCGCTGGGCCTGGCCCTCGAGCAGCGCCTGGGCCTGCTGCGCACCCTGCGGGCGCTGGGCGTGCCGGGCCGCAGCCTGGTCGGGCTGCTGGCCGGGGAACTCGTGCTGCTGGGCCTCGCCGGGGCGCTGGCCGGCATCGTCAGCGGGGTCGGCCTGGCCGGCGCCCTGCTGCCCGACGTGGCGGCCACCCTGTCGAGCCTGTATGGCGCCGAGGTCGGCAATAGCCTGCGCCTGCCCTGGCACTACTGGCTCGGCGGGCTCGGCGTCGTCCTCGGCGGGCTGCTGCTGGCCGGCAGCGGCGTGCTGTGGCGCGCCGCCCGCCTGCCGGTGCTGGGGCTCGGCCAGGCCCAGGCCTGGCGGACGGGCTTCCAGCGCCAGCTTCGCTGGCAGACGCTGGCCGGGGCCGCCAGCGCCCTCACCGCCCTGGGCCTGTGGGCCTGGCTGGCCGCGCGACCGCCCGGCGAGGGCCTCGTCGTCGCCTTCGGCCTGGTGGGCGCGCTGCTGCTGGCCGGCGCCCTCTGGCTGCCGCCGCTGCTGGCCGCCGCCCTCGCCGGGCTGGGCCGGCGGATGCGTCACCGACCGCTGGTCCAGTGGGCGCTGGCCGACCTGCAGCTGCAGCTGCCGCGCCTGGCCCTGGCCATGATGGCCCTGCTGATCGCGCTGTCCGCCAACCTGGGGGTCGGCAGCATGGTCGGCGGCTTTCGCCTGACCTTCCTCGACTGGCTCGACCAGCGCCTGGTCGCCGACCTCTACCTGCGCCCCCCGCCGGCGCGCTTCGACGAGATCGATGCCTGGCTGGCCGAGCGCCCCGAGGTGGCCGAGCGGCTGGCCACCGCCGGCGGCGAGACGAGCCTGCTGGCGATCGGCGACGCCGAGACGCCCCGCCAGCCGGTCGCGCTGTTCGGCATCACCCCCGGCGACGCCGTGCGGCCCGGCTGGCCGCTCCAGGCCACCCTGGCCGGGCGCGAGGCGGCCTGGCGAGAGCTGGCCGGGGGCGCGGCCTTCGTCAACGAGCAGCTGGCCATCGCCCGGGGCATCGCCCCCGGGGACCGCCTCAGCCTGGCCGCGCCGGGCGGGGTCGAGCGGCTCCGCGTGGTCGCCGTCTATCCGGACTACGGCAACCCCCGGGGCGAGGTGCTGCTCGCCACGCCCCAGCTGCGCCGCCGCTTCCAGGCCCCTCCTGGCTCCCTGGGCATCGTGCTGGCCGACGGCGCGGCGGCCACGCCCCTGGCGTCCGCCCTGCGCACCCGCTTCGCTCTCGACGCGGCGGCGCTGCGCGACCAGCGCCAGGTCAAGCGGCTCGCCACCGGCATCTTCGAGCGCACCTTCGCCATCACCCGGGCCCTGAACGCCCTGACCCTGGGCGTGGCGGCCCTGGCGCTGCTGGCGACCCTGCTGGCCCAGGCCCGGGAGCGGCGCCGGCGGCTGGCCCCGCTGTGGGCGCTGGGCGTGCCCCGCGGCCGGCTGGTGCGGGTGCAGCTCGCCCAGCTCGGCGCGGCGGCCCTGGCCACGGGGCTGCTCGCCCTGCCGCTGGGCCTGGCCGTCAGCGCCTGCCTGGTCGACACCATCAACGTGGCCGCCTTCGGCTGGCGACTGCCGCTGCACGTCTTCCCCGGCGAGATGCTGCTGACCCTGGCGACCGCCCTGGGAGCCGCCCTGCTGGCGGCGGCCCTGCCGTCGCTGGCGCTGTGGCGCACGCCGCCTCGGGCGCTGCTCGCCGAGGAGGCACCATGAGGCGGTGGAGGCGACTGACAGCAGTGCTGGTGGCAGGGTGGCTGGCGACGGGGCTGCTGCTGGTCGGCTGCGAGCGGGAGCCCGCCGGGGAGCCCCGCGCCGGCTTCGCCGGGCTGGGCGCCGACGCCGGCGGCTTCACGCCGGTCACGCCCGAGACGAGCCTGCGCTTCCCCGAGGATCACGGCCCCCACCCCGGCAGCCGCCTTGAGTGGTGGTACCTCACCGCCAACCTGCGGGATGCCGAGGGGGCGCCGCTGGGCATCCAGTGGACCCTGTTCCGCCGGGCCCTGCGTCCGCCGACCGCGCCCGCCGCCGGGACCTGGGCCGCCGACCAGCTGTGGATGGCCCATATGGCGGTCTCCCGCGGCGCCGACCACCGGGTCGCCGAGCGCTTCGCCCGGGGCGCCGGCCCGGGGGACGCCGCCGAGGCGCGCCAGGCCGGGGTCACCACTGCCCCCTTCCGCGCCTGGCTCGACGACTGGCGCCTGGAGAGCCGGGGCGAGGCGGGCACCGGCGATGCCCTGGACCGCCTGGTGGTGAGCGCCGAGGCCGGCCGCGGCGAGGCCGCCTTCGGCTATCGGCTGACCCTCGATGCCGAGGGCCCGCTGGTGCGACACGGCGAGGGCGGCTTCAGCCAGAAGTCCGCCGATGGCCAGGGCTCTATGTATGTCAGCCAGCCCTTCTACCGGGTCGCCGGCGAGGTCATCCTCGACGGCGAGCGCCTGCCGGTCAGCGGCCGCGCCTGGCTCGACCGCGAATGGAGCAGCCAGCTGCTCGGGCCCGGGCAGACGGGCTGGGACTGGTTCTCGCTGCACCTGGCCGACGGCCACAAGCTGATGGCCTTCCGCCTCCGAGGGGGCGGCGAGGCGGGCGGTGACTACCTCTCCGGCACCTGGATCACCGCGGACGGCGAGACCCAGGCGCTGGACGGCGAGGCCCTGTCGCTGACGCCGCTGGCCACCCGGAGCGTCGCCGGCCGCGAGCTGCCCGTCCGCTGGCGGCTGACCCTGCCGGCGCAGGGACTCGACCTGGAGGTCAGCGCGCGGCACCCCGACCGCTGGATGGCCACCTCGGTCCCCTACTGGGAAGGCGCGGTCACGGCGCGCGACCGCCACGACGGGGCGGTGCGGGGCGAGGGCTACCTCGAGATGACCGGCTACTGAACACGAGGAATGCCATCATGAACCTGCTGGACGCCATGACCGCCTTCGTGCGGGTCGCCGAGCTCGGCAGCTACACCCGGGCCGCCGAGGCGCTGGACCTGTCGCGGACGCGGATCTCGCGACAGGTGATCGAACTCGAGGAGCACCTGGGCGTGCGCCTGCTGCAGCGCACCACCCGCCGGCTCCACCTCACCGAGGCCGGGGAACGCTACCTGGCTCGCGCCCAGGGCATCCTGCAGAGCCTGGAGGAGGCCGAGGCGGAGGTCGACAGCGGCGCCACCGAGATGCGCGGCCGGCTGCGCCTCAATGGCCCGATGAGCTTCGGCACCCGCCACCTCGCCCCGCTGGTGGCCCGCTTCATGGTCGAAAACCCCGCTCTGGAGGTGCGCCTCGACCTCAACGACCGCCGGGTGGACCTGCTGGAGGAGGGCTACGACCTGGCGATCCGCATCGGCAGCCTGCCCGACTCCAGCCTGGTGGCCCGCCGCCTGACCCGCTGCCGGCTGCTGCTGTGCGCCTCCCCCGGGTACCTCGCCGAGCACGGCACGCCGCACCGCCTGGCGGACCTGGCGCGCCACCGGTGCCTGCGCTACCGCACCGGCGGCGGCGGCGGGGACTGGCAGTTCGACGGGCGCGGCCTGGCCGTGCGCGGTCCCCTGGAGAGCAACAACGGCGATGTGCTGACCCACGCCGCCGAGGCCGGGCTCGGCATCGCCCAGCAGCCCAGCTTCCTGGTCACCGAGAGCATCGCCAGCGGTCGTCTGGTGCCCGTCCTCACCGAGCAGGCGCCGGTCACCCTGGACGTCCACGGCCTCTACCCCGCGCGCCGCCACCTGCCGGCCAAGGTCGAGCGCTTCCTGGTGCGACTGGCCGAGGCCTGGGGCGACCCGCCCTGCTGGGAGCGGGAGATGGGGCTGTGAAGGAAGGGCCTTTGCCGTCACTCGCGTTTGTAGCGAAAAGCGCAACAGTCATTTGCGAATGCCGCCGATTATCTCCGATCTTGTTTCGCCTAGAGTGATCCCATCACAACGCCAGACATCCCCGACGGAGATCATGACCATGACCACCCAAGCCATCCAGCCGGCCCCGCTCGACCGCCTCCAGCCCCAGGCCATCACCCTGCTGCGCCTCTCGCTGGGGGCCATGACCCTGGCCCATGGCCTGCTCAAGCTGTTCGTCTTCACCGTGCCCGGTACCGTCGGCTACTTCGAGTCCCTGGGGCTGCCGGGCGTCTTCGCCTACCTGACCATCCTGGCGGAAGTGGGCGGCGGCCTGGCCCTGCTGCTCGGCGTCTACACCCGCTGGATCAGCCTGGCCCTGATCCCGACGCTGCTCGGCGCCGCCTGGGTGCATGCCGGCAACGGCTGGGTGTTCTCGAGCGAAGGCGGCGGCTGGGAGTTCCCGGTGTTCTGGGCCATCGCCCTGCTGGTGCAGGCCGGCCTCGGCGGCGGACGGCTGATCCTGCATCCCCGCCTCGCCTGAGCCCCGGTTCGGCCGCCTCAACACGCCGCCCGCACGGGCGGCGTCACCGCTGCCCCGGAGCCCCCGACCATGTTACCCGGCCTGTTCATCGCCCACGGCTCGCCGATGCTGGCGCTGACCCGCCCCACGGCCCACGCCGTCCTGCGCGAGCTGGGCGAGACCCGCACGGGGTGCTGGCCATGGACAGCTATGCCTTGCATTGAACCCGCCGCGCCGACGCGCCGACGCGACGAGGCCGCCCCGAAGGGCGGCCTCGTCGCATCACGGATCGGTCGAGCCGGGGAGTCTCGGGCGTCGGGGACCTCAGTCCCCCTTGCCCACCATGCGGGCGGCCTCGATCACCTCGATCCAGTAGCCGTCGACGTCCTTGACGAAGACCACGTCCTTCATCTTGCCCTGGTCGGGTCGCTTGATGAACGTGACCTCGTTGGCATCGAACCAGGCCACGGCGGCCTCCAGGTTCGGCACCGAGAAGCAGATATGACCGAAGCCCTGGGGCTCGGCGTTGCCGTCGTGATAGGCGAAGTCGGCCTGGTCCTCGGTGCCCCAGTTGTGGGTCAGCTCCAGCAGGCCCCGCTGGCTGAAGGTCCAGACGGTGCGCTCGTCGGTATCCTCCGGCACCCGGTCCTCGTCGTCGAGCCGGGCCAGGAAGTACAGCGAGAACTGCATCTCCTCGAAGTCGAGGCGGCGCAGCACGCGCATGCCGAAGACCCGCGAGTAGAAGGCCAGTGCCGCCTGGGGGTCCTTCACCCTCAGCATGGTGTGATTGAGGCGGAAGCCGTCGCTATCACCGGTCGGCGTCTTCACGCCGGGATGCTGCTCACCCTTGAAACTCATGGGATCTCCTTGTCTGAGGACCTGAGACATTCTACAGGTATGGCGGTGATCGCCGAACTTTTCCACCCCGCTCGGCCGGGGCGCCGCCCCGTCATCTACAAGACCTGTACATGGATGACGGGCCCTGCAAGTGGGCGCGGCCCTGCCGCGCTCGCCGCTTGACGTGACCGACTCGCCCTCACGAAGGATTGGCGGGGCACCGCGGAGGATTCTACATTGGCTATACACGCCACGCCTTTCCAGGAGCTCTCCATGACCGCCATCGACATGTCCCTGGGCGATCACATCACCCTCAAGCAGCTGTCCCACGCCCTGTCCCATGGCCTGTCGCCGATCGTCGAAGTGGAGTCCATGGATGGCATCTATACCGTGCGTTTCCACCATGCCAACGGCATCTCCACGCTGTCCGACAAGGACGGGCGCACCTGCACCTTCCTCGGCACCGGCGAGATCCGCGATGTGCTGGGCGATCTGGGCCTGACCCATGGCGTGCTCACCTGGGCCGACCAGTGCGGGGACGAGATGATCGGCGTGCCGGGCCATGCCATGACCCCGGACGAGATGCTCGCCCACGGGACCCGCATCTCCTTCCGCTGATGGTCACGAGCCCGGCCCCGGCGCCCTCACCTGCGTAGCGGCAGGATGCACGGGAGACAGCGCATGCCGACCAACGTCCGCTGGCCCCGCCTCGGCTGCCATGCCGGCTGGCTGCTGATGCTGCTGGCCCTGGTCGGCTGCGCGGGCCACGACCTGGCGACCCGCGACGCGGCGCCGCTGAGCATGGACCGCGCCCTGATCCTGGCCGAGGCCCGCCAGACCCTGGGGACCCCCTACCGCTACGGCGGCACCTCGTCCCGCGGCCTCGACTGCTCGGGGCTGGTCCAGCGGGTCTATGCCCGCGCCGGCATCCGGGTGCCGCGCACCTCCCGTCGCCAGTACCAGCGCCTGCCGCGGATCGAACGGGCGAGACCCGGCGACCTGCTGTTCTTCGCCACCGCCGGGCGGGGCCAGGCCAGCCATGTGGGCATCTACCTGGGCGACGGCGAGATGCTCCATGCCCCCGGGCGCGGCCGGCGGGTGAGCATCACCTCGCTGTCACGGGACTACTGGCAGGAGCGCTTCCTGGGCGCCGCCGCCCCGGCCCCCTGAACGTGCCGCCCGGCGTCGACACCGGGCGCTGGCGGGCCTGCATCCTCGCCTGAGCGGGCGTCCCGGCGCCGGTGGCGCGCTTAAGCCTGCGTTAAGTTGCTTCCGCCATAGTATCGGGGAACCGTCCTGGAGACGCCCCGATGCGCGACCGCTCCTCCCCCGTCCCTCAGCAATCGCCCCTGGCGTGGCGCGAGGCTCGCCACTGGTCCGAGCGGCGACGCCTGGAGGGCTTGATCCGCCAGTGCTTCGCCGCCCAGCACGAAGCCCGCATCCACCACTTCCTGCCGCGGCTGTTCGGCCTCTGGCAGACCGGCCAGCCGCTGGCGGCGGTGGGCCTCAAGCGGGCCGACGCCGGCCCCCTGTTCCAGGAGTGCTACCTGGAGGTACCCGCGGAACAGCGCCTGGGCGAGGCCGTGGGACGCGCCATCGCCCGCGACGGCCTGGCCGAGATCGGTAACCTGGCCAGCCGACGGCATGGCCTGCAGCGCCGCCTCTTCCTGCACCTGATCGACCAGCTGGCCGGCGAGGGACTGGAGTGGGTGGTGTTCACCGCGCTGCCGACGGTGGCCAGCGGCATCCGCCGGCTGGGCATCGACCTGCTGGCGCTGCAGCCCGCCGACCCGGCGCGACTCGGCGACGGCCGTGCCGCCTGGGGACGCTACTACGAGCATGCCCCCTGGGTGATGGCCGGTGACCTCCAGCTCGCCCGACAGCGCCTGCGGGCGGCCGGCCTGCTGCCCGTGCCCCAGGAGATGGTCCATGAGCGCCTGGCGTGAGGCCTTCCTCGCCCGCCTGGCCCGCCATGCCGAGCGACGGCCCGAGACCACGGCGCTGCGCGCCGGCCGCCGTCGGTTGCGCTATGGCGACCTCGCGGCCGAGATGACGCGACGCCGGCGGCGGCTGGACGCGGCCGGCGCCCGCCGCGTCGGCCTGGCCCTGGACAACGGCCTCGACTGGGCCCTCTGGGACCTGGCGCTGCTCGCCGGGGAGCGGGTGGCGGTCCCGGTGCCGGCCTTCTTCAGCGCCGCCCAGCGCCGTCATCTCGTCGAGGCCGCGGGTCTCGACGCCTGGATCGGCCCCGGCGGCGACGCCCTGGGCTTCGCACCGGACGGGGACCCCGACATCGCCACCCGCTCGCTGACCGTCCCGCCGCCCCTGCACCCCGGCACCACCCGCATCACCTTCACCTCCGGCACCAGCGCCGCCCCCAAGGGGGTATGCCTCGACGCGGCGGCCCCGCTGAGGGTGGCGACCAGCCTGGCCGAGGTGGTCGCCCCCCTGGCCATCGCCCGCCACCTGGCCATGCTGCCCCTGGCCACCCTGCTCGAGAACATCGGCGGGCTCTACCTGCCCCTGCTGCTGGGTGCCGAGATCGGCCTGCCCCCGGTGGCGAGCGTGGGCTGGCAGGGCGCCAGCGGCTTCGCTCCCGGGGCGGCCCTGGCGACGATCGACGCCTATCGGCCCCACAGCCTGATCCTGGTGCCCCAGCAACTCCAGGCCCTGGTCGAGGCCACGCCCCGGGCGCCGGCGGGACTGCGCCTGGTCGCCGTGGGCGGGGCCCGGGTCGCCGAGCCCCTGCTCGAGCGGGCGCTGGCCAGCGGCTGGCCGGTGGCCGAGGGCTACGGGCTCTCGGAGTGCGCCTCGGTGGTCTGCCTCAACCGCCCCGGGGAACCGCAGCGCGGCGTGGGCCCGCCGCTGCCCCATGCCCGGGTGCGCCTCGACGCCGACGGCCAGGTGCTGGTCCACGGCGCCACCATGCTCGGCTACCTGGGCGAGCCCCCCGCCGCGGCCTGGCACGCCACCGGCGACCTCGGCCGCTGGGACGGCGATGCCCTGCGGCTGGCGGGGCGCCGACGGGAGGTCTTCATCACCGCCTTCGGGCGCAACGTCGACCCCCAGTGGGTAGAGGGCGTGCTCTGCACCCGCCCGAGCATCGCCCAGGCCCTGGTCCACGGCGAGGCCCTGTCCGCCAACCGGGCGCTGATCGTGCCCGCCGACCCGGCCCTCGATGACGCCCGGATCACCGCGGACATCGCCGCCGCCAATGCCGGCCTGCCCGACTATGCCCGCGTCCGGGCGTGGCGCCGCTGCCCCCCCTTCACCCCGGCCAACGACCAGCTGACGGCCAATGGCCGCCTGCGCCGCGAGGCCATCCTGGCCACCCACGGCGCCTGGCTGGGCGCCGGCTATCCGCAAGGAGCAAGCCCATGAGTGCCTACCGACGCCTCCAGGATGCCACCCGCGCCGAGCGCGAGTGGCTGCTGGCCACCCCCCTGCTGACCCGTGCCGTCGACGGCGAGGTCGGCCGGGACGAGTACCTGGCCTTCCTCGGCCAGGCCTATCACCACGTGCGCTTCACGGTGCCGCTGATGATGGCCTGCGGCGCCCGCCTGCCGGACCGCCTGGCCTGGCTGCGCGACGCCATGGTGGCGTACATCGACGAGGAGCACGGCCACGAGCGCTGGATCCTCGACGACATCCGCGCCGCCGGCGGCGACCCCGAGGCGGCGGCCGCGGCGCCCGCCGACCCGGCCACGGCGCTGATGGTGGCCTACGTGCGCGACCGCATCGCCCACGACAACCCGGTGGGCTTCCTCGGCATGGTCCAGGTGCTGGAGGGCACCAGCACGGCGGTCGCCACCCGCGCCGCGCAGAGCCTGCAGGAGAGCCTCGGCCTGCCGGACGACGCCGTTCGCTACCTGAGCTCCCACGGCAGCCTGGATATCGGCCACCTGGCCTTCTTCGAGGGGCTGATCGAGCGGCTCGACGAGGCGGACCTGCCGGCGGTGATCGACACCGCGCGCATGGTCTATCGCCTGTATGGCACCATGTTCCGGGGCGTCACCGCCCGCAGCAGGGGCGGCGATGCCCCCCGGGAGCTCGCCGATGCCCTGGCCTGACCGCGACCGCCTGGCGGGCGGCTGGCCCGCCCAGCGGGTACTGCTCACCGGGGCCAGCGGCGGCATCGGCCGGGCACTGGTGGCGGAGCTCGCCGAGGCCGGCGCCCATCTGCTGATCAGCGGGCGCAACGCCGAGATCCTGGAGGCCCTGCGCCGCCACCACCCGCAACGGGTCTCGGCCCTGCCCGCCGACCTGACCCTCGCCGAGGATCGCCGGCGCCTGGTCGCCGCGGCCCGGGAGGCGGACTGCAACATGCTGCTCAATGCCGCCGGCATCAACCGCGCCGAGCTGTTCGAGGACGGCGACGACGACGCCATCGCGCAGCTGGTGACCACCAACCTGACCGCCACCCTGCAGCTGACCCGCGCCCTGCTGCCGCAGCTGCGCACGGCGGAGCACGGGCGCCTGGTCAACCTGGGCTCGGCCTTCGGCCAGATCGGCTACCCGGGCCAGGCCGCCTATTGCGCCACCAAGTTCGCCCTGCACGGCTTCAGCCAGGCCCTGCGCCGCGAAGTCGCGGACACCTCGCTGCGGGTGCTGTACATCGCCCCCCGGGCCACGTGCACCGCCATGAACGCCCCGGCGGTGGAGGCCATGAACCGCGAACTCGGCAACGCCATGGACAGCCCCGAGCGGGTCGCCCGACAGGTGCGCCGCGCCATCGAACGCGGCCGCAAGGAGACCCGGCTGGGCGGGCCGGAGCGCCTGTTCGCCCGGCTCAACGCCGTGTTGCCGGGGCTCGTCGACCGCGCCCTGCGACGTCAGCTGCCCACCATCCGCCGCTTCGTCGGCGCCTCGCGAGGAGACACGCCATGACACGCCGCCTCATCCCCCTGCTGCTCGCCGCCCTGGCCTGGCTGGCGACGCTGCCCGCCCTGGCCATGGACGCCGAGGTGGCAACGACCGTGCAGCGGCTGCAGGGCCGCTGGGCCGAGATCCGCTACACCCTGCCGGCCGACCGACAGGCGGCCGCCTATGCCAGCCTGGCGAAGGAGGCCGAGCGGGCACTGGACGCCCACCCCGATGCCGCCGAGCTGCACGCCTGGGCCGGCATCGTGCGCTCCACCCAGGCCGGTGCCAGCGGCGGCCTGGCCGCCCTGAGCCTGGTCAAGCAGGCCAGGGCCGAGCTGGAGGCTTCCCTGGCACTGGACCCGCTGGCCCTGGACGGGGCCGCCTACACCAGCCTCGGCGCCCTGTACTACCAGGTCCCGGGCTGGCCGCTGTCCTTCGGCGACGACGACCGCGCCGAGCACTACCTGCGCCTTGGGCTGGCCGCGAACCCCGAGGGACTCGACAGCCTCTACTTCTGGGGCGACTATCTGCACGAGCAGGGGCGTGACGCGCTGGCGCGGCAAGCCCTGCGGCATGCCCTGGACGCGCCGCCCCGCCCGGGGCGCGAGCGCGCCGATGCGGGCCGCCGCGAGGAGATCCGCCGCCTGCTCGCCGAGCTCGATCACTGACAAGGACCGCTCATGCGCATATTGCTGGTGGAGGACGACCCCAGCCTGGCGTCGGGCATTCGCCTGGCGCTGAAACCCGAGCACTACACCGTCGACATCCTCGACGATGGCCAGGCGGCGCTAGCCACCCTGAGGGGCAACGAGCCCTTCGATGCCGTCATCCTCGACCTGGGCCTGCCGCGGCTGGACGGCATCGCGGTGCTCGAGCGCCTGCGCCGCGCCGGCAACCGGGTCCCGGTGCTGGTGCTGACCGCCCGGGACGGCATCGACGACCGCATCCAGGGACTGGATTCCGGCGCCGACGACTACCTGACCAAGCCCTTCGAGGTCGCCGAGCTCAAGGCGCGGCTGCGCGCCCTGCTGCGCCGCAGCCAGGGACATGCCAGCAGCGTGATCCGCTTCCGGGACATCGAGCTCGACCCCGGCACCCGCCGGGTCAGCTTCCGGGGCGAGCCGGTGCAGCTCTCGCGTCGCGAGTTCACCCTGCTGCAGGAGTTCCTCAGCCACCCGGGGCGGGTGTTCACCCGGGATACCCTGACCCGGCTGGTCTATGGCTGGGACGAGGACGTCGAGAGCAACGCCATCGAGGTCCACGTGCACCACCTGCGCCGCAAGCTCGCCCCCGAGATGATCCGCACCCTGCGCGGCATCGGCTACGTGATGGACAAGCCGCCACAGGACGGCGGCGCATGAGCTCGATCCGCCGCCGCACCCTGGGGATCGTGCTGCTGGTGTTCGGGCTCAGCATGCTGGTGATCGGCGTCACCAGCTACCGGGATGCCGCCCACGAGGTCGAGGAGCTGTTCGATGCCCGGCTGACCCAGAACGCCCGTCTCCTCGAGGGCCTGATGCGCGCCCCGCTGCCCGACGAGCGCCGCGACGCCCTGCTGGAAAGCCTCGAGAGCGCCCTGCAACGGGCCGACCAGGCCGACAAGCGCATCGCCGGCCATCGCTACGAGAGCAAGCTGACCTTCCAGGTCTGGCGGGGGGACAGCCTGCTGCTGCGCTCGGCCAGTGCCCCGGCGAGGCCCTTCACCCCGCTGCGTGACGGCTACGAGGACGTGCAGCTGGATAACCATGCCTGGCGGGTCTATGCCCTGAGCGGCCCCGATGACGGCCTGCGGGTGCTGGTCGGCGAGCGGGAAGACGTGCGCGGCGAACTGGTGCGGCTCATCGCGCTGCGCACCCTCACCCCGGACCTGGTCGGTCTCCCGGTGCTGGCGCTGCTGCTGTGGTGGGCCATCGGCTGGGGGCTGCGCCCGCTGTCGCGCATGGCCGACCATATCCGCAGCCGCGATCCCCAGAACCTGCGCCCCCTGCCCGCCTCGCCGCTGCCCCGGGAACTCGCCACCATCGCCGGCGCCCTGAACCGGCTGCTCGAGCGGATCCGCGACCTGCGCACCCGGGAGAAGCGGTTCATCGCCGATGCCGCCCACGAGCTGCGCACCCCGCTGGCGGTGCTGGACCTGCACGCCCAGAACGCCCTGGCCACCGCGGACCCGGACGATCGCCGCGAGGCGCTGACCCAGTTGCGCGACGGGGTCGCCCGGGCCACCCGACTGGTCACCCAGCTGCTGACCCTGGCCCGCCTGGACCCCGAGCAGGAGGCCGACGCCGCCGGCCAGCTGGTCGACCTGCTCCACGACACCCGCGAGGCCCTGGCCGAGCTGATGCCGCTGGCCGCCGATCGCGACCAGGACATCCGGCTCGACGCCGACGAGGACAGCGACTGGTCGCTGACCGCCGAGCCCGGCGCCATCGCCACCCTGGTGCAGAACCTGGTCGGCAACGCCCTGCAGCATTCGCCGCCGGGCGCCCGGGTACGGGTCACGCTGACGGCCTCGCCGCATCTGCTCGGCCTGAGTGTCGATGACCAGGGCACCGGCATCCCCCCGGCCCGGCGCGCCCAGGCCCTCGAGCGCTTCCACCGCGCCGGCCCGGGCGCCGGGGCCGGCCTCGGCCTGTCCATCGTCGACCGCCTCGTGCAGCGCCATGGGGGCCAGCTGGTTCTGGACGAGGCCCCGGGTGGCGGGCTGCGCGTCGTCGCCCGGCTGCCCCGGTGCTGACCGCCTGGTGTCACAGTTGTTATCGAAATGTCACCTTTGTTTAAGCCCACCTTAAGCTGACGCCCCTAACGTGGTTACATCGTGAGCCAAGCTGACGACAACAGCGACACGCGAGGAGCATGCCGATGACACAGACGATTCCGATGGCATCAGGCGCGGCCCGGCAGCGAGCCAACTGGCTGGTGATGGCCGGGGTGCTGGTACTCGCCGCGGGCGGGCTGATCGCCTGCTGGGGCAAGGTGGGCCTGCCGCTGGGCCTGATCGGCCTGGCCGCCGCGGCGACCGCCCTGCTGCGCCCGGAGCGCCATGAGCCCGGCGACCCCGAAGCCGCCAGCCGCACCATGAGTCTCCAGCACCTCAGCCAGGCCAGCCTGCTGACCCTGGCCGCCCTGCAGCTGGCCGCCTGAGGCCCTTCGCGTCAGGGCCCCTCCCGGGTCACCACTCTCGGCGACCCGGCGGGCAGCACCTGCAGCGACCTCAGGAAAGCGATGATGGCCCGGCGGTCCTCCAGCGCGAGGACCGCGAAGGCATCCCGGACTCCGCGCGCCTCGCCACCATGCGCCAGGACGGCCTCGCTGATCGTCGTCAGGTCGCCGCGGTGGCCATAGGGCGCCGAGTTGCCCACGTCCCACAGCTTGCGGGTGAGGAAGAACTCGGCCCCCGGCCGGCCTTCCTGGTCGGGCCGATCCTGGGCCAGGGTCTCGTTGCAGAAGACGCGGATCGCCTCCGCAGCCTGCGGCGGGTCGCAGAGGTCGTGGCGCTTCAGGTCGGTAAAGGCCCGGACGATGGCGCCGCCCCGGGGCGCCGGCTCGAGGTGAGGCCCCTCCCCCTCGCGGGTCAGGTCGAAGGCGATGGCCTGGGCGGTGTCGCTGAGGGTCCCCGGCGGATTGAGGGCATAGGGCTCGACGAAGTGGCGGCTCTCCAGGCGCATCGCCGGCACGTGGCAGCCGGCGCAGCCGATGTCCTCGAACAGCCGCTCGCCCCGCACCACCCGGGCCGCCGCCTCCGGGGCCGCGGGCATCAGCCGCCCGGGCACGCCCAGCGACGCCTGGAAGACGGTCACCGCGGTGATGTCGCCGACCGTCAGTTCCCGCGTCACGCCGTCCTCGTCGTGATCTCCCGCCGGCGACCTGGCGGGGTTCAGCTCGAAGTGCTCCTCCGCCTGCATGCCGTGGTGGTGGTTGAAGGCGCCGACCGTGAATGCCCGCAGCGACCGCCGGACCCCCGACTGGTGGAATGGCTTGACGACCAGATCCGGGTCGATGCCCTGGCTGGACACCACCTCCCCGTCGGTGATCGTCACCCCGAAGTCGACCCCCTTGGAGGACAGCACCCAGGTGCCGTCACCCCGCTCGGCGGCCTGGCGCTGCAGGTCGGCCGTCATCTCCCTGGCCAGCATGTCGATGGCCCCGGCGCCGAACATGCCCAGGGTGTTGCGGCTGTTGCTGAAGCGGGCGCTGACGCTCTCGATGACCGGATCCTGCGCCTGGGCCATGACGAAGACGTTGACCACGAACTCACCGGCCCCGCCCGGGCGGGGATCGATATGGCAGCCGGCACAGGAATTCGCGTCGGGCGCCGAGGTGCGGATGAAGTGCGGCTCGTCCGGGGCGCGTTTCTCGCCGGTGCCGGTGCTGGCCGGACGGCCCTGGCCATCACACCGGTTGAACTTGGCCACGAACAGCTCACGGCCTCGCTGCACGAGCCGCTCGAAGGCTATCTGGCCGGCGACGATATCGGCCTGCTCCAGGTGGCTCGACAGCGCGGGCTCATCGGCCAGGTCGGGCGGGCACTGGTGAGGCTCATGAGCCATCCCCACCGACATCGCCAGCCACAGGACCAACAGCCCCAGCGCCACCTTCCCCATAGAGCCTCCTCGGGCGGCCCCCTCGTCCAGCTCCCCTCGCCCCCGGCACACCACCGCGGAGAGGCGGTAAACCGCCCCCTTGTCTTCACTATAGGAATCCCCGCGAGGGTCGGGTGCCGGACGGCTTATGACTTTTCGCTCGATCCCCATGCCGACGGCCGTGCGCCCCGCACGGGGCGGCTTTACAGCCTGCGGCCGAACGAGGATAGTGACGACTGACGACAGGGGCGCCGGCGCGGCAGGCCGCACCGGCTGAGAGGCACCCTTACCACCTGACCCGGATAATGCCGGCGGAGGGAGTCGTGCCGGCCGCTCCTGGCCCGCGCCTCCCCTCCCCCGGGAGGCCCTATGCATTCCATCGATCCCGCCGAGCACCTGGCTCGGGTCCGCGCGTCCACGCCGCTGGTCCACAACATCACCAATCTTGTGGCGATGAACACCATGGCCAATGTGCTGCTGGCCCTGGGGGCCTCGCCGGCCATGGTGCACGCCCGCGAGGAAGTGACCGAGTTCGTCGCCCTGGCGAGCGCGCTGACCGTCAATATCGGCACCCTCTCCCCGCCCTGGGTGGACGCCATGGACGACGCCGCCCGGGCCGCGACGGCGGCGGCCACGCCCTGGGTCCTCGACCCCGTCGCGGTGGGCGCCACCACCCTGCGCCGCGCGGCCGGTGCCCGGCTGCTGGCCCTGGGCCCCACCGCGATCCGCGGCAATGCCTCGGAGATCCTGGCCCTGGCCGACCAGGGCGGCGGAGGCCGCGGCGTGGACAGCACCGATGCGAGCGCCACCGCCACACAGGCCGCGGTGACCCTGGCCCGCCGCAGCGGCGCCGTGGTCGCGGTCACCGGCGAGGTCGACCTGGTCACCGACGGCCGGCGCCTGGCGCGGATCGCCGGCGGCCATGCCCTGATGCCGCGGGTCACCACCCTGGGCTGCGCCCTGACCGGCGTGGTCGGCGCCTACCTGGCCGGGGCCGAGGATGCCTTCGCCGCCACGGTGGCGGCCCTGGCCGGCTACGCCGTGGCCGGGGAGAGGGCCGGCGAGATCGCCGAAGGTCCGGGCAGCTTCGCCGTGGCCTTCCTCGATGCCCTCCACGCCCTGGACGGCCCCACCCTCACCGCGCGCACGCGCCTGGAGATCACCGATGCGAGCTGACTTGTCCCTCTACCTGGTCACCGACCCGCGCCTGTGCGAGTCCCATGGCCTGGTCGAGACCGTCATGGCCGCGGTGCGCGGCGGAGTGAGCCTGGTGCAGCTGCGCGACAAGCATGCCAGCGACGCCGAACTCGTGTCCCTGGCGCGCCGGCTCAAGACGGCGCTGGCCGGCAGCGGCGTGCCCTTGATCATCAACGATCGCCTGGAGGTGGCACTCGCCGGCGGCGCCGATGGCCTGCATATCGGCCAGGACGACGGCGAGGTGGCCGATGCCCGCGCCGCGCTGGGCCCCGAGGCCATCCTCGGCCTCTCGGTACAGACCCCTGAGCAGCTCGCCCGGCTCGACGCGAGGCGGCTCGACTACCTGGGCCTGGGGCCGGTCTTCGCCACCCCGTCCAAGCACGACCACGCCCGGCCGCTGGGCTTCGCGGGCCTGGCCGAGCTGGTGGCGGCGAGCCCCCTGCCGACGGTGGCCATCGGCGGGCTCAAGGCCGAGCACGCCCGGGACGTGTACCGGGCGGGGGCCGACGGCCTGGCGGTGATCTCCGCCATCTGCGGCACCCCGGATCCCGAGGCCGCCGCCCGCGCCTTCCCGAGACGCTGAGCCCGGCTACCCGGCGACGGACAATCGTCCTGGACCTGATGGGTTGCACGGCAACCCACGCGGCCTAGGCGCTGGGACGGCGGTTCAGGGCGGTGCGTCGCTCGTGATAGGCGATGGCCAGGCCGCTGGCGATGATCAGCGAGCCGCCCAGTAACACCCACAGGTCCGGCACCTCGTCCCAGAAGGCCCAGCCCAGCAGCACCGCCCACAGCAGGGCCGTGTAGTCGAAGGGCGCGGCCAGCGCCGCCGGGGCATGGCGGAAGGCCAGGGTGAGCCCGGCCATGGCGCCCACTCCGAGGCAGCCGGCCGTCAGGAAGGCCGGCCAGTGCAGGGGCGCCGGCGTCTGCCAGACCCAGGGCAGGGTCGTGGCCGAGACCAGCAGCGGCACCAGGGTGGTGTAGAAGACCATCGCCCAGAGATGCTCGCGCTCGCCGTAGCGACGCGCGGTGAGCATGGTCAGGGCATAGAACACCGCCGCCGCCACCACCACCAGGGCCCCGGGCTGGAAGCTGTCACCACCCGGCCGGACCACCACCAGCACCCCGACGAAGCCCAGCAGGGTGGCCAGCACCGTGAAGCGGTCGACCCGCTCGCCGAGTAGCGGCACCGACAGCAGGGTCACGAACAGCGGCGCGGCGAAGGCGATGGCGGTGGTCTCGGCCAGCGGCAGCAGGGTCAGCCCCCACATGAAGCAGATCATGGTGCCGCTGAAGATCAGCCCGCGCAGCAGGTGCACGCCCGGCCGCCGCGTGCGCAGGGTCCGCAGCCCGCCATTGAACCGCGCGATCAGCACGATCAGCGGCAACGAGACCAGGGTGCGAAAGAAGATGATCTGCAGTGGCGAATGGGTCTCGCCCAGCCACTTGGTGATGGCGTCGCCCAGCGCCAGGCACAGCACCCCGCCACACATGTACAGGATGCCCTTCAGCGACGATGACATGCGAACCGCCTCCTTGCATCGCTCCCCCGAGTCCCGGGGAGGGAGAAAAAACCACCCCGCCGGGCAAACCGGCGGGGCGAGGATTCCCTACCAACCTAAGGGGCGCCGCGAGCGGCGGCAAGGCTTGCGGATAGGTTCCGGATGAACCGTCACACCTAGAGGCTGGCCTGGACCACCATGCAGTCCATGCCCTGGGCCTGCAGGCGCCGGCAGGCACTGCGGGCCTGCCCCTCCTGCATGTCCACCAGGCGCGCGCGGTAAACGCCCGCGCCCTCGACACGGGGCACCGCGACCCGGGCATCCGCCAGCTCGGTGGCCAGGCGATCGGCCGCCCGGGCGGCCAGGCGCCGGGCGTGGTCGGCATCGTTGAAGGCGCCGATCTGCACGCCCCAGCCGCCACCGGCCGCATCGCCCTCGGCGAGCACCTGGCGGATGGGGTCGTCGGCAGGCGTCTGCGGGGCCGAGGCAACGGCAGCGGGCGTAGTCGTCGACGGCGACTCGACAGGCTCGGCCATGACGGGTCGGGCCGGCACCAGGGTCTCGTCGACGGAGGGGGCGACGGCCGTCGAGGAACCGGCCGCCGGGGGGTTGAACGCCTGGGCGCCGGCCGATGAGGTGCTGGCCGGAGCGGCGACCGCCGGCTCGGCGGATGCCGGCCGGGCCCTGACCGAGCTCGCGGTGGTGGAGGTGGTGGTGGTATCGATGCTCGCCAGCATCTGCCCGGCAGGCTGCACCGGCGCCACCGGCGCCGCGCCGCCGGGCATCAGGCGCTCGCCGGCGATCGCGGTGTTGGCCAGCCAGCCGGAGCCATCGGCCAGGGAGGCCCGCACGAAGCCGCGATCCAGCAGCTCGGCCATGTGCTCGTCCCGGGAGGCGGCGGAGAAGCCGCCCATCACCACCGACAGCATGCGCCGGCCGTCTCGCACCGCCGAGGTCGCCACGTTGAAGCCCGACGCCCGGATGAAGCCGGTCTTGAGGCCGTCGGCGCCCGGGTAGTTGGCGAGCAGGCGATTGTGGCCACGATAGGTCTTGCCCCGCCAGCCGAAGCGCTGCAGGGCGAAGTAGGGATAGTACTGGGGGAAGTCGAGCATCAGCCGCCGCGACAGCACGGCCATGTCGCGGGCCGTGGTGACCTGGCGGTCATCCGGTAGCCCGGAGGCATTGCGGAAGGTGGTGTCGTGCATGCCCAGCTCGCGGGCCCGGTCGGTCATCATCCGGGCGAAGTGTGACTCGCTGCCGCCCAGCGCCTCGGCGACCACCACGGCCACGTCGTTGGCGGAGCGCACGATCAACGACTCGATGGCGGTCTCCACGGGGATGCGGTCGCCGGGCTTGAGGTACAGCTTGGTGGCCGGCATGGCCGCCGCCGCCGCCGACACGGGCAAGGGCTCGTCGAGACTCAGGCTGCGCCCCTCGAGGGCCTCGAAGAGCAGGTAGAGGGTCATCATCTTGGTCAGCGAGGCCGGGTAGCGCGGCGCATCGGCGTTCTCGGCGTAGAGGATCTCGTGGGTGTCGGCATCGATGACGATGCCCGCATAGCGCGGATTCCCAGCCTTGGCGGCGCCGGCCACGACCAGCAGGCCGACCAGCAGCATGACGACGGTGGCTAGGCGCCACTGCAGGAAGCTCGTGGACCCCATTGACGTTCCCCTGATATTTGGCTTGCTACATGAGTGCATTATGACCCACCCAGCCAGGCTGTACAGGGTGAAAGACGCCGACTTGCGGGTCAATTCCCGGTTTGCCCCTCAGGAGACCGGGCGGGCCAGCCCCGCCTGGGCCTTGAGGTCGTCGATGTCGACCCGGTCGATCTGCTCGGGCGCCAGGAAACGCGCCGCATAGTCGCGCCAGACCCCGCTGTCGAGCAGCAGTTGGAAGACCAGGGGATCCAGGTGGCCATCCCGTGCCATGCGCGCCAGGATCGACAGGGACTGCGACAGCGTCATGCCGGGCTTGTAGGGACGGTCGACGGCGGTCAGCGCCTCGAAGACGTCGGCCACCGCCATGATGCGCTCCTCCAGGCTCGCCTCGGCCAGCACCAGGCGGCGTGGATAGCCCTGGCCATCCATGCGCTCGTGGTGGTTGCCGGCGATGGCCGGCACCTGGCGCAGGTGGGCGGGCCAGGGCAGCGAGTCCAGCATGATGATGGTCTGGACGATATGCTCCTGAATGCGGAACCGCTCCACCTCGTTGAGGGTGCCGCGCACCACCCGCAGGTTGTAGAGCTCGCCCTGGTGGCCGGCCACCGCCGGGGGGCGCATGTCGAAGCCCCAGCGGTTGTCGGGGTCGTCCGCGGCCACCGGCGGCGGCTTGGCGGCCCAGTCGACCAGGTGCCGGGGCCGGTCGGCGAGCAGCGACTCCGCCGCCGGCAGCGTGACCTCGGGCTCCCGGGCCAGGCGCCTGGCCTCGTCCTCCGAGAGCCCCAGCCGATCGTCGAAATGCCGCCACCAGCGCCACTCGGCGATCTCATCCAGCCGCCGGGCCCGCGCCTCGTCGAGGCGCTCGCCGCCCTGGTTGACCTCGGCGACCAGCCGCCAGGCCGCCTGGAGCTCGGCCTGGCGGCGGGCCCGGACCTCGTCGAGGGCGCCCGCCTCGCCGCCCTCGGCGAGGCCCTGCCAGTAGGTCATCTCGGCGTCTCGCCACAGCACCTCGAAGCGGGTGCGGATCTCGTGGATCCGGTTGTAGCGGGTCTCCAGCTTGGTCGCCTTCTCCATGACGTCGTCCGGGCTGGTCAGCTTGCCGCAGTCGTGCAGCCAGGCGGCCAGGTGGAAGGCGGTGCGCCGCTCCTCGTCCACCGTCTCGGCCGCGAAGGGCCCGCTACGGTCGCGCTCCACGCCCTGCAGCAGCATCTCGGCGAGCTGCGGTACCCGCGAGCAGTGGCCGCCGGTATGCGGGGACTTGGCATCGGTCGCCGCGGCGATCAGCTCGACGATGGCGTCCAGCAGGCGCTTCTCGCCCTCCAGCAGGCGACGCATCTCGATGGCCACGGCGGCGGCCCCGGAAAGCTCCTCGACGAAACGCCGCCAGGGCAGGTCGTCCCCCGCATCGGGCTCCCCGCGCAGGGCCAGCAGCAGCAGCCCCAGGCGGTGCCCGCTGCGGTTGCACAGCGGCTGGACCAGATAGCCGCGCAGCTCGAGCTGGCCGCTCAGCGCCGCCAGGCCTTCCTCCGTCACGGCCGGCAGCACCAGCTGGCCGGGCAGGCGGGCATCCTCGCCGCCACTGCCCGCCTCCGCCACACAGGCGAAGCGCGACGCGTCGGCCTCGTCCTCCAGGTAGATGGCGCCATGGCGACTGTCGGTGATCCGCAGCAGGTCATCGAGGATGCCGGCGAGCATCGTCTCCAGGTGCGGCTCGCTGCTGAGCGTGCGGGTCATGCGCTGGAAGTCGGCGATACTGCCGGCCATCCCCTCCAGGGCCTGACTGAGCTGCTGGACCTCGCGCACCGGCGAGGCGGTGCCGCGGTAGCCGGCGAAATCGAAGCCGGCCAGGGCCCGGACCTGCTCGGCCAGGGAGTAGAGCGGCTTGCCGAGACGATGCCCGACCCAGATGCCCAGGGGCAGCAGGGCGAGCACCAGGCCACCTGCCACCAGGGAGCGCTGCCACAGCAGCCGGCGCGTCCCGGCCAGCATCTCGCGTTCCGGCACCGCCAACAGCAGGTGGGCCTGGGTCTCCCCGATACCCTGGAAGGGCAGGCGCATGCCGAACCAGGCCTGTCCCGCGGCGCGGAAGCGCACCGCCTCCTCCTGCCGGCCGAGCGCATCCAGGCGGGACAGCACCGGGACCTCCAGCTCGCGCAGCTGCGCCAGTCGCGGGCCGGCGGGGGTGTCGACGAGCAGGCGCTGCGCTTCGGGATGGGCCAGCACCCGGTCATGCCGGGAAACCACGGCCAGCCGCGTGCCCGGCGTGAGCCTGAGCGAGGCGATCTCGGCGCCCAGATCCATTAGGGAGGCATCCAGCCCCACCACGGCGCGGCCATCCGCACTGCGTCGCGACAGGGTGACGCCGATCTCGCGGGTGGCGAAGAACACATAGGGCGCGGAGAGGTGCACGTCGACGGAGGACTGGGCCTGCCGGTACCAGGGCCGGGGGCGCGGGTCGTAGTCGGCGTCGGGCATGGCCCGCCGCTCCAGCAGCTCGAGGGCCTCGTCGTAGAGGCGCCACTCGCCGTAGCGCCGGCCGCGCGGATCCCGGGAGACCACCTGCACCAGGTAGTGGGCCCGCGCGATGCCGTCGAGCGGCGGCAGGTGCTCCTCGGCCACGCGGGACACCGGCCGCAACCGCAGGAAGTCGCCGTTGGCATAGCCGATGAAGACGGCGCTGGCCACCTCGTGGCTCTCCAGGGCACCGGCCAGCAGCGGCAGGTCTTCCAGGCGATCGGCCAGCCGCTCGTCGGAGGCGAGGTCGTCCCGGGCCAGCAGACGAACCACCACTCGCGCCGGGTCGATCAGGCGCCGGGAGCGCTCCTCGGTGGTGAGGGCGAGCTGGCGACCGGTGTCGCGGACGGCGCTGACCAGCACGCTATCGGCCCCGCGGGCGCCATGCCACAGCAGCACCCCCGCCAGGATCAGCATCAGCCCGACGATCGACAGGGCGATCAGCGTCTGCAGGGACAGGCCTCGACGCAGCATGGCGGGTTCCCGTTGGCAGCCAGAGGGAGAGCCGGCGTGGACCGGTCATGCATCTCAGCATATCCCAAGGTCGGCCAGGCCTCTCGTCCGCCGTGCGTCGCCCCTGCCACGGGGGACGCGCGGATCGGGCTCATCCCAGCCCCAGGCGCTGCAGCCCCAGCCAGGCCAGGCGCAGCGACAGCAGCGTCAGGGCGGCGCGAAAGAGACGGTCGAAGCGGTGCTCGGAGAGGCGATGCAGCAGGCGCAGCCCCAGCCAGGTGCCGACGAAGCCGGCGCCGACCATGGCCAGGATCAGCGCCAGCCAGTCATGGAAGACGAAGCCGGCCACGCCGAACACGAAGGCCTTGGTCAGGTGCTGGGCCATCATGCACGCGGAGAAGGTCGCCACCTTGGCCAGCCGCCCCGACTGGCGCTGCTTGATGAAGGCCGCCACCACCGGGCCGCTGGCCCCGACCAGGCTCGACAGCAGGGTGGTCACCGCCCCGACGACCAGGGTGCCGGCCCGGCCCAGGGCGCGCCTGGGCAGCCCCGGCCCCCAGCAGGTGAAGAGCACGAAGGCGGCGATGCACAGCTCCAGCACCCCCGCCGGCAGCCGGATCAGCAACCAGGCGGCGGCCAGGGCACCGAGCGCCACGCCGGGCAGGAAGGCCAGCAGGGTGACGCGGTCGACATGCCGCCAGGTCATGGCCATGCGGCCGACGTTGGAGCCCAGCTGCACCATGCCGTGCACCGGAATCAGCGCCGCCGCCGGCATCACCTGGGCCAGGGCCATGATCATCAGCACCCCGCCACCGGCGCCCAGCGCCGCGGTGAAGGCCGAGGTCAGCACCGAGAGCAGGATCAGCAGCAGGTTGAGGGCCGCGGAAAGCGGCGAGAGGCTGTCGAGCAGCGGCATGGGGCATCCCTGGCCGTGGACGAGGCTCCCATGATACCCGACCCACGGGCGGGATCAGGCCCCCGGGGCCTCGAAGGCCTCGCGGTTCCGCTGCTCGACCAGCGCGAGCGGCGACTCGGACTGGGGCACCTCGGCCTGGTACAGGGTCGACTCGGCGCGGGAGAAGCGGTCGCGGATCGCGGCGCGGGCGACGAAGGCCGTGGCGGTGTCGTGGATGCGGAGCCCTTGTGGCCGGCCCGGCACGACCCACCAGGAAGACAACCTCCTGGTTCATCTCTTGCCCCCGGCGGAGAGCATCGTCGGCGGCGGGCGAGCCTCAGGCGTCCATCGGCAGCCGGGCGATCAGCTCGCCGACCTGCTCGGTGACGGCGGCGATGGTCGCCTCGTCGTAGCGCCGGCCCTTGCGCTTCTTCAGGCCCTGATCATAGAGCCGGACATGCTCGGTGGGAGTGACGTCGGCGTTGGCCAGGCAGTGGCGGGCACAGTGCATCTGGCAGCCGTCGATGGCCACCACCGGGCGACCGGCGCGCGCGGTGCGCACCAGGCCGGGCACCCCACCGCCCACCCCGGCGATGCACGACATCTCCGCGTCGCCGGCGTGGTCCAGGCGCAGGGCCACCTCGTTGGCGAGCTGGGCCACGTCGGAGCAGCCGGAGCAGGCATAGACCAGGGGTCGGGACTTGCGGACGGGTCGGGACATGGAACCTCCCTGGGAGGATGGGTCAGTGGTCGGCGAGCAGGATCTCGCGCAGCTTCTGCTCGTCGAGCACCACCAGGCGCTGGCGCTCGACATTGATGGCCCCGGCCTCGCGCAGCCGGGCCAGCAGCCGCGACAGGGTCTCCGGCGTCATGGCCAGCTGGGCGGCCAGCCAGCACTTGGGAATGGTCAGGCGCACCACCCGGGGCCCGTTGGCCCGCCCCGGCGGCAGCTGGCGAAGGATATAGCTGACCACCCGGGCCATGGCATCGGCCTGGGTGAGCAGCGCCAGGTCCTCGAGGCGCTCGGTGAGCTCCAGGGCCAGGCGGCTCATGAACTCGGCGCGACAGGCCGGCTGGTCATCGAGCAGGGCGCGGCAGCGGCCGGCGGGAATCGCCAGCAGCTGGGTGCGCCGCAGGGATTCGGCGGAATAGAGGTAGCGGCCCTCGCGGGACACCATGCTCAGCTCGCCCAGCGGACCGCCACGCTCGACGCAGCGAATGGTCGCCAGGTGGCCGTCGGTGGCCGAGCGCACCAGGCGCACGGCGCCGCTGATCACGATATACAGCCAGTGGGCCGGCGCCTCCTGGCGGAACAGCCACTCGCGGCTCTTGAGCGACTGGACCCGGGAATCCGCCAGCAGCGCGCCGGCGGCCTCGTCGTCGAGGCCGCCCAGCCAGGGCACGCCGGCTACGAGGTCACGCAGCTGCCGGGGCCGCAGCAGCAGGTCAGTCGAGGAACTGGTCACCGGGGCAATAGGCATAGGCATGGCCTTCCTCCACTCGGGTATCGGGTTCGATCATCAGGTAGCCATGGGCCTGGCGGGCGGCGCCCAGCATGTGCGAGCCCTGGCCGCCGGCGAGACGCGCCACCGGCCGGCCCTGCGTCCAGTCCAGCACCACCCGCAGCAGCTCGCGCCGGCCCCGGGGCGCCCGGCGGGAGAAGCCGGCGGTCACCGGGAAGCACTGCAGGGGCCCCGGGGTGCGTCCCTGGCGACCGTGCACGAAGGGCAGCGCCAGCAGCTGCCAGCCGACCAGCGAGGCCACCGGGTTGCCGGGCAGGCCGATCAGCGGCGTGCCGGCCTCCCGGGAGGGTCCCAGGTAGCCCAGGGCGAAGGGCTTGCCGGGCTTGATGGCCACGCCATGGAAGTCGAGACCGCCGAGGGTCTCCAGCACCGGGCGCACATGGTCCTCCTCCCCCACCGAGACGCCGCCGGTGCACAGCACCAGATCGGCCGACTCCCGGGCATGCAGGAAGGCCTGCGCCAGGGCTCGCGGCGTATCGACGACCACCCCCAGGTCGAGGCACTCGCAATCCTGGGCGGCCAGCAGCTGACGCAGCATGGCGCCATTGCTGTTGTAGACGGCCCCCGGCGTCCAGGCCTGGCCTGGCTCGATCACCTCGTCGCCGGTACCGATCAGCGCGACGCGCAGCCGGCGGCGCACCGTCACGGCGGCAATGCCCTGACCGGCCAGCAGGGCGACGGTGGCCGGCGAGAGTACCGCCCCGGCCTCGAGCAGCGCCTGCCCGGCGCGAAGCTCCTCGCCGCGGCGGCGGATATGGGCGCCGGCCAGGACCTCGGCGGGAAAGTGCACCCGGCCCTCGGCATCCACGCGGGTGCGCTCCTGGGGCACCACCGCCTCGGCGCCGCGGGGCAGCGGCGCCCCGGTGAATATCCGCGCACAGCCGCCCTCGGCCAGGCACTGCACCCCGGCCCCGGCGGGAACCCGCTGGACCACCGGCAGCACGCCCCCGGTCGCGGCGAGATCCGCCAGGCGCAGGGCATAGCCATCCATGGCGCTGTTGTCGATGCCGGGCATGTCCAGCCGGGCCCGCACCGGCTCGGCCAGCACCCGGCCGCCGGCCTCGTCCAGGGGCAGCCGCTCGATGCCGGCGACGGGGGTGGCGGCGGCGATCATCAGCGTCCGGGCGTCGAACAGGTCCAGCAGCCCGGTGCTCGTCGTTGCCTCGCAGCCGCAATTCATGCCTCGGCTCCCTGGACCCGGCCGGCGTCGGCCGGCGCTGCCAGGCGGGACGCGCAGGGCGCGGCCGCGGGCTGGACCATGGCGACGAAGTTGCAGGGCCGGGTGCGGGCGTCCAGCTGGTCGGCCAGGATGCCGTCCCAGGCGGTGGCGCAGGCCCGCGGCGAGCCGGGCATGGCGAACACCAGGGTACGGTCGATCAGCCCGGCCACGGCCCGGGACTGGATGGTGGAGGTGCCGATGGTCTCCCGGGAGAGCGCGCGGAACAGCTCGCCGTAGCCGTCCACGGCCTTGTCGAACAGCGGTGCCAGGGCCTCGGGCGTGGTGTCCCGGGCGGTGAAGCCGGTGCCGCCGTTGACCAGGATGACCTGGATATCCTCGCGCACCACCCAGGCCGAGACCGCGGCCCGGATGCGGTAGACGTCATCGGGCACGATGCGTCGTTCCACCAGGGCATGGCCGGCGCCGGTGAGGCGCTCGCCGAGCAGGTCGCCGCTGCCGTCCTCGTCGAAACCGCGGGTATCGGAGACCGTCAGCACGGCGATTCCCAGCGGCACGAAGGGAGCATCGGCATGTACATGAGCCATGGGGTCCTCCTGCGCCGCCTTCGTCTCGGCGGCGTCATCAAGAAAAGGGATGGGCGTCAGGCGCGCGCGCCGGGCCTACTGCATCAGCGCTCCGGCGGCATCGTCATCGAGGGCGATCCCCTCGACGCCGATCGCCGCCTCCAGGGCCAGCAGGTAATGGCGCAGCGCGCGGCGAGTGGCCTGCTCCTTCAGGCTGTGGCGCACCCGCTCGGCCACCGCCTCGTAGGGCAGCACGCGCCCCTCGACCCGGGCGTCGAGGCTGACGACATGCCAGCCATAGCGCGACGCCAGCGGCCGTTCGTGCAGCCCCTCGGGCAGGTGCTGCAGGGCACGGTCCAGCTCGGGCACGGTCTGTCCCGGCAGCAGCCAGCCGAGCTCGCCACCCGCGTCCTTCGAGGGGCAGGCCGAATGGCGCTGTGCCAGCTCGGTGAAGCGCTCCGGGGCCTCCCGCAGCTGGCGGATGAGCGTCTCGGCCAGGCGATAGCCGCCATCCCGGCCCGGCGCATCATCCGGGGCCGCGGCCAGCAGCACATGGCGCACCCGCAAGCGGGTGGGCTCGCTGAAGCGCTCCGGATGGGTGGCATGGAAGCGCCGGCAATCCGCCTCGGCGGGCTCGGGCACGTCCAGTTCCCGTTCGAGCAGGGCGGCGATGGCCGCATCGCCCTCCTCGACGGCCGCCTCGTCACTCTCGGCCAGGCCGAGCTGGCCTGCCCGCTGGCGCAGCAGCTCGCGCACCACCAGGGCGCGGGCCGCCTTGAGCTGGGCGGTGCCGGCCGAGTCCGCCGGGTGGTACTGCATCTCCTGGGCGATGGCGCCCTCGTCGATGTCGGCCTCGCCGACCCGGATGGGGGGCGGGGTCACGCCCCCGGGAATCTGCTCGATATCGATCTTTTGCATGACTTAATCCTTGACGCTCTTCTCAACCGGTCTGGTAAGTGGGGGCTTTTCCGGCGGCAGGCCCCGATGTGTCGGACCATCGAGGAGGCGCTGTGAACCCATCCCTGGGCGCTACCGACGCCCTGCCGCGCTCTCGCATCCTGCTCCGCTTCCAGGGCCGGTGCTGGCCGTCCATGGCCAGCCCGTTCGGCGAATTCGCCTCACCCCTGGCGTAGGACCTCCTCTTCGACCTGCCCCCGGCGCCCCTGCCGGGGGTATGGGCAAGGCCTGTCTCAGCCCCGCTTGCGCACCAGCTGGTAGCGGCGGGTGAGATAGCCCAGCGGCACGCTCCAGACGTGCACCAGGCGCGTGAAGGGGAAGAGCAGGATGATGGTCAGCCCCAGGAAGACGTGCAGCTTGTAGATCCAGGACACCTCGGCCATGTAGTCCGCCGCGCCACCGCCGAAGAAGACGATGGCCTGGGCCCAGGCCGCCAGGGTCAGCATCATCTCGCCGTCCAGGTGGCCCAGGGAGAAGAACACCGTGGTGACACCCAGTGCCGCCTGGAACACCAGCAGCGCCAGGATCAGGGTGTCCATCGTGCTGGAGGAGGCACGCACTCGCGGGTTGGTGAGGCGGCGATGCAGCAGCATGGCGCCGCCGGCCAGGCACAGCACCCCGGCGATGCCGCCGACCACGATGGCGATCACCTGCTTGGCCCCGGCGCTGAGGAAGGGCGCATAGACCCAGTGCGGCGTCAGCATGCCGAACAGGTGACCGAAGAAGATCACCAGGATGCCGATATGGAAGAGGTTGCTGGCCAGGCGCATGTTCTTCGAGGAGAGCATCTGGCTCGAGCCGGTCTTCCAGGTGAACTGTCCCTGGTCGTAGCGCAGCAGGCTGCCGACCAGGAACACCGTCCCGGCCAGGTAGGGGTAATAGCCGTAGATGAGATGTTGCAGGTATTCGCCAAACATGACGGTTCTCCTTTAGCGATCGCTCACGGCACGGTCGGTCGAGCCGCTGCCGGGCATGATCTTGACGGGGTCGCTCGACACCTGGTGCTTGCGCTCGGCGAGGCGACGGCCTTCCGCCGACTGCAGGGCACAGTCCTGGTCGGAGGCGGCGGAGAAGCGCACGGCCTCCTCTTCCCAGATCGCGTCGAGCGCCTCGGGGGTGTCGTCCCGCGCCTCGTCCTTCACCTCCTCGCGGTGGGCGTCGACATCGCCTTCGGCGCCGATCAGCGCCAGCAGCGCCAGGGGCACCAGGGCGTGGTCGGCGTCCCGCTCCTCCAGACGGGCGGTGATCCGCGCCAGGATATGGCGGATCTCGCCCAGCCAGCGGCCGATCTCTTCCTCGGGCCGGGTCGACAGGTACTCCAGGAACAGCGGCAGGTAGTCGGGCAGTTCCCGGGCATCGATCTCGAAGCCGGCGGCGCGGTACTCGGCCATCAGGTCGACCATGGCCTGGCCGCGGTCGCGGGACTCGCCGTGGACATGCTCGAAGAGCAGCAAGGAGGTGGCCCGGCCGCGGTCGAAGCACGCCACGTACTCGGCCTGCAGGTCCATGAGGTCGGCCTCGGCCAGGCGCTGGCACCAGTCCATCAGGGCCGTGCGCAGCGTGGCCGACCAGCGACGCTCGGCATCGATGAGCTCGATCATCTCCCCGGCGGCGGCCTGGAGCGCCTCGCCGGGGTAGTCCAGCAGCCGGGCCAGCACCCGCAGGCTCAGCATGCCGCCCATGGGCTCCGGATGTTGCATCGCGGCTTCAGCCATGACGGGCCTCCTCGGTTTTCTCATCGTGCCGCCCCTCGCTCCGGACCTTGTCCCGAGAACCGGGATCGAAGACCTCCACCGGCTTGACCAGGGTGGTGGTCATCTTGCGCCCGCCGAACAGGCTCTCGCCGCTGTCGCCGTGGCAGCCGTCGCCGAAGCTGAAGCCGCAGCCGCCGCGCTCGGGGAAGGCCTCGGTGGCCATCTCCCGGTGGCTGGTGGGAATCACGAAGCGGTCCTCGTAGTTGGCGATGGCGAGATAGCGGTACATCTCCTCGACCTGGGCCGCGGTCAGCTCGACCTCGTCGAGCACCGCGGTATCGGCCGCGCCTTCCACGTGCTTGCCGCGCATGTAGAGGCGCATGGCCATCAGCCGCTTGAGCGCCAGAACCACCGGGGCCTCCTCGCCGGCGGTGAGCATGTTGGCCAGGTACTTCACCGGGATGCGCAGCGACTCGATCTTCGGCAGGATGCCGTCGGACTCGTCTCTCTCAAGGTCGCCGGCCTCGGCGGCGGACTGGATCGGCGACAGCGGCGGCACGTACCAGACCATGGGCAGGGTGCGGTACTCCGGGTGCAGCGGCAGCGCCAGGCCCCAGTCGATGGCCATCTTGTAGACCGGCGAGGCCTGGGCGGCGGCGATCACGTTGTCGGGGATGCCGTCCTTCCTGGCCTGGGCGATCACCTCGGGATCATGGGGATCGAGGAAGATCTCGCACTGGCGATGGTAGAGGTCGCGCTCGTCCGGGGAGCTCGCCACCTCCTCGATGCGGTCGGCGTCATAGAGCAGCACGCCGAGGTAGCGGATGCGCCCCACGCAGGTCTCGGAGCACACCGTGGGCTGGCCGGCCTCGATGCGCGGGTAGCAGAAGATGCACTTCTCGGATTTCCCGGTCTTCCAGTTGTAGTAGATCTTCTTGTAGGGACAGCCGGAGATGCACATCCGCCAGCCGCGGCACTTGTCCTGGTCGATGAGGACGATGCCGTCCTCCTCGCGCTTGTAGATCGCCCCGCTCGGGCAGGACGCCACGCAGGTCGGGTTCAGGCAGTGCTCGCACAGCCGCGGCAGGTACATCATGAAGGTGTTCTCGAACTGGCCGTAGATGTCGGCCTGCACCTGCTCGAAGTTGGCATCCTTGCGCCGCTTGGCGAACTCGGTGCCGAGGATCTCCTCCCAGTTCGGGCCCCACTCGACCTTGTTCATGCGCTGGCCGGAGATCAGCGAGCGCGGCCGCGCGGTGGGCTGGTGCTCGCCCTGCTTGGCGGTATGCAGGTGCTGATAGTCGAAGGTGAACGGCTCGTAGTAGTCGTCGATCTCCGGCAGGTCGGGGTTGGCGAAGATGTTCGCCAGCACCCGCCACTTGCCGCCGATGCGCGGCTCGATGCGGCCGTCCTTGCGGCGCAGCCAGCCGCCGTTCCACTTCTTCTGGTTCTCCCACTCCTTGGGATAGCCGATGCCGGGCTTGGTCTCGACATTGTTGAACCAGGCGTACTCGACGCCCTCGCGGCTGGTCCAGACGTTCTTGCAGGTCACCGAGCAGGTGTGGCAGCCGATGCACTTGTCGAGGTTCAGGACCATGCCTACCTGGGAACGAATCTTCATTTCACGGCCTCCTGCTCATAGTCGTTGCCCTCGCCGTCCAGCCAGTCGATCTTCTTCATCTTGCGCACGATGACGAACTCGTCGCGGTTGGAGCCGACGGTGCCGTAGTAGTTGAAGCTGTAGGCCAGCTGCGCATAGCCGCCGATCATGTGGGTCGGCTTGGGACACACGCGGGTGACCGAGTTGTGGATGCCGCCGCGGGTCCCGGTGACCTCGGAGCCCGGCATGTTGAGGATCCGCTCCTGGGCGTGGTACATCATCGCCATGCCGTTCTTGACCCGCTGGCTGACCACTGCCCGCGCGGCGATGGCGCCGTTGGCGTTGTAGAGCTCGATCCAGTCGTTGTCCTCGACGCCGATGGACCGGGCATCGTCCTCGGACAGCCAGACGATGGGGCCGCCGCGGGACAGCGTCTGCATCAGCAGGTTGTCGCTGTAGGTGGAGTGGATGCCCCACTTCTGGTGCGGGGTGATCCAGTTCAGCGCGATCTCCGGGTTGCCGTTGCCCTTGTCGTCGGCCAGGCTGACCGCCGCCTTGGTGTCGATCGGCGGCCGGTAGACCA
This sequence comes from Halomonas maura, assembly GCF_030409305.1. Classification (GTDB taxonomy): domain Bacteria; phylum Pseudomonadota; class Gammaproteobacteria; order Pseudomonadales; family Halomonadaceae; genus Halomonas; species Halomonas maura. The sequence continues at coordinate 137,630 of NZ_JAUFPQ010000013.1, forward strand.
GCAGGCTCTCGCCGAAGGCGCGCATCCAGGCGTGGTCCTGGTAGAACTGCTGGCGGCCGCTGACGGTGCGCCAGGGAATCAGCTCGTGGACGTTGGTGTAGCCGGCGTTGTAGGAGACATGCTCGTCCTCGAGGCCGGACCAGGTCGGGCTGGAGATGATCTTGCGCGGCTGGGCCACCACATCGCGGAAGCGGATCTTCTCCTCTTCCTTGGGCTCGGCGAGGTGGCGGTGATCGCGGCCGGTGATCTTCGACAGCGCCTCCCAGGCCTTCACCGACACCTGGCCGTTGGTCTCCGGCGCCAGGGTGAGGATCACCTCGGCGGCGTCGATGGCCGACTCGATGCGCGGACGGCCCTTGGCCGGGCCCTCGGTCTTCACGTAGTTGAGCTTGCCGAGCAGCTCCACCTCCTTCTCGGTCTTCCAGCCGATGCCCTTGCCGCCGTTGCCCAGCGAGTCGAGCAGCGGGCCCACCGAGGTGAAGCGCTCATAGGTGGCCGGGTAGTCGCGCTTGACCTCGACCAGCGCCGGCATTGTCTTGCCGGGGATCGGCTCGCACTCGCCGCGCTTCCAGTCCTTGACCTCGGGCTGGGCCAGCTCGGCGGGAGAGTCGTGCTGCAACGGCAGGGTGACCAGGTCGGTCTCCTCGCCCAGGTGCCCCACGCAGGCCTTGGAGAAGGCCCTGGCGATGCCCTTGTAGATGTCCCAGTCGCTGCGCGACTCCCAGGCCGGGTCGGTGGCCGCGGTCAGCGGGTGGATGAAGGGGTGCATGTCCGAGGTGTTGAGGTCGTCCTTCTCGTACCAGGTCGCCGTGGGCAGCACGATGTCCGAGTACAGGCAGGTGGTGGACATGCGGAAGTCCAGGGTCACCAGCAGGTCGAGCTTGCCCTCCGGCGCCGCTTCGTGCCACACGACCTCCTCGGGCTTCTGGCCGCCGTCCTCGCCCAGGTCCTTGCCCTGGATGCCGTGACGGGTGCCGAGCAGGTACTTGAGCAGGTACTCGTGGCCCTTGCCGGAACTGCCGAGCAGGTTGGAGCGCCAGATGAACATGTTGCGCGGGAAGTTCTGGGGGTCGTCCGGGTCCTCGGCGGCGAAGCGCAGGCCGCCGGCCTTGAGCTGGTCGACCACATAGTCGGCGGTGGACTGGCCCGCCTCGGCGGCCTTGCCGGCCAGCGACAGCGGGTTGGTGGCCAGCTGCGGCGCGGAGGGCAGCCAGCCCATGCGCTCGGAGCGCACGTTGAAGTCGATCAGGCTGCCGGAGTAGTCGGCCGGCCTGGCCAGCGGCGAGAGGATCTCCTTGATCTCCAGCTTCTCGTAGCGCCACTGGCTGGAGTGGTTGTAGAAGAAGGAGGTCGAGTTCATGTGGCGCGGCGGCCGCTGCCAGTCGAGGCCGAAGGCCAGCGGCAGCCAGCCGGTCTGCGGGCGCAACTTCTCCTGGCCGACATAGTGGGACCAGCCGCCACCGCTCTGCCCGATGCAGCCGCACATGACCAGCATGTTGATCAGGCCGCGGTAGTTCATGTCCATGTGGTACCAGTGGTTCATCCCGGCACCGACGATGATCATGGAACGCCCGTGGGTCTTGTCGGCATTGTCGGCGAACTCCCGGGCGATGCGCAGGCACTGCTCGGCGGGCACGCCGGTGATCTTCTCCTGCCAGGCCGGGGTATAGGGCTTGACCTGGTCGTAGGCGGTGGCGCCGTCGTCCTCGCCCTCCTTTCCCTCTTGGCTTCTAAACCCGCGATCGATGCCGTAGTTGGCGCACATCAGGTCGAAGACGGTGACCGCCAGGATCTCGCGGCCATCGGCCAGCGTCAGGCGCTTGGCCGGCAGGCTGTGGAACAGCAGCTCGTCGCTGGCGCCGCCGCTCTTCACATGGTCGAAGTGCTCGTGGGCGATGCCGCCGAAGTAGGGGAAGGCCACCCGGGCCACGTCGTCATGGGCCTCGGCCAGGCTGAGGCGGGTCTTGATCTCGGCGCCCTCGGCGTCGCGCGGCTCGAGGTTCCACTTGCCCTCCTCGCCCCAGCGGAAGCCGATGGAGCCGCGCGGCACGACCAGCTGGTCGCGGGTCTCGTCCCAGGCCACGGTCTTCCACTCGGGGTTGTTGTCCTGACCGAGGCTGGCCTCGAAGTCGCTGGCGCGCAGCTGCTTGCCGGGCACGTAGCTGCCGTCCTCGCGGGCCTCGAGCTCGACCAGGCAGGGCATGTCGGTGTAGCGACGCACGTAGTCGGTGAAGTAGGCGCTGGGCCTGTCGAGGTGGAACTCCTTGAGGATCACGTGCCCCATGGCCATGGCCAGGGCCGCGTCGGTGCCCTGCTTGGCGGACAGCCATTCGTCGGTGAGCTTGGAGACCTCGGCATAGTCCGGGGTCACCGAGACGGTCTTGGTGCCCTTGTAGCGCACCTCGGTGAAGAAGTGGGCGTCCGGGGTGCGGGTCTGGGGCACGTTGGAGCCCCAGGCGATGATGTAGCCCGAGTTGTACCAGTCGGCGGACTCCGGCACGTCGGTCTGCTCGCCCCAGGTCATCGGCGAGGCCGGCGGCAGGTCGCAGTACCAGTCGTAGAAGCTCATGCAGACGCCGCCGATCAGCGACAGGTAACGGCTGCCGGCGGCGTAGGAGACCATGGACATGGCCGGGATCGGCGAGAAGCCGATGATGCGGTCCGGGCCGTACTGCTTGGCGGTGTAGACGTTGGAGGCGGCGATCAGCTCGTTGAGCTCGTTCCAGTCGGCCCGCACGAAGCCGCCCATGCCGCGGGCGCGCTTGTACTGCTTGGTCTTGGCCGGATCCTCGACGATGGAGGCCCAGGCGTCGACCGGATCGCCCTTCTCCTCGAGGGCCTCGCGCCACAGCTTGAGCAGCGGCTTGCGGACCAGCGGGTGCTTGAGACGGTTGGCGCTGTAGAGGTACCAGGAGTAGCTGGCCCCCCGCGGGCAGCCGCGGGGCTCGTGGTTGGGCAGGTCCGGCCGGGTCCGCGGGTAATCGGTCTGCTGGGTCTCCCAGGTGACCAGGCCGTTCTTGACGTAGATCTTCCAGCTGCACGACCCGGTGCAGTTCACCCCGTGGGTGGAGCGCACGACCTTGTCGTGCTGCCAGCGTTGGCGATAGCCGTCTTCCCAGCCACGGGACTCGTCGCGAACCTCGCCATGGTCATTGGCGAAGGGCTCGCGTGCCTTGCGGAAGAAATTCAGCCGATCGATGAAGTGACTCATGGTCGCTCTCCAGGCTCCTCGAATAGATGCGTGACCCCGCCGGGTCACCCGTCCTGCACCGCCGCCTCATGTCGCACACGGCCAGGGTCGTTGGAGCCGATTCTGGGTGATCCCGGCGCCGATTACTGCCCGGTTACCTCCATATACATCGCCTCTACCCCCAAGGAGATAGGTGCCCCCGCAACCAGGGGATAAGCCCCTGGCGGCAGGCGTCGCGGCCGGCCGCCGCACGCGATGTGCCCCCGGCTCGCGGGGCCGGCAGGCGGGGGTAGCAGGGCGTCGGGAGAGGTGCGGCGAGCGCTCAGCGGCGAGCGCCGCGGACGTGGTCGGCCAGCATCACCAGCATGCAGAGCACCAGGGCGGCGTAGAGGAACATGAAGCCGGCGGTATCGAGGCCGGTCCAGAGGCTGCCGAGCACGAAGACCGGCGGCAGCAGGGCGGCGAAGAGCCCACCGAGGGTCAGCGCCAGGCCGCCCACCAGCACCATGTCCTCGCCGTGGTCGCGATGGATCAGCCGCATCAGGCTGCCGAGCCCCAGGCCCATGGCCAGCCCCATCAGGCCCATCAGCAGCTCGAAGCCCCACAGGGGCGCGTCGTAGTGCAGCGCCAGGGCCCCATGCACGCCATGGATCTGCATCGTGAAGGGCGGATAGGAGAGCAGGAACAGGCAGGCCAGCACGAAGGCGCTGACCCACCAGCGCAGGCTGCGGAAGTCGTGGCGGTCGGCCAGGGCCCCGCCCACCACCTGACCGATTCCCACCACCAGCGGGAAGGGCAGCCCCCACAAGGCCGCGGCCTGTTGCGCGAGGCCGTAGCGCGCCGTCAGCTCACCCGGCAACCACAGCGCCAGGCCGACGAAGGCACCGAAGAAGAAGCCGTAGGTGATGGCCAGCCGCCACAGCGTCCAGTCCCGCAGCCGTCGCAGCCCCGCGGCCAGGCGGCCCGACGGGCGGCGGCGCGGGGCCTCCGCCGGCGTGCCGGCGTCGTCGGCGAACAGCCACAGCAATCCCGCGACCAGGGCCACCGGCAGCAGGTAGAGCAACGGGGCCAGGCGCCAGCCATAGGCCTGGCTGACCAGCGGCAGCAACAGGTAGCCGAGCCCCGCCCCGACCATGCCGGCCCCGTAGAGCCCCAGCGCCAGGCCGACGTGCCGCGCCGGGCCCAGCGTGGCCACATGGACCAGGCCGGCGGCCAGAGCGCCGGCCCCGACACCGAGTCCCAGGCCCGCGAGCAGGTACTCCGGATAGTGGTCGGCATGGCCGATCCACCACAGGAAGGGACAGATCCACAGCAGGCAGCCGAGCATGACCCGGCGCCCCCCCAGGCGTCGGGCCAGCAGCGCCGCGGGCAGGCTGGCCAGCCCCCCGGCCAGCAGCGGCATCGCCAGCAGGATGGCGAAGGCCAGGGGGCTCAGCGCCAGTTCGCGCCTGAGCTCGAGGCCCAGCACGGCGAACAGGGTCCAGCAGGCGAAGACCAGCGCGAAGGCCAGTGGCGAGAGCACCACCACCACCAGGGCGCGATAGCCCAGCGGTGGAGTCGGCTCGGCCAACGGGGCCTCCTCGGGCGGGCCGCTGGGGGAAACGAGGGAGTCGGCAGGCGTCATGGTCGGGACTCGCGGGACGATATCCGAATTCTCGTGAGCCCCTTCGGCAGCGTCAAAAGGGCATGGGAGGTATGCCTTTGAGAGAGAATCGTCTACCTACTAGGGTATAGTGGCATCCAGAGCACCGCTTTCCCCGTGTCCCCCGGAGATCCCGATGAGACTGCTGCAGCGCTCCCTGGTGGCCCGCATCATCGCCTCGCTGCTGGCGATCAGCGCCATGGCGCTGGTCAGCATCGCGGTGACCATGGGCGTGGCCGGCAGCAGCCAGGGCGACGCCGCCGCCATCAACCTGGCCGGCTCGCTGCGCATGAACTCCTACCAGCTGGTGGCCGCCCTGCAGCGCTACGACCGCGCCCCGGCCGCCGAGCGACGCGCCCGGGTGGAAGCCATCGCCGGGCGCTTCGCCGAGCGCCTGGACAGCCCGGAGCTGACCGGCGCCCTGCCCGAGGCCGATGACCACCAGCTGCAGGCCCAGTACCGCCGGCTGAAGGCCCACTGGCAGGATCAGCTGGCCCCTCGGGTCATCGCGGCACTGGACGGCCAGGCCGTGGCGATCGCCCCGCTGAACCGCGAGCTCGAGGGCCTGGTGGACGAGATCGACCGGCTGGTGACCCTGCTCGAGCAGAACAGCGAGGCCAAGATCCGCCTGCTCAGCGCCCTGCAGATCCTGTTCCTGGCGCTGACCGCGGTGGTGGTGGCCATCGCCCTCTACGACATCCGCTACAACCTGGTCCGCCCCCTGCACCAGCTGGTGGTGCTGGCCCGGGAGGCCGGACGCCGCAACTTCGGCTATCGCACCCGGCTCGCCGGCAGCGACGAGCTGGCCCTGCTCGGCCGCACCCTGGACACCATGGCCGCGGAGCTCGGCGCCAGCTACGCGGAGCTAGAGGAACGGGTGTCACGCAAGCAGCAGGAGCTGGCTCGCAGCAACGAGGCCATGCAGATCCTCCACGACGGTAGCCGCGCCCTCTATGGCGGGGGCAACGACCTGTGCGCCAGCGCCGCGCCGATGCTGCGCCGTCTGGAAGACCTGCTCGGCATCGGCCCCATCGGCCTGTCGCTGCATGACCCCTTCGACCAGCGCGAGGTGCCGATCCTCGCCACCCACTCGCGCAGCCGGCCGACCTACTGCCGCGACCACGACTGCCATGCCTGCCTGATCGACCCCCAGCCCCTGGAGCTCTCGGAGCGCGGCGACGCCGAATGCCTGCTGCTGCCGGTGAGCGTCGGCGAGACCCTGCTCGGCACCCTGGAGGTCTGGTACCCCACCGCCGCGCCGCTCACCGACAGCACGAGGCGGCTGCTGTATGCCCTCACCGACCAGCTGGCCACCGCGGTCTACCTGCAGCGTCGCATCGAGGAGGAGCAGCAGGTGACGCTGATGAACGAGCGCACCATCATCGCCCGGGAGCTCCATGACTCCCTGGCCCAGTCGCTGTCCTACCTGAAGATGCAGGTGGCCCGCCTCGAGCGCATGCAGGCCAAGCAGATGCCGCGAGAGACCCAGGCGCCGGTGTTCGACGAGCTGCGCGGCGGGCTGGACAGCGCCTATCGCCAGCTGCGCGAGCTGCTCACCACCTTCCGCCTGCGCCTCGACGGCCCGGGGCTGCAGAGCGCCCTGCGCGAGACCACCCTGGAATTCGGCGAGCGGCTGGGCTTCCCGGTGGAACTGTTCTTCGACGTGCCGCCCCACCTGCTCAACCCCAACGAGGAGATCCACGTACTGCAGGTGGTGCGCGAGGCGCTGGCCAACGTGCACAAGCATGCCCAGGCCCACTGGGCGGCGGTCACGGTCCGCTTCGCCCAGGCCCGCCTGGGGGTGATGATCGAGGACGACGGCATCGGCCTCGAGGACGACCGCTCGCCGCCCATGCACTATGGCCTGGTGATCATGCGCGACCGGGCCGAGACCCTGGGCGGCGAGTTCGAGGTGCGCAACCGCGACGCCGGCGGTACCCTCGTGGCCATCACGTTCCCCCCGCAGACGGCACGACTGATCGCCCAGCAACCCGCCGAGCCGGCCCTCCACCTCCAACCAGCGAACAGGGACCCCGCAGGATGACCCGGACAGCCCACGACCCCGCCACTCTGCTGATCATCGACGACCACCCGCTGCTGCGCCGGGGGGTCACCCAACTGCTCGAGCTGGAGGACGACCTGGAACTCGCCGGCGAGACCGGCGAGCCGGAGGAAGGCATCCGCCTGGCCGGCGAGCTGGACCCGGACCTGATCCTGCTGGACCTCAACATGCCGGGGATGGACGGCATCGAGACCCTCAAGCGGCTTCGCCAGGACGATTTCGCCGGACGCATCGTGATGTTCACGGTCTCCGACCATGAGGAGGACGTGGTCGCCGCCCTGCGCGCCGGGGCCGACGGCTACCTGCTCAAGGACATGGACCCGGACGACATGGTGCGCCAGCTGCGCCAGGCGGCGCTGGGCCGCATGGTGATCAGCGAGAGCCTCACCGCCCTGCTCGCCGAGGCCCTGCGCAGCCAGCGGACCCAGCCGGCCACCCCGGATATCCACAGCCTGACCCAGCGCGAGCGGGAGATCCTCCGCGAGCTGGCCGCGGGACTGTCCAACAAGCTGATCGCCCGCAAGCTCGACATCACCGAGGGCACGGTGAAGGTCCACGTCAAGCACCTGCTCAAGAAGCTCAACCTGCGCTCCCGGGTCGAGGCCGCGGTGTGGGCCGTGCAGGAGGGTGTGGACAAGTAGTCGGCCACGGTTCTCTGTGGATACCTCCAAATACTCTCGCCGCCGGCACCGGTGAGCCGGCCCGGCGAGCGGCGTGGCTAAGCTCCTGATATTGCAGACCACGACCCTCCTACCTCCCTACCCCTCAAGGGGTATCTCGCTGTTTTTCGGGTCTTTTCGGGCCGTTTCACCGCCCTGTCCCCGGGCGTATCTTGCGTTGCAAAGCCCCAGGCTGATGCCGGTCGACCGCCATCGCGCGACGGGGCTCCACCGAGAGAGCGCAAGGGGGATACACCATGACCAGACAGAGTGCCGATTCCACCCACTGGGAGGCCGGCCAGAAGCCGCTGCCTCCCCGCGGGCGGCGCAACGCCGACATCGAGCAATGGGACGTCGAGGACCCGACGTTCTGGCAGACCACCGGGCGCCGCATCGCCAACCGCAACCTGTGGATCTCCATTCCCAGCCTGCTGATGGGCTTCGCCGTCTGGCTGATGTGGGGCATGATCACCACCCAGATGCGCAACCTGGGCTTCGCCTTCACGGTGGACCAGCTGTTCACCCTGACCGCCATCGCCGGGCTCTCCGGGGCCACCCTGCGTATCCCGGCATCGTTCATGATCCGCATCGCCGGCGGGCGCAACACCATCTTCCTGACCACCGCCCTGCTCATGCTGCCGGCGCTCGGCACCGGCATCGCGCTGATGAACCCGGGCACCCCGCTGTGGGTCTTCCAGGCCCTGGCGCTGCTCTCGGGCATCGGCGGCGGCAACTTCGCCTGCTCGATGAGCAACATCTCGACCTTCTACCCGAAGAAGCAGCAGGGCTATGCCCTGGGCATGAACGCCGGCCTGGGCAACTTCGGCGTCACCACCATGCAGATCCTGATCCCGCTGGTGATGACCGTCGGCATCTTCGGCGCCATCGCCGGCGATCCCATGGAACTGACCCGAGCCAGCGGCACCCTGATCGGCCGCATCGAGGCCGGCACCGATACCTGGATCCAGAATGCCGGGCTGATCTGGCTGGTCTTCCTGATCCCGCTGGCCTTCGCCGGCTGGTTCGGCATGAACAACCTGCGCACCATCACCCCCCATCCCGGCACCCCGCTGCAGGCCTTCGGCAAGATCATCGGCCTGTACGGCGTGGGCCTGATCACCTCCGTGGTGGGCGTGGCCGCCCTGGGCTGGCTGAACATGTGGCTGGCCCTGCCGCTGACCATCGTGCTGACCCTGGGCCTGCTGCGGCTGATGCCCGGTAACGTGCGCAGCAACATCCAGAAGCAGTTCGAGATCTTCCGCGACAAGCACACCTGGTCGATGACCGTGCTCTACATCGCCACCTTCGGCTCCTTCATCGGCTTCTCCGCCGCCCTGCCGCTGTCGATCACCGTGATCTTCGGCAACATGATGGAGGTGGCCGCCGACGGCAGCGTGACCCGCGTGGCCAACCCGGATGCCCCCAGCGCCCTGACCTGGGCCTGGATGGGCCCCTTCGTCGGCGCGCTGATCCGCCCGGTCGGCGGCTGGATCTCCGACAAGGTGGGCGGTTCCATCGTCACCCAGATCATCTCGGTGATCATGGTCGCCGCCTCCGCGGCGGTGGGCTACGTGATGATGCTCGCCTACAACGCCACCGATCCCAACCAGTACTTCTGGATGTTCCTCACGCTGTTCATCGTGCTGTTTGCCGCCAGCGGCATCGGCAACGGCTCCACCTTCCGCAGCATCGGCGTGATCTTCGACCAGCAGAAGAAGGGCCCGGTGCTCGGCTGGACCTCCGCCGTGGCCGCCTATGGCGCCTTCATCGCCCCGCGGGTGATGGGCGAGCAGATCAAGGCCGGCACCCCGGAGATGGCCATGTACGGCTTCGCGGTCTTCTACGCCCTGTGCCTGGTGGTCAACTGGTGGTTCTACCTGCGCGGCAATGCCTACGTGAAGAATCCCTGACCCACCCCGCCACATGGAGCCAGCCGTCGCACGACCGGGCCCCGAGAGGGGGCCGGTCGCCGCTGGCGGCGGCGTCGAAGGGCGTACCGAGCGCCTACTCCCAAAGGGATAGGCCCCGGCTATCAAGGGGTAGCGGCGGCGGCATCTTGATGCACGTCAATATCGTCCACCCCCCAGCTGCCAGTCTGGAAGGCGACCTTTCATGCATCGCCGAAGGAGGCACGACATGAACCATCTCGAGGGCGTGACCCGGCCACAGCAATACCGGGCGTTGTCACTCAGCACCCTGGCGTTCACCACCTGCTTCGCGGTGTGGACGATCTTTTCCATCATCGGCATCAAGATCAAGCAGGACCTCGGCCTCAACGAGACCCAGTTCGGCATCCTGGTGGCCACGCCGATCCTTACCGGCTCCATCAGCCGGATCTTCCTCGGCATCTGGACCGAGCAGTTCGGCGGGCGCCGCGTCTTCAGCCTGCTGATGCTGGTCACCGCGGCCTGTGTCTTCCTGCTCTCCTACGTCGAGTCCTACGCGATGTTCCTGGTCGCCGCCCTGGGCGTCGGCCTGGCCGGCGGCTCCTTCATCGTCGGCATCGCCTACACCTCCTACTGGTTCGAGAAGGAGCGCCAGGGGACCGCGCTGGGGATCTTCGGTGCCGGCAACGCCGGGGCGGCGGTGACCAACTTCGCCGCCCCCTTCCTGCTGCTGGCGCTGGGCTGGGAACAGACCGCGGTGGTCTACGCCATCGTGCTGGCGGTGGTGGCCGTGGGCTTCTGGGTGTTCTCCAAGGAGGATCCGCTGACCCGCTCCCGGCGCGGCCAGGGCGGCAAGGCCACCTCCGCCCGGGAACAGCTGGAGCCGCTCCGGCACCCGCAGGTCTGGCGCTTCGCCCTCTACTACTTCTTCGTCTTCGGCGCCTTCGTCGCCCTGGCCTCCTACCTGCCGCGCTACTACGTGGGGGCCTATGACGTCAGCATCGCCGTGGCCGGCTCGCTGGCGGCTCTCTACACCCTGCCGGCCAGCGTCTTCCGGGCGCTCGGCGGCTGGATGTCCGACCGCTACGGCGCCCGCTCGATCATGTACCTGACCTTCATCGCTTCGCTGGTCTGCCTGTTCCTGCTCGCCTACCCCGAGACCCACTACGTGGTGGAGGGCAAGGAGGGCCAGATCGCCTTCTCCCTGGCCATGCCGTTGTGGGGCGTGGTGGTGCTGACCGTGCTGCTGGGCTTCTTCATGTCGCTGGGCAAGGCCGCCGTCTACAAGCACATCCCGGTCTACTACCCGGAGAACGTCGGCTCGGTGGGCGGCCTGGTCGGCATGATCGGCGGCCTGGGCGGCTTCTTCCTGCCGATCGTCTTCGGCGCGGTTCTCGACCTCACCGGGGTCTGGACCAGTTCCTACATGGTGCTCTTCGTGCTGGTGGCCGTCTCGCTGATCTGGATGCACGGCGCCATCCGCCGCATGGAACGCAGCCACGTGCCGGAGCTCGACGAGGAGCGCTACCGCTACCTGCCGGAGATCCAGGATGTGGGGGCCCGTCCCGCCGGCCATGCAGGCCGGGCCGCGCCTTCCGCGCCAGCGGCTCGTCCGGGCCGGGAGGCCGAGGCCTGAACCCCGGCCCCATGACACGAATGCCGCCTGCGGGCGGCATTCGTCGTTCACGCTGTCCCGGACTTGATCCAGGCCAAAGCAGGCCCCGGCTTCCGGATATATCGTGGAATGATTCATTCATCTTGACTGCCAGCCGCCGGAGGTGCGCCATGTCCCTCACCCCGTCCCCCCACGAGCCCTACGGATCCCTTTACAAGGAACCCGGCCGCGGCACCATGCTGATCGTCTACGGCCTGTTCCTGGGAAGCGTCATGGCCGTGATCACCGCCCCGCTCGGCGTGGGCCTCGCCCATTGGATGCGCCATCGCACCAGCGCCTGGCTCGAGTCCCACCGCCGCTTTCAGGTCCGCACCTTCTGGCTGGGGCTCGCGGGGGGCGGCCTGGGCCTCGGCACCTGGCAGCTGCTGGGGTGGCTCCAGCTGCCCGCGGCGACGTCCTGGGCATTCGGCTACCTGTTCTTCACCGCCTGCCTGGTGTGGATGGTCGGGCGCTGCGGGGTGGGCCTGCATCGGCTGCTGGCCAACCGGCCCATCGCCAACCCGGCGAGCCTGGCCTTCGGCGGGACCGGCGTGAGCCTCAAGGGGTGAGCATGGCCTTCCCGGACGCCTCCGCCACGCGCGTGCCGAACCCGGGATGGGGCCCGCTGTCCACGCTGCCCGGCAACCCGCTGATGTGGGTGCTGATCCTCAGCGAGCTGCTGGTCTTCGCCGCCTTCTTCGCGCTCTATGCCTGGCAGCGGGCCCTGGACCCGGCGCTGTTCGACGCCGGCCAGCGCCAGCTCGACCCGCTGATGGGCGGTCTCAACACCCTGGTGCTGCTGACCAGCGGCCTGTTCGCCGCCCTGGCGGTGCAGGCCATGGCGGCCGGCCGGCGCCGCCGCGCGCGGCAATGGCTGGTCATCACCCTGGTGTTCGGGGGCGTGTTCGGGACGATCAAGGTCCTGGAGTACGCCGACAAGCTGGCCGGCGGGTTGACCCCGGAGACCAGCCCCTTCTTCGGTTTCTACTACGGCCTGACCGCCTTCCACTTCGCCCACGTGCTGTTCGGGATGGCGATCCTGGCGCTGGTGACCTGGCGCCTGTCGAGGGACAACGTCGAGACCGCCACGGCCTTCTGGCACATGGTGGACCTGATCTGGGTCCTGCTCTATCCCCTGCTCTATCTCTTGCGCTGAGGGCGCCCTATCGCGCCGAGGGCATCCGCCCTCGCCGGAGGCGCCCCGCCGAGGTGACCATGACCCTGCTTCCCGGATCGCACCGCCTGCTCGTCACCTGGGCCCTGCTGATGGGCCTGACGGTGGTCTCCATGCTCTCGGCACGCCTGGACCAGGCCACCCAGTGGCAGGCCCTGCCGCTGGGGTCGGCGGGCCTGGTGCTGCTGGCCAGCGGCTTCAAGGCCCATCGGGTGCTGATGGTCTACCTGAACCTGCGTATCGCCGGCCCGGCCTGGCGGGGAGCCTTCGTCGGCCTGCTGGGCCTGACCCTGGCGCTGATCGCCGGCGGCTACCTGGTCGCGCGCTGGATGGGCTGAGTCGCCTCAGCCCTCGCCCGGTGGCAGCACGCACCGCGCCCAGCCCTCCAGGGCACGGCCCAGGTGCAGCAGGCCGTAGACTGCGAAGGGCACCAGCAGCATCAGCGCCACCCCCCAGTCGCGGGTGTTGATCAGCCAGACCAGCGGCACCACCACCGCCACGGCGGCCAGGCACCAGGCCGTCACGGCCAGTACGAGTCGGGAACGGGTCGTCACGGCAACCTCCTCAGCTGGCGATGATCTGGCGGTAGATCCCCGGCAAGGCCAGGGAGAGGTGCTCGGGGCGCTGAACGATGGCATAGCCCCCACGACCGAACAGGTGCGGGATGTAGCGGCCCGCCTCGCGGTCGATGGTCACGCCGAAGACCCGCACCTCCTGGCGGCGCGCCTCGAGCACCGCCTTGCGGGTGTCCTCGATCCCGTAGCGTCCCTCGTAGTAGTCGTTGTCGTTGGGCTTGCCGTCGGTGAGCATCAGCAGCAGCCGATGCCGGTTGGGCCGCTCGGCGAGTTCCGCGGTCAGGTGGCGGATGGCCGGCCCCATGCGGGTGTAGGAGCCCGGCTTGAGCGCGGCGATGCGCCGCGACACCCGCTCGCCCATCGGCTCGTCGAAGTCCTTGAGGGTCTTGACCCAGACCCGGTGGCGACGCTGGGAGGTGAAGCTGTGGATGGCGTAGTCGTCGCCGCAGCCGGCCAGCCCGTGGCCCAGCACCAGCAGGGCCTCCTTGGCCACGTCCAGCACCCGGCGATCCGCCAGCCAGGCCTCGGTGGACAGCGACACGTCGACCAGGATCGACACCGCCAGGTCGCGGGCCTGGGTGCGACTGTCCTGGTAGAGGCGATCGCTGGCCTCGCCGGTGGCCGCCAGGTCACAGCGCGAGCGGATCACCGCGTCCATGTCCAGCTCGCTGCCGTCGAGCTGGCCGCGCAGGAGCTCGCGGCGCGGACGCAGCGCCTCGAACTCGCGCCGCACCCGGCGGATGCGCCGGCGGGTGGCCTCGTCGGGGGTCCAGTCCTCGCCCTCCTCGCTCTGCAGGTCGCTGTGCACCACGCAGTGGTCGGGCAGGTAGGCCTGCTTGCGGTGGTTCCACTCCGGATAGGTATGGCGTCCCTTCAAGCGGCCGCCGGCGACCTCGTCCGGCGCCAGGTCGAGGTCGAGCTTGAGCCGCGAGCTGGCGCGCTGGCGGTTGGGGCTGAGCACGATCTCGTCGATCTGGTCGGCGGCCTGGCGGGCCGCGTCCTGCTCCTCGTCCTCCACGTGGCGGTTGAGGTTCACCATCTCGGCCCAGGAGAGCATCTTCTCGGAGGCGTTGAGGATCAGCGGGTCGTCGCGGTCGGCCTGGTCCTGCTCGCGCCGGTCGGCCTGGCGCTTGCCATGGTCGTCCTCCCGGGCATCGCCTCCGGCGAGTGGAATGTCCTCGTCATCGGCTCGCGCGCCCGCCCCGTCCTCCCGGGTGCCCAAGGTCACGGCCTGGCCCCATAGCGGAACGGGCAGTGTCGGCCGGTAGCCGCGCGGCGCAAGGAAGTCGTCCAGCGGGAGGCTGTCGTCGCGAATGGCCCGCTGCATGGCCCGGGCCCAGCCCCCCTCGGGGTCCGGGGCGCCGAGCTCCGCGCACAGAGCGGCTTCCAGCGCCGCCTCACGGAGCGGCAGCCGGCGGCGCCGGGGACGGATCGCCAGCAGCTCGCCGCACAGGCGGACATAGCGCTCCGTCAGCCCGGGGAAGCGCGCCAGCGCCGCCCGCGCGGCACGGCGCGCCTCGCGCAGGCGCGCCAAGTCGGCCTGCAGCGGGTCCGCGGACAGCGGGACCGGGCGCGCCTCGGCCAAGAAGGCAGTCAGCCACAGGTAGAGGTCGCGATTGAGGGCGGCCTCGGGGAAGAGCGCCAGGCGCGGCGGCAACAGCAGGTGTTCCTCGTCGCGGCGCGCCTGGTCGAGGGCCTCCTCGTCGAGGCCCAGCCGCTGGCGCAGGCTCAGTCGGTGGGACGAGGCGCGGGCGGCGATGGCGGCCACCTCGACGCCCGCCTCGCCACCGCCGGCGCGGAAGAAGACCCCGAGCATGGGACGCAGGCTCTCGAGGGATACCGCCGCCTCGGGGTGGTCGGGGTAGCTCGCCGCGCCCGAGGCCCAGCGGTGCCAGTGCCGGCCGACGAACTCCTCGACCTCGAGGAAATCGAGCATTTCAACGCTCCTCTTAACAACCGGGCGCAAGAGACAAGAGATGAGCTTTTCCGGCGCCAAGCCGCTGCGAAGGCGCTGTGAACCCTTCCCTGGGCGCTACTTTTGCCATCCCTGGTCAAAAGACCTTCGCTGCGACCTGCCCCCGGCGCCCCAGCTCGGCTTGGCATTCACCCAAAGGTGGCGCGAATGGCTTCCATCAACCCCTCCTGGACATCCGCATCGTCGGAGAGCGGCTCCACCAGGGTGGCCCGGGCCGCCTCGAGGACCGGCATGCCGCCCTGGATCAGGGTCGCGCAATAGACCAGCAAGCGGGTCGAGACGCCCTCCTCCAGGTCCTGGCCCTTCATGGCGCGCAGGCTCGCCGCCAGGTTGACCAGGGCCGCGCAGCGTTCGGCGGGCAGGCCGCTCTCCCGGGCGACGATGTCGCGCTCCACCCCGGGGGGCGGGAAATCGAAGGACATCGCCACGAAGCGCTGGCGGGTGCTGGGCTTGAGCGACTTGAGGATGTGCTGGTAGCCGGGGTTGTAGGAGACCACCAGCATGAAGTCGTCGGGCGCCTCGAGCAGCTCGCCGGTGCGCTCCAGCGGCAGCAGGCGACGGTCGTCGGTGAGCGGATGCAGCACCACGCTGACGTCCTTGCGGGCCTCGACCACCTCGTCGAGGTAGCAGATACCGCCCTCGCGCACCGCTCGGGTCAGCGGGCCGTCGACCCAGCGGGTCTCGCCGCCCTGCAGCAGGTAGCGGCCGGTGAGGTCGGCGGCGGTCAGGTCGTCATGGCAGGCCACGGTGTACAGCGGCTTGCCGAGCCTCGCCGCCATGTGGCTGACGAAGCGGGTCTTGCCGCAGCCGGTCGGCCCCTTGAGCAGCAGCGGCAGGCGCTGGCGAAAGGCCTGCTCGAACATCGTGCACTCGTTGCCGACGCTCTGGTAGAAGGGCGGTTCCTGCTCACGAGGGGTGGCAGCCAGGGGGGAAACAGCCATGCGTTGACTCCCGAATCGATGAAGCGAGGGACGGCCCCGTGGGGCCGTCCGCGATCAGAGGCGCTCGGCCCCGGCGGTGAGCTGGGTACCGCCGGCCGGCAGCTGCACCCGGGCCCGGCCGAAGAAGGCGACGATCAGCAGCACCGCCCCCACGGCCACCGCCACGCCGGCGCCCAGGCGCATCAGGTAGAAGAGCTCGAGCTGGCTCTGCACCTCCATGTAGTTCATGCCCAGCACGCGCTGCAGGTGGGTCTGCACCACCCCGGCGAAGGTCAGGGTGAAGGTCATGAAGCACATCGCCGAGGTCATGATCCAGAAGCCCCACATGTTCATCACCTGGTTGTAGGGCTGGGTGCGACGCAGCGCCGGCATGGCGAAGGTGATCACGCCGAGGATCAGCATCACGTAGGCACCGTAGAAGGCCAGGTGGCCGTGGGCCGCGGTGACCTGGGTACCGTGGCTGTAGTAGTTGATGAACGACAGGGTGTGCATGAAGCCCCACACGCCGGCACCGAAGAAGGCCACGGTCGGGCAGCCCAGTGCCCACAGCATGGCGGCCTTGTTGGGGTGGTTGCGGCTGCCCTTCCAGAACATGGTGAAGGCGAACACCACCATGGCGAAGAAGGGGATCACCTCCAGGGTGGAGAAGATGCTGCCGATGGGCTGCCAGTAGCTCGGCGCGCCGATCCAGTAGTAGTGGTGGCCGGTGCCCAGCAGGCCGGAGAACAGCGACAGGCCGACGATGACGTAGAGCCACTTCTCGATCACCTCGCGATCGACGCCGGTCATCTTGATCAGCAGGTAGCCGAGCAGCGAGGCCATGATCAGCTCCCAGACGCCCTCCACCCAGAGATGCACGACCCACCACCAGTAGAGCTTGTCCACGGCCAGGTTGGTCGGGTTGTAGAAGGCGAACAGCCAGAACACCGCAGCCAGCCACAGGCCCAGCATCAGCACCAGGTTGATGGCGGTCTTGCGGCCCTTGGCCAGCGTCATGCTGGTGTTGAAGAGGAACATCAGGAAGGAGATGGTGATCAGCACCTTGACCCAGAACGGCTGCTCGAGGAACTCGCGTCCCTCGTGGATCCCGAACTGGTAGCCGACCAGGGCCGCGGCCCCGGCGAAGGCGAAGATGGCCAGCTGCAGGTAAGCCAGCCCGGGGCTGTGGATCTCCCGCTCGGCCTCTTCCGGCATCAGGTAGTAGGTGCTGCCCATGAAGCCGAGCAGCAGCCAGACGATCAGCAGGTTGGTATGGCTGACGCGCATGATGTTGAAGGGCATCAGCTCGGCCATGAAGGTCGGCCAGGCATAGACGGAGGCGGCCAGCAGGCCGAAGACGATCTGCAGCGCGAACAGCGCCATGGCCACCATGAAGAAGGGCAGGGCCACCCTCTGGGTCTCGTATTTCATCGCTATGGGTCTCCTTGCGTCATCCGAAGCGCTGGCGGCCTAGCCGGCGGGATGCGGTGGCCAGTCCTGAGCGTCGATGCCGTCGGTCCACTCCAGGAAGTCGATCAGGGCATCGAGCTCCTCGTCGCTGAGGTCGAACTGCGGCATCTGCCGCCGACCCGGCGCGCCCAGCGGCTGGGCCTTCATCCAGGCGATGAGGCCGGCACGGGCCGCCTCGGGATTCTCCCGGCCGCCGTAGCGCGTCCAGACGTTGCCCAGCTCCGGGGCGAAGTAGGCGCCCTCGCCCATGATGCTGTGGCAGTTGATGCACATGTTCTCCTCCCACACCTCCTTGCCGTGCTCGACGGACTCGGAGAGCCCCTCGCTGTCGGTGGACGTGTTGACCATGTACCAGTGGCTGTGGGCCGTCAGCGCGGCGAACAGCAGAAAGAAGAACAGCGACCCGCCATAGAAGATGTTGCGGGCCGCCGACTTGGTGAGACCTTCGGCCATGAACCATACCCCCTCGCTCGCATCGCGCCGCCTGGCGGCCGCGCCCAATAACATGCATTAAAAATACATGTTAAGATTAGCGTCTTCCGGCGGGGCGAACCATGACGTCGATCAAGAAGGCGGCATTCGAGGGGAACCGGCGGGCGGCGAGGCCGCCCGAGCGGGATCGGCGAGGATCAATCGCCTTCGGTGAAGTCCTCGATCCAGGTCAGCGCCGCCGCGCTGGCGGGCAGGCCCAGGGTGGGGATGGCCAGCATGGCCACCTGTTTCAGGGCCTCGGCGGACTCGCCCTCGGCCAGGGCGCGACGCACGTGGGAATGCACGGCGCCCTCGGAGCCCGAGCCCACCGCCAGGGCGAGCTTGACCAGGCGGCGGGTTCGGGCATCGAGGGGACCGGTCTCGGCGCAGGCCTTGCCCAGCGCCGCGAAGGCTTTCCAGACCTCGGGATGCTGGTCGGCCACCTGGCGAGCGCCGGAGGGAAGCGATTGTTTCGCCATGAGGGGGTCCTTCTGACGGTGAGTGACGCCACTCAGTATAGGAAGCGCCGCCTCAGGCCAGCCAGGACAGCGGACTGTGCCGGACCGCCGCCCCCACCATGAAGGCGAACACGACCAGCGCGGCCAGCGCCGCCACGCCGCGCACCGCCGGCGTCCGCCCGCGCTTGATGGCCAGGGTGCCGAGGCCGATATAGGCGATCAGGGCGAGCAGCTTGGCGGCCAGCCAGGGCTGCTGGTGGGGCCACAGCGAGAGGGCCACCATCAGCCACACCCCGAGCCCCAGCAGCAGGGTATCGACCAGGTGGGGCAGCACCCTCACCCAGCGCCGGGCGAGGTTCGGCGAGGCCCGCACCGACCACCAGGCCCGCACCAGGAAGAGGCCGAGGCTCAGGGCGGCGGCGCTCATGTGCAGGTGCTTGATCAGGGCGTAGTGTTCCATGGGGATCAACCGTCCTTGCCATCCAGGCGGGCGCTGCTCAGCGGCAGCGCGTAGTGGAGCAGGAAGATCGCGTAGGCCAGGCACCAGAAGATGATGCCCAGATTGTAGGTCCAGTGGCTGATGCCGGGAAACAGCGCCAGCACCGGCGAGCGCAGCACGGCGGCGGCGAGCAGCAGCGCCAGGGCCACGCCGATGCCCGGCAGGCTCGCGATGGGGCGACCGGTGTGGCCGAGCGAGACGCGTGCCATCATCGCCAGCATCATGGTGCCCATGCCGCCGATGGCCAGGGCATGCACGGCCAGTTCGACGCGGAAGGCGCCCAGCGCCGCCAGGGCCCACATGGCGAGCCCCAGGCAGAGGAAGGCGTAGCTGGCATGCAGTCCCCAGAGCAGCGGTTCGCGGAGGGTGCGGTGTCCTTCCCAACGGGCCAGCCGCAGGGCATTGGCCAGTGCGGCCAGCCCCGTCAGCCCGGCCATCCCGGCGCCGGGCAGGGCCAGGCCCAGCACGGCGGCCAGCTGGACCAGCACCAGCGCCGCCATGCTGCCCAGGGTCAACCGCTCCAGCCAGGGCCGCGGCGCCGGCCGGGGACGTGCCAGGCGATTGGCGGTGAACATCGGGATCACCCGCCCGCCGATCACCACCATCAGGGCAGTGATCAGCAGCACCGCCAGGTAGGCCCCCTGACGGATCAGCGCGGCATCCCCCTGCAGGACGCCGAGATGCATCGCCAGGTTGGCCAGGGCCAGCAGCCCGAGGGCGGGCAGGAAGACCAGGTTGCGCCAGCGCCGGGCGGCGATCACCAGCCGGGCCATCACGGCGGCCACCACCACCAGGAAGGCCAGGTCCACCAGCGCCGGCACCAGCGGCGGCAGCCCCAGGGGCACGGCCAGCAGCACCCGTCCGGCCAGCCATAGCGCCACCAGGGCCAGCAGGGACCAACCGCGCAGGCTCGGCAGGCCGGTCCAGTTCTGCACGGCGGTGAGCAGAAAGCCCGCCACCACGGCGGCGGCGAAGCCGAACAGCATCTCGTGCTGGTGCCACCAGAGCAACCCGCCCTGGGGCCTGAGCAGCACGTCGCCGTGCCAGAAGGCCAGCCAGACCATCAGGGCGACCATCCCGAACAGCGTGGCCAGCAGGAAGAAGGGACGGAAGGCGAGGCGGGCCAGGGGCTGGCGCGCCGGCGAGAGGGAAGCAGCTGTCATGGCGAATACCCGACCGGAACACTTGGATATCGACATTGTGCGCCCGGCGAGGCCGGCAAGACCATGACGGGCATCAAGAAGACTGCTTCACATCACACCCGTTGTCCCGGCCCGGCGGGCTCAGGCGCTATCGCCCTCGCCGACCAGCGTGTCCCGCTCGTAGTGGAACTTCATGTAGACGATCCCCGGGGTCATCACCAGGCGCCAGGCCAGCTCCACGGTGTCGTTGAACGCCGGGTCGAAGTCGCGCAGGGTCGCCACCATGGTCTCCAGCCAGAGGTCGTAGAGGGGCGGAGGGATGTCGAGATGCCGGCGATTGTGGCTGATGGCCACCTTGTCCAGGTAATAGTCGGCGTGGCTGGAGGCATAGAAGGTCAGCAGATGGTAGAAGGACTTCTTGAGCATGGCCTGCTGGCGATGCATGTCGGTATGGCGGAACTTCTCCGCCACCTCCGGCGAGGCGGCGACGAAGCGCTCGTAGAAGGCCTCGAAGAAGCCCTTGCCGTCGACCTGGCGCTCCAGCACCCGGGCATAGCTCGCATCGAAGACCGTCTCGATATCCACCGCCTGCCTCCTCCGGCCGTCCCCATCGGGCAAGGGCCGGCCGTCACCCCTGACTCGAAGCGTAGCCCGCGCGACCGGCGCGGCCCAGCGCTCGAGGCCCGGTGCTTGACCGGGATCATGACACGGCCGGTCGGGCCGCTCGAGATACCGCGGTGATCCGTCAGTGGCTGGTGCCCTCCTCGTAGCGGGTCTTGTTCCAGACGTTGTACTTGCCCGAGGGCTTGCTCATGGGAATGCGCTCGAGCGCCTCCAGGGTGTCGCCATCGTAGACGATCACCGCCCCCGCCTCGTCCCAGATGCTGAGCAGCAGCCTCTCGCCATGGCGGTCGAACTCCACGTGGGCGGCGGTCTTGCCGGGCTCGGGGGTCAGGGTCGCGACGATCTCCAGGCTCGCCTTGTCGATCACGTGGACCCGGTCGCGATGGGGGCCGAAGAAGACGTCCACCCAGGCATGGGGCGAGTTGGCGTGGCTGCGCATGAAGAAGCCGGGACCGTCGGTCTCGAGCGTCTTCACCAGCGACCAGTCCTGCATGTCGATGATCGAGACCGCCGCCCTGGCCAGGTGGGGGATCGCCATCACCCGGCGCCCCTGATGCTCCCAGGTGATGCCGGACCCCAGGTGCGGCATGCCCTCCAGGGGCAGGTCGGCCACCTTGTCGCCGCTCTCCAGGTCGATCACCATGCCGCCCCGGCCGCCCCGGGAGGCACCGATGAGGTGGCGATAGGCCGGGTCGAAGAAGAAGTCGTCCAGGTAGTCGGGCACCGGAATGCGACGCACCTGGAAGTTGGGGGTGTCATGCCCGCGTTGCGTCTCCAGTGGCGTGGCCATATGCCCGGTGGCGACCACCGGTTCGGCCGGCAGCGGCCAGGGAATCTCCCAGACCTCCTCGATGTCCTTGAGCGCGGCAATGAAGCTGCCCCGGGGCGGCGCGGCATAGACGGCGCTGACCCGGGAGCCCTGCCCCGCCGTGCTCGCCACCGGATAGACCTTCATCAGGTCCAGGTTGTGGGCGTCGAACAGCACCAGGCTGTGGGGCAGGTAGTTGGCGGCCATCACGTAGCGGCCATCGGCGGAGACGGCGATGTTGCGCATGTTGATGCCGGCGCGCACCTCGGCCACCACCTCGAGGTTGTAGAGGTCGTACTTGGTGATCCAGCCGTCCCGGGAGCCGAAGAACACGTAGCGGCCATCCGGGGTGTACTTGGGCCCGCCGTGCAGGGCGTAGCGGGTCTCGAAACGATGGATCCGCTCGAAGGTATCGCCGTCGAGCAGGCTGGCGTGGTGATCGCCGGTCTCCACCACGATGAAGAGGTTGAGGGGATCGGCAGCGAAGGCCGGCGCGTCGGGCAGGCTGCCGTCGGGATGCGCAACGACCTGGCTGGCCAGGATATCCTGCGGGGTCCAGCGCGGCTCCACCGCCGGGGGGCGGTAGAGCCACTCGGCCAGGGAGGCAATCGCCGCGTCGTCGAGCGTCTCGCCGAAGGCCGGCATCTGGCTGGCCGCCCGGCCATCGCGGATCACCGCCTCGGCCGCCTCGGGCGTCAGGCGCGAGAGATTGCCCGGCAGCAGGGCCGGGCCGATGCCGCCGAGGCGGGCCTCGCCGTGGCAGGCGGCGCACTCGGCCTGGTAGAGCGCCGCGGCCTCCTCGGCGTCCGCCGGTGCACCGACCGCCAGCAGCACGGTGGCGACCAGCGTCGGCAGGCAGGGCCTGTGCCGGGCGATGCGCATCACAGGGCCACCCGTTCGCCGACCCGATCCCGGATCTCGCCCTCGGCGAGGATCGCCACCTGCGCGGCCGGCTGGGCCAGGGTATCGGCCAGGCGCACCACCTCGCCCACCACGATCAGGGTGGGCGGCGTGAGTCCCTCGCGGGCGATGGTCGCGACCAGTTCGCCCAGGCAGGTGATCACCCGGCGCTGCTCGGGCGTGGTGCCGCGCTCGACCAGCGCCACCGGGTGGCTCGCCGGCAGGCCGTGGGCCTGCAGCTGCCGGCTGATCGTCCCGGCGTTGGCCAGGCCCATGTAGAACACCGCCGTGTGGTGGGGCACCGCCAGGGCGCTCCAGTCCAGGATCAGCTCACCGTCGCCCTTGCGGTGACCGGTGACGAAGGTGACGCTCTGGGCGTGGTCACGATGGGTGAGCGGGAACCCGCCATAGGCGGCGCAGCCCTGGGCGGAGGTGATGCCCGGCACCACCCGGAAGCGGATGCCGTGCGCGATCAACACCTCGCCCTCCTCGCCTCCGCGCCCGAAGATGTAGGGGTCGCCGCCCTTGAGCCGCACCACCCGCCGGCCCTCGCCCGCCAGCCGCACCAGCAGGGCATTGGTCTGCTCCTGGGTCAGGGCATGGCAGCGCGAGGCCTTGCCCACGTAGAAGCGCCGGGCTTTGGGACTGGCCAGGGCCAGCACCTCCCGCGAGACCAGGCGGTCGAAGACCAGGCAGTCGGCCTGCTCGAGCAGCGACAGGGCCCGCAGGGTCAGCAGCCCCGGATCGCCGGGCCCGGCACCGACGATGGCCACCTCGCCGGGCGCCAGGGGGGCCTCGGCGAGCTCACAGGAGATTCGATGGGTCATGGCGGCGCTCCTCGCTCGGCCTGGCTAGAGTTCAATGGCCGGAATGGCCGCATGGGGCGCGGCGAGGCGGCGCCCGGGCACGTCACCGAGGCCGATCTCGGCGTTGGTCAGGTAGCAGCCGGGATCCTCCTCCCAGGGATCCCCGCAGACCTTCCAGGCCCGCACCCGGGTATTGCCATTGCAGAGGGCAAGAAAGCGGCAGTCGCCGCAGCGCCCCTTCACGGGCCGCGGGCGCTGGCGCAGGCCCTGCATCAGCGGGTCGGTGGTGTGGCGCCAGATCTCGGAGAAGGGCGTCTCGCGGACATTGCCCAGGTCGTGGTCCCACCAGAAGGTGTCCGGGTGGACGTTGCCCAGGTTGTCGATATTGGCGATGTGCTCGCCGGAGGCATTGCCGCCCCACCGGGCGAGGCGCTGCTCCAGGGCGTCGGCCCGGTCAGGGAAGTGCTCGCGGGCCCACATCAGCAGGAAGGGACCGTCGGCGTCGTTGTTGCCGGTGACGTACTCGCGCTCGATGCCGCGTTCCAGCTCGTCCCGGCAGTGGTCGAACAGCCGGGTCATGGCGTCCCGGGTCATGCGGTACCAGGCGTCCTGCTTGCTGTGACGACGGCCGCGTCCCCCGTAGTTGAGGTGCGAGAGGTAGAACTTGTCGACGTCGTGCTCGGCGAGCAGGGCCAGGATGTCGTCGAGCTGGGCATGGTTCTCCCGGGTCAGGGTGAAGCGCAGGCCCACCTTGATGCCACGCTCCTTGCACAGCCTCACCGCGTGCAGGGACTCCCGGAAGGCTCCCTGGCGCTGCCGGATGGCGTCGTGGGTCGCCTCCAGGCCATCGATGCTGATCCCCACGTAGTCGTAGCCGACGTCGGCGATCGCGTCGATGGTGGCCTCGGTGATCAGGGTGCCGTTGGTGGAGAGCCCGGTGTAGAGGCCGAGCGCCCGGGCCCGACGGGAGAGCTCGAGGATGTCGGGGCGCATCAGTGGCTCGCCCCCGGACAGGATCAGCGCCGGCACCCGGAAGCGATGCAGGTCCTCCAGCACGGCATGGGCCTCGGCCGTGGACAGCTCACCGGCGAAGTCGATGTCCGCCGACGTCGTGTAGCAGTGCTTGCAGGTCAGGTTGCAGCGACGGATCAGGTTCCAGATCACCACCGGCCCGGGCGGCTTGGCGGCCGGCGCTCTCGTCTCCGGTACGGGGGGCACCGGCGCGAGCAGCGTCTTGATGTAGCGGGTGACTCTGAACATGGCGTCTCTCCTCGACGGGCGCCTCAGTCGCGGCGCTGGGTGTCGCTCCCCGGGCCACCGGCCCCCAGGCGCAGCCCGGTCTTCTTGAGGATGCGCGAGCTGTAGAGGATGCGGTGGTCGCGGCAGGCCTCGCCGAGACGGGCGCGTAGCACCTCGGCCTGGCGCTCCACCTCCTCCCGGCTGTGCCCATGGAGCATGGCGAAGAGGTTGAAGGGCCAGTGGGGGCGGTGCCGGGGGCGGCGGTAGCAGTGGCTGACCCCCTCGATGGCGGCCACCTCGCGGCCCAGCCGGTCGATCTCGGCATCGTCGACGTCCCACACGCTCATGCCGTTGGCCACGTAGCCCAGGCGATAGTGGTTGGGCACGGCGGCGACACGGCGGATCACCCCGCGCGCCGCCATGGCCTGCATCCTGGCCAGCACCTCGTCGCCGCTCATGCCCACCCGCCGCCCCACCGCGCCCCAGGGATCGGGGACCAGCGGCAGCCCGGCCTGGGTGGCCAGCACGATGGCGCGGTCGCGTGGGTCCAGGTGACCCGCCGGCGTCGCGGCGTCCTGCGCACGCGCCTCAGACGGGCAGGTGGAGTCGGACATGGAACTCCTCCTCCTTGGGCAGGTTGAACACCGGCAGGCCGGTGGCCGCCTCGATGGCCTCGATCACCTCGGCGATGCGCCCCGGGGTCTCGGTGGCCAGCACGAACCACATGTTGAGGGCGTGCTCGCGGCGATAGTTGTGGGCCACCTCGGGAAAGGCGTTGACCGCCTCGGCGACCCGCTCGAAGTCCGGCTCCGGCACCGCCAGGGCCGCCAGGGTCAGGCCGCCGCCCAGCCGCTCGGCGTGGTACAGGGGGCCGAACCGGCTGAGCACCCCGGCCTCGCGCAGGCGCTCGAGACGGTAGAGCAGCTCGCCCTCGGCGATCCCCAGCGCCGCGGCCACCGTGGCAAAGGGCCGCGCCACGAGCGGCAACCCGTCCTGCAGGCGGTTGACCAGGCGGCGGTCGACGGCGTCCAGCGCGGCGGGGCTCATGGCGACGGCTCCCCGGCATAGCGGCCGCCACACTGGCGATAGGCCCGCTCGCTGAACAGCACGCGATGCTCGAGGTCCGCCAGACCCTGGCGCTCGACGATGGCCGCGAGCTCGGCGAGGACCCGCTCGCGGCGGATGCCATGCAGCATGCAGAAGAGGTTGTAGGGCCAATCGGGGAGGCATCGCGGCCGTCGATAGCACAGGGTCACCGCCACCTCCCGGGCCAGACGGCGCCCCGCCTCGGCGACCCGGGCGTCGGGGACGTCCCAGACCACCATGGCATTGGCCCGGATGCCCAGCGGACGGTGGCGCACCACCAGTCCCTGGCGCTTGATCAGCCCGTTGGCCTGCCAGCGGTGGACGCAGGCCAGCACCTCGCCCTCGGTCAGGCCGCACTGCTCGGCCAGCACCCGCCAGGGGCGCGGCGACAGGGGCAGCCCCTGCTCGAGCCGCTCGCGCAGGCGACGCTGCGCCTCGCTCGACACGCTGGCGCCGTCCGGCGCCTGGATGACGGCAGTCACGGTGGGCATGTCCCCTCCAGTTCGGCCCAGGGAATCGGAATCGCCAGGTCGATGTGATAGCCCTCGAGCATCGGCAGGCGCAGCAGCGGATAGCCCAGCGTGGCCTCCAGTCGATCCAGGCGACTCGCCAGGACCGCCTCATCCGGGGCGGTCATCACGAACCACAGGTTGTAGGCGTGATCCCGGGCGTAGTTGTGGTTGACCCCGGGGGCCCGGTTGACGATCGCGGCGCAGGCCTCCCGCTCCGCGTCCGGCACGGACACCGCAGCGAGCAGGCTGGCGCCGGCCCGGGCATGGTCGAAGACCGGCCCCACCCGGCTCACCACGCCGAGGGCCAGCAGGCGCTCGAGGCGGGCGATCACCTCCGCCTCGGAAGTGCCCAGGCGCTCGGCCATGCGGGCGAAGGGCCGGATGCAGACCGGCAGGCGGCGCTGGTAGCAGTCGATCAGGCGACGGTCCAGGGCATCGAGGTCTCGCGGGTCAACAGGCATCGCGCCCCCTCATCCACGGAAATCGGGGGCGGGCCGGGATGACCGGCCCGCCGGGACGCCTCAATAGACGTCGTGCTGGGTGTTGTAGACGTTGAACTTGCCGGTGGGCGTGACCAGCCGCGCGTCCTTGATCACCGCCTCCAGCTCGCGGGTCGCGTCGTCCACCACCACCAGGGCGGAGGTCTGGTCCATGGTGTTCCACACCGAGAACCACACCTCGTCGCCGGCGTGGTTGTACTCCGGCTGCACGACCCGCTTGGGGCCCTCGCCGAGATCCGCCCACTCGGCGATGGGCAGCACCTCGAAGCCGGCCTCCAGGTCGTTGATGTCGTAGACCGCCACGCTCTGGCTGATCGCCTCGCCGGGGTTCAGCGGGGTGTCGACGTAGAGGTTGTCGGACTCGGGGTGGGTCTTGATGAACAGCGAGCCGCCGCCCTGGCCCTGCAGGGTACGCACCACCCGCCAGGCCTGGTCGGGATGGCCGTCCGGGTCGGTGCCGATCAGCTGGATGCTGTTGTCGCCGAGGTGGCTGGTGGCCCAGACCGGCCCGAACTCGGGATCGACGAAGTTGGCGCCGCGGCCCGGGTGGGGAATCTTGCCGACGTCGACGATGGCCTCCAGCTCGCGCTCTTGGGCGTCGATGACCACGATCTGGTTGGACTCGTTGGCCGCGGTCAGGAAGTAGCGACCGGTGCTGTCCCAGCCGCCGTCATGCAGGAAGCGGGAAGTCTCGATCTCCACCGTGGAGAGGGCGTCCAGGTCCTCGTAGTTGACCAGCTGCACCTTGCCGGTCTCCTTGACGTTGACGATGAACTCGGGGTGCTGGTGGGAGGCGACGATGGCCGCCACCCGCGGCTCGGGATGGTACTCCTGGGTATCGACGGTCATGCCCCGGGTGCTGACGATCTTCAGCGGCTCCAGGGTCTCGCCGTCCATGATCACGTACTGCGGCGGCCAGTAGGTGCCGGCCACGGCGAACTTGTCCTCGTAGCCCTCGAACTTGGAGGTCTCCACCGAGCGGGCCTCCAGGCCGACCTTGATGGAGGCGACGATCGCCGGCTCCGCCATCCACAGGTCGATCATGTCGACCTTGGCGTCGCGGCCGATCACGAACAGGTAGCGCCCGGAGGCCGACATCCGCGAGATGTGCACCGCGTAGCCGGTATCCAGCACCTGGACGATCTCCTTGGAGGCGCCGTCGATCAGGGCGATCTGGCCGGCATCGCGCAGGGTCACCGAGAACAGGTTGGCCAGGTCCAGGTCGTTCAGCTGCTCGGTGGGACGCTGCTCGGGCGGCACCACCACCTCCCAGCTCTCCTGCATGGCCGGCAGGCCGAACTCCGGCGGCACCGGCGGCTCATGCATGATGTACTTGGCCATCAGCTCGATCTCGTCCTCGCCGAGTTCCCCCGAGGTGCCCCAGTTGGGCATGCCGGCCGCGGAGCCATAGGTGATGAAGGCCTTGAGGTACTCGAGCCCCCGCTCCTGGGTGATGTCGGTGGTCAGCGGCTTGCCGGTGGCGCCGTTGCGCAGCACCCCGTGACAGCCGGCGCAGCGCTGGAAGTAGATCTCTTTGGCCTGCTCGAACTCGGCCTCGCTCAGGTCCGGGGCGCCGGGCGTGCGCACCGTGCGGGCCGACTCCGCCTCCACCGCCGACTCGGTGCCCTGGTAGGCCGCCTGGGACTCGTCGATGTTCTCGTGCGGCTGAGCATGGGCCAGGCCGATGCCCAGGGCCGCGGCGGTCACCGCCATGGCGAGGGGCTTGAGATACCCGAGTTGCTTCATCATCGCTCCACCTCTGTCGTGATCCACGTATGCGCGTTCGCCAGGCCGGGGGGTTGTTGTGATGTCACCGGAGGAGCATCGGCATGGGCGTGGGCGACGAGATCGATGACCCTCCTGGCAGCCAAGCGTGGTGCACTAACGCGCATTTTTCATGCACCTTCAGCGTGTCAGCGGCGGATTCCCGCCCCTTGTTGACCTGGGTCAAGGGCCTCACCGGCGAGCCGCCACGGGACATTGCGACGCGCCCGGAAGCGTGCTTTCGGGTCGGCGTCGCCGGCCCGGTTGACGCCGGTCAAGGCAGGCCGACCCGCCGGGCGCAACACTGAAGACCATCGCCACGGCCCGGCCACGACACGAGGACCGCCCATGCCCACGCCCTTCCCACGGCTGCTGCCGGTGCTGCTCATCGCGCTGGCCTGGGGACCGGCACCGGCCGATGCCCCCGACCCGGCACGCCAGGCGGCGCTCGAGACCCTGCTCTACCAGGACTGCGGCTCCTGCCACGGCATGACCCTGCGTGGCGGCCTGGGCCCGGCGCTGAGCCGGTCGCGGATGCGGGCCTACGACCGGGACGCCCTGGCGGCGCTGATCCTGCACGGCATCCCCGGCACCGCCATGCCCGGCTGGGCGCCGCTGCTCGGCGACGCCGACGCCCGCTGGCTGGCCGACCTCCTGCAGCGCGCCGCCCCCCAGACCCCCTGAGACCGGAGTGACCATGACCCCGACCGCCCGGCGCCTGCCGCCGATCGCCGCCCTGCTCGCCCTGCTCGCCCTGCTCGCCGGCTGCCAGTCGCCGGGAACGCCCACCGAGCGGGAGGCACTGCGCGGCACCGGTGACCTGGGGGTGGTGGTCGAGCGGGCCACCGGCAGCCTGCTGCTGGTGGACACCAGCGAACGGTCGGTCATCGCGCGCCTCGAGGGGCTCGGCGACCTGTCCCACGCCTCGGTGAAATTCAGCCGCGACGCTCGCCATGCCTTCGTGTTCGGCCGCGACGGAGGCCTGACCCGGGTCGACCTGCTGACCGGCGAGATCAGCGAGCGGGTGATGCAGGCCGGCAACAGCATCGGCGGGGCCATCTCCCAGGATGGGCGCCGGGTGGCGGTGGCCAACTACGCGCCGGGCGGGGTGAGGGTCTTCGACAGCGAGACCCTCGACCCGGTCGCCGACATCCCGGCGACCTACCGGGCCGAGGACGGCACCCGGCAGCGCGCCAAGGTGGTGGGCCTGGTGGATGCCCCGGGCAACCGCTTCGTCTACAGCCTGTTCGAGGCCGGCGAGATTCATCTGCTGGACATGAGCGGCGAGACACCGACGCTGACCCGCTTCACGGCTATCGGCGCCCAGCCCTACGACGCCCTGATCGACCCCACCGGGCGCTACTACCTCGCCGGGCTGTTCGGCGAGGACGGCCTGGCCCTGCTGGACCTGTGGCATCCCGAGCGGGGCGTGCAGCGCGTCCTGCCCGACTACGGCCGCGGCGAGGCGCGCCTGCCGGTGTACAAGATGCCGCATCTCGAGGGCTGGGCCCTGGCCAACGGCTCGGCCTGGCTGCCGGCGGTGGGGCGCCACGAGGTGCTGGTGGCCGACGCCGACGACTGGACCCTGGTCGACCGCGTGCCGGTGCACGGCCAGCCGGTCTTCGTCATGAGCCGGCCGGACGAGCGCCAGGTGTGGGTCAACTTCGCCCATCCCGACAACGACCTGGTCCAGGTCATCGATACCGAGTCCCGGGAGGTGATCCGCACCCTCTCCCCCGGGGAGGCGGTGCTGCACATGGAGTTCACCCCCCGCGGCGAGCATGTCTGGATCTCGGCCCGGGACAGCGACCGGGTCCGGGTCTACGACACCCGGACCCTCGAGGTCCTGGCGGAGCTTTCGAGCGAGTCACCGAGCGGCATCTTCTTCACCGACCGGGCCCACCGCATCGGGTTGTAGGGCGGCTCGGCAAGCGTTGGCCCGTTCGCCCTGCGACATTTTGCGTCAGCCCCGGCGCTGTCGGCGGCGCCATGAAAGAGGTATTTTGCTTACTCCTTTAGCAACACCACGGACCACGGAGCCCCGCCATGCTGACACCCGCCCAGGAACGCCTGATCGAGGCCACCGCCCCGGTCGTCGCCGAGCACCTCGATGCCATCACCCGGTGCTTCTACCCGTTGATGTTCGCGCGCTACCCCGAGGTCAAGCCGCTGTTCAACCAGGCCCACCAGGCCAACGGCGGCCAGCCCCGGGCACTGGCCGGCGCGGTGCTGGCCTATGTCCAGCTGCGCCGCGATCCCGAGCGGGTACGAGAGACCCTGGCCACCGTGGTCAGCAAGCACGTCTCCCTGGATATCCGGCCCGAGCAGTATCCGATCGTCGGCGAGTGTCTGATGGCCGCCATCGGCGAGGTGCTGGGCGAGGCGGTGACGCCGGAGATCGCGGACGCCTGGGGGGCGCTCTATGAGGAGCTGGCCGGGCTGCTGATCGAGCTCGAGGCCCACCGCTATCGCGACTTCGAGCATCGCCCGGGGGGCTGGCGCGGCCCCCGCGACTTCCACATCGCCGCGATCCGTCAGGAGAGTGCGGTGATCCGCTCCTTCGTGCTCACGCCCGTGGATGGCGGGGCGGTGGCCGACTTCGCCCCGGGCCAGTACATCGGCGTGCGCCTGGTCATCGATGGCGAGCCAGTCTACCGCCACTACAGCCTCTCGGCGGCGCCCAACGGCGAGAGCTACCGGATCTCGGTCAAGCGCGAGCCCGAGGGCACCGCCAGCCGGCACCTGCACGATGCCATGGCGGTCGGCGACACCCTGGCACTGCTGCCGCCGGCCGGCGCCCTGACCCTGGTGGACGGCGACGAGCCGCTGCTGCTGGCCAGCGGCGGCGTCGGCCAGACCCCCATGCTGCCGCTCGCCCGGCAGGCGCTGGCCCAGGGACGACGGGTGGTCTACCTGCATGCCGCGCTGGACGCCGACCACCATGCCTTCGCCGACGAGGTGGCGAGGCTCGCGGACCGCCATGCCGGGCAGCTGCGGGTGGTGACGGTCCACGAGCGGGGCGACGGCGCCGACCATCTCGGGCGCATCGACCGCGAGCTGCTGGCCCGCTACCTGCCCGAGGGCCAGCCACGCTGCTACTTCGTCGGCCCCCAGGTCTTCATGACCACGGTCAACCGGTTCCTTGCCGAACTGGGCATCCCCGATGAGCGTCGCCACTACGAGCACTTCGGGCCGTCGCAGCCTCTCGACGCCGCCTGATCCCCGCTCTCCGGCCCGGACGCCTGCGTCCGGGCCGCCGACCTCACTGGAAGCTCACCACCTCGCCCTGCCGGTCGAAGGCCAGGAAGCGCTCGATAGCGCCCATCTTCAGCGACTCCACCATGCGCTGCAGGTGTGGCTCGACTTCCGCCTGGTGGCTCGGGTCGTCCAGGGCCGCGACGAAGGCGATATCCCAGGCGATGCCCGTCTCCTCGGCTTCCGCCACCAGCGCCGCCATGTCACCGAGTTCGTCGGGCGTCTTGTCGACGCACAGCACCGGCGTCAGCACCCCGCCCTCGCCCTGCGCGAAGCGCGCCCGTTGCGCCTCGCTCGGTTGGTCCGGCAGTTCGGCGCGGGTCAGCACGAACAGCAGGCGCTGCGGCTCGGGCTGGCGGCGGGCCTCCTCGAGCAGGTCGGCGAAGTGCGAGATGGCCATGGGGCCTCCTTGGGATCGAACGGAAAGGGATGACGGCAGGGTAGCCGGCCGGGGCCGCCCCCGGAAAGCCTTCTCTCGCGCCCGCCCACCGAGGGGCCGCGCAACCCGGGCCCGCCATGACCCGGGTCAAGGGCCAGGCGCCGATAGGCGACTAGCATGGTCGGGTATTCATCGCCAGGAGACCGCCATGCAGCTCGTCTGCCCCGCCGGCAACCTGCCCGCCCTGAAGCGTGCCGTGGACGAGGGGGCCGACGCCGTCTACTTCGGCTTCCGCAACGCCACCAATGCCCGCCAGTTCGCCGGCCTCAACTTCTCCGACCGGCGCGCCCGCCAGGGCATCGACTATGCCCGGGGCCGCGGCCGGCGGGTGTTCTGCGCCATCAACACCTACCCGCAGCCCGACGGCTGGGCCCAGTGGACCCGGGCCGTCGACCAGGCCGCCGAGCTCGGCGTCGATGCGCTGATCCTGGCCGACATGGGCCTGCTGGAGTATGCCGCCCGCCGCCACCCCGAGCTGCCCCGACACCTCTCGGTGCAGGGCTCGGCCACCAGTCACCAGGCGCTGCGCTTCTACCACGATCACTTCGGCATCCAGCGCGCCGTGCTGCCGCGGGTGCTGTCGATCACCCAGGTCCGCGACCTGGCCAAGCAGAGCCCGGTGGAACTGGAGGTCTTCGCCTTCGGCAGCCTGTGCATCATGGCCGAGGGGCGCTGCTACCTGTCGTCCTACCTCACCGGCGAGTCGCCCAACACCCGCGGCGTCTGCTCCCCGGCCGCGCACGTGCGCTGGGAGCAGACCCCCGCGGGGCTGGAGTCGCGGCTCGGCGGGGTGCTGATCGACCGCTATGGCGAGGAGGAGCGGGCCGGCTACCCGACCCTGTGCAAGGGGCGCTTCGACGTCGCCGGCGAGACCTATCACGCCATCGAGGAGCCCACCAGCCTCAATACCCTGGAGCTGCTGCCGGAGCTCGACGAGCTGGGCATCAGCGCGGTGAAGATCGAGGGCCGCCAGCGCAGCCCGGCCTATGTGTCGCGGGTCGCCGGCATCTGGCGCCAGGCCCTGGACCGCCTGGCCCGCGACCCGGCGCGCTTCCGCCCCGACCCGTCCTGGCTGGCGGGCCTCGGCGAGCTCTCCGAGGGCGCCACCACCACCCTGGGCGCCTACGAGCGGCGCTGGAAATAGGAGGCTCCATGACCGACACGCCGCTGCAACTGAGCCTGGGGCCGGTGCTCTTCTACTGGACCCGCGAGGACTACGCCGCCTTCTACCGCGAGGCCGCCGACTGGCCCGTGGAGGCCGTCACCCTGGGCGAGAGCGTCTGCTCGCGACGCCGCGACATGAAGCTCGACGACTGGCTGGGGATCGGCCGGGAACTCGCCCAGGGCGGCAAGCGGGTGACCCTGGCCTCCCAGACGCTGATCGAGTCCGAGGCCGACCTGCGCGACCTGCGCAAGCTCTGCGACAATGGCGAGTTCGTGGTCGAGGCCAACGACCAGAGCGCCCTGCAGTTCCTCACGGCGGCCGGGCTGCCCTTCGTCGGCGGTGCCGCCCTCAACCTCTACAACCGCCAGGCCATCGCGCTGCTCGCGCGCGCCGGCCTGCAGGCCTGGCAGGCCCCGGTGGAGATGTCCCGGGAGGCGCTCGCGACCCTGCTCGACGACTGCCGCACCCAGGGCGTCACGCTGCCCTGCGAGGTCTTCGCCTACGGTCACCTGCCGCTCGCCTGGTCGTCGCGCTGCTTCACCGCCCGCCGCCACCAGCGCCCCAAGGACCGCTGCCGGTTCGTCTGCCAGAAGTACCCCGAGGGCCTGGCCCTGCGCTCCCAGGAAGCCCGGGAGGTGTTCACCCTCAACGGCATCCAGACCCTGTCCGGGGCCTGCCAGGACCTGCGCCATGCGCTGCCCGACATGCAGGCCCTGGGGGTGGCGACGGCCCGGCTGAGTCCCCGGGCCCGGGGCATGGCGGAGATCGTGGCGGCCTTCGATGCGGCGCGCCACGGCCGGCTGCCGGCCCCCGACCCGCTGGCCCTGGTCGACGCCACCCTGTGCGACGGCTACTGGCACGGTCGGCCCGGCATGGACCACCACCCGGAGACCGCCCCATGACGATTCCCGCCATGCGCCTCGAGGACGAAACGGCCCGGCCCCTGCGCCTTCCGCTGGCCGGGCTCACCACCCTGGACCCCGAGGCCTTTCCGGGCCGCCGCGCCGCGGTGGTCTACCTCCAGGGCTGCCCGCTGCAGTGCGGCTACTGCGAGAACGGCTCGATGATGGCGCCTCGTCGCGGCGCGCCCGGCGAGTGGGCGGCGGTCCGGGACTACCTGGAGCGTCGCCTCGGCGACCTGGAGGCGGTGGTGTTCAGCGGTGGCGAGCCGACCCTGCACGCCGACCTGCCGGCGGCCATCGCGGACGCCCGCGCCCTGGGGCTCTCGGTGGGCCTGCACACGGCGGGCCCCTACCCCGACCGCCTGGTGCGGCTGCTGCCGCAGCTGGACTGGGTGGCTCTGGACGTCAAGGGCCGCGGCGCGGACTTCGACCGCATCGGCGGCCGCGACGGGGTCTGGCGCCGCCATGCCCGCAGCCTCGAGGCGCTGCTCGCCGGGGAGGTCGCCTTCGAGTGCCGCACCACGGTGCACTGGCGGGACTTCGCGCTGGCCGACGTGGAGCGCCTGGCGTTGACCCTGGCCGACTGCGGCGTGCGCCGCTATGCCCTCCAGCTCGCCCGCACCGAGCGCTGCCAGGACCCGGCGTACTGCGCGCCGGTGCCGGGTGCCCCCACGACGCCGGCCCTCGAGGCCCTGGCCCGCCGCCTGCGCCCTCACTTCGCCAGGCTCACGCTGCGTCATTGAACGGCGCAGGGCCTCCCCGGCGCACGCCGAAGCTGGTGATCAGGGAACTCCTCGCCCCCACTCGCTGCCCACGGGGGGCCGAGCCGTCACCCGACGCCTCGGGGTCGCGACAGACGGCTCCCCCATTGCCGACGCAGCAAGGAGCGATGCATGCAAATCGTCATCGAGAACATCAGCATGGCCGACGAGGAGTTTCACCAGCTCATCAGCGGTGAGACCGGCGATGCGCTTCGCCAGACGGCCAAGAACTACCTGGGCAGCCAGGGCCACACCGAGAAGGAGCTGGCCCGGCTCAAGGCGGCCGGTGGCGCGGAATATGAAGACTTGCGCAGGAGGATGACAGCGCACGCGATCGAGGTGGTCAGCCTGCCGCCGACCGACTGGCACATCCGCTTCGATATCGCCTTCGACGGCGGCAAGAAGGCCTAGCCATCGCCGGCCCTCGCCGGGGGGCCGGCACCGGCATGCCGCCCGCGGGGCCGCGGAGGCGGCCCCCAGGCCAGCGGCACCCGGCTAGCCGCACTTGGACCAGCCGCAGCCCGCATAGCAGGTCGGGCAGCCGTCCATCATGATCAGCTCGCCGTTGCACTCGGGACAGTGGCCCACCACGGCGGGGCCGCCCTGCTGCTCGCGGGCCTCCCGCTCGGCCCGGTCCAGCTCCTCGGCACTGGGCGGCTGCCAGCCGTGGCCGCTGGCCAGGCGCTGGGCATAGCGGCTGACCAGCTCTTCCACCGGCACCTGGTTGCCGTCCAGGTCGAGGAAGCCGCGGCGATAGAGGATCTGCTGGATCGACCAGGCAATGGCCGCGACCTCGGAGTCGTGGAACATCGGCTTGCCCCAGCGGTTCATGCCGCAGCGCACCAGCCCCTTGTCCCAGGCCACCTTGCGCAGGTCGGCCACCGCCTGGGTGACATAGCCGCCGCGGGCCGCCAGTGACAGGCTGCGCATGGTGGCGGTGATCCACTGGTGCTCGCTGGACAACTGCCCGGAGGGGAAGAAGAACTCCACCGGCCGCTCGATGACCACCCGCTTGCCGTTCAGCACGCCCTCCACGGGCATGAAGGAGACCAGCAGGTAGACCTTCTTGCGGCCCTCGGCACCGACGTAGGAGATCTTCTCCGAAACGGCCTCCAGGGTGCCCTCGGGACGCGAGGGGATGCGCACCGTCAGTGGGTTCTCGTCGGCCAGCGGCGGCGCCTCCACCGCCTTCTTGACGCTGTAGGATACGATTTTCGAGGTGATCTCGACGGCCATCAGCGGGCTCCTCCACTCGGGTGACGTTGGGCGATCGGGCGACGCAGCACGCGCTTACCACTTGCCATAGGTGCCCTCCTTCAGCGCGTCGTAGAGGTTGGCCGCCTTGTGCTCCTCGCCGTCGTAGATCACCGTCTCGTCGCCGGCCAGTTCGACGGTCTCGCCGTTCTCCAGCTCGAAGACGTAGGTGGTGTTCTTGAGGTCGTCCTCCCGCACCAGCACCCCCTGGAAGGCCTCGGGGTTGAAGCGGAAGGTGGTGCAGCCCTTGAGCTGGTTGTCGTAGGCGTCCAGGTACAGGTCCTTGAAGTCCTCGAAGGGAAAGTCGGTGGGAACGTTCACCGTCTTGGAGATGGCCGAGTCCACCCAGGCCTGGGCCGCCGCCTGCACCGCGACGTGCTGGCGCGGCGTCACCGCGTCGGCGGTGACGAAGTACTCCGGCAGGTCGCTCTCCACGGCGTCGGGGGCGACGAAGTGCCGATAGGCGGCCAGCTCGAAGGACACCACCTCGACCTGCTCCTTGGTCTTGCGCCCGGCCTGGATGACGTTGCGGAAGTAGCGGTGCGAGAAGGACGGCTCGATGCCGTTGGAGGCATTGTTGCCCAGCGACAGCGAGATGGTGCCGGTGGGCGCGATGGAGCTGTGGTGGGTGAAGCGCGCGCCATGCTCGGCGAGCTCGGCCACCAGCTCCGGCTCCACCTCGGCGATCTTCTGCATATAGCGGCTGTAGCGGGCGTGCAGGAGGCGTCCGGGCACGCGATCGCCCGCCTCATAGCCGTCCTGCGCCAGCTCGGGCCGCTCGCGCAGCATCTTCGGGGTGATGGTGAAGTCCTCGGCGAGGATCGGCGCCATGCCCTTCTCCTTGGCCAGTTCCAGGGCCTGCTTCCAGCCTTCGATGGCCATCACCCGGCTGACCTCCTCGGTGAAGGCCAGCGACTCCGGCGAGCCATAGGGCAGCTTGAGCATGGTCAGGGTCGAGCCGAGCCCCAGGAAGCCCATGCCATGGCGGCGCTTGGCCTCGATCTCGCGGCGCTGGCCCGCCAGCGGCAGGCCGCTGAGCTCCACCACGTTGTCGAGCATGCGGGTGAAGATGGCCACCACCTGCCGGTAGCGGTCCCAGTCGAAGCGCGGCGTGTCACCGAAGGGATCGAGGACGAAGCGGGTCAGGTTGATCGACCCCAGCAGGCAGGCGCCTTCCGGCGGAAGCGGTTGTTCCCCGCATTGCCCTGTCACCACGCCATTGAAAATAACGGAATTCCTATCAATTTGGGTGGTATCGTAGACGGCCTCGCGTCCCACATGGTGAATGGAGTCGACCGTTGCCATGAAGGACTGGGTCTTGCGCAGGGCCTTACCCTCCACCCATGCTCGATACTTTTCGTTCTTGTAGTCGAGCAAGAAGCCGACTTCTTCCATGAAGCGTTCACGAGACTGACCGTCGATGATCAATTCATGATCGGCCTGGCACTCGTACTCCTGCACGCCACCTTTTCCGTCCGGCAATAGTCGACGCCCCGCCTCGCGTCGCCGATACACTCGACAGAAGACCCCCAAATTGGAAAGCAGCATCTGGACCTCCTTGAGAAGGCCCTGTTCGCTCGCGGCCAGTCGGACCGAGCAACTCTGGTCACTGTTCGACACGTTGACGGTACCATCGGCCTGAAACAGCCCGCGCAGATAGCCCTTGACGCAGTCCTCGGTGCCCCGCCATACCACTTCGGGAATCCGGAGTTTGGTCTCCCGAGTAAAGCCGTAATGTGACAGCAGGCGCGCCAGGATCACCGAGCGAATGAAGACATGGTGACGTTCGGCAACGGCGACCGGCGCCACCTGGTATCGGCGCGAGGTCTTGGCGGAGTGAGCGATCAGCTCGTTGATATACTCGGCCGTGATATCGGCCAGCGTCCGGTCGTCCCCCCAGAAGTTGACGATCACCGCCTCATGGCCGTTGCCACGATGAGTGAAGTGGCCATCGCCGGCGATCAATCCCAGCAGAGTGCCGAGCCGCTCGTTTCCCTCGATGCCGAACTGTCCCTTGCCGGACTGCACCCAGAGCCGATCCCCAACCCTCAGGTCTTTCAGCGGAATCTTGCCACGCTGGGTATAGAAGTCGTGCCACTCGGTGGCCTTGATCTCGTAACCCTCACGAGCCGTGACCCGATAGACATCCGCCTGCCTCGCGGTCATGAAGGCAGGTACCGCCGGGCGGGTCTCGACGCCTCGATCGCCAGTACGCAATGCTCGCTTGTCGACCGTCACCTGCAGCTCATCGCCTCGCTGATAGAGGTCGCCGATGGGCAACATGCCGAACTGGGTATGCAGTCGAGTATCTGCCGTCACGCACGGGTTGGTGGCGCGGATCGCCTCGCAGAACCAGTTGTTGTTCATGCGGTTGACCTGGTCGATCAGGATGAAGCCCGGCTCGGCGAAGTCGTAGGTCGAGCGCATGATGGTGTCCCACAGCTCGCGGGCCCGGATCACCTCGACGATGCGGCAGGCCACCCGGCCCTGGTCGTCGACGGTGTAGCCTTGCTCGATCACCGGCCAGTCCCGGTAGACCAGCTCGGCCTCGTCGACGTCCTCCTTCTCGCCCGGGTGCAGGGGGAAGGCCAGGGGCCAGTCGGCGTCGGCGCGCACCGCCTCCATGAACTCGTCGGTGATCAGCAGGGAGAGGTTGAACTGGCGCAGGCGGCCGGCCTCGCGCTTGGCCTCGATGAAGGCCCGCACGTCCGGATGGCCGACATCGAAGGTCGCCATCTGGGCACCGCGACGCCCGCCCGCCGAGGCCACCGTGAAGCACATCTTGTCGTAGATATCCATGAACGCCAGGGGGCCGTTGGTCCCGGCGCCGGCCCCGAACACGAAGGCCCCCTTGTGGCGCAGGGTGGAGAACTCGTAGCCGATGCCACATCCAGACTTGAGCGTCATCCCGGCATCGACCACGGCTTCCAGGATGTCGCGCATGGAATCGCGGATGGTCCGCGAGACCGTGCAGTTGATCAGGCTGACCTCGGGCTTGATGTGCCCGGCCCCGGCGTTGGCGACGATCCGGCCGGCGGGTATGGCGCCGTGGTCCAGGGCCCAGCGGAACTTCGACAGCCAGGCGTCGGCGGCCTCGCCTTCCACCGCGGCCAGCGCCCGGGCCACGCGCTCGCGGGTGGCGGCGGGGTCGGCATCCACGGGACGGCCATGGCGGTCCTTGAGACGGTACTTGGTGTCCCAGATGTCGAGGGAGGGCACCTGCATAGGAACCTCGTCGACGATGGGGGCATCCTTGGCGGATGTCGGCATTCGGAATCTCCCAGTGGCGATGTGAGGATCAATGATCGCGGCGTGCCAGCCGCTCCAGCCGGACCAGCCATTCGCCCGGGCGCCCCTGGACCAGGCCCTCCTCCAGCCCGTCGAGCAGGTTCTTGACCCTCAGGCCCAGCTCGGTGTCACCCTCCAGGGCCAGACGACGCTGAAAGAAGAGGGCGTCGGGGTCCTCCCCTCGGGTCGCCAGGCTCAGGAATTCCCGCCAGCCGCCGCGGATGACCGCCTCCCCGGGCGCCTCGCAGAGCACCAGCCGCCGCCCCGACAGGCTCAGGGTGAGGGTCAGGCCCAGATCGGCGATGACCAGGCTGATCCGTCGCCCCGCCAGGGCATCGAAGTCCCCTTCGGCAAGGGGCGCGGCGAAGGTGCGATTGAGCAGGGACTCGACGAGGGGCCGCTGGAGTGCGACGGGCATCCTCTGTGCGATGGCCGGCACCAGCCCACGCGGCGCGAGCGGAAGGGGCAGCGAGGGGAACGGCATGGCAACTCTCCTGTGACGACCGATCGCCCATCCTAGGCATCGTGGCCAGCGGCCGCCGTGACCTGCATCAAGCGACGACCGACTCACCAGGCCAACGCCTCTGACTACCATATATAGCTCAACTCACGCCACGATACACAGCATCTTGTCTCGTTGACGCCCCGGCCCCGCCTGTTGCCGACGGCGACAGGGCGCGATGCCGCGCCCCGGTGCCCCCGGAAACGCAACGCGCCCGGCGAGTCGCCGGGCGCGTTTCAGGCCATGGAATACGGGACGGAGACGGGGCTCAGCGATCGCCGCCGAAGCCGCCGCCACCGCCCGTGGCGCCGTCATCACCGTCACCGGCTCCGGAACCGGCGACGCGACCGGGCTAGACGGTGCGCGAGTGGCGCCCCTCACTGCGGGCCAGGTAGGCATCGAAGGCCATGGCGACGTTGCGCATCATCAGGCGCCCGGCGGGCAGCACCTCGATGGCCTCGGCGGTGATGGCGATCAGGCCATCCCCGCGCATCTCGGCCAGTGCGTCCAGGGCCTCGGCGAAGTAGCGCCGGAAGACGATGCCGTGGGCGGCCTCGGTGGCGGCGATGTCGATCCGCCCGTGGCACATCAGGGCGTTGATCACCTCGCGGCGCAGCCGGTCGTCGTCGCTGAGCCGATAGCCGCGCATCACCGGCAGCCGCCCCGCCGCGAGGCGCGCCTGATACTGGGCGGTCTCCTTGACGTTCTGGCTGTAGCTGTCGCCCACCTTGCCGATTGCGGTATTCCCCAGGCCGATCAGGTCGCAGTCGGCGTGGGTGGAATAGCCCTGGAAGTTGCGCTGCAGGGTCCCGTTGTCCCGGGCCAGCGAGAGCTCGTCCTCGGGCAGCGCGAAGTGGTCCATGCCGATATAGACGTAGCCGGTACCGGTGAGGCGGCGGATGATCAGCTCCAGCAGCTCGAGCTTGCGCTCCGGCGGCGGCATGTCCTCGGGCCGGATCAACCGCTGGGCCTTGAACAGCTCCGGCAGGTGAGCATAGCTGTAGGCGGCGATGCGATCCGGACGCAGGGCGATGATCTTGTCCAGGGTGGCGTCGAAGCTCGCCACCGTCTGCAGCGGCAGGCCATAGATCAGGTCGACGCTCACCGACTGGAACCCCGCGCCGCGGGCCGCCTCGACCAGGCCGACCACCTGGGCCTCGCTCTGCACCCGGTTCACTGCCCGCTGAACGTCGGGGTCGAAGTCCTGCACGCCAAGGCTCAGGCGATTGAAGCCCAGGGCACGGAGTTCATGGATCTGCGTCGGCGTCACGGTGCGCGGGTCCACCTCCAGGGAGAACTCCCGGGCCGCGGGGGGCGCGAAGTGGAAGGCCTCGTCGAGGGCCGTCATCAGCTCGCCGAGCTGGTCGTTGCTCAGGTACGTCGGGGTGCCGCCCCCCAGGTGCAGCTGGGTCATGCGCCGTGACTCGTCGAACAGCGTCCCCTGCAGGGCGATCTCGCGCTTGAGCCAGGTCAGGTAGCTGGCGGCCCGCTCACGGTTGTGGGTGATGATCTTGTTGCAGGCACAGTAGTAGCAGAGGCTCTCGCAGAAGGGGATGTGCACATACACCGACAGCGGCTTGGGCTCGGCGAGCCGGTTGCTGCGCTCGGCGGCGGCGCGATAGTCGTCCTCGGCGAAGGCCGCCTGGAACTGCGGCGCCGTGGGATAGGAGGTGTAGCGCGGTCCCGGCCGGTCGTACTTCTCGACCAGGGAGCGGTGGAAGGGCAGCGTGTCGTGCATGGTCGTTCGATGCCTCGGGAAAGCCTGGGCGGCCGGATCACCGCCGGATGGCGGCCAGTATGCCACCGGTGCCGACGGGCGTCGGTACCCTTCACGAGGTAGCTGACCCAGGTCAATTGGAGGTAGTTGGCCCAGCGGCGACGCACGCCCGCCGAATAGAAGCATCTATAATGTCTCTTACAAGCCCCTCCCCCTCGGCGAGCCCTGGCAACCCGAGGGCGTTGACGCCGCCACGATGGTAAAGTTGGCGGCAACCATTTCGATTCACTCGCCGGGCCCGCCTCGTCGGCCGTCGACCGGGAAGCCACATGCACCTGACCCGCTATACCGACTATTCGCTACGCGTACTGATCTACCTCGCCGTCAAGGGCGAGGAGCGCTCGACCATCACCGAGATCGCCGATCGCTTCGCCATCTCCCGCAACCACCTGATGAAGGTGGTCCAGGAGCTGAATCATCGCGGCTATATCACGGCCATTCGCGGCAAGCATGGCGGGCTGCTGCTGAAGCGGGCGCCGGAGTCCATCACCCTGGGTGAGCTGGTGCGCGACACCGAGCGTGACCTCGGCCTGGTGGAGTGCTTCGGCGACGACAACGAGTGCGTGATCACCCCGTCCTGCCGGCTCAAGCCGATCCTCGCCGAGGCCCTGGGGGCCTTCCTCGCCGTGCTGGATCGCTACACCCTGGCCGACATGCTGGGCCCCCAGCGCGGCGGGTTGATCCAGCTGCTGCAGATCGAGGATCCGGCCCCGCCGGCCGCTCAGGCCCTTGACGCTAGCACATAGGGCAACACCAGGCTGACCCGGGTGCCCACGCCCTGGCGGCTGTCGATGGCCAGGGTGGTGCCGTGGCGCTCGCAGATCTCGCGCACGATGGACAGCCCCAGCCCCGAGCCCTCGCCCCGCGCCGGACTGCCCCGGGTGCGATAGAAGCGCTGGGTCACCAGCGGCACCTCCTCGGCGGCGATGCCGATCCCGCTGTCGACCACCGCCAGCCTCTCGCCCTCGGCCAGCGCCTCGAGCTCGAGCCGCACCCGCCCCCCGGCAGGCGTCGCATGCAGGGCGTTCTCCACCAGGTTCGACAGGGCGCGATCGATCAGGCCGAGATCGGCCTCGACCCAGGGCAGCGAGGGCTCCCCGATCACCTCGAGGATGACCCCCGACTGGCGGGCCTGGTGCTGGAACTTGCCGACGATGTCGTGGGCGAGCTCCGCCAGCGAGAACGGCTCGCACTGCAGCGGCCGGTCGTAGGCATCGAGCCGGGCCTGGGTCGACAGCTGCTGGGCCAGTCGCGTCAGGCGGTCGGCGTTGTCGAGGATCGCGCCCAGCGCCCGTCGCCGCTCCCCGGGGGACGCCTCCTCGTGCTCCAGCAGCTGCTCGGCATAGCCGCGCAGCGAGGTCAGCGGGGTGCGAAAGTCATGGGACAGGTTGGCGACCAGCTCGCGGCGCTGGCGATCGGTCTCGCGCAGGGCCTCGAGCTGGGCCTCGATGGTCCCCGCCATGTCGTTGAAGGCCCCCGCCAGGCGACCGATCTCGTCGTCACGGGGCACGGCGACGCGCTCGCCGTAGTCGCCCTCGGCGAAGCGCTGCACCGCCGTGGTCAGCTGCGAGAAGCGCCGCGTCAGCAGGGCGAACCAGACCAGGCCGAAGACGCCGGAGATCAGCAGCGCCAGCAGGCCGGCGGCGACCAGGGTGCGGGTGATCGAGCTGGTGCGCAGCATGGCGACCATCGAGGCGTGGCTGGCACTGTTCAGGTCGGCATAGAGGTAGCCGGGCCGCCGGGCCTCGCCATGGGTGATCCGCGCCACGGAGAAGACCCCGGGCCGCCCGCCGCAGGGCGAGGCGGCCAGCACCGGCAACATGGGGTCCTCGCCGAGCAGGGCCTCCAGGGCGCCGCGATCCACCCGGCGTCCCTGGCCGCAGCCCGAGGCGGTGAAGTCGGCGATCACCGCTCCCCGGGCATCGAGCACGTACAGCGACAGCGAGGGATTGATCGAGGCGATGTGCCGGGCGATCTCCCGGGCGGCGTCACTGTCGGCACCGGCCTGCAGCCCCGGGCGC
This sequence comes from Halomonas maura, assembly GCF_030409305.1. Classification (GTDB taxonomy): domain Bacteria; phylum Pseudomonadota; class Gammaproteobacteria; order Pseudomonadales; family Halomonadaceae; genus Halomonas; species Halomonas maura. The sequence goes on from NZ_JAUFPQ010000013.1 coordinate 181,010, forward strand.
ATGACGCGGGCGAGGTCGTCGGCCAGGTCGATCGCCTGGCGCTGCTGGAGCTCGCGCCCCAGCTGGTCGAACTGGCTGATGGCGATCCAGGCGGCGGCCACCGACAGCAGCAGCAGGCTGGTCAGGTAGACCACGGCGATGCGCGCATAGAGGCTGCGCCCCAGGCGTCCGACCCGCCACAGCAGGGCGCTCATGCCTCGCCGTCCTCCGCCGCCGGGTCGACGAAGCGATAGCCCACTCCCCAGACGGTCTGGATGAAGCGCGGCCGCGCCGGGTCGACCTCGATCTTCTTGCGCAGGCGGTTGATATGGGTGTTCACGGTATGGTCATAGCCGTCGAATTCCTCGCCCCAGACCCGATCCAGCAGCTCGCCGCGGGTGAAGCCATGCCCGGGGTGGCGGGCGAACAGCGACAGCAGCGCGAACTCCTTGCCGGTGAGCTGCACCGGCTGGCCGTCGAGGGTGACCCGATGCTGGTCGGCATCGATGACCAGCGGGCCGCAGACCAGCGGCGGGGTCTCGGCGATGGCGTCCTCGCCCTCCGCCTGGCGCTGCCCCCGGCGCAGCAGGGCCTGGACCCGGGCCATCAGGATCGGCATGTGGAAGGGCTTGGTGACGTAGTCGTCGGCCCCGAGCTCGAGCCCCTCCACCACATCGCGGATCGCGGCCTTGGCGGTCACCATCAGCACGGGCGTGCGACTGTCGCGCCGCCGCAGCCGGCGGCACACCTCCAGGCCGTCGATCCCCGGCAGCATCAGGTCGAGCATCACCAGGTCATAGGCGCTGCCCGGTGCCGCCTCCTCCAGGGCCGCCATGGCCGCCTCGCCGTCGGTGACCCAGTCACAGCGCTGGCCGGCCTCGACCAGCCGCTCGCGGAGCAGCTTGCCGATCTCGGGATTGTCCTCGACGCAGAGGATCCGGTAGGGCATGGGACGGGCTCCGAGGTGGGGTTCGGTCTCTACTCTAGAGCCCTCCGCCGCTGGCTGCATCACGAAACCCTCACGCCGGCCCCCGGTTCGTGATGATTTCGTGATGAATCGCCCCGGGGGGCTGGCTAGCGTGACAGGTGCCGACACGGCATGTCGCCGGCGGCCCGACCATCACCGGAGGTGCGAGATGTTCAAGCCGACCCACCCCAGGACCACCCTGTTCGCCATCCTGTTCGGGGCCCTGCTGCTGCCGACCGCTGCCCTGGCGGACCACCATGAGGACGCCATGCAGGAGGGCGGCAGCATGGAGCAGGATGCCATGTCCGGCGAGGCCATGGGCGAGGAAGACGCCATGAGCGGCGACGACGCCATGAGCGGTGACGACGCCATGAGCGGTGACGACGCCATGAAGTCGGAAGGCAACGACGAGATGATGCTGGAAGACGAGGAATCGATGATGGAGGACGACAGCGAGATGTGATGCTCGCCGCCGCATGACCGGACGGATGACGTTCCGGCCGGTCATGTCTTCCCGCTCCGCCTCGCCTCTTCGAGAGGGCCCACCCCATGCGACTCCTCGGCGCCACACGCCATGCTCCCCGGCCGACGGTGATCAAGCGGCACTCGACGTTCACCCGGCTGTGGCACTGGATCAACGCCATCTGCCTGGCGATCCTGCTGATGAGCGGCCTGCAGATCTTCAATGCCCATCCGGCCCTGTACTGGGGCAAGGATTCCACCTTCGACGCCCCGGCGCTGTCGATCGGCGCCGAGCGGGCCGATGACGGCGCCCTGCGCGGGATCACCCGCATCGGCGGATACCGCTTCGACACCACCGGCGTGCTGGGCGTCTCGGGACCGCGCGCCGATCGCCAGCGGCGTGCCTTCCCCGCCTGGGCGACGCTGCCCGGCCCGCGCTGGCTGGCCATGGGCCGGCAGTGGCACTTCCTCGCCGGCTGGGTCTTCGCGCCCCTGCTCGTGGCCTACCTGGTCTACCTGGTGGCCAGCGGCCAGCTGCGACGGCGCCTGCTGCCACGCCGCGACGAATGGCCACGCCTCGGCCACACCCTGGTCGAGCACCTGCGGCTGCGCTTCCCGCGGGGCGAGGAGGCGCGCCACTACAACCTGCTGCAGAAGCTGGCCTACCTGCTGGTGCTGTTCGTCGTCGCCCCGCTGGTGGTGCTCACCGGCCTGACCATGTCGCCGACCATGGATGCCGCCTGGCCCTGGCTGCTGGACGTCTTCGGGGGCCGGCAGAGCGCCCGCACCCTGCACTTCCTGGCCGCCGCCGCCCTGCTGGCCTTCTTCGTGGTGCATCTGCTGCTGGTGCTGGTCTCCGGCGTCGGCAACAACCTGCGCTCGATGATCACCGGGCGCTATGCCCTCCCCCCGGAAGAGGAGACGCGCGATGACGCATCCCACTGATCCCGGCCGCCGACGCTTCCTGACCCGCGGCCTGCTGGCCGGCGGCACCCTGATGCTGGCCGGCTGCGACCGGCTCTCGCGCAGCGACGCCATGCAGCGCCTGTTCGCCGCCAGCGAGGGCCTGACCCAGCGGGCCCACCGGCTGCTGGCCTCCCGGGAGGCGCTGGCCCGGGAATACGCCCCCGAGGACATCGCCCCGAGCTTTCGCGCCAACGGCACGACCATGCCCCGGGAGATCGACTACCTGCGCCTGGCGGCCGACGACTTCCACGACTGGCGCCTCGAGGTCGATGGCCTGGTCGAGCGGCCCGGTGCCTTTTCCCTTGCCGAGCTGCGGGCGCTGCCGGCGCGCACCCAGATCACCCGCCACGACTGCGTGGAGGGCTGGAGCTGCATCGGCGAGTGGACCGGGGTGGTGCTCGGCGAGCTGCTGGACCGGGTCGGGGTCCGCGACGAGGCGCGCTTCGTGGTCTTCCACTGTGCCGATCGCTACCGGGGGGGCGACCGCTACTACGAGAGCCTCGACCTGCGCGAGGCCTACCATCCCCAGACCCTGCTGGCCTACGGCCTCAACGGCGACGACCTGCCCATCGCCAACGGCGCGCCGCTGCGCCTGCGCGCCGAACGCCAGCTGGGCTACAAGATGGCCAAGTACGTGATGCGCCTGGAGCTGGTGTCGAGCTTCGCGCACCTCGGCCGTGGCCGGGGCGGCTACTGGGAGGATCGCGGCTACCGTTGGTGGGCGGGAATCTGAATCGACGGGCCGAGTCGCTGCCGGGTGTCTAGCCTGTAGATGACCCACATCAAGCTCCCGGCAGCGGGACGCTGGCATGATGGCGTCATCCGCCTGGTGCGGCGCCGCCGTTACCGGGCTCGGTTCAGCACAAAAAGATGCATCCAGGAGGTGTGTTATGAGAAGGCTCGCTACCGTGGCACTGATCGGCGTCAGCGCCCTGGCCGTCGACGCCCTGGCCGCCGGTGACCCCGCCGCCGGCGAAGGCAAGGTCGCCGCCTGTGCCGCCTGTCACGGCACCGATGGCATGGGCACCGCGCCCATCTACCCGAACCTGGCCGGCCAGTCCGCCGCCTATCTCGAGAGCGCCCTCAAGGCCTATCGTGCCGGCGAACGCGGTGGGGGCATGTCCGCCATCATGGCGCCCCAGGCCCAGTCGCTGTCCGACCAGGACATCGCCGACATCGCCGCCTACTACGCCAGCCTCAATCCCTGATCAGCGCGGCGAGACGGGCGGCACTCGGCGGGACGGATATGCTAGCCTCCCGGGGTCCAGCCCCCCGGGATCCACCATGTCACCGACCGTCCTCCGCCGCCTGCTGCCGACCCTCCTGGCCCTGGCCGTCACCGTTCCGGCCCAGGCCGGCCGCTACAACATCGACGCCGTCGAGCACCACGCCGACTGGCACTCGCTGCGACTGACACTGGGCGAGGAACGTCACGTCCGGGCCCTCGAGCAGCGCAGCTACAGCGATACCGTGTTCAGCGTCAATGCCAGCCCCGGGGCCTGCGACCGGCCCTGGTGGGAGATGCGCGTGGAACTGGATGAGGTCCAGGCCGAGAGTGCCACGGTAAACCGGGTGCAGGCGGACCTGCTGGTCGACGAGGACCGCGTGCATACCGGCCAGGCCGCCTTCATCACCGAACGCGGCAACAGCGGCTTCTACGTGCGCTTCTCGTTCCCCGACAGCGAGGCGCTGCTGGCGGACATGCGAACCGGCGAGATCCTGCGCCTGCGCATCCACCGCGCCGAGGGAGACTACTGGTTCCTGGTCTTCAGCCTCGAGGGCGCCGAGGCGGCGCTGGCCCGCATGCAACGCCTGTGCGGCGACGCCGCCGGCTGACGTGGCGCGGCTCGCCCTATCAGAGCACCTTGCCGCGCAACATGCCTGTAATCGCCTCGCCGATCAGCACCAGGGTGATGATGGCGATCAGGATGGTGGCCACGGTCGGCCAGGCGAAGGTATCGATCGATCCCTGCAGGATGACGCCGATGCCGCCGGCGCCCACCAGCCCCAGCACCGTGGACTCGCGGATGTTGATGTCCCAGCGCAGGATCACGATGGCGAAGAAGGCCGGCATCACCTGGGGCACCACGGCATAGGCGATCACCTTCAGCTTGGAGGCGCCGGTGGCCTGCATGGCCTCCACCGGCCGGCGGTCGATCTCCTCGATCGCCTCGCCCATCAGCTTGCCGATGAAGCCGATGGAGCGGCACATGATGGCCAGGATGCCCGCCAGCACGCCGGGGCCGAAGATGGCCACGAACAGCAAGGCCCAGATGATGGTGTTCACCGAGCGGCTCGACACCAGGATGAAGCGACCGAGCCACAGGCAGGCCCGGTTGGGCGTGGTGTTCTGGGCGGCGATATAGGCGACCGGCAGGGCCACCAGCACCGTCAGCATGGTCGCCAGGGTGGCGATATGCACCGTCTCCAGCATGGCCGAGAGGATCTCGCCCAGGCGACTCGGGTCGGGCGGCCACATCCGCCCGCCCAGGGAGCTGATCTGGTTCGGCGCATCCCACACCCAGGGCCAGAAGATGTCGATATCCTGCACCGCCCAGACCACCACCATCAGCGTCGCCAGCAGCACGCCGTAGCGGATCAGCCGTTCCCGGCGGTCGTAGCGGCGCCAGACCCGCGCCGCCAGGGCGTCGTCCCGCTCTACCATATCCGCTTCCTTACCCAGCCGCTGACGCCCTCGCTGACCAGGATCACCGCGATGATGACCAGCAGGATCGCGAAGGCAAAGGCGTAGTCGTAGCGCCCGAAGGCGTTCATCAGGGTGCCGCCGATGCCACCGGCGCCGACGATCCCCACCACCGCCGAGGCCCGCAGGTTGCTGTCGAGCTGGTACATCGACAGCCCCACCTGGCGGGGCAGCACCTGGGGGAAGACGGCATACACCAGGGTCACCAGCAAGCCGCCCCCGGCGGCGCGGATGGCCTCCACCTGGCCCCAGTCGATCTCCTCGATCTCCTCGGCGAGCAGCTTGCCGACGAAGCCGATGGAGTAGAGGGTCAGGGTCAGCACCCCCGCCAGCGGCCCGAAGCCCACCGCCGCGACGAACAGGATGGCCACGATCACCGGGTGGAAACTGCGCGAGACGATGATCACCGCTCGCCCCAGCAGGTACACCGGCAGCGGCGAGATGTTGCGCGCCGCCATCACCGCGAAGGGCACCGACAGCATCACCCCGAGCAGGGTCGCCAGCACGGCGATCTGAAGGCTCTCCTTGAAGCCGGTGAGCAGCAGGTCGTAGCGCTCGAAGCTCGGCGGGAAGCCGCCGCCGAAGATGCGCCCGGCCCGGGGCAGGCCTTCGCCGATGCGCTCCCAGTTGAAGGGCAGGCTGCCGAAGGCCCACACCAGGTAGGCCACGAGCCCCACCAGCAGGCCGTAGCGCAGCAGGGGGTTGGCAATGAACGGCGGCTTGCGCCAGGTCCGTGTGGCCGGCACGGGGCGCGTCATGACTCCTCCCCCGAGGCGATGCCGGCCGGCGACTCGGTGAGCTCGTCGTCGGGGGCCTCGATGCCCCCGTAGATGGCCTCCAGGGCCGCCTTGTCGAAGTCGGCGGGCACCCCGTCGAAGATCATCTTGCCGTGGCGCAGGCCGACGATGCGCTCGGTATAGGCCTTGGCCTGGGCCACGTTGTGGATGTTGATCAGTACCGGCAGCGACAGCTCGCTGGCCAGGCTCTGCAGCAGCATCATGATCTGCTCCGAGGTGCGCGGGTCCAGCGAGGCGGTGGGCTCGTCGGCGAGCAGCACCTCCGGCTCCTGCATCAGCGCCCGCACCACGCCGACCCGCTGGCGCTCGCCGCCCGAGAGTTCATCGGCCCGCTTGTTGGCGTAGTGGGCGATGCCGACGCGCTCCATCAGGGCGAAGGCGCGGTCGATATCCTCGGCGGGAAAGCGCCGCGTGACCGCCTGGAAGAGGCTGACGTAACCGAGCCGGCCGGCCAGCACGTTCTCCATCACGGTCAGTCGGTCGATCAGGTTGAAGCCCTGGAAGACCATGCCGATCTTGCGCCGGGCCCGTCGCAACGCCGCGCCCCGCAGCGTGACCAGTTCGCTGCCGTTGAGGCGGATCGAGCCCGAGGTCGGCTCCACCAGGCGGTTGATGCAGCGCAACATGGTACTCTTGCCGGCCCCCGAGGCACCGACGATGGCCACCACGCTGTTGTCCTCCACGACCAGGTCGAGCCCCTTGAGCACGGGCTCGTCCTGGCCGTATCGCTTGATCAGGTTGGCGATCTCGAGCATGGATGCATCCAGGCGGCGAAAGGATCGCCGCGGCGGCCGTCGCGAGGGCGGCCACCGGGGCACGGCGTCACGGCGTCACGGCGTCACGGCGTCACGGAAGGTACCGCGACTAGAGGTTCTCGGGGGTGTATTCGACCCCGTTGGCCTTCTGGATGGTGCGGATGACCTTCCACTGGTCCTGGTAGTTGATCGGGATGAACTTCTCGACGCCCTCGAACTCCTCGCCCAGCTCGGTGCCGGCGAACTCGAAGGAGAAGAAGGCTTCCTCGATCTTGTCGACCAGGTCGGGATGCAGGTTGTGGGCGTAGGTGTAGGAGGTGGTCGGGAAGCTGTCGGACTCGTAGAGCAGCTTGACGTCATCGGGGTCGTAGAGGTCACGGGCCGCCATGCGCTCGACCACCTCCGAGGCCACCGGGGCCGCGTCGTAGTCCTGGGCCACTACCCCCAGCATCGACTGGTCGTGGCTGCCGGAATAGACCACCTCGTAGTCCTCGTCGGGCACGATACCGAGTTCCGGGAACAGCGCCCGCGGCGCCTGGTTGCCGGAGTTGGAGGTCGGCGAGGTATGCGCCACGCGCTTGCCCTTGAGGTCCTCGATGTCGTCGATGCCCGAGTCCACATGGGTATAGAGTTGCAGGGTATAGCCGAAGCGGCCATCGTCGGAGCCCATCAGGGCGAAGGGCACGGCACCGGCCAGGTTGACGGCGAAGGGCGTCGGGCCGGTGGAGAAGCCGGCGATATGCAGGCGGCCGCTGCGCATGGCCTCGACCTGGGCCGAGTTCGACTGCACGGCAAAGAAGCGCACGTCGCGGCCGGTCACCTCCTCGAGGTGGGCGATGAAGGGGGCCCAGATATCGGAGTAGATCGCCGGGTCCTCCACCGGGGTGTAGGCGAAGATCAGGGTGTCCGGATCGGCCCACTCCGACTCGTCGGCCGGCCGGTCGGCGACCAGGTCGCCGTTCTCGTCGCAGTAGATATCGGCGAGCTGGCCCCGCTCGCAGTCGGCCTGGGCCTGAGCCTGGGCGGCGAACAGCAGGGACAGGGGCAGCAGCGCTAGCGCGGCCAGTGCCCCGCGGGGGGCGCTTCCGGTGAGTCGGGTCATCATGGCGTGCCTCGATTATGGTTGTTGTTGCGTTCCATCATGCTGCAAGGCGGCCGATGAGCGTCCCCCGGATGCGACGGGGGCGGACATGCCGCATGGAAAAACTGTCGACCACTTCGGGAAAGAAGACAAGCCGATGACCAACGACGCTGTCAACGCGCCCCCACGGCGGAACAACCGCTACCTGCTGATGCGCCATGGCCACAGCGAGGCCAACGCCCGAGGCATCATCATCAGCACGCCGGCGCGGGGCCTGGCGCACTACGGGCTGTCCCCACGGGGGCAGGACCAGCTCGCGGCCCTGCTGGCCGAGTGGTCGGCGCCCACCCCGACCCGGCTGCTGCACTCGGACTTCCTGCGCACCCGGGACACCGCCGAGCGCGTGGCGGGCCATTTCGGGCTCCGCTCCCAGGCCGAGCCCCGGCTGCGGGAGCGCCACTTCGGGGGCCTGGAGGGTCAGCCCGACACACGCTACGGCGAGGTCTGGGCGCAGGATGCCCGGGACCCTGCCCACCGGGTGCATGGCGTGGAGAGCGTCGTGCGGGTCGCGGCGCGCATGCGCGCCGTGATCGACGCCCTCGAGGCGCGCTGTCTGGGCGAGACCATCCTGCTGGTCGGCCACGGCGACCCGCTGCAGATCCTGCTCACCAGCCTCGAGGACCGGCCGCTGGGCGAGCACCGTGACCGCCCGCCCCTCGCGCCGGCGAGCCTCACCCTGCTGGACTGACCGCGGACACGACGACGCGCGACCCGATGCCGTTGACCTCGGTGGTGGGCGCCCCTTGAGGATCTCGACATTGGGCGGGCTGGCGCGTCAGCAGACCCGCCATGTCTGCCCCCCTCGCGCTGCCATGGAAGACTCAGGACAGGCCCTCGATATCGCCCTCGGGATCGAGGCGGATGCCGGATGACGCCGGCTGGCGTGGCATGCCGGGCATGCGCATGAGATCGCCGCAGATCACCACGACGAAGCCGGCACCGGCGGCCAGCTCGGCCTCGCGCACCGGCAGCACATGGCCCTCGGCGAGGCCGCTGAGCGCCGGGTCGGCGGCGAAGCTGTACTGGGTCTTGGCGATGCACACCGGCAGGTGGCCGTAACCGAGCGCCTCGAATTCCTCGAGCTGCCGTCGGGCCTTGGCCTCCAGGCTGATATCCGCCGCGCCATAGAGGCGCTGGGCGATGGCCCTGACCTTGTCCTCGAGGCTGGCGTCGTCCTCGTAGGTCAGCGACAGCGCGGGGGACGGCGCCTCCAGCATCGCCGCGACCCGCTCCGCCAGGGCCTCGCTGCCCCGGGAGCCCTCCGCCCAGTGGCGGCTGACCACGCGCTCGACGCCCATCTCGTCGCAGGCGGCCTGCAGGGCAAGGTGCTCCTGGTCGGCATCCTGCGAGAAGTGGTTGACCGCCACCAGCACGGGCACCCCGAAGCTGTGGAGGTTCGCGACGTGCCGGCTCAGGTTGCGCGCCCCGCGACGCACCGCCTCGGGATCCGGCAGCCCGAGGGCATCCCGCTCGACGCCGCCGTGCAGCTTCAGGGCCCTCAGGGTGGCGACCACCACCACCGCACCGGGCGTCAGGCCGGCCTGCCGGCACTTGATGTTGAAGAACTTCTCGGCGCCCAGGTCGGCACCGAAGCCCGCCTCGGTGACCACGATATCGGCCAGGGACAGGGCGCTGCGGGTCGCCATCAGGGAGTTGCAGCCATGGGCGATGTTGGCGAAGGGACCGCCATGGATGAAGGCCGGGGTATGCTCCAGGGTCTGCACCAGGTTGGGGGACAGGGCCTCCTTGAGCAGCACCGCCATGGCGCCCTCGGCCTCCAGGTCCCGGGCGCGCACCGGGCTGCCGTTGCGGCGCCGCGCGACGATGATCTCGCCCAGGCGGCGCTGCAGGTCGGCCAGGTCGGCGGACAGGCAGAGGATCGCCATGATCTCCGAGGCCGCGGTGATGTCGAACCCCGCTTCCCGCGGCACGCCATGCGCGGGGCCGCCCAGGCCGATGGTCAGGTGCCGCAGCGCCCGGTCGTTGATGTCCATCACCCGCTTCCAGGAGATGCGCCGGGGATCGATATCCAGCGCATTGCCCCAGTGCAGGTGGTTGTCGATCAGGGCGGCCAGCAGGTTGTGGGCGCTGGTGACGGCGTGGAAATCGCCGGTGAAGTGCAGGTTGATGTCCTCCATGGGAATCACCTGGGCGCGCCCGCCCCCGGCGGCGCCTCCCTTCATGCCGAAGCAGGGCCCGAGGGAGGGTTCGCGCAGGCACACCGCGGCCTTGTGGCCGAGCCGGCTGAGGCCGTCGCCCAGTCCCACGGTGGTCGTCGTCTTGCCCTCGCCGGCCGGGGTAGGGGTGATGGCGGTGACCAGCACCAGCTTGCCCGACGGGCGCCCCGCCAGGGCATCGGTGAATTCGTGGGAGAGCTTGGCCTTGTCATGGCCATAGGGCCGCAGCTGATCGGGCTCGATGCCGAGCCGGGCGGCCACCTCGCCGATGGGCCAGGGGGTGGCCGCCCGGGCGATGGCGATATCCGGCGCCCCCGGCGGCGGGAGACCATCGTCGGGAGGGGCCCCGGCGGCGGTCTCGAGGGTCACGCCCTCCCCGCCAAGGGGCTTGTCGTGCCGCAACGGGAGATAGTCGGTCATCTCGCCCCTCCTCGCTACATCGTCGGCGGTGGGGAATCACCGCCTGATGAGCCGTCCGATCCTGCGCAGCCTCACGGATCGAACGGGACTAGAAGAAGCGTGGAACCCCCGGCCCGAGGGCGACATCCTCGGTACGACACCGGCATAGTCGATACAGACAAAGGGGCCGATCGCGACCCGGCTGACGCGGGGGAGGCGGATACGAGAGGGCTCGCGATGACTCGCGGGCTCCAAGGAAGGCTGGCCCTATAGGGAAGCGCTCCGCGACCGTGGGTTGGACTGCAACTTCCCCCTGGTACCTGGAACATTGCCGGGCACCTGGTGGTCGACATAGCCACGACGCCTCTGGCTATCAACACAAGGAGTTCCCTCATGGATGTGATCCGCGTTCTACTCGCCATTCTGCTGCCCCCGGTGGGCGTCTTCCTCCAGGTCGGCCTCGGCCTGCAATTCTGGATCAACATCCTGCTGACCCTGCTGGGCTACATTCCCGGCATCGTCCACGCGGTGTGGATCATCGCTCGGCGGTGAAGCGATAGTGCCGGCACGGCGAAGCCAACTATGCTGAGCTTATGTGCGGACGTTTCGCCCTCTATAGCCCATACCCCAAGCTCTCCCAGGCACTGCGTCTCCCGCTTGAGGCTCGAGAGCTGGCGCCACGCTACAACGTGGCGCCGGGCACCTGGATCACCGTGGTGCGCCATCCCAGCGATGACGCGCCACTGGTGATGGACGAGGTCTGGTGGAGCTACCGGCCGCACTGGGCGAAGGAGAAGGCGCCGGAGCCCATCAACGCCACCGTCGAGAAGGTGGCCACGTCCGGCTACTTCAAGGGCGCGTTCGCCCATCACCGCTGCCTGGTGCCGGCGGATGGCTGGTACGAGTGGCTGCCGGTGGAAGGGAAGAAGCAGCCGCACTTCCTGTGCCGCGAGGACCGCGAGCCGATCTGGCTGGCGGGCATCTGGAGCGAGCGGCCGGACGGCAAGCCCGGCTGCGCCATCATCACCGAGCCGGCGCGCGGCGTGGCCGAGGAGATCCACTCCCGCATGCCGCTGGCCCTGGACGCCGAGAGCCTGGAGCCCTGGCTCGATCCCCACCTGACCGATCGCGAGACGCTCCGCCAGGTGGTGCATCACCTGCCCTCCGGGATGCTCACCCACTGGCCGGTGAGCCCGCGGGTCAACAGGCCCACTCACGATGATGCGGACCTGATCGAGCCCGCTGACGCCGGGCATCGGTGATCTACTACAAGGGGGCTTGAGACCAGGCGCTAGCGTCGAGGGCGTGACGTCAGGCGTTGGCGCCCTCATTGCCAGGCGCACAGGATGTATCAGCTGAAGGAATGCGACACTGCAAGGCAGCGCTCAAGGCCGAGTAGGGTAGCCGGGCGGCACTGTGCCAAATCCGCCGCTCGGCAGTGCCAGAGCTGGCGCGATGACAAGCGGTTGGCTACCAGCGTGGTTACGAAACACAGAGAGGCAAAAGAAAAGGGCCTACGGATAATCGTAAGCCCTTGAATTCGTTGGCGCGCCCTAAAGGATTCGAACCTTTGACCTTCGCCTCCGGAGGGCGACGCTCTATCCAGCTGAGCTAAGGGCGCGCGGGGCCTGGCGGTCGATGACCGCCAGGCGAGCGACATCCTACCGTGCTGCCCTTTCGCTGTCCAGCCGCCAGCGGCCACGGCATCGTCTCGACGCGCCCCGCCCATGCCCCGGGGCATGATCTCCAGCATTTTCCAGCGGTTGGCGATACGGCTATACTGGCGCCCATTGTGCGCGTCATGGCGTACTGGCTGTCGTGATGCCGACCGTGATTCGATGACAAGACCGTCAAAGAGGTGGTGAGAGTGAAATCCAGCAAGCTGATCATGGGGTGCCTGGTCACCCTCGGCCTGACCACGGGCATGGCGTTCGCCCAGGAAGACGTGGACCGGGACGCCATCGCCGAACGCCTGGCGCCGGTGGGCGAGCTGTGCGTGCAGGGCGAAGACTGCGGCACCGCCATGGCGGCCAGCGGCGGCGGTGACAGCGCCTCCTCCGACGGCGCCGACGGCGAGAGCATCTACGGCAGCGTCTGCATGGCCTGTCACGACACCGGCGCCGCGGGTGCGCCGAAGCGTGGCGACGAGGCGGCCTGGAGCGAGCGCACCGGCCAGGGCTTCGAGACCCTGCTCAGCCACGCCATCAACGGCTATAACGCCATGCCGGCCCGCGGCGGCAACCCCAACCTCTCCGACGCGGAGGTGCAGGCCGCCGTGGCTTACCTGGTCGAGCCGGTGATGGACGTGCCCGCCGAGGCCAGCGGCGAGGGCGACGCGGCCGCCGAGGAAGGCGCGGCGACCGATGACGCCGCCACGGCGGAGCAGGACGCGCCGGCCGAGCAGGCCGCCGGAACGCAAGCCACCGCCGACGCCGACAGCGGCCTCGATGGTGAGGCGCTCTATGCCAGCGCACCCTGCGCCGCCTGTCACGCCAGCGGTGCGGCCGGCGCCCCGAAGATCGGCGATGCCGAAGCCTGGGGGCCACGTATCGACAAGGGCATCGAGGCCCTGTACGAGAGCGCGATCAACGGCATCGGCGCCATGCCGCCCAAGGGCGGCGCCAGCCTCCCCGACGAGGAGGTCAAGGCCATCGTCGACTACATGGTCAGCCAGGCGCAGTAAGGCCGGCCAGCATCGCGATACGACGAGGGGGCGCCATTCGGCGCCCCCTTGTTGTTCGTACCGAAGCAGCCGCCGCCCGGATCATCCCAGCAGCGAGCGCAGTCCGGCGATGGCGTCCTTGCCGCGGGCCTGCTTCTTCTCCGGGTCCTCGCGGTCGGCGCGCCCCTCCCACTCCAGGGCATCCTCGGGCAGCTCGTCGAGGAAGCGGCTGGGCGTGCAGTCCATCAGCTCGCCATAGGCCTTGCGCTGGCGGGCCAGGGTCAGGGTCAGGGTGCGCCGTGCCCGGGTGATCCCCACGTAGGCCAGGCGACGCTCCTCCTCCACCGTCCCCACCTCGATGGCATTGCGGTGGGGCAGCAGCTCCTCCTCGAGGCCCATCAGGTAGACATGGGGGAACTCGAGGCCCTTGGAGGCGTGCATGGTCAGCAGCTGGACGCGGTCGGAGTCGTCCTCCTCGGCCTGCTGCTCGAGGATGTCGCGCAGCACCAGCCGCGAGATGGCCGACTCCACGTCGTCGGTCTCGGTCGCGGTGCTCGCCGTGGCCTCCTCCGCCCGCTCGTCGGGATCGGCCTGCATCGACTTCTCGAGCTGGTCGATCAGCGTCCAGACGTTGGCCATGCGCCGTTCGGCGATGGTCGGGGCGCTGGCGTTCTGGTAGAGCCAGGCCTCGTAGTCCATGTCGCGCAGCATCTCGCGGATCGCGGCGAGGGCATCGCCGCCATCCATGCGCCGGCGCACGCCATCGATAAAGTGGGTAAACCTCCCCAGCCGTTCGACGGCTCTGACCGGCAGCTGCTCGGCCAGCCCCAGCTCGTGGCAGGCGGCGAACAGCGAGGCGCCGCGCTCGGTGGCGTAGTTGGCCAGCTTCTCCAGGGTGCCGGGACCGATCTCGCGGCGTGGCACGTTGACGATGCGCAGGAAGGCGTTGTCGTCGGCCGGGTTGATCAGCAGCCGCAGGTAGGCCATGGCGTCCTTGATCTCGCCCCGGGAGAAGAAGGAGGTGCCCCCGGAGAGCTTGTAGGGCACCTGGTAGTGCTGCAGCTTGAGCTCGAGCAGCCGAGCCTGGAAGTTGCCGCGGTAGAGCACCGCGAAGTCGCGCCACTCGGCACGCTCCTTGATGCGCCGGGTGAGGATCTCGCTGGCCACCCGCTCGGCCTCGGCCTCCTCGTGCCGGTTGACCACCACGCGGATCGCCTCGCCCTGGCCCATGTCCGACCACAGGGTCTTGTCGTAGACGTGGGGGTTGTTGGCGATCAGGGTGTTGGCGGCACGCAGGATGGTGCCGGTGGAGCGGTAGTTCTGCTCGAGCTTGATGACGTTGAGCCGCGGGAAGTCCTCGCCCAGGGTCACCAGGTTCTCGGGGCGCGCGCCACGCCAGGCATAGATCGACTGGTCGTCGTCGCCCACCACGGTGAAGGTCTGGCGCTCGGCCATCAGCATGCGCACCAGCTGGTACTGGCTGACGTTGGTGTCCTGGTACTCGTCCACCAGCATGTAGTGGATCTTGCGCCGCCAGCGGGCCAGGGCCTCGGGATCGTCGCGCAGCAGGGTCACCGGCAGCAGGATCAGGTCGTCGAAGTCCACCGCGTTGTAGGCCTTGAGGTGGCGCACATAGGCCTCGTAGACCCGCGCGGCGAACTGCTCGCTGTCGTCGGCGGCATGCGACAGCGCCTGTCCCGGCAGCACCAGGTCGTTCTTCCAGTTGGAGATGGCCGCCTGCACCTGGTTGATCGCCTCGGCGTCGACCTGGGCGTCCTTGTTCATCAGGTCGCGCAGCAGCGCCTTGGCGTCCTCGGGGTCGAACAGCGAGAAGCCGGGCTTGTAGCCCAGCGCCTTGAGCTCGCCGCGGATGATGTTGAGCCCCAGGGTGTGGAAGGTGGAGACGGTGAGGCCGTGGCCCTCGCGGCCCTGGAGCATCTGGCCCACGCGCTCCTTCATCTCCCGGGCGGCCTTGTTGGTGAAGGTCACCGCGGCGATGCGCCGGGCGCTCATGCCGCACTCCTGGACCAGGTAGGCGATCTTGGTGGTGATCACGCTGGTCTTGCCGGAGCCGGCGCCGGCCAGCACCAGGCAGGGCCCGTCGATGGCGCGCACGGCCTGCTGCTGGCGGGGATTGAGCTTGGCGAGGCGACTGGCGATGCTGGGGGTCATTCGAACTCCCTCGGTTCGGCGGCGGGCTCACTGTCGATGTCCGGATAACCGGCCCCCGGATGGCCGGCCCCCGGATGGCCGGCCCCCACGAAGTCGAGCTGGCGCCAGGCCTCATAGACCACCACCGCACAGGCATTGGACAGGTTCAGGCTGCGGCTTTCCGCCAGCATGGGGATGCGCAGACGCTGCGCCTCGGGCAGGGCATCGAGCAGCGCCTGGGGCAGGCCGCGGGTCTCGGGGCCGAACACCAGGGCGTCGCCCTCGCGGTAGCTCGGGGTGTGGTAGCCGGTGCGCCCGCGGGTCGAGACGGCGAAGACCCGGCCAGGTGCCACGGCATCGAGAAAGGCCGCCCAGTCGCGATGCACCCGCACCCGGGCCCACTCATGGTAGTCGAGGCCGGCACGGCGCAGCCGCTTGTCGTCCAGGCTGAAACCCAGCGGCTCGATCAGGTGCAGCCGGAAGCCGGTGTTGGCGCACAGCCGGATCAGGTTGCCGGTGTTGGGCGGGATCTCGGGCTGGTAGAGCACCACGTCGAGCATCAACAACTCCTGATATACTACGCCGACAACGCACTCGGGCCCCGCATGGGGCCCGAGAAACCGGCTCGGCGATTCGTCACGCCCCCCGGGCGCAGAGACCGCTCAGCGCTCGGCCACGCCGTAGCGATCGCGATAGGCGCGGATGGCCTCGGCATGGCCGCTCAGTTCGTCGCCGGCATGCACCTCGAGGTACTCGAGCACCATGTCCAGGGTGACGATGCTGATCACCGGCATGCCGTAGGCCGCCTCGACCTGCTGGATGGCGCTGCGCGGGTCGGCGTCGTCGCCGCCGCGCTCCTGGCGGTCCAGGGCCACCACCACCCCGCCGGCACTGGCGCCGGCGGCGTCTATCAGCCCCATCACCTCGCGGATGGCGGTGCCGGCGGTGATGACGTCATCGACGATCAGGATACGCCCGGCCAGCGCGGCGCCGACGATGTTGCCGCCCTCGCCGTGGGCCTTGGCCTCCTTGCGGTTGAACGCATAGGGCAGGTCGCGGTCATGATGGTCGGCCAGGGCCACGGCGGTGGTGGCGGCCAGGGGGATGCCCTTGTAGGCCGGACCGAACAGCACCTCGGCCTCGAGGCCGCTGTCGGCGATGGCCTGGGCGTAGAAGCGGCCCAGCGCCGCCAGGGCACGACCGGTCTTGAACAGGCCGGCATTGAAGAAATAGGGGCTGACCCGGCCGGATTTCAGGGTGAACTCGCCGAAGCGCAGCACGCCCTGCTCGATGGCGAATTCGATGAATGCCTGCTGGTAGGGTTGCAGGGACGATGCAACGCGCTGATCCGCCACGGAGCCTCCTATCACGTTTATCGACTGACGCCATTTACCCAAACGTCGAAACGTCGGGTATCATACACGCGCGACGCAAAAGGGACCATGTATGAAAATCGCCACCATCAATGTCAACGGCATCCGCGAGGCCGTCGGTCGAGGTTTCCTCGACTGGCTGGCCAACCAGGATGCCGACGTCGTCTGCGTGCAGAACCTCAAGGCCAAGAGTTTCGAGCTCGACGACAGCATCCTCTACCCGGAAGGCTACGAGGGCTACTTCCTCGACGCCGAGCAGGACGGCGTCTCGGGCGTCGGCATCTACTGCCGCAAGATTCCCAAGGCGATCATGTATGGCCTGGGCTTCCCGCAGTGCGACCATGAGGCGCGCTTCCTGCAGGCCGACTACGACCGCTTCAGCATCGCCAGCTTCCTGATGCCCGACGGCAGCGACCCGGCCGCCAAGCAGAGCTTCATGGCCCAGTATCAGGAATATCTGGCCAAGATGGCCCGCAAGCGCCGCGAGTACATCATCTGTGGCACCTGGCATATCGCCCACAAGACCATCGACCTCGAGAACTGGGCCGACAACCAGACCACCCCCGGCTTCAAGCCCGAGGAGCGCGCCTGGATGGACCAGGTGCTCGGCCCGACCGGCTTCATCGACACCTTCCGCGAGATCAACCGCGATGCCGGCGAGTACAGCTGGTGGCCGGCGCTGGACCAGGACCAGCCTCGGGAGCGCCAGGAAGGCTGGCGGATCGACTACCAGCTGGTCGGCCCCAACTTCCGCCGCCACGTGGTGGACGCCTGGATCGATTACGACGCGACCTTCTCCGAATACGCGCCGCTGATCGTCGAGTACGACCTGACGCTTTGATCGCCGTCCCTTCGTCGCCGTTGCCTCCGCGGCAACGCAACACGCCGGCCTAGCGCCGGCGTGTTGCGTTAGGGAAACCCTGAAGAACGTATCCCTCAGGCGCGGATCCCCAGCGCCTCTCGCTGGTGGGCGAACAGCTCGGCGCCGGCCCGCTCGGCGAGGTCGAGCATGGCATCGAGCGCCTCGCGGCTGTAGGTGCCGGACTCGGCGGTGCCCTGCACCTCGATCAGCCCGCCGCCCTCGGCCATCACCACGTTCATGTCGGTGTCGGCGCGGGAGTCCTCCGGATAGTCCAGGTCGACCACCGGCACCCCCTTGAACAGCCCCACCGACACCGAGCTGACCAGCTGGTGGAAGGGATCGCCCTTGATCAGCTTCTCGCGCTGCAGGTAGCGGATGGCATCGATCAGCGCCACGCAGCCGCCGGTGATGGCCGCGGTGCGGGTGCCACCATCGGCCTGGATGACGTCGCAGTCCACGGTGATGGTGAACTCGCCGAGCTTCTTGAGGTTCACCACGGCCCGCAGCGAGCGGCCGATCAGCCGCTGGATCTCCAGCGTCCGGCCGCCCTGCTTGCCCCGCGAGGCCTCGCGACCACCGCGGGTGTGGGTCGCCCGGGGCAGCATGCCGTACTCGGCGGTGACCCAGCCCTGCTTCTTGCCGCGCAGCCAGCGCGGCACCCCGGCCTCGACGCTGGCGTTGCACAGCACGCGGGTGTCACCGAATTCCACCAGCACCGATCCCTCGGCATGACGGGTGTAATCGCGGGTCAGGCGAATGTCGCGGGGCTGGTCGGGGGCGCGTCCGCTGGGACGCCGGATGTCCGAGGACATGGCACCTCTCTCGAAGTCGGGAATGGATGGATTGGTCGCCATTCTACACGGTCTGCCGGCAGAATCGTTTACACTGCCTGAGCAATCGCCTGCGCATCAGGAGCCCTCCGATGGTCCACAGCATGACGGCCTTTTCGCGGCAGGACCGCGACGCCGACTGGGGCCGGCTGCAGCTCGAGCTGCGCTCGGTCAACCAGCGCTATCTCGAACCCCATTTCCGCCTGCCGGAGCCCCTTCGCGACCTGGAGCCCGTCTTCCGCGACGCCCTGCGCGGTCGCCTGGCCCGCGGCAAGGTGGAGTGCCTGCTGCGCTTCGATTCCGCCGACGGCGACAGCGGCCTGGCCGTCAACCGCCCGCGCCTGGAGGCCCTGGCCGCCGCCCTCGGCGAGGTGCGCGAGACCCTTCCCACGGCCGCCATGCCCGACGCCCTGGCACTGCTCGACCACCCCGGCGTGCTGGAGACGCCGGGGCCGGACATGGAGGCCATCAAGGCCGAGGCCAGGGCGCTGTTCGGCGCCGCCCTGGACGACCTGATCGCCGGGCGCGCTCGGGAGGGCGAGCAGCTCGCCGAGCTGATTCGCGAGCGTCTCGCGGCGATCCGCGTCCAGGTGGCCGAGGTCCGCCGGCTGATGCCGGAGATCCTCGAGCGCCAGCGCCGCCAGCTGCTCGAGCGCCTGGCCGAGATGCGCACCGAGCTCGATCCCCAGCGCCTGGAGGCCGAGCTGGTGCTGCTGGCCCAGAAGGCCGACGTGGCCGAGGAACTCGATCGCCTGGAGACCCATGTTCTCGAGGTGGAGCGTCAGCTCAAGCAGAAGGGCCCGATCGGCCGGCGCCTCGACTTCCTGATGCAGGAACTCAACCGCGAGGCCAACACCCTGTCGTCGAAGTCGGTGGTCGCCGAGTCGACCCGCTGCGCCGTGGAGCTCAAGGTGCTGATCGAGCAGATGCGCGAGCAGATCCAGAACATCGAGTAGGCGCGCATGATCGTGACGTCGAGTGCACCTCCCTTCCCTGGCGTGCCCCGCCTGCTGGCCCGGCTGGCGGCGATCCTGGTGCTCGCCGGCCTCGTCGCGGCGCCCGCTACCGGCTGGGCACAGCCGAGTGCCGGCGTGGCCCCCGACAACGCAGAGCGGCTGATCGTGGTCGGCGGCGACCACTACCACCCGCCCTACGAGTTCCTCGACGAGGACGGTCGCCCCGCCGGCTACAACGTCGAGCTGACCCGGGCCATCGCCGAGGTGATGGGCATCGAGGTGCGCATCGAGCTGGGCCCCTGGAGCGAGATGCGCCGCCGGCTGGAAACCGGCGAGATCGATGTCCTGCAGGGCATGTCCTACTCCGAGGGCCGCGACGCCAGCTTCGACTTCGCCCCGCCCCACGCCATCGTCCACCAGTCGATCTTCGCCCGCCGCGGCACGCCGCCCGTGGCACGCCTGGAGGAGCTGGCGGGCCAGGAGGTGATCGTGCAGCGCGGCGACATCATGCAGGACCTGCTGATCGAGCGAGAGGTGGGCGCCGAGCTGTTCCCCACCGATACCCATGCCGACGCGCTGCGCGCCCTCGCCGCCGGCCAGCACGACTACGCCCTGGTGGCCAACCTGCCGGCACTGTATCTCAGCCGCGAGCTGGGGCTGACCAACCTGGTGCCGGTCGCCCGCCCCTTCTCGCTGCGCTACGGCTATGCGGTGAAGGAGGGCAACGCCGACGTGCTGGCCCAGTTCAGCGAGGGCCTGGCGATCCTCAAGAACACCGGCCGTCACCAGGCCATCTACGACAAGTGGCTGGGGCCGCTGGAGCAGGGGGAGGGCCTGCCGTGGAAGCGGCTGGGCCTGATCGGGGCCATCGCCTCGGCGCTGCTGCTGCTGATTCTCGGCGGCATCGTGATCTGGAACCGCCTGCTCAAGCGCGAGGTGGCGAGCCGCACCGAGGAGCTGCGCCGCCAGCAGCAGCAGCTGATCCAGGCCGACAAGATGACCTCGCTGGGTATCCTGGTCTCCGGTGTCGCCCACGAGATCAACAACCCCAGCAGCCTGCTGCTGCTCAACCTGCCGGTGCTGCGGGAGGCCTACGACGATGCCCGCCCCATTCTCGAGGCACACTATCGCCAGCACGGCGACTTCCCGCTCGGCGGGCTGCCCTACTCGCGCATGCGCGACGAGATTCCCTCCATGCTCGACGAGATGCTGGAGGGCACCCAGCGCATCAAGCGGATCGTCGGCGACCTCAAGGACTTCGCCCGGCAGGGCAGTGCCGAGCTCGGCGAGCGCCTCGACCTCAACGAAGTGGTCAGGACGGCGGTGCGCCTGGTCGACAACTCGATCCGCAAGGCCACCGACCGCTTCGAGACGCGCTACGCCGAGGACCTGCCCGCCGTACAGGGCAACGGCCAGCGCATCGAGCAGGTGGTGATCAACCTGGTGCTGAACGCCTGCCAGGCCCTCGAGGGTCGCGCTCAGGGCATCCGCCTGACGACCCGTCAGCATCCCGGCGACGGGACCGTGACCCTGGAGGTGCGAGACGAGGGACGGGGCATCGATCCCGAGGCGATCAACCGACTGACGGACCCCTTCTTCACCACCCGGCGCGAGTGCGGCGGCACCGGCCTGGGGCTCTCCGTCTCCGCCGGCATCGTCCGCGAGCACCAGGGCCAGCTCGCCTTCGCTTCGCGACCCGGCGCAGGCACGACCGCCACCCTGGCGCTGCCCGCGGCCCCGGCACGCGACGAGCTGCCGACGACCGTCACCACCTGGACGCAAGCTGAGCGATGAGCATGAATCCCTATCCCGCCTTCGGCCTCCTGCTGGTCGATGACGAACCCTCCTTCCTGCGCAGCCTGAGCATTACCCTGGAACGCAGCGGCGGCATCACCAACCTCCACCGCTGCCAGGACAGCCGCGAGGTGATGGATATCCTGGCCCGGGAGAACATCGGCCTGGTGACCCTGGACCTCACCATGCCCCACCTGTCGGGGGAGGAGCTGCTTGGCCGCATCGTCGAGGAGCACCCGGACGTCGGGGTCATCGTGATCAGCGGCCTGAACCAGGTGGAGAGCGCGGTGACCTGCATCAAGCTCGGCGCCTTCGACTACTTCGTCAAGACCGACGAGCAGGACCGGCTGATCGAGGGCATCAAGCGCGCCATCCGGCTTCAGGAGCTGCGCCACGAGAACCAGGAGCTGCGCAGGCGCTTCCTCAACGATACCCTCGAGCACCCCGAGGCCTTCGGCCATGTCATCAGCGCCGACAAGGCCATGCGCTCGGTCTTCCAGTACCTCGAGTCGGTGGCCCCCTCCAGCCAGCCGCTGCTGATCGGCGGGGAGAGCGGCGTCGGCAAGGAGTTGATCGCCCGGGCGGCCCACGCCCTGAGCGGCCGCCAGGGCCCGCTGGTCTGTGTCAACGTGGCGGGGCTCGATGACAACGTCTTCGCCGACACCCTGTTCGGCCACCAGCGCGGGGCCTTCACCGGCGCCGACCAGGCCCGCGCCGGCATGATCGAGCAGGCGGCGGACGGTACCCTCTTCCTCGACGAGATCGGCGACCTCAGCCCGGCCTCCCAGGTCAAGCTGCTGCGGCTGCTGCAGGAGGGCGAGTACTACCCCCTGGGCAGTGACCGGCCCAGGCGGATGCGCGCGCGCATCGTCGTGGCCACCCACCATGACCTCGACGCGCGCCAGCGGGCGGGGACCTTTCGCAAGGACCTCTACTACCGGCTGCGTACTCACCAGGTCCATATCCCCCCGCTGCGCCGGCGCAAGGGGGACATCCCGCTGCTGCTGGATCACTTCCTCGCCGAGGCCGCCGACGACCTCGGCAAGTCCCCGCCGACCTATCCCCCCGAGCTGCCGGTGCTGCTGGCCAACTACGACTTCCCGGGCAACGTGCGGGAGCTGCGCGCCATGGCCTACGATGCCATGAGCGTCCACCGCTCGCGGACACTGTCCATGGAGGTGTTCAAGCGGGCCATCACTCCGTCGCTGGCGCCCCCCGCGCCGGCGGATGGCGGCCGGGAAGAGCGCGCGGTGTTCGCCCCGGACGAGCCCCTGCCGACGCTGCACGAGGTCGCCGATCTGCTGGTGCACGAGGCCATGCGTCGCGCCGAGGGCAATCAGTCGATCGCCTCCCGGCTGCTGGGCATCTCCCAGCCGGCGCTGAGCAAGCGGCTGAAGAAGCTGCGCGAAACGGGACCGGAACCCCTATAACCTCCAGGCGACTATAACCCAGATTATACTCCCGGATAATCCTATTAATTTCAGATAGTTAAATATTTCACCCCGGCTCGAGTCGCCCCAAGGGTTATAGCCCTTCGCCCCCGCTCGTTGATGCACGATCCGCCAATAATACTCGATAAAACAATGATCTAACGGAAACTTCACCATCTGGCACGCGCCTTGCTTCGGACAGGACGGCTCCCCGCGGGAGCCACCCCAATTCCAAGAGCAAGAGGTTCGACGACCGATGCCAACAACAACCACGGCGGCCGCCATGGCCGCGAGCACATCCCGCACCACCAACAGCGCGCAGCCGGGAGGTGCCGGATGCTGGACCTGATCAATGACCTGCTGTGGGGCAAGGTGCTGATCGCCTTGCTGGTCGCCGTCGGAATCGGCTTCACCCTGGCCTCCCGCTGCGTCCAGTTCCGCTACTTCGGGCGCATGTTCCGGATCCTCAGCGCCAGCCAGGCCTTCAAGCGGGACCAGCACGGCCACCTGAGCTCCTTCCAGGCCCTGCTGCTGTCGGTGGCCGGTCGCGTCGGCGGCGGCAACATCGCCGGCGTCGCCGTGGCCATCACCCTCGGCGGCCCGGGCGCCGTGTTCTGGATGTGGGTGGTCGGCCTGATGGGCATGGCCACCAGCTTCCTCGAGTGCACCCTGGCCCAGGCCTACAAGACCGCCGAGCCCGACGGCACCTTTCGCGGCGGCCCCGCACGCTACATCGCCCGCGGGCTCGGCCGGCGCTGGAACTGGCTGGCCGGCCTCTACTCGGTGCTGCTGCTGGCCACCTTCGGCTTCGCCTTCACCGCCCTGCAGTCCTATGCCGTGGCCACCTCCTTCGACGATGCCTTCGGCATCCCGGCACGCTACACCGGCCTCGGCCTGGCCCTGCTGGTGGGCCTGATCGTCTTCGGCGGCGTCAAGCGCATCGCCCGGGTCACCGAGGTGCTGGTCCCGGTGATGGCGGGCGGCTACCTGCTGATCGCCCTGGTGGTGCTGGGCCTGAACGTCACCCAGCTGCCCGACGTCATCGCCCTGATCGTCAACAGCGCCTTCGGCCTCGAGCCGGCCATCGGCGGCGGCATCGGTGCGGCGATCATGATGGGCGTCAAGCGTGGCCTGTTCTCCAACGAGGCGGGCCTCGGCAGCGCGCCGAACGTCGCCGCCGTCGCCTATGTGCCGCACCCGGTCAACCAGGGCATCGTCCAGGCCTTCTCGGTGTTCATCGACACCATGATCATCTGTTCCGCCACCGCCTTCATCATCCTGCTCGGCGGGGCCTATGACCCGGCGGCCGGCGCCGGAGTCGACGGCATCGCCCTGACCCAGGCCTCGCTGGCCGACCATGTGGGGGAGTGGGGCCGCAGCTTCGTCAGCATCGCACTGCTGCTGTTCGGCTTCAGCACCATCCTCTACAACTACTACCTGGGCGAGAACAGCCTCGACTTCTTCAGCAGCGGCAATCGCACGCTGTTCAACGCCTTCCGGCTCGCCATCATCGGCCTGTGCACCTGGGGAGCGATGACCGACCTGGGCACCGTCTTCGCCTTCGCCGACACCACCATGGGGCTGCTGGCCCTGGCCAACCTCATCGCCCTGATCCTGCTGTTCAAGCCGGGACTGCGCTTCATGCGCGACTTCGACGGCCAGATCCGCGCCGGGGTGAAACAGCCGATCTTCGAGGCCGCCAGGTTCGACGACCTGAACGTGGATCCGGCCGCCTGGGAGATCGAGCCCGAGGACCTCAAGCGAGCCCAGCAAGCCGCCGCGGCCGCACCGGCCAGCCAATGAACCGACCCAGGGCCCGGCGTCGCCCGGGCCCTCTCCTCTCCCCTCCCGCCAGTCGAGGTCCCAGCATGACCACTCCTTCCCACGCTGCCCGGCCGCGGCCCGGCGGCTCGCCGGCGCTTCAGGCCTGGGTGGACGAGATCGCCGAGTGCGCCAGGTCGCGGCTCGGCACGGGCCGGGTCGCCGACTATATCCCGGCCCTGGCGGACCAGGACCCCGAGCGCTTCGGCCTCGCCCTGTGCACCAACGACGGCGAACTCTATGCGGCCGGCGACGCCGGGATGCCCTTCTCGATCCAGAGCCTGTCGAAGGTACTGCTGCTGAGCCTGGCGCTGCGTACCCACGGCGATGGCCTGTGGCAGCGCGTCGGCCTCAATCCCTCGGGGATGCCGTTCAACTCCCTGATGCAGCTGGAAACGGAGCGCGGCAAGCCGCGCAATCCCTTCATCAATGCCGGGGCCATCGTGGTCGCCGACCACCTGGTCGGCGCCTTCGCCACGCCGTCGAAGCACCTCCAGGACATCGCCAGGACCCTGTCGGGCAATCCGCGGGTGCTGATCGATCACGAGGTCCTGGGGTCGGAATGGCGGCATCGCGCCCGCAATGCCGCCGCGGCCTACCTGATGAAGGCCTTCGGCAACCTCGACAACGAGGTCGACGAGGTCCTGGAGGCCTATTTCGCCTGCTGTGCGCTGCGCATGAGCTGCACCGACCTCGCCGTCGCCCTGAACTACCTGGCGGCCGATGGCCGCGCGCTGACCACCGGCGAACGCTTCGTGCCGCCCGCCATGGCGCAGCGCATCAATGCCCTGATGTTCACCTCCGGGATGTACGACGCCGCGGGTGACTTCGCCTATCGCGTGGGGCTGCCGGCGAAGAGTGGCGTGGGCGGTGGCATCGTCGCCATCGTCCCCGGGCAACTGTCGATCTGCGCCTGGTCCCCGGCGCTCGACGCCAGCGGCAATTCGGTGGCCGCCCAGTACGCCCTGGAGCGGATCAGCGAGGGGCTTGGCCGCTGGTCCCAGGGGACCGGCCGGCTCTGCCCGGCATCCATGCCCTGAGCTCTCCTCTGCCAATATGTAGTTTTATTACATAACAAAACGCACGATTCCTCGCAGACAGCGCGCCCATTCCCTATACTTTCGTCGCAACGCTTACGTCATTTTCCTCGCTCCCGGTGCTCGCCGGGAGCGCCTGTCTATGGGAGGAGCCGCCATGGGGTCCGCCACACCCAGCGCCGCGGCGCGCAACCCCCGCCTGGCCGAACTCGCGCTGGCCCTGGGCGGCTTCGGCATCGGCACCAGCGAATTCGTGATCATGGGCCTGATGAACCGGGTCGCCGCCGACCTCCAGGTGGCCACCGCCGATGTCGGCTACGCGATCTCCAGCTATGCCCTCGGCGTGGTGGTGGGCGCCCCGCTGATCGCGGCCCTGGCCGCCCGGGTCCCGCGTCGCGCCCTGCTGATCGTGCTGATGCTGGTGTTCGCCGTCGGCAACCTGGCCAGCGCCCTGGCCACCGCCTTCTGGCCCTTCGTCGGCCTGCGCTTCCTCGCCGGCCTGCCCCACGGCGCCTACTTCGGCGTCGCCGCCCTGGTCGCCGCGGCGGCGGTGCCCATCGACCAGCGCGCCCGGGCGGTCAGCCGGGTGATGCTGGGCCTGACCAGCGCCATCGTGGTGGGGGCGCCGCTGGCCACCTGGGCCGGACAGGGGTTCGGCTGGCCGGTGGCCTTCGCCGGCGTCGGGGGCATCGCGCTGGCCACCGCCGTGCTGATCCGCCTGTGGGTGCCGCCCCAGGCGCCCAACCCCCAGGCCAGCCCCCGTCGCGAACTGTCGGGGCTGGTCAAGCGCCGCGTGCTGGCCACCCTGGGCGTGGCCAGCATCGGCTTCGGCGGCATGTTCGCGGTGTTCAGCTATGTGGTACCGACCCTCTCCGCCCAGGCCGGCATGGCGGAGTCGGTGGGCCCCTGGGTGCTGGCGATCTTCGGCATCGGCACCATCCTCGGCAACCTGGTCGGCGCCCGGGCCGCCGACAAGCACCTGATGCGGGCGATCCCCTGCATACTGGGGTGGTGCCTGCTGGTCCAGGGCGGCTTCTTCTTCGCCGCCAACCACCTGGTCAGCGGCCTGCTGTTCGTCGGCCTGGTCGGCACCAGCATGGCCCTGGGGCCGGCGCTGCAGACACGCCTGATGGACGTCGCCGGCGACGCCCAGACCATGGCCGCCTCGATGAACCACGCCGCCTTCAACTGCGCCAACGCCCTGGGCGCCTGGCTAGCGGCCGTCGTCATCAAGGCCGGGGCGGAGTGGTCGGCCAGCGGTCTGGTCGGCGCCGGCCTGGCGCTCGGCGGGCTGCTGGTGTTCGCCGCCGACCGCCGGCTGGAACGGCGGGCGCGCCTGCGGGCGGCGGCCGCCTGAGCGCCGGATGGGGACCCTGTGGGGAAGGGGGCAATCTGTGCGATACTTCGCGCCTGCCCGAGCCGCTCGCTCTTCGTCGTCAACGTCAGGGACCCTCGCTCATGCCCCAAGGTACGCTGTTCATCGTTTCCGCACCCTCCGGCGCCGGCAAGACCAGCCTGGTGCGCGAGCTGATCGAAAGCCTCGACGGCATCCAGGTCTCGGTGTCGCACACCACCCGGCCGCGCCGCGACGGCGAGGTCGACGGCGTGAACTACCACTTCGTCGACCGGGCGGCCTTCGAGGCGATGATCGAGCGGGGCGAGTTCTTCGAGCACGCCCGGGTGTTCGACAACTACTACGGCACCTCGCGCCGGGCGGTGCAGGCCCTGCTCGCCGCCGGCCAGGACGTGATCCTCGAGATCGACTGGCAGGGCGCCCGCCAGGTCCGCGCGCAGCTGCCCGATGCGGTGTCGATCTTCATCCTGCCGCCCTCCCGGGAGGAGCTGGAGCGCCGCCTGGCCGGCCGCGGTACCGACGAGCACGCGGTGGTCGCCTCCCGCATGCGCGAGGCGGTCGGCGAGATGTCCCATCACGACGAGTACGACTACCTGGTGATCAACGACGACTTCACCACCGCCCTGCGCGAGCTGCAGTCGCTGGTCATCGCCCGTCGCCTGACCCTCGAACACACCCAGCAGCGCCACGGGCCGCTGCTGGCGGCGCTCTTGTCAGGGGAGCCGGGGGTCGAGTAATCTATCCCATCTATCCATTGGTGGAATCCCCGGGGCGCAGTGACGTCGGCCGGGGCTTCGCCCGTCAGCATTCAGGAAGGCCTCCATGGCGCGAGTCACCGTCGAAGATTGTCTGGAAAACGTCGAAAACCGCTTCAAGCTGGTGATGATCTCCACCCAGCGTGCCCGTCAACTGGCCCGCGGCTCCCGCGATGCCCTGCTGCCCTGGGAGAACGACAAGCCCACCGTCATGGCGCTGCGCGAGATCGCCGAGGGCCTGGTCGATTCCAGCGTGCTGGATGAGCCGGTCGAGGCCGCGCCGATCCGCCCCCGCCCCGAGGCCGAGCCGGGCATCCCCGCCGAGGAGTGATCCGCCCCGCCGGAGTCCCGCCGATGCCTCCCCCAGGGCCATCACGAAACCTTCAGGGCGCGCCGCATGTTCACCATCGATGACCTGGCCGACCGTCTCGGCGGCTACCTTCCCCAGGACGAGATCCAGCAGGTCAAGCGTGCCTTCTACTACGCCGAGCAGGCCCACGACGGCCAGCGCCGGCGGTCCGGCGAGCCCTACGTCACCCATCCCCTGGCGGTGGCGAACATCCTCGCCAACATGCACATGGACCACCAGAGCCTGATGGCGGCCATGCTGCACGACGTGATCGAGGATACCGGGGTGGCCAAGGAGGCCCTCGGCGAGCAGTTCGGCAAGCCGGTGGCCGAGCTGGTGGACGGCGTCTCCAAGCTGACCCAGATCACCTTCGAGGACAAGGCCGTCGCCCAGGCCGAGAACTTCCAGAAGATGGTCCTGGCGATGTCCCGGGACATTCGGGTGATCATCGTCAAGCTGGCCGACCGGCTGCACAACATGCGCACCCTGGGCGCGCTGCGCCCGGAGAAGAAGCGTCGCATCGCCCGCGAGACCCTGGAGATCTACGCCCGGATCGCCAGCCGGCTGGGCATCAACACCATCCGCGTCGAGCTCGAGGACCTGTCCTTCCAGGCCCTGCACCCGATGCGCGCCGAGCGCATCAAGCGGGCCGTGGCCAGCGCCCGGGGGCATCGCCGCTCGACGATCCGCCAGGTCCAGAACAGCCTGCAGAAGAGCCTCGACGACGAGGGCCTGAACGGCTCGGTGGTGGGTCGCCAGAAACACCTGCTGTCGATCTATCGCAAGATGCGCGACCAGCGGAAGTCCTTCGCCGAGATCATGGATGTCTTCGGCTTCCGTATCATCACCGAGGACGTCGACAGCTGCTACCGCATCCTCGGCGTGGTTCACAACCTCTACAAGCCGGTGCCGGGCCGCTTCAAGGACTATATCGCCATTCCCAAGGCCAATGGCTACCAGAGCCTGCATACCACCCTGTTCGGCAGCGGCGGGATGCCCATCGAGGTGCAGATCCGCACCCGCGAGATGGAGGCCATGGCCAACAACGGCATCGCCGCCCACTGGCTCTACAAGGCCGGCCAGACCGAGCACCCCATCGCCGAGGGCAGCCACGCCCGGGCCAGGGCCTGGGTCAAGGGCCTGCTGGAGATGCAGCGCCACGCCGGGGACTCGCTGGAGTTCATCGAGCACGTCAAGAACGACCTCTTCCCCGACGACATCTACGTCTTCACGCCCAAGGGCGACATCATGGAGCTGCCCCAGGGCGCCACGGTGATCGACTTCGCCTACAGCGTGCATACCGACATCGGCAACAGCTGCATCGCCTGCCGCATCGACCGTCACCTGGCGCCGCTCTCCACCCGCCTGCAGAGCGGCCAGACCCTGGAGATCATCACCGCCCCCGGGGCCCGGCCCAACCTGGCCTGGCTCAACGTGGTGGTCACCGCCAAGGCGCGCTCGGCGATCCGCCATGCGCTCAAGCACCAGCAGCATACCGAGGCCGTCCAGCTGGGCCGACGGCTGCTCAACAAGGCCCTCGCCGAGTTCGAGACCAGCCTCGAGGAGCTCCCGGCCAAGCCGCTGGAATCGCTGCTCGGCGAGCTCGGTCTCAAGAGCGAGGATGCGCTGCTGGAATCCATCGGACTCGGCACCCGGGTCGCCCACGTGGTGTCGCGCCGGCTGGTCGACCTGCAGCACGGCGAGCCGGTGCCGTCGCGCAGCGAGCGTCAGGCCCAGGGCCCCATCCTGATCAGCGGCGCCGAGGGCATGGTGATCAAGTTCGCCCGCTGCTGCCATCCGCTGCCCGGCGACCCGGTCATCGGCCACCTCTCGGCCGGAAAGGGCATCGTGGTGCACCGGGACGACTGCCGCAACCTGGCCGAGCTCAAGAGCGACCCGGACAAGCTGTTCGCCCTGGAGTGGTCCGACCAGGCCGACGAGGACTTCCCCGTGCCGCTGCGCCTGGAGATCGAGAGCCGCCGCGGCCTGGTCGCCGAGCTGGCGAGTCTCGTCACCGATGCCGACGCCAACATCGAGCGCATCGGCATCGAGGAGCGCGACGCCCGGCTGTCGATCGTCAACCTGACCCTGGCCGTGCGCAATCGCGTACACCTGGCCCGCATCATCAAGCGCCTGCGCAACCTGTCGCATGTCGGCAGGATCACCCGCCTGGGCAATTGAAGCGTCCCGACCCCGCCCGTCGCGGTCGCGGCGGGCGGGGTCTTTCATTGGCAGGACCCACCGCTAACATCACACGGAGCACACCATGAGCAACAAGGCCGTCATCAACACCGACCAGGCACCCGCCGCCATCGGCCCCTACTCCCAGGCCATCAAGGCCGGCAACACCGTCTACCTGTCCGGCCAGATCCCCCTGGACCCGGCGAGCATGGAGATCGTCTCCGACGACTTCGAGACCCAGGCCCGCCAGGTATTCACCAACCTGAAGGCGGTCTGCGAGGAGGCCGCCGGCACCCTGCAGGACGTGGTCAAGCTCAATCTCTACCTGGTGGACCTGGACAAGTTCGCCATCGTCAACCGGGTGATGGAGGAGTTCTTCCAGGCGCCCTACCCCGCGCGCGCCGCCGTCGGCGTCAAGGCGCTGCCCAAGGGCAGCCAGGTGGAGGCGGAGGCCGTGCTGGTCATCGGCGACTAAGGAAAGGTTGATTCATTGCTGCGCTCGACGACCCACAGGGAGGTGGGAAGTGCGTAGGTTCGTAGGGAACGAACCTAGCGACCCTGACCGCCGGCGGTGCTCGGAATCCTCATGTAGCAGGCTACACTCCGGTTCCTGCGCGCCGGCGGCGGCCAGCCTCTCATCGCTCGCGACATGAATCCCCGCTTTCCTTTGAATCTCTGAAGAGAACAACCCTGCCATGCGCCTCTTCCTGGCCCTGGTACCGCCGCCGGCGCAGCGCCGGCGGCTCGGCGAGCTCGCCGAGCGGGCCCAGGCCCGCTGCGGCGGGCGGCGCATGCCCGACGACAGCCTGCACCTGACGCTGGCCTTCCTCGGCGAGCAGCCGCTCGAACGGGCCGAGGCGATCGGTGACTGGCTGGCACGCTTCTCGATCCTGCCGGGCCGCTGGCGGCTGGATGCCTGGGGCCACTTCCGGCGCCCGGGGATCGTCTGGGTCGGCGGCGCCGAGGGCCAACCGGCCCTGGGGGACCTGCAGCGCCAACTCTGGGACGGCCTCGAGGAGCTGGGCATCTCCGGACGGCCCGAGCGCTTCGCCCCGCATATCACCCTGCTGCGCCACGCCCGGCGACCGCCCGGTCCCGAGCTGCCACGCATCGCCATGGCATGGGACTATACTCGGGTAGAGCTAATACAGTCGGTCGTAACGCAACAGGGAAGCCGCTATCGGCCCCTCGCGCGGACCGCCCCGCCCGAGGAGATGCCATGACGCGCCTGCTGCCCCGCCTCGCGACCACCGCGGCCCTCATCGCCGGCCTCGGCATCCCGCCGGCCGGCGCCGCCCCCAGCCTCGAACTCGGCGCCACCAGCGAGGGCACCCCGACGCTGGGCGTGAACCTCGACTGGATGCACGACCTGAGCCACTGGCATCCGGCCCTCGACCTGCGCCTGGCCACCGGCCTGCTGCTGCTGCCGGGCGAAAACGGCGATGACAATGCCGCCTGGAAGCTGACCCCGGCGTTGCGCTATCAGCTCGCCGGTGGCCGCGCCTTTCTCGAGGCCGGCCTGGGCGGCGGCCTGTTCATGGAGACGGAGGTGGGCGACCAGGCGCTGTCCACGGCCTGGCAGTTCGAGAGCCGTCTGGCCGTCGGCATGCGCTTCGCCTACGGCGGCGAGTTCGGCGCCAGTGCCGCCCACTATTCCAATGCCCGGATCGACCTGCCCAACGAGGGGTTCGAGGTCTTCGCCCTGGCCTATCGCCAGCCTTTCTAGCCTTCGTCGTCCGGACCCGGCACGCCGCCCTAGCTCAGCGCCGGATCGGTGGGCAGGAAGCCGCCCTCGCGCAGCACCTGGGCGTAGCCTTCCCGGTAGGTGGGGTAGCGGAAGCGATAGCCACTCTCGAGCAGGCGGCGGTTGTCGCAGCGCTTGCTGGCCCGGCGGCGCAGCGGCGACTGGATGGTCTCGGTGGCCTCGACCTTGAGCTGCCCGGCCAGCCAGGTCATCACCTCGTGGAGCGGCGTGGGCTCGCAGTCGCTGGCCAGGTACAGCTCGTCGAGCGACTCGCCGGCCAGCGCCAGGCCGATCAGGTGGGCCAGCACGCCGGCGCAGTCATCGCGATGGATGCGGTTGGAGTACATGGCCGGGGTCGCCGCGGCGATGCGGCCCTCGCCGACCTGACGGATCAGCCGGTCGCGGCCGGGGCCGTAGATGCCCGAGAAGCGCACCACGGTGCCCGGCAAGGCATGCTCGAACAGCGCCTGCTCGGCCTCGCGCATCAGCAGGCCCGAGAAGCCCGCGGAGTCGGCGGGGCTGGTCTCGTCCACGACCTCGCCGTCCTGCTGGGCATAGACGCTGGTGGAGGAGACGAAGAAGACGTGCTTCGGCGCGTGCTGGCGGCCGGCATACTCGGCCAGCACCGCCCTGAGGCCATCCGGGTAGGCCGCCCGATAGGCGTCCTCATCGAAGTGGTCGGCACTGACCACATAGACCAGCAGGTCGGCATCCGGCAGCTCGGCGAGCGCCGCGGCATCGCCCAGGTCCGCGGCGCGCCCCTCGATGCCGCTGCCGGCCAGCTTGTCGGCGTGCCGCCGCACGCCGACCACCCGATGGCCGGCCGCCAGCAGCTCGCGGCCCAGCGTCGTCCCGATATCACCACAGCCCAGAATCAGCGTCGTGTTCTTCACCTTTCCTTCGCCCCCTGATAAAAAGTCCCTATCGGATGAGGGTGCCCTTATCGTGGGGCCCGTGACGCACATTAGAGGATGCCCCGGCACCAAGATGACTCTAACAGAACTCCGCTACATCGTAACCCTGGCCCAGGAGCGCCATTTCGGGCGCGCCGCCGAGCGGTGCTTCGTGTCCCAGCCCACCCTCTCGGTGGCGGTGAAGAAGCTCGAGGAGGAGCTGGGGGTGGCGCTGTTCGAGCGCTCCAAGTCCACCGTCCAGGTCACGCCACTCGGCGAGAAGATCGTCGAGCAGGCCCAGCGCGTGCTGGAACAGAGCAGCGTGATCAAGGAGCTGGCCACCGCCGGGCGCGACCAGCTGGCGAGCCCGCTGCGCATCGGCGCCATCTACACCATCGGTCCCTACCTGTTTCCCCACCTGGTGCCCGAGCTCACCCGCGGGGCGCCCCAGATGCCGCTGTACATCGAGGAGGGCTTCACCGGCGACCTGCGGCGCAAGCTGCGCAGCGGCGAGCTCGACGCCATCATCGTGGCGCTGCCCTTCACCGAGACCGACGTGGTCACCAAGCCGCTCTACGAGGAGGCCTTCGAGGTGCTGATGCCGGCCGACCACGCCTGGGCCAGCCGCCAGAGCATCGACAAGGAGAACCTGCTCGAGGAGCGCCTGCTGCTGCTCGGCGAGGGCCACTGCTTCCGCGACCAGATCCTCGAGGCCTGCCCGGCCATCAGCCACAAGCTCAACAGTCCCCACAACACCCTCACCGCCGAGGGCGGCTCGCTGGAGACCATCCGCCACATGGTGGCCTCGCGCCTCGGCATCACCGTGCTGCCGCGGTCGGCCATCGGCACCAGCCACTACGAGAGTGGCCTGCTGGTCAGCCGTCCCTTCTCCGCGCCGGCCCCCGGGCGGACCGTGGCCATCGCCTGGCGCGCGAGCTTCCCCCGTCCCCAGGCCATCGATGCGGTGACCGAGGCCATCCAGCGCTGTCGCGCGGCCGAGCCGTCCCCGGCATGAGTGGCCTCGACGCCCCCGTCACGGACCTCAAGGGCGTCGGCGAGGCGCTGGCCCTGAAACTGTCCCGGTTGCGCATCGAGACCGTCACCGACCTGCTGTTCCACCTGCCGTTGCGCTACCAGGACCGCACCCATGTCACGCCCATCGCCACCCTGCGCGCCGGCGGCGAGGCGGTGGTGGAGGGCGAGGTGATGGCCGCCGAGGTGGTGCGCGGCCGGCGACGCAGCCTGCTGGTGCGCCTGCGCGACGGTTCCGGCATCCTCAGCCTGCGCTTCTTCCACTTCTCGCCGGCCCAGCAGCAGCAGTTCCGCCCGGGCGTGCGGGTGCGCGCCTTCGGCGAGGCCCGGGCCGGCGCCACCGGACTCGAGCTCTACCATCCCGAGTATCGGCTGCTGGGCGAAGGGGCGCCGCCGGTGGAGGATCACCTGACGCCCATCTACCCGACCACCGAGGGCCTGCACCAGACCCGCCTGCGCGCCCTGATCGACCAGGCCCTGGCGCGCCTCGACGCCGCCCCCGAGGCCCTGCCGGAATGGCTGCCCGAGGCCCTGCGCCAGCGCTTCGCCCTGCCCGAACTCCACCATTGCCTGAGCGTGCTGCACCATCCGCCGCCGGAGGTCGACCCGGGCGCCCTCGCCGAGGGCCACCACCCCGCCACCCGGCGGCTGGCGCTGGAGGAGTTGCTGGCCCACCAGCTGAGCCTGCGGGAGGTACGCCTGCGCATCCAGGAAGACGGTGCCCCGCCATTGCCCGATGGCCGCGGGCTGCAGGCCCGCTTCCTCACCCAGCTGCCCTTCTCGCTGACCGCCGCCCAGCGTCGGGTGCTCGACGAGATCCGCGCCGACCTGGCCGACGAGAGGCCCATGCTGCGCCTGGTGCAGGGCGACGTCGGCTCGGGCAAGACGGTGGTGGCCGCCATGGCGGCGCTGTCGGCCATCGCCGGCGGCTGCCAGGCGGCCATGATGGCGCCCACCGAGCTCCTCGCCGAACAGCACTACCGCGCCTTCCAGCGCTGGTTCGCGCCGCTCGGCATCGAGGTGGCCTGGCTGGCCGGCAAGCTCAAGGGCAAGGCCCGGCTGGATACCAAGGCGGCGATCCTCGACGGTCGGGCGCAGATGGTGGTCGGGACCCATGCGCTGTTCCAGGGCGACGTGCACTTCCAGCGCCTGGGCCTGGCGATCATCGACGAGCAGCACCGCTTCGGCGTCCACCAGCGCCTGGCGCTGCGCGAGAAGGGCGAGGCCGGCGGCCTGACCCCTCACCAGCTGGTGATGACCGCCACGCCCATCCCGCGCACCCTGGCGATGAGCGCCTACGCCGACCTGGATGTCTCGGTGATCGACGAGCTGCCCCCGGGCCGCACCCCGGTGACCACGGCGGTGGTGCCCGACGAGCGCCGCCCCGAGGTGGTGGCCCGGATCCGCCATGCCTGTGCCGAGGGCCGCCAGGCCTATTGGGTGTGCACCCTGATCGAGGAGTCCGAGGCCCTGCAGTGCCAGGCGGCGGAGGCCACCCGCGACGAGCTGGGGGAAGCCCTGCCCGAGCTCGCCATCGGCCTGGTGCATGGCCGCATGAAGGCCGCCGAGAAGGCGGCGGTGATGGACGCCTTCAAGGAGGGGGCACTCGACCTGCTGGTGGCCACCACGGTGATCGAGGTCGGCGTCGATGTGCCCAACGCCAGCCTGATGATCATCGAGAATCCCGAGCGTCTCGGCCTGTCGCAGCTGCACCAGCTGCGGGGCCGCGTGGGCCGCGGTGCCACCGCAAGCTTCTGCGTGCTGCTCTACCATCCGCCGCTGTCGGAGCCCTCGCGGCGACGACTGACGGTGATGCGCGAGACCACGGACGGCTTTCGCATCGCCGAGCAGGACCTGGCGATCCGCGGTCCCGGCGAGGTACTGGGCACCCGCCAGACGGGACTGGCGGCCATGAAGATCGCCGACCTGGAGCGCGATGCCGACCTGCTGCCCTCGGTGTCACCACTGGCCGAGGCGCTGCTGGCCACCCGGCCGGAGGCCAGCCGCCCGCTGATCCGCCGCTGGCTCGGCGAGGCGGCGGGCCGCTACGGGCAGGTCTGACGAAGAGGGAAGAGGGAAGAGGGAAGAGGGAAGAGGGAAGAGGGAAGACAGGCTACGCGGTTTTCTTCCTTCTTCAAGGCGCGAAGCGCCGTTCTTCCTTCTTGAAGCGGCATAGCCGCGTTCTTCCCCTTACAGGTCCTTGAGCAGGCTCTGCAGCTTCTGCAGGTCGCCGGCATCGCCGACCAGGCGCACCCTGCCGGCCATCATGCCGTCGAGGAAGGCCTTCTGGGTGGGTTTCCTGAGCACCCGCACGGCCCCATCGACATCCTCGAAGCGCAGTTCCAGGTCGAGGTCCACCGGCAGGCCAGGCCCCGTCTCGATCCCGGCAGGCGACATGCGGTAGTAGCGGGCGATGGCCAGGTCCTCCGTGGCGATTCCCCAGTCGAGGCGGCGCATCTCGGCCAGTCGGTCACGGAACCGTGCCTTGCGGCGTAACGCTCGCTTGAGCAGCACGCCCAGTACCCACAGCATCAATCGCAGCTTCATCGGTGCCCATCCGGGAAAGGTCAGCGGGAGGAAAGCGGGCAGAACGTCCGCGGCCCGCCCATGGGGCGGGCCGCAGCGGGTCCGGCAGGCCTTACTTGGCGACGGCGTCCTTGAGGCCCTTGCCCGGCTTGAAGGCCACGGTCTTGCTGGCCGGAATGGTCAATGGCTGGCCGGTCTGGGGGTTCTTGCCGGTGCGAGCGGCCCGCTCGCGCACGGTGAAGGTGCCGAAGCCGATCAGCGAGACATCCTTGCCATCGGAGACACTGCCCGTGATCTCGTCGAGAATGACATTCAGGACCTGGCTGGCCTTGTCCTTGGATAGATCGGCACGCTCGGCGATCGCCGCGGCGAGTTCTGGTTTGCGCATACAGCCCTCCTGGTTTCGATGAGCTACCGGTGATCCCACCGGCTCGTTGTTCTTCACGGGAAACCCGTGACTGCCCCACTCGCATGCGGCCTGGGGAGCGACATGCGGATGACGCCCTGATGCAACGCGACTCACTAGCGTCCCGGCGACACGTGACGCCATCGTGTTGACGTCACTAGCCTAGCAACGGCGGTGCAACCCGCGCCAGTTCGACTTTCCGACGTACGCAGGCGCCTGTCAACGCGAATCCGATCAAACGACCGTCCTCATCCTCGGCGAGGGCGGTCCGGTCCTGTCCCGCCCCCTCGAGGCGCCAGCGGGCGGGGGTCACGAGGGGCGGCAGCGACACCACCGGCAGCAGCGGCGTCTTGACCAGCACCGGCCAGGGCCCATAGCGCACCGGCGTGGGCGTGCCGGCCAGGGTCCTGGCCAGGGCCTTGGCGCCGGCCTGCAGCGGCTGGACATACATGGCATTGAGGCCATCGACGCAGGCCACATCGCCCAGCGCGAAGACGCCGGGGGCCGAAGTGGCCAGCAGGCGGTCGGTGTGGATGCCCGCCGGGCCGACCTCCAGCCCGGCGGCTGCGGCCAACGCGCTGCGCGGCTGCAGGCCGGTGGCCACCAGCACCAGGTCGGCCTCCAGGCTCGCACCATCGTCCAGCCCCAGCCCCACGCGGCGGCCGCGGTCCATCAGCGCACACACGGTGCGCCCCGTATGCAACCGCATGCCGGCCGCGACGAAGGCCTCGCCCAGGGCTTGGCCCAGCGGTTCCGGCAGCAGCCGTGGCAGGGGGGCCGGCTCCGGGGCGACCAGCTCGACCGCATGGCCGCCGGCGGCCAGGTCGTTGGCGAACTCGCAACCGACCAGGCCGATGCCGACGATGGCGATCCGCGCCGGCCGCCCCAGGGCAGCCAGCGCCCCATGGAAGCCTCGGTAGTCGTCGAGATCGTTGATGGTGAAGACCCGCTCCGCCACGGCCTCGGGAATCGCGAAGGGCGCGACCGGCGCGGCCCCGGTGGCCAGCACCAGCTCCCCGTAGGGCAGACGCTCGGCGCCGAGGGTCAGGGTCCGCGCCTGCGCATCCAGGGCCTCGACCCGACTATGGGTGCGCATCACCACCCCCAACTGGTCGGCCACCTCGAGGGCGGAGCGGCTGGCCAGGCGTGCGGGGGGCAGCCGCTTGGCGAAGCCGGTGGAGAGCAGTGGCTTGGAGTAGTCGTCACCCGCGTCGGCGGTGATCAGGGTGATCGGCCGCTCGGCCTGGCCGGCACGCACCTGGCGTGCCAGGCCGAGACCGGCCATGCCGGAGCCGATGATGGTCAGGGGAGCGCTCATGGGGTGCCTCGCTGCGAGGGTCGCGACGGCCCGCCCTGGGACGGGCCGCCACCGGATGGCGTATCGGCGAGCCATGGTACACTAGCCGCCCTTTGGATTGGACGCGGAGTAGAGCGGTGGATCACGGCCCGGCACTCGCCCCCCGATGGCGCCCCCTGGCGGCGGCACGCCCGGCCATGAGCCCCGCCTGGTGGCACTGGGTCGCCTCCCGCGATTCCCTTACCAGCCGCCTGACCGAGGCCGGCCAACCCTGGCGCTTCCGGGTCCGCCTGCTCGGCCAGGGCCTCGGTCGTCCCCGCCGCGACGAGGCCCTGGCCCTGGGCCTGCCGCTGGGTCGGCGGGCCTGGCTGCGCGAGGTGGCGCTGACCCTGGACGATCGCCCCTGGGTGATCGCCCGCTCGGTGGCGCCGCTGGACCAGCCACACGGCCGGCGGCTCGAGCGCCTCGGCGAGCGCTCGCTGGGCCACTGGCTGTTCCGCCAGCCCGACCTGGAGCGCGGCCCCATCGAGGTCAGCGCCGACTCCGCCCCCTTCCATCCTAACACTGGCCCCTGGGGACGCCGCTCGGTGTTCCGCCATGGCGGCTTCGCCGTGCTGGTGCAGGAGTTCTTCCTGGAGGCCATGGCGGATGACCTCGCCCTGCCTTCACGGTAGGCTTGGGCGGCACGTGTCGGGAGGCGCTCCGCCCCTGGCACCGGCCCCGATCGACCCATGCGAGAGACCCTGATGGACCGTACCCTGATGCGCCCCAGGGGGCTGGCCCGGCTCCCCGACTTCCTGCAGCTGACCCGCCTCGACCGCCCCATCGGCACCTGGCTGCTGATGTGGCCCACCCTGTGGGCGCTGTGGGTGGCCGCGGACGGCCTCCCCGAACGCCGGCTGCTGCTGATCTTCGTGGCCGGCGTCTACCTGATGCGCGCCGCGGGCTGCGTGGTCAACGACTACGCCGACCGCCATTTCGACGGCCACGTCGAGCGCACCCGGGACCGCCCGCTGGCCAACGGCCGCATCGCCGAGGGCGAGGCCCAGGGCTTGTTCGCGATCCTGGTCATGGCCGCCTTCGTGCTGGTGTGGTTCACCAACCTCTTCACCGTGATGCTGTCCCTGGTGGGGGTGGCGCTCGCCGCCGTCTATCCGTTCATGAAGCGCTATACGCACCTGCCCCAGGTGGTGCTGGGGGCGGCCTTCTCCTGGGCCATCCCCATGGCCTTCGGGGCGGTGCTCGGCCAGGTTCCCGCGGAGGCCTGGCTGCTGTTCGCCGCCAACCTGGCCTGGACGGTGGCCTACGACACCGAATACGCCATGGTCGACCGGGACGACGACCTGAAGATCGGCATCAAGTCCACGGCGGTGCTGTTCGGCCGCGCCGACCGGCTGATGATCGGCGCGCTGCAGGCCGTGACCCTGGCCCTGCTGGCCTGGACCGGGCTGCGCCTCGGCCTCGGTGGCTTCTTCTGGCTGGGACTCGCCGCCATGGCGACCACCTTCGTCCACCAGCAACGGCTGATTCGCCATCGCCAACGCGAGCGCTGCTTCCGGGCCTTCCTCAACAACCACTGGTCGGGGCTGCTGGTGTTCGCCGGCATCGCCCTCAGCCTGTGGCCGGGACAGGGCGGCTGATGGGGGCGACAGCCCGGCGCTGTCACGGTATTGTCACAGGGACATGCTGTCATCTTCACCGACCTGTCATTGACCTGACCATGAGGCCCCGGGATGACCGCCAAGACCGTACTGATCGTCGATGATGAAGCGCCGATCCGCGAAATGATCGCCGTGGCGCTGGAAATGGCCGACTATCGCGTGCTCGAGGCGGACAATGCCCAGAGCGCCCATGCCATGGTCGTCGACCACCAGCCCGACCTGGTACTGCTCGACTGGATGATGCCGGGCACCAGCGGCATCGAACTCGCTCGGCGCCTGAAGCGCGAGGAGAGCACCGCCGAACTGCCGATCATCATGCTCACCGCCAAGGGCGAGGAGGACAACAAGATCCAGGGACTCGAGTCCGGAGCGGACGACTACATCACCAAGCCCTTCTCGCCCCGGGAGCTGGTGGCTCGCCTCAAGGCCGTGCTGCGCCGGGCCACCCCCCGCGGCGTGGAGGACCCGGTGGAGGTCGACGGCCTGATGCTCGACCCGGTCAGCCACCGGGTCAGCGTCGACGGCCAGTCCCTGGAAATCGGCCCCACCGAATACCGGCTGCTGCAGTTCTTCATGACCCACCAGGAGCGCGCCTACACCCGCGGACAGCTGCTCGACCAGGTCTGGGGCGGCAACGTCTACGTCGAGGAACGCACCGTCGACGTGCACATCCGCCGCCTGCGCAAGGCCCTGGGCGAGCCCCACCAGCAGCTGATCCAGACCGTGCGCGGCACGGGCTACCGCTTCTCCGCCAAGGGCTGACGTGACCCGGCTGTGGCGACGGGAACTGTGGCGGCTGGCGGCCCTGGTGCTCGCCGGCGGCCTGGTCGGCTGGCCCTTCTCGACCATCGGCGCCGGCGTGGCGGTGGCGCTGGCGTGCTACCTCGGCTACCAGCTGCTCCAGCTGCATGCCCTCCAGCAGTGGCTGACGCACCATCCGCATGACGAGCCGCCGTCGGCCTCCGGCCTGTGGGGCGAACTGTTCGACCGCCTCTACCGCTACCAGAAGGGCCAGCGCATCACCCAGCGGCGGCTGCGCGACACCCTGCGGCGCATCCAGGAATCCTCGGAGGCGATGCGCGACAGCGTGGTGATGCTCGACCGCCACGGCGACATGGAATGGTGGAACAGCGCCGCCGAGCGCATGCTGGGCCTGCAGCCGGCCCATGACCGCGGCCAGCACATCACCAACCTGCTGCGCGATCCGCGCTTCGTCGACTACCTGCATGCCCGGGACTATCGCGAGCCCCTGACCCTCTCGTCGCCGATCGACGAGCAGATGATCCTGCAGTTCCAGATCACCCTCTACGGCGACGACGAACGCCTGCTGATGGCCCGCGACATCACCCGGCTCCACCGCCTGGAGCAGATGCGCCGCGACTTCGTGGCCAACGTCTCCCACGAGCTGCGCACCCCGCTGACGGTGCTGGCGGGCTATCTCGAGACCTACGGCGACATGGCCGACCAGCTGCCGCCGCGCCTGGGACGGGGCATCGCCCAGATGCAGAGCCAGACCACGCGGATGCAGAACCTGGTCAACGACCTGCTGCTGCTGTCGCGCCTGGAGATCGACCAGGGCGGCCAGGACGACACCCGCCTCGACCCCGCCACCCTGCTGGAGGCGGTGCGCCGCGATGCCGAGGCGCTCTCCACCGGGCGTCACCATCTCGAGGTGGCCATCGAGGACCCGCGGGGCTTGCTGGGCTCGGAGAAGGAAATCCACAGCGCCGTCTCCAACCTGGCCTTCAATGCCGTGCGCTACGCCGGCGAGGGCAGCCGGATCGTGCTGCGCTGGCGGGCCTGGGGCGAGGGCGCCTGCCTGGAGGTGGAGGACGACGGCGAGGGCATCGACCCGCTGCACATCCCGCGCCTCACCGAGCGCTTCTACCGCGTCGACAAGGGGCGCAGCACCGCCACCGGCGGCACCGGCCTGGGACTGGCCATCGTCAAGCACGTGCTGCTGCGCCACGACGCCCGCCTCGCGATCGACTCCCGTCCCGGCGAGGGGGCCACCTTCCGCTGCCTGTTTCCCGCCGCCCGGCTGGTCGATGGCCAGCCACAACCGGCCTCGCAGCGCGCCTGACCGGGCACGATGATGCGGGTCGGCACGCTCACCGCCTGCGGCAAGGGGCCCGCCACCCGCGCGGCCGGGTGGCTCAGCGGGGCCGAGGCGGGGCCGCCTGGCCGAGCGGCGCGAGGGCGCGGTAGTGGCGATCCCACATCAGTACCGCGGCGGCTACCGCGCCGGGCAGCAGGAACAGGTTGGCCAGCGGCAGCCAGGTGATCAGCATCACCCAGCCGCCGTAGCTGAGTGTCGGCCAGCGCCGCGCGGCGAGACGCCGTCGCATGTCGCGGAAGCTCACCCGGTTGTTGTCCATGGGGTAGTCGAGGTAGGTGATGGCCATGGTCCAGGCCGAGAACAGCGCCCAGAGCAGCGGCGCGACCAGATTCACCACCGGGATCCAGCTGATCACGAAGAGCACCGCCATGCGCGGCAGGATATAGCCCAGCTTGACCAGCTCACGCCCCAGGGCATCGACGCCGGCGCGCAGCACGCCGCGATCGTCCAGCGGCGGCCGGCCGGTCAGCTCGCACTCGACCCGCTCCGCCAGGAAGCCATAGAAGGGCGCGGCGATCAGGTGGGTCACCAGGGTGAAGGTGAAGAACACGATCACCACCAGGCTGACCAGGAACAGCGGCCAGATCAGCCACGACAGCCAGTCGAGCCAGCCCGGCACCATGGCCATCCAGCCCTCCAGCCAGCCGCCGAAATGGGCCAGCACGTAGGCCAGCATGCCGGCGTAGACCAGCAGGTTGGCGAGGATCGGCAGGAACACGTAGCGGCGCAGTCCCCGGGAGTAGACCAGTCGGGTCCCCCGGGACAGCGCCGTGAAGGCATCCAGCATCGGTGTCATTTCCTCCATCACGACGAAAGGGGCCGTCGCCAGGGGCGACGGCCCGTCCAGGAACAGCGGGCGTCGGGGGCGGTTCAGCCCTCGCCGAGCATGTCCTGGTCGAGATCATCCGGGTCCGTGTGGCGGATGTCGAGCCCCTTGACCAGGTAGACCACATACTCGGCCAGGTTGTTGGCGTGGTCGCCGATACGCTCCAGGGCGCGCAGGATCCACATGATGCTGAGGACCGGCGAGATCGCCCGGGCATCCTCCATCATGAAGGTCATCAGCGAGCGCATGGCGGTCTGATACTCGCTGTCGACCTGGTCATCTTCCTGCACCACCTTCAGTGCCAGCTCGGTGTCGAAGCGGGCGAAGGCGGTCAGGGCATCGCGCACCATCTTGCGCACGTGTTCGCTGATGATGCGCACCTCGACGAAACCGCGGGTGCCGTTGTTGCTCTCGATCAGCTCCCCGGCGTTGCGGGCGATCTTGCTGGCCTCGTCGCCGATGCGCTCCAGGTCGGAGGCGGCACGGATCACCGCCAATACCAGGCGCAGGTCCGAGGCCGCGGGCTGGCGTCGCGCCAGCACGCGGGTGCACTCGTCATCGATCTTGATCTGCATGTCGTTGACGGCACGGTCGTTGTCGACCACCTGCCCGGCCAGGGTGGAGTCCCCATCGAGCAGGGCCCTGACGGCATCCTGCACCTGCTTCTCGACCAGGCCGCCCATGGCCATCAGGTGGGTCTTGAGCTCCTCGAGCTCATGATTGAACTGCCGCGAGATATGCTGGCTGTGGATATCGCTGGTGATGTCCATGAGACTCTCCTGGGGGCGCAGGGCGTCAGGCCATGCGTCCGGTGATGTAATTCTCGGTGCGCGCGAGGCGCGGGTTGGTGAAGAGGGTATCGGTGGGGGCATACTCCACCAGCTCGCCGTTGTGCAGGAAGGCGGTGTAGTCCGAGACCCGCGCCGCCTGCTGCATGTTGTGGGTGACCAGCACCAGGGTCAGGCTCGCCTTCAGGTTGCGGATCAGCTCCTCGACCTTGAGGGTCGAGATCGGGTCCAGGGCCGAGGCCGGCTCGTCCAGCAGCAGCACCTCCGGTCCCACCGCCAGGGTACGGGCGATCACCAGGCGCTGCTGCTGGCCCCCCGACAGCGACCAGGCGGAGGCCCGCAGCCGGTCCTTCACCTCGTCCCACAGCGCCGCGGAGCGCAGCGCCCACTCGACGATATCGTCGCGGCGCCGCTTGC
This sequence comes from Halomonas maura, assembly GCF_030409305.1. Lineage (GTDB taxonomy): Bacteria > Pseudomonadota > Gammaproteobacteria > Pseudomonadales > Halomonadaceae > Halomonas > Halomonas maura. The sequence goes on from NZ_JAUFPQ010000013.1 coordinate 224,621, forward strand.
TCAGCCCGCCCTGCAGGCGCAACCCGAAGGCCACGTTGTCGTAGATCGACATGGGGAAGGGGTTGGGCGCCTGGAAGACCATCCCCACCCGACGACGCAGTTCCGCCACCGCCACCTCGGGCGCATGGATATCCCGACCCTCGAGGCGGATCTCGCCCTGCTGCACCACTTCCTCGTTGAGATCGTGCAGGCGATTGAGGGCCCGCAGCAGGGTCGACTTGCCGCAGCCCGATGGCCCGATGAAGGCCGTGACCCGATGCCGCGGTACCCGCAGCGTCAGGTCGTTGAGGGCCGGCTTGTCGCCATAGCGCAAGCCGAAGCCACGAATCTCCAGGCTGGTGGCCTCGGGCTCGAAGTCGATGAACGCTCCCCGGGCGGGGCGCGCCTCCCGCATGACTGGCATCAGGGCTCCTTGGGGCGACGACAGCACCTCAATACGAGGAGAGAGTACCGTGGCGCGATCTCAGATGATGGCGCAGAAATATTGCAGTCAGGTTAAGCATCAGGATCACCAGCACCAACAGCAATGCCGTGGCGTAGATCAGCGGCAAGGCCGCCTGGACATCGCCACCGTGAAAGGCCGCATCGAAGATATGGTATCCCAGATGCATGAACTTCCTCTCAAGATGCAGGAAGGGGAAGTCGCCGTCCACCGGTACCTGGGGCGCCAGCTTGGCCACGCCGACCAGCATCAGCGGCGCCACCTCCCCGGCCGCCCGCGCCACCGCCAGGATCACCCCGGTGAGCATGGCCGGCATGGCCATGGGCAGCACCACCCGGGTCAGCATCTCCAGGCGGGTCGCCCCCAGCGCCAGGGCCCCCTCGCGCTGGCGGTGGGGAATGCGCGCCAGGCCCTCCTCGGTGGCCACGATGACCACCGGCAGGGTCAGCAGTGCCAGGGTCAACGACGCCCACAGCAACCCCCCGGTGCCGAAGGTCGGCGAGGGCAGCGAGGCCTCGAAGAACCAGCTGTCCAGGTGCCCGCCGATGCCATAGACGAACACCCCCAGCCCGAACACGCCGTAGACGATCGAAGGCACCCCGGCGAGATTGCGCACCCCGATGCGCACCAGCCGAGTCAGGCGTCCCTGGTGGGCCACCTCGTTGAGGTACACCGCCGCCAGGACCCCGAAGGGCGTGACCAGCAGCGACATCAGCATCACCATCAGCACGGTGCCGAAGATCGCCGGCCACACGCCGCCGGCGGTATTGGCGGCCCGCTGCCCCTCGGAGAGGAAACGCCACACGCCCTGTCCCCAGGCGGCGAGCTTGTCGAGATTCGACATGGCGTTGGGGCGCCGGGCCCGCACGACCTCCTCCAGGGGCTCGATCGAGTGCTGCCCGGACACGCTCTCGAGCACCAGGCTGGCGCCGCCCAGGGACGCGCGCAACGCCCCGATCCGGGCCTCGGCCGCCGCCAGTGCCCGCGTGACCTCGGCGCTCTCGCCCTCGCGCTCCAGGCGCCGCACCAGCGGCCGGATGGTCTGCTCGCGAAGCCGACGGATCGCCTCGCGGCGCGCCTCCAGCGCCACCAGGCGGGCCTCGAGGGCCGACCAGGCCGCCTCGCCCTCGAGGCGAGGGCCCGCCTCGGGCTCGAGGGCCACCAGCCTGCCGATGAACTCCCCCCAGCGCCGGCGCTCCAGCACCAGCAGCTCGCGTGGATAGCTCACCTCGTGGATCGCCGCCAGGGCCACCCAGTCCCAGATCGCCCCGTCCAGGTCGCGGTTGCCGGTGCGGTACAGCCGCTCACGCCCGCTGCCGTCGGGCAGGGGTTCCTCCCTCACCGCCCGCCCGGCCAGCTGTCGACCGTCTTCCAGCGTCACCAGGGCGACATCCCCGGGCCAGAAGTGGCCCAGCCCACGGCTCAGCAGCAGCCCCAGCAGCAGGGCCAGCAGCAGCAGCGACAGCGCCACGCTGCCGGCGGACAGCCAGGCCCAGGGCCCCTCGCCGCGGGGCAGGCGGGCGCGCGCCGTGTCGCGACGCCGCCACCTCATGACGGACCTCCCAGGCGGCGATAGCGACGGCGCAGCCGGGTCCGGACCACCTCGGCCAGGGTATTCACCAGGAAGGTGAAGGCGAACAGCAGCAACGCCGCCAACAGCAGCAGGCGATAGTGGGTGCCCCCCGGCGCGGCCTCCGGCAGCTCGATGGCGATGCTGGCCGCCATGGAACGCAGGCCGTCCAGGGGGTTGGCGGTCATCAGGGCGGTGTTGCCGCTGGCCATCAGCACGATCATGGTCTCGCCGACCGCCCGGCCGGCGCCGATCATCACCGCCGACAGTACCCCGGGGCTGGCCGCCGGCAGCATCACCCGCCACAGGGTCTGCCAGCGGGTCGCGCCCAGGGCCTGGGCGCCCTCGGCGAGGCTTCTCGGTACCCCGGAGAGGGCATCCTCGGCCAGGGCATAGATGCTGGGCACGACCGCGAAGCCCATGGCCATGCCGACGATCACCGCGTTGCGGCTGGCATAGTCCAGCCCCAGGGTGACCTCCAGCCAGGCCCGCAGATCGCCAGCGAACCACTGGCTCTCGAGGAGCGGCCCCAGCCACTGGGCCAGGCCCCAGGTCAGCACCAGCCAGGGCATCAGCCACAGGGCCGCCCAGCCCAACGGCAGGCGTCGCTGCAGCCGAGCCGGCAGCTGACGCCACAGCCCGCCGGCCAGCAGCAAGCCGGGCGGCACCAGCAGCAACAGCGCCAGGGCCAGGGCCAGGTGACGTTCCAGCCAGGGCGCCAGCGCCAGGCCGGCGACGAAGCCGATGACCACCCCGGGCAGGGCCTCCATCAGCTCGAGGGTGGGCCGCAGGCGAGCCCGCAGGCGACGCGACATGAACAGCGCCGAGTGGGCCGCGGCCCCCAGGGCCAGCGGCACGGCGATCACCAGCGACCAGGCCGCCGCCTCCAGGGTGCCCCAGACCAGGGGGGGCAGGCTGAACAGCGGGCCGCCGTCGTCGGCCAGCGTGGGCTGCCAGCGATACGCCGGGGCATCCAGCCCCGCCACGTCCTGGGGTAGCCACAGCGCCTCGAGGCGGATCCGTGGCGGCTCGGCGGGCCAGAACAGCGGCACCACCTCGACCACCAGAAAGACCGCGATGCCCATCACCGCGGCGATCACGCCGATGCCCCCGGCGGTGATCAGCGCGGTGGCCAGGCGGTCGCGGCCCTGGCGCAGGCGCTGTCGCATGGTCGAGGTCGGAGGGGTTGGCATCATGGGGCCCTTGCCGGGATGGGGGAGCTAGCGGAAAAGTACGACATTGTCATGACAGTCGCGTGACAGCGTCACGGCGGCGCGAGTCCCAGCCGGCGCCGCTGTCGCGACACCACGGCCTCGGGCAGCGAGACGAAGCCGAGCTCCTCGACGACCGCCTGCCCCTCGGCGGACAGCACCAGGTCGACGAAGGCCTGCTCGGCGGCGGGCAGCGACTCTCCCGGCGGCAGGTTCACGTAGAGGCGCAGGTCACGGGCCAGCGGATAGTCGCCGCGGCGCACCGCGGCGGGCTCCGGGGCCCGGCGCACGCCTTTGGCATCGCGCAGGGGCACCGGCCGGACACTGGGCGTCAGGTGGTTGAGGCCCGCGTAGCCGATGGCCTGGGGGTCCGCGGCCACCGCCGCCACCACCGCGGCCGACCCGGGATGCTCGTTGACCGAGGGCCGGAAGCGGCCGCCGCACAGGGCCTCCCGGCGGAACAGCCCATGGGTGCCGGAGACGGCGTTGCGTCCGTGCAGCACGATGCGCCCGGGCGGCACCGCGAGCCCCAGCGCCGCCCAGCGGCGGATGCCGCCCGCGGCCCCGCAACGGTCGGTCTCCGAGAAGATGGCGTCGAGCTGCCGCCGGGAGAGGCTCGACAGCGGATTGTGCCGATGCACCACCACCACCAGGGCGTCCCGGGCCACCACCACTTCCCGCGGCGGGTAGCCGTAGCGCGCCACGAAGGCCTGGCGCTCGGCCTCGGTCATGGGGCGTGACATGGGGCCCAACAGGGTGGTGCCCGCGGTGAGGGCCGGCGGCGCGCTGGCCGAGCCGCTGGCCTGCAGCTGGACCCGCATCCCCGGATGCCGGCGGGCGAGGCGCTCGCCCCAGCGCAGCATCAGGCCCGCCATGGTATCCGAGCCGACGGTATCCAGGGTCCCGGTGCGATGCTCCGCCTGCGCGGGGCCGGCGAGCAGCCCGACCACGATCAACAGCGCGGCCCAGAGTGTTGAAGCGCGATAGGCCCGTGTCATGCGTCCTCCAGGGGAACCGGGCGAAGGCCCGCGTTGCGTGGCATGATGTCGCAAAGGTGGAGCCCCCGGGGCCGAGCCGTATATCATGAATTGCCTATCCAGGGGCCCGCGGCACCCTCGCGACACCGCCCACAACAACAAGCCAGGAAAGCTCCCCATGACCGATCTCGACGATATCCCGGCGCCCCGGGGCCAGTTGACGCTCAAGCTGGTGGCGAGCCGCCAGGACACCAACTTCCATGGCGACATCCCCGGCGGCTGGCTGGTCGGCCACATGGATCAGGCGGCCGAGCTGGCCGCCGGCCGCGAGGCGCTCGGCCGCACGGCCACCGTGGCCATCGAGGCGATGGACTTCCTGTGTCCGGTGCGTGTGGGCTCCATGGTCAACATCTTCACCGAAGTCCGCGAGATCGGCCACAGCTCGATCAAGATCGACGTGGAGGTCTGGAGCCGCGCCCCCCAGGAGCGCGACCCCGACGAACTGCACAAGGTGACCGAGGCACGCTTCGTGATGGTCGCCCTGGACGACAACGGCCGGATCCGCGCGGTACGCCAGGGCGGCTGATCCGCTTCCTCCAGGAGTGGCCGCGCGCGGCCATCCCTGCTCGATTCATGATGCCTCAGCCGGCCAGGCGGTCCCGCGCCTTCAGATAGGCGAACTCGCCGACGTCGGTGAACGGCCTGACCTTCTGCTGGAAGTCGCGATAGGCCTCGTACACCCGGCGCGACGCCTCGTCGCTCTCGACCTGCTGCTGAAGGACCCGCCGTGACGAGTCGTGCAGCGCCGCCATGACGTCATCGGGGAAGGCGCGCAACTGCACGCCGTGCTCGTCGACCAGGGTCTTCAGCGCCTCGGCATTGCGATAGGCGTACTCGCTGATCATCGCCAGGTTGGAGGCGCGGGCCGCCTCGCTCACCACCGCCTTCAGGTCGTCCGGGAGGGCCTTCCAGGCCTCCAGGTTGACGGTGCCCTCGAGGATCGCGCTGGGCTCGTTCCAGGCCGAGGTGTAGTAGTACTCCGCCACCTGGTGCAGGCCGAAGGCCAGGTCGTTGTAGGGCCCGACCCAGTCGGCGGCATCCAGCACCCCGGTCTGCATGGAGGTGAAGATCTCGCTGCCCGGGATGGTCAGGGTGGTCACGCCGATGCCGCTCATCGCCTCGCCGGCCAGCCCCGGCAGGCGCAGCTTGAGTCCCTGCATGTCCTCCAGGGAGTTGATCTCCTTCTTGAACCAGCCGGCCATCTGGGTGCCGGTGTTGCCCACCGCGAAGGGCTTGAGGTTGTGCCCGGCGTAGAGCTCGTCCCACAACGCCTGGCCGCCGCCATGGTAGAGCCAGGCGTTGGTCTCGGTGGTGGTCATGCCGAAGGGCACCGCGGTGAAGAACTGCGCGGCCGCGACCTTGCCGCGCCAGTAGTAGGACGCGGAATGGCCCATCTCCGCGGTGCCGCCGGACACCGCGTCGAAGACCTCCAGGGCCGGGACCATCTCGCCGGCGCCGTGGACCCGGACCCGCATGCGGCCTCCGGACATCCGCTCGATGCGTTCGGCGAACTCGTTGGCGCCGGTGCCCAGGGCGGGGAAGTTCTTGGGCCAGGACGTCACCATGTTCCAGGTGATGGGCTCCTGGGCGCCGGCGGTGGAGACGAAGGGCGCGGCGACGACACCGGCGGTGCCGGCCCCGACGGTCTTGAGAAAATGGCGACGTTCCATGGCGGGCGCGACTCCTCGATGATTGTTGTGCGGCGCGCCGAGGGGCACGCCTGTTCCTTCTGCAGTATGCGTGAAAGCCGATTTCAGCGGCAAGCGAACGACCGCCTGGCGCATTGCCCCTTTCAGCCGCCCTCAACAGCAAGCGCTGATGCATGTCGTGAGCGCTGAGCGGTGGGGCGTCGAGTGCCACAATGACCCAGGGTTTCCTACGCTTTGTCTGAAAACTGCCTGCGCTCGCCCATCCGGCGTTAAAAAACGGCTCAAAGTACTCATTTACACCGCGTAAACTCCGTCTTTTCTCCGATTTTTGCCTTGTCTGGCCATCGCTCGTCGACTTTTCAGACAAAGCTTAGAGCGGCGTCAGCTTGGCGAAGCCCACGACCAGCCACTTGTCCCCCTCGCCCTCGAAGCTGACCTGGACCCGGGCCCGCTCGCCCTCGCCCTCGGCATTGAGGATCACCCCCTCGCCGAAGATCGGATGGCTGACCCGCTGGCCCAGCGACAGCGACGGCAGGTCGCCGCCCCCCTCGACACCTGCCTGCCGTAACCCCGGCGTGGGGCGGGAGGCAGTGACCGGGCGCGAGATCTGGCCGCGCAGGCGCACCTCCTCGAGGTATTCCTCGGGCAGCTCGCGCAGGAAGCGCGACGGCCGCTGGAAGGTCTCCTTGCCATGCAGCCGGCGCAGCTCGGCGTGGGTGAGGTAGAGCTTGCGCATCGCCCGGGTCAGGCCCACGTAGCACAGCCGGCGCTCCTCCTCGAGGCGCCCGGGCTCCTCCAGGGACATCTTGTGGGGGAAGAGCCCCTCCTCGACGCCGGCGACGAACACCACCGGGAACTCCAGGCCCTTGGCCGAGTGCAGGGTCATCAACTGCACGCAATCCTCGAACTCGTCCGCCTCATGGTCGCCGGCATTCAGCGCCGCCTCGGCGAGGAAGGCCTCCAGGGCCACCGCGCCCTCGCCGGCCTCCACCGGCGCCGGGGCCTCGCCCTGGGTGAAGGCCTTGGCGGCGGTGACCAGCTCCTCGAGGTTCTCGACCCTGGCCTGGCCCTTCTCGCCCCGCTCGTTGCGATGGTGCTCCACCAGGCCGGAGCGCTCGTTGACGTGGTCGATGATCTCGTGGAGCGCCAGGCCGGCGGTCTCGTTGTCGAGCCGCTCGATGAGATCGGCGAAGGCCTTCACCGAGGTGGCGGCCCGCCCCCGCAGGCCGCCGTCCAGCGGGGCATCGTGCAGGGCCTGCCAGAGCGAAACGCCGGCATGCCGCGCCCGCTCGCGCAGCACCTCCACGGTGCGGGTGCCGATGCCCCGGGCCGGCACGTTGATCACTCGCTCCAGCGAGGCGTCGTCGTCGCGGTTGAGCAGCAGGCGCAGGTAGGCCAGGGCATTCTTGATCTCCAGGCGCTCGTAGAAGCGCTGGCCGCCATAGATCCGGTAGGGCACGCCCTGGCGGATCAGCGTCTCCTCGAGCACCCGGGACTGGGCATTGGAACGGTAGAGGATGGCGATCTCGCGACGGTTGATGCCCTCCTCGACCTTCTCGCGGATGGTGTCGACGATGAAGCGCGACTCGTCGAGGTCATTGAAGCCGCTGTAGACCGAGATCGGCTCGCCCCGCTCGCCGGCGGTCCACAGCTCCTTGCCCATGCGCTCGGCGTTGTGGCGGATCAGGGCGTTGGCGGCATCGAGGATGGCGCTGGTGGAGCGGTAGTTCTGCTCCAGGCGCACCGTCCGGGTGGCCGGGAACTCCTGCTCGAAGCGGCGGATGTTCTCGATCCGCGCGCCGCGCCAGCCGTAGATCGACTGGTCGTCGTCGCCGACCACGGTCATCGGCGTCGTCATGCCGGTGAGCAGCTTGAGCCAGGCGTACTGCAGGGTGTTGGTGTCCTGGAACTCGTCGACCAGCACATGGCCGAAGCGCTCCTGGTAATGGGCCAGCAGCGCCGGGTTGTCACGCAGCAGCTCGAGGCTCCTGAGCAGCAGCTCACCGAAGTCGACCAGGCCGCCGCGCTCGCAGGTCAGCTGGTAGCGCTCGTAGAGCTCGACCATCTGGCCCAGGTAGGCGTCGCCATGCGCATCCACCTGATGGGGGCGCAGGCCCTCCTCCTTGCAGCCGGAGATGAAGGACTGCACCTGGCGCGGCGGGAAGCGCTCGTCGTCGATGCGATGATCCTTCAGCAAACGCTTGATCAGGCGAAGCTGATCGTCACTGTCGATGATCTGGAAGTGCTGGGGCAGGCGGGCATCCTGCCAGTGGGTGCGCAGCAGGCGATGGGCGATGGAGTGGAAGGTGCCGACCCAGACGTGACGCAGCGAGATGCCCAACAAGGCCTCCAGGCGGGTGCGCATCTCGCGGGCGGCCTTGTTGGTGAAGGTCACCGCCAGCACGGCATAGGGCGAGAGCCCCTCGGCCTGCATCAGCCAGGCGATGCGGTGCACCAGCACCCGGGTCTTGCCCGACCCCGCGCCGGCCAGTACCAGCATGTTGCCCTGAGGCGCACTGACGGCCTCGCGCTGGGCCGGGTTCATGTGGTCGAGAATCGCCGTGACGTCGTCCATAGCGGGAAGGCATCGCTGCTTGGAAAATGGGCCGACAGCTTAGCATATCGCACCCGGCGGAGCCGGAAGCTCGAAGCCCGACGGCCGCATGTGGCCAGCCAGGCTAGGGGTCAGGGGGGATCTTCACGCTTCCGGCGTAACGCTTATGGCTCCCGGCGCAGCCGGGTCAGGGCTTGCCTTCCTGCTCGGGGAAGCGCAGCGGGTTGAGGCTCTTCTTCACCGCCTTGAGCTGCTCGGCGAGCTTCGGGCCACGGGTCTTGGCCACGCCGACCGCCAGGACGTCGATCAGCACCAGGTGGGCGATGCGCGAGCTCATCGGCGTGTAGATCTCGGTGTCCTCGTGGACGTCGATGTACAGCGGCAGGGTGACCTCCTCGGCCAGCGGCGAGCCGCTGGGGCACAGGCCGATCACCGTGGCACCGGTCTCCCTGGCCATGCGCACGCTGGCCACCAGCGCCCGGGTCCGCCCGGTCTGGGAGATGGCCACCACCACGTCGCCTTCCTTGAGGGTCGCCGCCGACATGTTCTGCATGTGCGGGTCGGCATAGGCCGCCGTGGAGATCTGCAGGCGGAAGAACTTGTGCTGGGCATCGAAGGCCACCGCCCCGGAGGCGCCGAAGCCGTAGAACTCCACCCGGTTGGCCATGCCCAGGGCGTTGATCGCCTTGCTCAGCGCCTCGTTGTCCAGTCGGTCGCGCACCGACAGCAGGGTACCGACGGTGGAGTCGAAGATGCTGTGGGAGAATTCGGCTACCGAGTCGCTGTCGTTCATGGAGAACTGGGCGAACTGGCTCCCGGTGGCCAGCATCTGTGCCATCTTGAGCTTGAAGTCCTGGAAGCCGTTGCAGCCCAGGGCCCGGCAGAAGCGCACCACCGTGGGCTCGCTGACCTTGGCCTCGGTGGCCAGGTCGACGATGCGCATGTGGATCACTTCGTCGGGGTTACGCAGCACGAAACGCGCCACCTTCTGCTCGGAGCGACGGAAGTGCTCCATGCGGCGTCTCATCTCATCGAACAGGCCAAGGCTCACGCGGCACTCCTTGTCGGCGAATCACGGCGCGCTCGCTCGGCGCGCCACGCGACTCAGCGGGTTATGACCACAGTATGCCCCATACGGGCCCTCGAGGGGGACTCTCGCCTGCCCTCGCCTCCCCGTCCGGAGGCGGAGGCGCTCGCCAAGGAACGTTGGCACCCTGACGGTCATCATTCTGTCAAGTGCGGTATAGTATGAATTGCAGTGTCGCGCAGCGTCCCCGATGCCGGCACCCTCACTGCAGACAGGAGAGTCGATCATGCGCAATGTCGAACGGTTAACCTCCGTCAAGAGCGAGCTTCTCGACATCTTCATGAGCATGGAAGTCGCCGAACACGAACAGCGCTCCCGCACCGCGGCGCAGCGCAACCTGCGGGCCCGGCGGGGCATCGAGCTCCACGAGGAGTTCAAGCGCCTCAGCCAGGACATCGCCGAGCTGCCGGAGGACGAGGCGAGCGAGGACGAGATGCACTGACCTCGACCGCTCCGGCCCGCTCCCCCGGACATGCAGAGCCCCGCCGCAGCGGGGCTCCAGGGGGCTTTCCCCCGACGGTCGCCGGCCTGCCCTACAGGCTGGAGACGAACACCACCGCCACGCCGATGGGGGCGATGAAGCGGGTCACCAGGTGCCAGAGGCCGGCAGCGGTGCCCGACAGCCCCAGTTCCCTGGCCACCTCATGGCGATCCAGCTGCCAGGCGGTGAACAGGATCACCCCCAGCCCGGTCAGCGGCAGCATGAACTTGCTGGTCAGCTTGTCGAGCAGGTCGAAGACGTTCAGGCCGAACAGCAGCGGGTCGCTCCACAGGTTGAACGACAGCAGCGCCGCGATGCCCAGCCCCCAGGCGGCCACGCCGGCCACCAGGGTGGAGGCCACGCGGGACAGCGGGGTGCGCTCCTCGACGAACTCCACCACCGGCTCGAGCAGCGAGATGGCCGAGGTCAGGGCGGCGAAGGTCAGCAGCAGGAAGAACATCAGGCCGACGATGATGCCGCCCCCCATCTGGCCGAAGGCCAGCGGCAGGGTGACGAAGATCAGGCCCGGGCCGGAGGCCAGGTCGAGATCATTGGCGAAGACGATCGGGAAGATCGCCAGGCCGGCGCCCAGGGCGATGACGGTGTCCATGATCACCACGGTGCGGGCGGTCTTGAGCAGGTCGACCTCCTGGCCCAGGTAGGAGCCGTAGGCCATCATGATGCCCATGCCCAGCGACAGGGTGAAGAAGGCATGGCCCAGGGCCGCCAGCACGGTCTCGCCGGACAGCGCGCTCCAGTCCGGGTTGAACAGGTAGCCCAGTGCCTGGCCGAAGTGGCCGGTGGTCATGCCGTAGCCGACCAGCACCACCATCAGCACACCCAGCGCCGGCATCAGGGTGCGCACGGCACCTTCCAGGCCCTTGGTCACGCCGCGCGCCACGATGCCGATGACCAGCAGCATGAACACCGAATGACCGGCCAGCAGCAAGCCGGGACTGGCCAGCATGGCGTTGAACAGCGCGCCGATGCCGTCGGCGTCCTGGCCGCTGAAGGCGCCGGTGACCGAGTTCAGGGTGTAGTACAGTGACCAGCCGCCGATCACGCTGTAGAAGGACAGGATCAGGAAGGCGCCGAGGATCCCGCTGATGCCGACCAGCATCCAGGCCCGCGGACGACCGGCGCGCTTGGCCAGGTCGGCCATGGCGTTTGCCGGGTTATTCTGGCCGCGGCGGCCGATCAGCCATTCGGCCACCAGGATCGGCAGGCCGATCAGGCCGATGCACAGCAGGTAGACCAGCACGAAGGCCGCCCCGCCGCTCTCCCCCACCATGTAGGGAAACTTCCAGATGTTGCCCAGGCCGACCGCGGACCCCGTCGCCGCGAGGATGAAGGCCAGCCGGGACGACCAGTGCGCATGTTGCTGTTGCTTGATGGACATAAATCACCCTGATGGTACGTGTCGTCATCGATCGATCGGATGCGATGACGGCGTTGTGGTTGTAGTCGCCACGTCCGCGCCACCCCGGATCACGGGATGGTGCATTCAAGGGCATCACGAATGCCGAGCAGGATCGCTGCCGAGGCAACGCTTCCGCCTGCCTGGTGGCGGCGGAAACCTCATGGAGGGATACACGCTGGATCACGCGGGATAGGCGTGAAACTCCGCAATATCCGATGGCAAGTGACGATCGAGCCGTAAAAGTATCCGATCATACGCTTGATGGCCAGCCATCGGCACGAAACTGTCCGGCGCCTCGAGGACGATCAGAACAGCCGCGTCTGTCGCTCGCCGGCGAAGGCCGGCAAGGCGGGGAGATGGGCCTCGGCCGCCAGATCCCGATAGAGCCGTCGGGCCAGCTCGGGCGCCTGGCGGTTGTCGGCGGTATGCACAAGGAGGAAAGGGGTTTTCCCCTGTTTTATCCACAGGGCGAGGCGCTCGATCCAGGGCGCGAAATAGCGGATATTGATCGCCGCGTCAACATGTCCGATGAAACGCACCACCGGATGATTCGCCGTGGAAAGCACGTGTAATGGACGTTTCGGCTTTTCCCCCTGGGCCTGGCGCAGGCCGGGGTGGCCGCCGGCCGGGGTGGAGAACAGCGGCCTGACGTCGAGCATGACGCGATTCACGCCATGACTTATCAACAACCTGTTGAGCGCCGTCTCGGCCGCCCCCTTGTGGAAGAAACCCCTGTGCCGTACCTCCACGGCACAGGCGATCGCCCTCGGCCAGCGGGACAGCAGGGCGTCCAGCTGGGGCAGTTCGTCGGCGCCGAAGTCCCGGGGCAGCTGGACCATCACCGGGCCCAGGCGATCCCGCAGGGGCGCCAGGGTTTCCAGGAAGGCCTCCAGCTCCGGGGCCACCCCGACCAGGCGGCGCTCGTGGGTCAGCCGCGCCGGCAGCTTGAAGCAGAAACGGAAGGCCGCGGGCGCCTGACGCGACCAGGCGGCCACGGTCTCCGGCCGCGGGGCGCCGCTGTAGAAGGTGGTATTGCCCTCCACGGCGGAGAACACCCGGGCATAGTCGGCCAGGTACCCGTCGCCGCCGGCGTGCGGCGGATAGAGGCCGCCGCGCCAGTCGGGATTGGCCCACATCGGCAGGCCGAGGTGCAGGGGCGGGGTGTCCGCCGCGCTCACTCCACCGTCACGGACTTGGCCAGGTTGCGCGGCTGGTCCACGTCGGTGCCCTTGAGAACCGCCACATGGTAGGAGAGCAGCTGCAGCGGCAGGGTATAGAGGATCGGCGCCAGCGCCTCGTGCACATGGGGCAGGCGCAGCACATGGACCCCCTCCTCCTCGGCCAGGCCCACCTCGGCGTCGGCGAAGACGAACAGCTCGCCGCCCCGGGCCCGCACCTCCTGGAGGTTGGACTTGAGCTTGTCGAGCAGCTCGTCGTTGGGGGCCACCGAGATCACCGGCATCTCGCTGTCGACCAGGGCCAGCGGCCCGTGCTTGAGCTCGCCGGCCGGGTAGGCCTCGGCATGGATGTAGGAGATCTCCTTGAGCTTCAGGGCCCCCTCCAGGGCGATGGGGAAGTGCGCGCCGCGCCCCAGGAAGAGGGCATGGTGCTTCTCGCCGAAGGCCGTGGACAGCGCCTCGATGGCCGGGTCCAGGGACAGCACGCGCCGCACCAGCGCCGGCAGGCCGCGCAGGGCCTCGACCAGGCTGGCCTGCTCGTCGGGGTCCTGGCCGCGTACCCGGCCCAGCGCCAGGGTGAGCAGCATCAGCGCGGTGAGCTGGGTGGTGAAGGCCTTGGTCGAGGCCACCCCGATCTCCGGCCCCGCCTGGGTCATCAGCGTCAGGTCGGACTCCCGCACCAGGGAGCTGCCCGGCACGTTGCAGATCGCCAGGCTGCCCAGGTAGCCGCGGCCCTTGGCGAAGCGCAGGGCCGCCAGGGTGTCGGCGGTCTCGCCGGACTGCGACAGGGTGACGAAGAGCGTGCCCTCGGGGACCACCACCTGGCGATAGCGGTACTCCGAGGCCACCTCGACCTGCACGGGAACGCCCGCATAGCGCTCCAGCCAGTAGCGGGCCACCAGGCCGGCATGGAAGCTAGTCCCGCAGGCCACCAGGTGGATCTGCCTGACACCCGCGAACAGCGACTCGGCCTGGGGGCCGAAGCTCTCCACCAGCACGCTGCGATCGCCCAGGCGCCCCTCCAGGGCCGCGGCGATTACCGCCGGCTGCTCGTGGATCTCCTTGAGCATGAAGTGGCGATACTCGCCCTTGCTGGCGGCACCATCGCCGTGCTCGAAGGTCTGGATCTCCCGGGTCACCGGGGTCCCCGCGGCATCGAGGATGGTGATCGCTCCGCCGGCGGCGAGGCGCACCACGTCACCCTCCTCCAGGTAGATGAAGCGGTCGGTGACGCGCAGCAAGGCCAGCGGGTCGGAGGCCAGGAAGGCCTCCTCGATCCCCACGCCCACCACCAGCGGGCTGCCCTTGCGCGCCCCGATCACCACGTCCGGCTCGTCGGCATGGATCACGCCCAGGGCATAGGCCCCGTCGAGACGCGCCAGCACGCGCTGCACCGCGCCGAGCAGGTCGCCCTGACGCGCCTCGCGCTCGAGCAGGTGCGCCACCACCTCGGTATCGGTCTCGGAGGCGAAGGTGTAGCCGTCGGCCTCGAGCTCGTCGCGCAGAGCCTCGTGGTTCTCGATGATGCCGTTGTGCACCACCGCCAGGCGCTCCCCGGACTGGTGGGGGTGGGCATTGGCCTCGCTGGGCCGGCCGTGGGTCGCCCAGCGGGTGTGGGCGATGCCGCTGTGGCCGGCCAGGGGGGCGGCGGCGAGCCTGTCCTCGAGGGCCGCCACCTTGCCCAGCGCGCGGCAGCGCTGCAACCGACCGTCGCCGGCCCGGATGGCCATGCCCGCCGAGTCATAGCCGCGGTATTCCAGGCGCTTGAGGCCCTCGAGCAGGATGCCCTGGACGTTGCGCTGGGCGACAGCGCCGACGATTCCACACATGCCGTTCTCCTCAGTAGTCCTTGTGCTTGACCGGTCGCTGCCACTCGTCCTTGGTCACCAGCCGCGCCCGGCTCACCGCCAGGGCGTTGTCGGCCACGTCGCGGCTCAGGGTCGAGCCGGCCCCCACGGTGGCGCCCTTGCCGACGCTGACCGGGGCCACCAGGGCGGTGTTGGAGCCGATGAAGGCGCCGTCGCCGATCTCGGTGTGGTGCTTGTTGGCGCCGTCGTAGTTGCAGGTGATGGTGCCGGCACCGACGTTGACGTCGCGCCCCAGCCGGGCATCGCCCACATAGCTCAGGTGGTTGATCTTGCTGCCCTCGCCGACCTCGGCGTTCTTGGTCTCGACGAAGTTGCCGACCCGCGCCCCCACCGCCAGCCGCGAGCCGGGGCGCAGCCGGGCGAAGGGCCCGATGCGGTTATGGCCGGCGGCCACGGCGCCCTCGATGACGCTGTGCGGTTCGACCACGGTCTCGGCACCGATGTGGCTGTCGCGAATCACGCAATGCGGCCCGATGCGCACCCCCTCGCCGAGTTCCACCTCGCCCTCGAACACGCAGCCGACATCGATCTCGACGTCGTGCCCGCAGGTCAGGGTGCCCCGCACATCCAGTCGCGAGGGGTCCGGCAGGGCCACGCCTTGCGCCATCAGCGCCTCGGCGATGTCCGCCTGGTGGGCGCGCTCGAGACGGGCCATCTGGGCGCGGTTGTTGACGCCCTCGACCTCCAGGGGACGCGCCGGCTGGGCGGTGGCGATCTTCACGCCCTCGGCGGCGGCCATGGCGATGATATCGGTGAGGTAGTACTCGCCCTGGGCATTGTCGGCGGACAGCCGGGGCAACCAGCGACGCAGCTGGGCGGCGGTCATGGCCATGATGCCGGTGTTGCATTCGCGGATCGTCCGCTCGGCCTCGGAGGCATCCTTGTGCTCGACGATGGCCACCGCCTCGCCGGCCGCGTTGCGCAGGATGCGCCCGTAGCCGTTGGGTTCCTCGAGGGTCACGGTGAGCAGGCCCAGGTGCTGTTCGTCGACGGCCTGGATCAGCTCGCGCAGGGTCTCGCGGCGGGTCAGCGGCACATCGCCGTAGAGCACCAGCACCTTGCCGTCGCCGAGGGCATCGAGGGTCTGGGCCACGGCGTGACCGGTGCCCTTCTGCTCGGCCTGCAGGGCGAAGCGCAGGCGACAGTCGGCCAGGGCCTCGCGCACGTGCTCGGCGCCATGGCCGACCACCACATGGGTCCGCTCGGCCTCCAGCCCCCGGGCCGTATCGATCACGTGACGCACCATGGGCTTGCCCGCCAGCCGGTGCAGCACCTTGGGCAGGGTCGAACGCATCCGGGTGCCCTGCCCGGCCGCCAGTATCACCACGTCGAGGCTCATCCTGACTCCTTGTCGATCACTCGTTGAATCGCATCATTCTAGTGCTTCCGGGCCCTCGGCTGCCACGTCGCCGGCCGCCCCGTCGGCCACCTCGATGCCCAGCTCCGCGAGCCTGTCGCGGCCGAAGCGCGCCGCGAAGGCCGGGCTGGCCAGGCTCTCCCAGCCGTCGCCGGCCGCGTTGCGCACCAGCACCAGCACGGCCAGGCCGTGCTCCCGGGCCACGGCCAGGCCCTCGTCCTCGCCGAGCACCGACATGGCGGTGGCCCAGGCGTCGGCCCGGGCGTTGCAGGCATCCACCACCGTCACCGAGGCCAGGCGATGCTGGATCGGGCGGCCGGTGCGCGGATCGATGGTATGCGAGTAGCGACGCCCGTCTGCCTCGAAGTAATGGCGGTAGTCGCCGGAGGTGGCCACCGAGGCGGCCTCCAGCGGCAGCACGTGCTTGGCCTGGGGCCGGCCGTCGCGGGGAATCTCGACGCCGATGCGCCAGGGTTCGGCCTCGCCGTCGCGGTGGCCGGCCACCTCGAGTTCGCCGCCGATGTTGACCAGGTAGTTGTCGATGCCCTGCGCCGCCAGATAGTCCGCCACCCGGTCGGTGGCATGTCCCTTGGCCACCCCGGAGAGGTCGACGAAGACATCCTTCAGGCGGCGTGCGCGCCGCTGGTCCGCATCGACCTCCAGGGTATCCATGCCGACCTCGGCGAGCCGCTCGGCGATCAGCGTGTCTTGCGGCACCTCCCGGGGCCGCGCCTCGGGGCCGAAGCTCCACAGGTTGACCAGCCCGCCCACGGTGACATCGAAGGCGCCGCCGCTGGCCTCGCCGACCCGATGGGCGAGCGACAGCACCTCGATCAGCGGCGCGGAGAGTGTCTGCCACTCGCCCACCGGCGCCTGGTTGAAGGCCACCAGCTCGGCATCGTCGCGGTAGGTGGACATCGAGGCGTCCACCGCCTCGAGCTCGGCGAGGATGCCGGCCTCGAGGGCATCGCGACGCTCGGCGGTGATCGGCTCGGCGATGGTCACCTGGTAGAAGGTGGCGAAGATATCACCCTCGAGGGTGACCGGCGTCTCCAGCGTCCGCTCCGAGCAGCCGGCCAGCAGCACGGCCAGCAGCAGCGTCAGGAAGGCGTGGCGATGGGAAGAGAGTGACATGACGGGACTCCGGGTAACGCTCATGACTGGCCAGTGGGCAGGATGAGCGCCGGGGACAAGGCGAAGCGAGGGTCTTTTGACCATGGGCGAGGCGGAAAGTGAAGAACATCCAGTGGATGTTCTTCCCGCCGAGCGGGTTGGCCACGGACGGCCAACCCAGGCCCTGCAAGCGGCGCAGGAGGCTTGAGCGCCGCAGGGCAAAAGTAGCGCCCATGGATGGGTTTACAGCGCCCTCGCCAAGCTTGCCGCCGGGAAAGCTCATCTCCCCCGAGCCTGGCTCGATGAATGTGCTCTCAGCCGAACAGCCAGATCAGGGCGCCCCCGAGGATGAGTCGATAGACCACGAAGGGCTGCATGCCGATCCGCTTGATGAACACCAGGAAGAAGTGGATGCACAGATAGGCGCTGATGCCGGACAGCAGCGTGCCCGCCGCCAGGTCGAGCCAGGCGATCGGGACCGGCGATTCGGCGAGGCTCAGCGCCTCGAGCCCGCCGGCCAGCACGATCACCGGGATCGACAGCAGGAAGGAGAAACGCGCCGCGGCCTCGCGGTTCAGGCCCAGCAGCAGCGCCGCGGTCATGGTGATGCCCGACCGCGAGGTCCCGGGGATCAGCGCCATGGCCTGGGCCAGACCGATCCACAGGGCATCGCGCCAGTGCATGCGATACTCGTTGCGCGCCCCGCGATGCCGCCAGTCGGCGAAGCCGAGCAGCAGGCCGAAGACGATCAGCCCGCCGGCGAGCACCAGCGGCGAGCGCATCACCACCTCGATGCTGTCCTTGAAGGCGAGCCCGACCAGGCCCACCGGCACGGTCGCCAGGATCACCCACCAGGCCAGGCGGGCATCCTCGTCGGTGCCGCGTCCCGCCACACTGCGCCCCCAACTGCCGACCATGGTGACCAGTTCGTGGCGGAAGTACAGCACCACCGCGGCGAGGCTGCCCAGGTGCAGGGCCACGTCGAAGGCCAGGCCCTGGTCGGACCAGTCGGTCAATACCGGCAGCAGGATCAGATGGGCGGAACTGGAAATCGGCAGGAACTCGGTGAGTCCCTGGATCAGGGAGAGCAGGACAATCTGTAACCAATCCATGGAAGTATCCTGTGTGACGCTGGGAAACGGCTTTCGGGCGAAGCAAGAATACACGCTCGGGGCCCCGCTGTCCGCCCGCTGACGACGGACGATGGCCATCACCATGGGCACCGCTGAGCGGTGCCGGGGACGACTCGAAGGATCGCCGAGAACCCCGTCGACGGGGCGGCCCCGAGCACCGTTGCCGGCGATATCCCTCTAGCCGGCGGACAGGATCAGGGTGGCGAGACTGAAGTAGATCAGTACGCCCGAGGCGTCGATCAGGGTGGTCACCAGCGGCGCCGAGGCGGTGGCCGGGTCCCAGCCCAGGCGGTCGAGCACGAAGGGCAGGCACATGCCGAGCAGGCTGCCGAACAGCACGATGGCAATCATGCTCACCGCCACCACCAGGGCCACCGCCTCGCCGGCACGGATCACCCCGATCGGCGCCACGGCCAGGGCCATGGTCAGGCCCAGCGAGCCGGCCACCAGCAGCTCGCGCCCCAGCAGCTTGCCCCAGTCCTTGACGCCGACGTCGCCGGTGGCCATGCCGCGCACCATCAGGGTGGCGGCCTGGGCACCGGCATTGCCGCCGCTGCCGATCAGCAGCGGCAGGAAGAACACCAGCGCCACCTGGGCGGCGATGGTGTCCTCGAAGTAGGCGATGCCGGCGCCGGAGAACAGATTGCCGAACACCAGCAGTACCAGCCAGGTGACCCGCTTGCGGTACAGGCTGGCCAGCGGTACCCGCCCGACGCCATCCTCCAGCTGGCCGATGGACATCCCCTTGTGGATATCCTCGGTGGCCTCGGACTCCACCACGTCCATGGCATCGTCGTGGGTGACGATGCCGACCAGGCGCCTGGCCTCGTCGACCACCGGCACGGCCAGCAGGTCATAGCGGGCGACGATCCGCGCCACCTCCTCCTGGGAGGTGTCCACCGTGGTATGAATGACGTCGCGGATCATCAGCTCGTCGACCCGGGCCCCGGGCCGCGCCACCATCAGCTGGCGCAGCGACATGGTCCCCGCCAGCCGGCCCTCGGGATCGATCACGTACAGCTGGTAGACGGTCTCGGCATCCGGCGCCGTCTGGCGCACCCGCATCATCGCCCGGGACACCGTCATGCCGGCGGGGATCGCCACATAGTCGGAGGTCATCAGCGCCCCAGCGGTGCCCTCCTCGTAGCTGGCCAGGCGCTTGAGGTCCTCGCGTTCCTGGCGTGCCATGCGCCGCAGCAGGGCCTCGCGACGGTCCTCGCCGAGCACCTTGAACAGGTCGGTACGCTCGTCGGCGCCCATCTCCTCCAGTACCGCCAGCAAGACGTCATCACCCATCGCCTCGGCGATGACGAGCTGCTCCTCGGCATGAAGGTGGCCGACCACGCTGGCCCGCCGCTCCAGGGGCAGGCAATCCAGCAGGGCGCGCCCGCGCAGCACATCGTCGTCCTCCAGCAGCTCCTGAAGGATCTCGGCGATATCGGCGGAGCGCAGCTCGGGCAACTGGGCATCGAGACGCGCGCGGTCGTCCGCCTCCAGGGCGGCCAGCAGGGCGGTCTTGTGCGGGATCAGGGCATCATCGAGTGGCATCGGACGCGTCCTTGCGATGCCCGGACGGGCAGGCAACGGCAACGAAAGCGCCCCCCGACACGAGTCCGGGGGGCGCGATCGTCAAACATGGCAGGAGCCCTGGATCAGCTCCGGCCCACCTTGCGGCGCAGCTGCTGGATGGTGCGCAGCTGGGCCATGGCCTCGGCCAGCTCGGCCGCGGCACGGGTGTAGTCCATCTCCGCGGACTTCTCGTCCATCGCCTTGAGCGCCTGCTGGCGAGCCTCCTCGGCGGCGGCCTCGTCGAGGTCATCGGCGCGCACGGCCGTATCGGCCAGCACGGTGACCACGTCGGGCTGCACCTCGAGGAAGCCGCCCGAGACGTAGAAGTGATCCTCGTCACCTCCCCCCAGGACGATGCGGACCGGACCGGGGGCCAGCTCGGTGAGCAGCGGCGTGTGACCGGCCAGGATCCCGAGATCCCCCATGCGCCCGGTCGCCACGACCTGCTCGGCGGTACCGGAGAAGATCGACGCCTCGGCGCTGACGATCTCGCAATTGAAGCTTTTCGTCATGATGACGTCTCCCAGGTGGAGGGATTACTTCATCTGGCTGGCTTTCTCGACGGCCTCGTCGATGGTGCCGACCATGTAGAAGGCCTGCTCCGGCAGCTCGTCGAACTCGCCGTCGAGGATGCCCTGGAAACCACGGATGGTCTCCTTCAGCGACACGTACTTGCCGGGAGAGCCGGTGAAGACCTCGGCGACGAAGAACGGCTGCGACAGGAAGCGCTGGATCTTGCGCGCCCGGGAGACGGCCAGCTTGTCGTCGTCGGACAGCTCGTCCATGCCCAGGATGGCGATGATGTCCTTGAGCTCCTTGTAGCGCTGCAGCACGCCCTGCACACCGCGGGCGGTGTTGTAGTGCTCGTCGCCGACGACCAGCGGATCCAGCTGACGCGAGGTGGAGTCCAGCGGGTCGATGGCCGGGTAGATGCCCAGCTCGGCGATGGAGCGCGCCAGTACCACGGTGGCGTCCAGGTGCGAGAAGGTGGTCGCCGGGGACGGGTCGGTCAGGTCGTCCGCGGGCACGTACACCGCCTGCACGGAGGTGATGGAGCCGGTCTTGGTGGAGGTGATGCGCTCCTGCAGGACGCCCATCTCCTCGGCCAGGGTCGGCTGATAGCCCACCGCGGAAGGCATGCGGCCCAGCAGCGCCGAGACCTCGGTACCGGCCAGGGTGTAGCGGTAGATGTTGTCGACGAACAGCAGCACATCGCGGCCTTCATCGCGGAACTTCTCGGCGATGGTCAGGCCGGTCAGGGCCACGCGCAGGCGGTTGCCGGGGGGCTCGTTCATCTGGCCGTAGACCAGCGACACCTTGTCGAGAACGTTGGACTCCTCCATCTCGTGGTAGAAGTCGTTGCCCTCACGGGTCCGCTCGCCGACACCGGCGAACACGGAGTAGCCGCTGTGCTCGGTGGCGATGTTGCGGATCAGCTCCATCATGTTGACGGTCTTGCCGACACCGGCACCGCCGAACAGGCCGACCTTGCCGCCCTTGGCGAAGGGGCAGACCAGGTCGATGACCTTGATGCCGGTCTCCAGCAGCTCGCTGGTGGCCGCCTGGTCGGCATAGCCCGGTGCCTTGCGGTGGATCGGCATGCGCTCTTCTTCGCCGATCTCGCCCGCCTCGTCGATGGGCTCGCCCAGCACGTTCATGATGCGGCCCAGGGTCGCCTTGCCCACCGGCACGGAGATGGCCGCGCCGGTGTTGGCGACGTCCATGCCGCGCTTGAGGCCCTCGGTGGAGCCCATGGCGATGGTGCGCACCACGCCGTCGCCCAGCTGCTGCTGGACCTCGAGAACGGTCTCCTTGTCGGAGACCTTCAGCGCGTCGTAGACCTTGGGAACATCGTCCCGCGGAAACTCTACGTCAATCACCGCGCCGATGATTTGTACGATACGTCCGCTCATCTTGGTTCCTCTCAAATACCTGCAAATGAAACCTGCTTGCCGGGAGGGTCACGCCCTCCCCCGGGCTATACGGCGGCGGCGCCACCGACGATCTCGGAGATTTCCTGGGTGATGGCCGCCTGACGGGCCTTGTTGTACACCAGCTCCAGGTCGTCGATCAGATTGCCGGCGTTGTCGGTGGCACTCTTCATCGCGATCATGCGCGCGGCCTGCTCGCAGGCCACGTTCTCGACCACCGCCTGATAGACCTGCGCCTCGACGAAACGCACGAGCAGGCTATCCAATAGCTCCTTGGCATCCGGCTCATACAGGTAGTCCCAGCTACCGGGACGCTTGTGTTCTTCGATCGGCGCATCGTTGCCCATCTCGGGAGACAGGGGCAGCAGCTGACGGACCACCGGCTTCTGGGTCATGGTGTTGACGAACTCGTTGAACACCACGTAGAGGCGGTCCAGCTTGCCCTCGTCGTACGCATCCAGCATCACCTTCACGCTGCCGATCAGGTCGTCCTGCGACGGGGCCTCGCCCAGGCCACTCTTGGCCGCGACCAGGCTGCCGCCGTACTTGCGGAAGAAGGTGGTGGCCTTGCTGCCCAGCGCGCAGAAGTCGAGTTCCGCGCCGCTGTCGCGCCAGGCCTTGGCCTCCCGGACGACGGACTTGAACAGGTTGACGTTCAAGCCGCCACACAGGCCGCGGTCACTGGATACCACGATGTAGCCGACCCGCTTGACCTCGCGTTCCTCCATCCACGGATGCTTGTACTCCGGGTTGGCATCGGCGATGTGGCCCACGACGTTGCGGATCTGCTTGGCGTAGGGCTGGCTGGCCTTCATCCGGTCCTGCGCCTTGCGCATCTTCGACGCAGCGACCATCTCCATGGCACTGGTGATCTTCTGCGTGTTCTTGATGCTGCCGATCTGGGTGCGTATCTCTTTTGCAGCTGCCATAGCGATCTACCTTTGTTCGTGGCCTCAGAAAGCTCCAGGGCCCGCCCCCTGGCGGAAACGGGCCGACGGGATTACCAGCTCTGAGTCGCCTTGAACTTGTCGAGACCTTCCTTCAGGCCATTCTTGATCTCGTCGCTGTAGTCGCCGGTCTGGTTGACCTTGTCGAGCAGTTCGGCGTACTCGGACTTCATGAAGTCCTGCAGGGCACGCTCGAAGTCCAGCACCTTCTTGACGTCGACGTCCTCCAGGTAGCCCTCGTTGGCGGCATACAGGGAGACGGCCATCTCGGCCACGGACATCGGCGAGTACTGGTGCTGCTTCATCAGCTCGGTGACGCGCTGACCGTGCTCGAGCTGCTTGCGGGTGGCCTCGTCCAGGTCGGAGGCGAACTGGGCGAAGGCCGCCAGTTCGCGGTACTGGGCCAGGGCCAGGCGCACGCTGCCGCCGAGCTTCTTGATGACCTTGGTCTGGGCCGAACCACCGACACGGGACACCGAGAGGCCGGCGTTGATGGCCGGACGGATGCCCGAGTTGAACAGGTCGGTCTCGAGGAAGATCTGGCCGTCGGTGATGGAGATCACGTTGGTCGGCACGAAGGCGGAGACGTCGCCGCCCTGGGTCTCGATGATCGGCAGTGCGGTCAGCGAGCCGGTCTTGCCCTTCACCTCGCCATTGGTGAACTTCTCGACGTAGTCGGCGTTCACGCGAGCGGCACGCTCGAGCAGGCGGGAGTGGAGGTAGAAGACGTCACCCGGGAAGGCCTCGCGGCCCGGCGGACGACGCAGCAGCAGGGAGACCTGACGATAGGCCACGGCCTGCTTGGACAGGTCGTCGTAGACGATCAGGGCGTCTTCGCCGCGGTCGCGGAAGTACTCGCCCATGGTGCAGCCGGAGTAGGCGGCGAGGAACTGCATCGGGGCCGGGTCGGCGGCGCCGGCGGCGACCACGATGGTGTGTTCCATGGCGCCGTGCTCTTCGAGCTTGCGCACCACGTTGGCAATCGTCGACTGCTTCTGGCCGATGGCCACGTAGACGCAGGTGACGTCCTTGCCCTTCTGGTTGATGATCGCGTCGATGGCGATGGCGGACTTGCCGATCTGGCGGTCGCCGATGATCAGCTCACGCTGGCCGCGGCCGATCGGCACCATGGCGTCGATGGACTTGAAGCCGGTCTGGATCGGCTGGTCGACGGACTGGCGGGTGATGACGCCGGGGGCGACCTTCTCCACCGCATCGGTCATCTTGGCGTTGATGTCGCCCTTGCCGTCGATGGGGTTGCCCAGGGCGTCGACCACGCGGCCGCGCAGCTCGGGGCCCACCGGCACTTCGAGGATGCGGCCGGTGCACTGGGCGGTCATGCCCTCTTCGAGCTGCAGGTAGTCGCCCAGCACCACGGCGCCGACGTTGTCGCGCTCGAGGTTGAGCGTCATGCCGAAGATGCCGCCGGGGAACTCGATCATCTCGCCGAACATCGCGTCGGCGAGGCCGTGGATCTGCACGATACCGTCAGACACGCTGACGATGGTGCCCTGGTTACGGGCTTCGGATGCGACATCCAGCTTCTCGATACGCTGCTTGATGATGTCGCTGATCTCGGAAGGATTCAGTTGCTGCATGCCATGTCCCTCAGACTCAGGCGGAAAGGGCCTCGTGGAGGCGGTTCAGTCGACCGCGGACCGACCCGTCGATGACGGTGTCGCCGGCGCGCAGGATGACGCCCCCCAGGAGGGTGGAATCCACCTGAGTGGTAATGGAGATTTCGCGGTTCAGACGCTTGGCCAGCGCGCTCGCCAGCTTGTCCTGCTGCCCGTCGTCCAGCGGGAAGGCGGAGACGATGTTCACGTCCATGCGCTTCTCCTGCTGGGCCTTGAGCAGTTCGAATTGCTCGGCGATGGCAGGCAGGGCCGCCAGGCGCCCCTTCTGGCCGATCAGGCGCAGGAAGTTGCGGACGCCGTCATCGACGGCGTCGCCGCAGATGTCGACGAGGGCATCCGCCTTCTGCGCGCTGGTCAGGCGCGGATTGCTCAGCACCCGGCGGCGCATGTCGTCGTCGGCGACGACCTGCGCCACGGTGGCGAGCATGCCGGACCAGTCGGTGAGCGCCTTGTTCTCAACGGCGTGTTCGAAGGCCGCCTTGGCGTAGGGGCGAGCGACGGTTGACAGTTCCGCCATGGGTCACCTCCTCAGAGCTCTTCGGCGAGTTTGTCAACGAGCTTGCCGTGCTGCTTCTCGTCGATGGCGGACTCCAGGATGCGCTCCGCGGCCACGACGGCGAGCCGCGACACCTGGCTGCGCAGTTCATCCTTCGCGCGGTTGATTTCCTGCTCAATCTCGGACTTGGCCTGCGTGATCATGCGCTCGCCTTCCTGGCGGGCCTGCTCACGCGCCTCGTCGATCATCTGGTTGGACCGCTTGTGGGCCTGCTCCAGGATTTCGGCCGCCTGCTCCTTGCTCTCGCGCAGCGTCTCGTTGGCCTGCTCTTCGGCCAGTTCGAGATCGCGTGAAGCACGGCTCGCAGCATCCAGGCCATCGGCGATCTTCTTCTGACGTTCCTGCAGGGCTTGCATGACCGGCGGCCAGACAAACCTCATGCAGAACCAGACGAAGAACGCAAAGGCGATAGCCTGGCCGATCAGGGTTAGGTTCAGGTTCACGCCAGCACCTCTCGCGTCACAGGTTTGGGGTTAACGTCACGACGGGTCTTGCGACCGTCGCGGTTTAACCGACAAACGGGTTGGCGAAGGTGAAGAACAGCGCGATACCCACACCGATCATGGTCACGGCGTCCAGCAGGCCGGCGACGATGAACATCTTGACCTGCAGCATCGGGATCATTTCCGGCTGACGCGCGGCGCCTTCCAGGAACTTGCCGCCCAGCAGACCGAAGCCGATGGCGGTGCCCAGTGCACCCAGGCCGATCAGCAGGGACACGGCGATGGCGGTCATACCCAGAACTTGTGCTTCCATGGTGGTCTCTCCAGTTTTCGTTTAGTGGTTAATGGTTAAGGGTGAGTGGGTTAAGGGTTGAGCGGTCAGTGCTTTTCCACCGCCATGGCGAGATAGACGATGGTCAGCATCATGAAGATGAAGGCCTGCAGGGTGATGACCAGGATGTGGAACACCGCCCAGGGGAAATGCAGCGGCAGCTGCCACAGCCCGATCATGGCGATCAGGATGAAGATCAGCTCGCCGGCGTAGAGGTTGCCGAACAGACGCAGACCGAGCGAGATCGGCTTGGCGATCAGGGTCACGGTCTCGAGCAGGAAGTTGACCGGCACGAACAGCGCCTGGACCAGCTTGTTCGGCGAATTGAACGGGTGCAGGGTCAGCTCACCGATGAAGCCCGAGAAGCCCTTCTCGCGGATGGTATAGAAGATGATCAGGGCGAAGACCGACAGCGACATGCCGAGGGTGGCGTTGACGTCGGTGGTCGGCACGACCTTGAAGTAGACGTGGGCGGGGTCGGCCCCGAACATGGCGCCGACCTTCTGCGCCAGCATGGGCAGGACGTCCACCGGCACCAGGTCCATGAGGTTCATCAGGAACACCCAGCAGAAGATCGTCAGCGATAGCGGCGCGATCAGCTTGCTCTTGCCGTGGAAGGTGTCCTTGACCGAGTTGTCGACGAACTCGACCATCAGCTCGACGAAGTTCTGCACGCCACCGGGAATGCCGGTGGTGGCGCGCTGGGCCACCTGGCGGAACAGCAGCATGAACACCAGGCCGAGACCGATCGACCAGCCCAGGGTGTCGAGGTGGATGGCCCAGAAGCCCATCTCGGCGGCCTCGTCGGCCGAATGGGCGATGCTCCAGCCGTGCTCCGGATGATTCCCGAAGGTCAGGTTCTGCAGGTGGTGCTTGATGTACTCCGTCGGAGTCGGGTTGTTGCCTGCCATGATCTGCCTCGATTTCAGGTGTGTGACGGTCGCCCAAGGAGCCAGGGACCCAGCCAGTGGACGAACAGCGTCACCACGTAAGCGCCAAAGAAGAAAGCGGGGTTTGAGGGGGGCACTGTGACGAACACCAGGGTGAACAGAGCCGCCGTCAAACCGAACTTCCCGGCTTCCGCGCGATAGAAGCCGTTGACGATTTTCCTGGAATACCGAGCCCCCTGATAGCGGAAGACTCGCCAGGCGAAATAGGCATTGGGCAGGAAGGCCACCATCCCCCCCAGCAGCGCCGACAGGGCGACGGGGCCACCGCCGGAGGCCGCGCCGAGCGCCGTCGCGAGACAGACCACGGCGAGTTGCACCAGGAGCAGTCGTCGGACGCTGGGACGCTTGATGCTGGCTGCCATGGGGTCTCCGTGAACTCTGCCGATGCTTGGCGTCCCGCCTGTCTCGAGACCCGCCGTCTCAACCAACGGCGGGTCCGGCGCGATTATAGGGAAGCCCCTTCAAGGCTTCAACCGATCACGGGCCGATTTCGCGCGATATCGCGCCAGCTTACGACTAAAAGTCGAGAAAAGATCCGCGATGTTGTTTAGCCCGCTAATCGCTTTCGCGTCGCTCGAGCGGTTCGCTCAGCGGATGTGTTCGAGGATGCCGTCCAGCTCGTCGAGGCTGGCGTAGCGAATGGTCACGCGCCCCTTGCCGCCGCGGCCATGCTGGATCTTCACCGGGGCACCGAGCAGGTCGGCCAGGCGTGTCTCCAGGCGAGCCACGTCCGGGCTCGGCGACGGGGTCTCGGCCTTCTTCGCCTCCCCGCTGCTCAGCTGCTTCACCAGCGCCTCGGTGGCCCGCACGGTGAGATCCTTGTTGACCACCTCGTGGGCGGCCTTGCGCTGCTTGGCCCCGGACAGCGCCAACAGGGCCCGGGCATGGCCCATGTCCAGGTCGCCGCGCTCGAGCAGGGTCTGCACCTCGGGATCGAGGGCCAGCAGGCGCAGCAGGTTGGCGACCTGGGCCCGGGAACGGCCCACGGCATCGGCGGCCTGCTGCTGGGTCAGCTCGAACTCGTCGAGCAGCCGCTTCAGCGCCATGGCCTCCTCGATGGGATTGAGGTTCTCGCGCTGGATGTTCTCGATCAGGGCGAGCGCCAGGGCGACCTCGTCGCTGACCTCGCGCACCACCGCGGGGATGACGTCGAGCTCGGCCAGCTGGGCGGCCCGCCAGCGCCGCTCGCCGGCGATGATCTCGTAGCGCTGCTCCCCGGTCGGCCGTACCACGATGGGCTGCATGACCCCCTGGGCGCGAATCGAGTCGGCCAGTTCCTCGAGGGCCTCGGGCTGGATGTCCCGACGGGGCTGGTACTTGCCGCGGGACAGCTGGCCCAGCGGCAGGCGCTCGAGGCGTTCCTCGACGCCGGCGACCTCGGGGTCCGCGCCGTTCAGCTCGCCGTCCTGCAGCGTGGCGTCGAGCTCGGGCAGGTCCAGGCTTTCGCGGCGACGGGCGTTGGCGCCGATCAGGGCATCCAGGCCGCGTCCCAGGGCGCGTTTACGCGTCATCGACAATCCCTCATCACTAAGAGCGGAATAGGTGCTCGGGTTACAGCGACAGTCGGCGGATCAGTTCCTTGGCCAGTACCCGGTGGGCCTGGCTACCCCGCGAGAAGCGGGCGTACTTGGTCACCGGCAGGCCGTGGCTGGGGGCCTCGGCGACCCGCACGTTGCGCGGGATGGTGGTCTTGAGCAGGGCATCGCCGAAGTAGTCGCGCAGCTGCTTGCTGACATCCCGGGTCAGGCTGTTGCGGGAATCGAACATGGTGCGCAGGATGCCGAACATCTCGAGGCGCGGGTTCACGCTGTCCTTGATCTGCTCCACGGTGTCGAGCAGCGCCGAGAGCCCCTCCAGGGCATAGAACTCGCACTGCAGGGGGATCAGCACGCCGTCCGCCGCGGTCAATCCGTTGACGGTCAGCATGTTGAGCGACGGCGGGCAGTCGATCAGCACCACGTCATACTCATCGGCCACCTCGGACAGGGCCTTGACCAGGCTCTGCTCGCGCCCCTCGTCACGATCCAGCAGCTCCACCTCGGCGGCGGTCAGGTCGCCGTTGCCGGGCAGCAGGGCATAGCCCGCCTCGGCGCAGTCGAGGATGACCTCGCTGGAGCGGCGCTCGCCGAGCACCACGTCGAGCACGCTGCCATCCAGCTCGTGCTTGTCGACGCCGCTGCCCATGGTGGCATGGCCCTGGGGATCCAGGTCGACCAGCAGCACGCGACGGTCCAGCGCCGCCAGGCTGGCGGCCAGGTTGACGGCGGTGGTGGTCTTGCCCACGCCCCCCTTCTGGTTGGTCAAGGCGATGATCTTGGTCACGGCGACTTCCTTGCGAGTGACGGACGCCTCAGGGGCGGCCCTGGATGGTATGAGTGCGCTCGAGGATCACGAGCCGGCGGCTGCCGGCCTCGAAGGGCACCGCGAGCTCGTGGCAGGCGACCGGCACCACGTCGTCGGGTAACCCGCCCAGTTCATCTTCCACGGCAGGCCCCTTCATGGCCAGCCATTGCCCGTCCACGCTCGGCAACGATTCGCTCAACGCCACGAAGTCCTGGAGGCTGGCGAAGGCCCGGGAGATCACCTGGTCGAAGCCTCCCGCGGGCGGCGCGAAAGCCTCGACCCGAGCCTGCACCGGGGTGACGTTAGTCAGCCCCAGCTCCATCACCGCCTGGCGCTGGAAGCGGACCTTCTTGCCATTGCTGTCGAGCAGCGTCACGCGCAGCTCGGGGGCCAGGATCGCCAGCACCAGGCCCGGCAGGCCGGGGCCGGCACCGACATCGAGGACCGTCGGCCCGCTGACGAAGGGCAGCACGGCGGCGCTGTCGAGGAGGTGCTTGGTGACCATCTCCTCGGGATCGCGTACCGCGGTGAGGTTATAGGCGCGATTCCACTTGTGCAACAGCCCCACCAGGGCCAGCAGCCGGTCGCGGCGGGGCTGGTCCACGCGCAGGCCGAGTTCGTCCAGCCCGCCTTCCAGGCGGTGCTCGAGTCGCGGGTCGTCGATCGTCATCCGTTGGCCACCCGGCTGTCATCGAGCAGGCGACGCTTCTTGAGGTGGATCAGCAGGATCGAGACGGCCGCCGGGGTGACGCCGGAGATCCGCGAGGCCTGGGCCAGGGTCTCCGGCCGGGCCTCGGTGAGCTTCTGGCGGATCTCGTGGGACAGCCCCTCGACCCGGGCATAGTCCAGGTCCTCGGGCAGTCGCGTGGCCTCGTGACGCTTGAGCTTGTCGATCTCGTCCTGCTGCCGGTCGATGTAGCCCTGGTACTTGGCCTGGATCTGCACCTGCTCGGCGACCCGCTCGTCCGTCACCGGCTCGCCGCGCAGGTCCGCCACGTCGGCGTAGCCGAGCTCCGGGCGCTTGAGCAGGTCCATCAGGCTGTACTCGCGGGGCAGCGGCTTGCCGGTCTTGGCGGCGACCCGCGCCGCGGCCTCGCTGCCGGGCTGCACCCAGCTGGCCTTGAGGCGGGCGCTCTCGCGCTCGATGGCCTCGCGCTTGGTGCTGAAGTCGCACCAGCGCGCCTCGTCCACCAGGCCGAGCTCGCGACCGGCCTCGGTCAGGCGCAGGTCGGCGTTGTCCTCGCGCAGCAGCAGGCGATATTCCGCCCGGGAGGTGAACATCCGGTAGGGCTCCCTGGTGCCCAGGGTGATCAGGTCGTCCACCAGCACGCCCAGGTAGGCCTCGTCGCGCCGCGGCCACCAGGCGTCCAGGCCCCGGGCACGGCGTGCCGCGTTGAGCCCGGCCAGCAGCCCCTGGGCACCGGCCTCCTCGTACCCGGTGGTGCCGTTGATCTGTCCGGCGAAATACAGGTTGTGGATGAATTTCGTCTCCAGGGAGTGCTTCAGGTCCCGCGGATCGAAGAAATCGTACTCGATGGCATAGCCGGGCCGGGTGATATGGGCGTTTTCCAGTCCGCGGATCGAGCGTACCACCCGCAGCTGGACGTCGAAGGGCAGCGAGGTGGAGATGCCATTGGGATAGAGCTCGTGGGTGTCCAGTCCCTCGGGTTCGATGAAGATCTGGTGGCTGGCCTTGTCGGCGAAGCGGTGCACCTTGTCCTCGATCGACGGGCAATAGCGCGGCCCCACGCCTTCGATGGTGCCCGAGAACATCGGCGAGCGATCCAGGTTGGCGTGGATGATCTCGTGGCTGCGCTCGTTGGTGTGGGCGATGTGGCAGCTGACCTGGCGCGGGTGCATGTCGCGGTTGCCGAGGTAGGACATCACCGGGGTGGGGCTGTCGCCGGGCTGCTCCTCGAGCACCGAGAAATCCACGCTCTTGGCGTCCAGTCGCGGCGGCGTGCCGGTCTTCAGGCGATCGACCCGGAACGGCAGGGCCCGCAGTCGCTCGGCCAGCGCATTGGAGGGCGGGTCGCCGGCCCGGCCGCCGCGACTGTGATCGAGGCCGATGTGGATAACCCCGCCGAGGAAGGTACCTGTGCACAACACCACGCTCTCGCCGAGGAAGCGCACCCCGGTCTCGGTGACCACGCCGCGTACCGTGTCGCCGTCGACGATCAGGTCGCCCGCGGCCTGCTGGAAGAGCGTCAGGTTGGGCTGGTTCTCCAGCATGCCGCGGATCGCCGCCTTGTAGCGGACCCGATCGGCCTGGGCGCGGGTCGCGCGCACCGCAGGCCCCTTGCGGGCGTTGAGCACCCGGAACTGGATGCCACCCAGGTCGGTGGCCAGGCCCATGGCCCCGCCGAGGGCATCGATCTCCTTGACCAGATGGCTCTTGCCGATCCCGCCGATGGCGGGATTGCAGGACATCTGTCCCAGGGTCTCGATGTTGTGGCTGAGCAGCAGGGTCCGGCAGCCCATGCGGGCCGAGGCCAGGGCGGCTTCGGTCCCCGCATGACCGCCACCGATGACGATGACGTCGAAGCGGTCGGGGTACTCCAAGGTTCACCTCGTTCGGCGCGCCCGCGCCGATATTGCGAATCGGGGGTATGAAATCAGCCAGCCAGTATAACCCTCCTGTGGGTAATCGTCAGGGTTTTCCACACCCGGAAGTCCGAGCCGGCGTCATCCCGAGACCCCATTAGACAAATACATAGAATAAGAAAGAGAAGTTCTGTTGTTGTAGTGACTATTGGTGTGGATACTTTCCGTGGATAAGCCGTTTTATTCTATTTACAACAACAGCTTGAATTGTTGACCAAGACAAGGAAAAGCGGCGTGCCGCCTGCGGAGGAGATGTTCGGGAGCTGTGGACGAAAGGCCGGGTTGCCCACAGGCGTGGCGAGTCACCGCTTGTCCACCGCCGCCTACCGCGCTTGTCACCGTGGCTGTGAACAACTGCCGTGGTTCATCCCCAGCCCCGGCAGCATGGGCGCTGGGGACGGATTGCCCCGTCCCGGCCGGCGATCTTGTCCACAGGCCAAAAAAAGGCCCTGTCGGGGTCGACAGGGCCTTTGTGCCGGGCGCGAGGCGTGACCTCAGTGCTTCAACACCCGGGCCAGGAAGTTCCGGGTGGCTTCCTCCCGGGGCGAATCGAAGATCGTCTCGGGGGGGCCCTCCTCGGCGATTTCCCCCTTGTGGATATAGATCACCCGGTCGGCGACCTCCCGGGCGAAGCCCATCTCGTGGGTCACGATCATCATGGTCATGCCCTCGTTGGCGAGCTCGCGCATGGCATCCAGGACCTCGCCGATCATCTCCGGGTCCAGCGCCGAGGTGGGCTCGTCGAAGAGCATCAGCCGGGGCTCCATGGCCAGGGCCCGGGCCAGGGCCACCCGCTGCTGCTGGCCGCCGGACAGCTGGCCGGGATACTTGGCGGCCTGGTCGCTGATGTCGACCCGCTCGAGCAGCCGCTCGGCGATCTCGGTGGCATCGGCCCGACTCCAGCCGCGGACCTTCATGGGGGCCAGGGTGACGTTGTCGAGCACGCTGAGGTGGGGGAAGAGGTTGAACTGCTGGAACACCATGCCCACTTCGGTGCGGATCTTCTGCAGCGCCTTGGTGGCCTTGCCGTGCGGCAGCAGGGGTTTGCCGTCCACCTCCAGGCTGCCCTGCTGGAACTCCTCGAGGCCATTGATGCAGCGAATCAGGGTGGACTTGCCCGAGCCGCTGGCGCCGATGATCACCACCACCTCGCCGGGGGTGACCTCGAGGTCGATGTCCTTGAGGACGTGCAGGCTGCCGAAGTGCTTGTTGACCTTGTCCAGGCGCACGATGGGCTCGCCGCCGGAGGTGGACGTCTCTTGGTTCATGTCTCGCATTCCTTATTGTCCGACCAGGCCCTTGCGCTCCAGGAAGCGCAGCGCCACCGACAGCGACAGGGTGATCACCAGGTAGAGCATGGCGACCATCAGGTACACCTCCAGGGCATTGAAGGTGGTGGCGATGTAGACCTGGCCCTGGCGGACCAGCTCGCCGACACCGATGACCGAGAACAGCGAGGTGTCCTTGATGCTGATGATGCCCTGGTTGCCCAGCGGCGGGATCATGCGACGGAAGGCCTGGGGCCAGATGATGTAGCGGAAGGTCTGGCGCCGGGACAACCCCAGGGACAGGCCGGCCTCGCGCTGGCCGCGCTCGATGGACTGCACGCCGCCGCGGACGATCTCCGAGATATAGGCCCCGGAGTTCACCGCGATCGCCGCGATGCCGGCGACCAGGGCGTTGATGGGGCCGCCGAGCAGCTGCGGCAGGCCGTAGAAGATGAACAGCACCTGCACCAGGACCGGGGTGCCGCGGAAGATCTCGATATAGGCCACGGCCGGCCAGCGCAACCAGGAGAGCGGGCTGATGCGCAGCAGGCCGAAGACGATGCCGATGATGAAACCGATGGCCAGCCCGCCGAAGGAGATCAGCAGGGTGTAGGGGATACCCGTCAGCAGGTGCGGGATGGAGGCGAAGGCCGCCTGCCAGTCGAATTGGAAGGTGACGTCCAAGAGGGATCTCCGTCAGGGTGCGTCATGCAGAAGCGGTGCCGCGACGCCGGGGTCGCAACGCAACGGGGCCGGGTCTTGGGACCCGACCCCGTCATCAGGCGAGCGTCAGCGTCATTCGCCGCTGGGGCTGCCGAACCACTTGGCGTGGATCTCGTCGTAGGTGCCGTCTTCCTTCATGGCCGCCAGGGCCTCGTTGACGGGCTCCACCCACTCGCTGCCCTGGACGAAGACGATGCCGTACTGCTGGCCCTCGTAGAGCGGCCCGACGACCTTGGTGCGGCCCTCGCCGCGGGTCTGGGAGAAGTAGCCGACGTTCGGGGCATCGTAGAAGACCGCATCGACGCTGCCGCCGAGCAGTGCCATGTACATGTCGCTCGAGCCCGGATAGGGGGTGATGTCGGCGGACTCGCCGAGGTTCTCCTCCAGGTAGTCGTAGCTGGTGGAACCGATCTTGGTGCCGATCTTCTTGCCTTCCAGGTCCTCGACGGTCTCGACGCTGTCGTCGTTGGCGCCGACCAGGATGCGCAGGCCGCTGTCGTAGTAGGGATCGGAGAAGTCGACGATCTCGGCGCGCTCGTCGGTGATGGTGATACCGGCGATGGCGATGTCGACGTTGCCGGTCTGCACGGCGGGGATGATGCCGTTGAAGTCCATGGTGCGCAGGTTGTAGTCGAAACCGGCGCGTTCGGCGAGTTCGGCGATGATGTCCA
The DNA here is from genome assembly GCF_030409305.1 of Halomonas maura. Lineage (GTDB taxonomy): Bacteria > Pseudomonadota > Gammaproteobacteria > Pseudomonadales > Halomonadaceae > Halomonas > Halomonas maura. The sequence goes on from NZ_JAUFPQ010000013.1 coordinate 258,694, forward strand.
TGTCGAAGCCGACCATCTCGCCGGTTTCCTGGTCCATCATCTCGAAGGGCACGAAGCTCGGGTCGGTAACGACATCGAGCACATGGTTGTCGGCGCCGGCGGTGGCAGTCAGGCCCAGGGTCAGGCCCAGACAGGAAGCCAGCGAGGCCGCCTTCAGGTGACGTGTCATGTGACTCTCCATGGAAGATTTGTTGTGGAGTACCTAATCAACCATGGCGAGTCGTGGGGAAAGCGTCAAGTGCCGCAAAGCGGTCGACTCAACGCTAAGTATCAGACCATAAAGGAGGCGCCACAGCCGCAGGTGGTGGTGGCATTGGGGTTCTGGATCAGGAAGCGGGCGCCGGCCAGGCCTTCCTCGTAGTCGACGGTGGAGCCGACCAGGTACTGGTAGGACAGCGGGTCGACCACCAGCGCCACCTCGCCGAACTCGACCAGGGTGTCGTCCTCGGCGATGTCATCGGCGAAGTCGAAGCCGTACTGGAAGCCCGAGCAGCCGCCGCCGGTCACGTAGACCCGCAGCTTGAGGCGGGGGTTGCCCTCCTCCTCGATCAGCGCATGGAGCCGCGCCTTGGCGCTGTCGGACAGCAGCAAGGGGGTGGGAACGAAGGATGCGGCACCGCTCATGGGTGACCTCCCCGGAATCGGTGAATGTCGTGCAGGACGACGATTATCCACAACCCCCAGCAAAAGGGTCAACTATTGATGAGGCAGCCTCAGGGCTATCGCAGTTAGCGTTGCCGCTCGGGGCTGATCCGTCGACAGGTCTAGGAGGGGGCGCTGTGAACCCCTCCCTGGGCGCTACCGACGCCATCCTTGGCGTAGGACCCCCTCTACGACCTGTCCCCGGTGCCCCTCGCTACTCAACTGCAGGCGGCCTACCCCCGGCGCTCCTCGCAATGTGCCACTCTGATCGCCCTCCGTTCTCTTGCTGTCAGGGCATCATCGCCGGGGCGTCGAGGCCGGCGTGCTCGTCGAGGCCGAACATCAGGTTGAGGTTGTGCACGGCCTGCCCGGAGGCGCCCTTGACCAGGTTGTCGATCACCGCGAGCACCACCACGGTGTCGCCGTCGCCGGGGCGATGCACGGCCAGGCGGCAGACGTTGGCACCCTTGACGCTGCGCGTCTCGGGATGGCTGCCGGCCGGCATCACGTCGACGAAGGGCTCGTCGGCGAAGCGCCGCTCGAACAGCGCCTGCAGGTCGCCCGGCTCGCCGCTGAGGCGCCCGTAGAGGGTGGCGTGGATGCCGCGGATCATCGGCGTCAGGTGGGGCACGAAGGTCAGGCCCACCGGGCCGCCGGCGGCATCGCCCAGGCCCTGGCGGATCTCGGGCAGGTGGCGGTGCCCGGAGGCGCCGTAGGCCTTCATCGACTCGCTGGCCTCGGCCAGCAGCGAGGGCACCTTGGCCCCGCGACCGGCGCCGGTGACACCGGACTTGCAGTCGGCGATCAGGTGCTCGACGTCGATCAGCCCGGCTTCCAGCAGCGGCAACAGGCCGAGTTGCACCGCGGTGGGATAGCAGCCGGGCACGGCGATCAACCGGGCCTTTCGGATGCGCTCGCGATTGACCTCGGGCAGGCCGTAGACGGCGCCGTCGAGCAATTCGGGGGCACCGTGGGGCTGGCCGTACCAGTGCTCCCATTCGACGGCATCGCGCAGGCGGAAGTCCGCCGAGAGATCGATCACCCGGGTGCCGCGCTCGAGCAGCTCGCCGGCCAGGGCATGGGCCACGCCATGGGGGGTAGCGAAGAAGACGGCATCGCAGGCCGCCAGCCGAGCGGGATCCGGTTCGCTGAAGCGCAGCTCGTCGTAGTGGCCGCGCAGGTTGGGGTAGAGCTCGCTGACGCCGAGGCCGGCCTCGCTGCGCGAGGTGATGGCCTCGATGCGCACCTCGGGGTGGCGGGCCAGCAGCCTGAGCAGTTCGACACCGGTGTAACCGGTGCCGCCGACGATTCCGACCTTGATCACGATGGACACCTCGTTGTGGGACGCTGGGACCTCTGTGACTGGATATGATACACAAGAGAGGCGTGTTCCACCCACCGCCGGGTGGGCCCTTGTCGCCTGGACGAACAGGAAGGTCAGCTTGCCGCGTCTGCCGTTATCCCTTTACAGCATGGACCGCTTTCGTCGCCGGCTGGCCAGTGTCGATGCCCTCCCCCAGCTGTGCGTGCTCGGGGTGGTGTCGGGGTTGATCACCGGCGGCCTGATGGTGGGCTTCCGCCTGCTGCTGGCCCTCGGGGCCATGACCTTCCTGCCCGACGGCAACCCCGAGGCCTTCGAGGGCCTGGCGCCAACCGCCCGGGCGCTGCTGCCGCTGCTGGCGGTGGCGCTGATCGGCCTGTGGTTATGGCGCCAGCCGGTCGCCGGCCGCCAGATCGGCGTGGCCCATGTCATCTCCCGTCTGACCTACCACCAGGGGCGCTTCCCGCTGCGCAACTGGCTGGCCCAGTGGTGGGTGGGGCTGATCTCGGTGCTGGGCGGGCTCTCCGCGGGGCGCGAGGGCCCGGCCATCCATCTCGGCGCGGCGGCATGCAGTGGGCTGGGCCAGCGCCTGCGGCTGCCCCACAACAGCCTGCGCGTGCTGGTCGCCTGCGGCACCGCCGCGGGCATCTCGGCGTCCTTCAACACGCCCATCGCCGGGGTCATCTTCGCCATGGAAGTGGTGATGATGGAGTACACCATCACCGGCTTCATGCCGGTGATCCTGGCGTCGACCATGGGGGCGGTGGTGGCGCAGGCGGTGTACGGCTTCGAGCGCCCCTTCCAGGAGACCGGCGTGGCACTGGGCTCGCTGTTCAACCTGCCCTGGATCGTGGTCAGCGCCCTGGTCATCGGCCTGCTGGCCGGTCTCTTCGTGCGGGTGGCCCGCTCCGGCGTGCGGCTCGATGGCCTGCCCATGGCGGCCCGCTTCGCCCTGGCCGGCAGCCTGGTCGGGGCGGTCGCCTGGTGGTATCCCCAGGTGCAGGGCATGGGCTACGACACCCTGGGCCTGACCCTGGCCGGCGAGCTGAGCCTGGACGTGCTGCTGGCGGTGGCCATCGGCAAGCTGCTGCTGACCGCCGGCGCCGTGGCCTGCGGCATCCCGGTCAGCATCATCGGCCCGATCGTGGTGGCGGGGGGCGCCGCCGGCGCCCTGTGCGGGCTGCTCGGTGCCCAGCTGATGCCGGCGCTGGCCGCCGGTCCCGAGGTCTATGCCATGCTCGGCATGGCGGCGATGATGGGCGCCGTGCTTCAGGCGCCGCTGGCCGCGCTGATGGCGCTGCTCGAGCTGACCCACAACCCCAACCTGATCCTGCCGGGCATGCTGGCCGTGGTGGTGGCCGGGCTGACCTCGCGTCAGCTGTGCGGCTGCGACGGCTTCTTCATCAGCGTTACCCGGCATGGCCTGCATCCGTTGCAACAGCCCCTGATGCAGGCCCTCTCGCGAGTCTCGGTGCCGGCGGTGATGGAGCGTGACCTGGTGCGTACCGGTCGCCGGGTGACCCGGGAACAGGCCAGTGCCCTGCTGGAGGCCAAGCCGGTGTGGGTGGTCATCGAATCTACCAGCGCCGACAGATCCGCCCTGGCGCTCAAGGCCGCGGACCTGGCCCGCTGGATGCTCGAGCATGATGACGATGACAAGATCGGCAAGGACGGCAAGCTGGATCTGCTGGAGATCCCCGGCCAGCGCCTGGACATGGCCCCGATCCACCTGCAGGCCACGCTCTCGGAGGCCTTCATCCGGCTCAACGACAAGGCCGTCGACGCGCTCTACGTCGAGCACGGTCACCGGCCGAAGCAGAAGCGGATTTCCGGTATCATCACCCGGGACGCCATCGAGCGTTACTACCGCTACAGCGACACACCCCCAGCCTAAGGAAGCGACATGTATCCCTGGATCAAGGCCCTGCACCTGGTGGCCGTGGTGACCTGGTTTGCCGCCCTCTTCTACCTGCCGCGGCTCTACGTCTACCACGCCATGGCCCGGGACCGGGGGGATCGGCAGGCCACCGACTACTTCACCGTCATGGCGCGCAAGCTCTATCGCGGCATCATGACGCCGTCGATGATCGCCGTGCTGGTGCTGGGCGGCGCCCTGCTGTTGCTCAACCCCGGCTGGCTCGGCCAGGGCTGGATGCACGTCAAGCTCGCCCTGGTGGTGGTGCTGGTCGGCTACCACCATGTCTGCCTGGTCTATCTCAAGCAACTCGCCGCCGACCGCTGCCGCCGCGGTCAGCGCTTCTTCCGCGTCTTCAACGAGTTGCCCGTGTTCGCCCTGCTGGCGATCGTCATCCTCGCCGTCGTGAAGCCGTTCTGATGTCGCCATCCCAGGAAACGATCCCCCACCTGCCCATGGTGCTGGTCCTCAGTGGCCACGATCCCACCGGCGGCGCCGGCCTGGTGGCCGATGCCGAGGCCGTGGCGGCCTGCGGCGGCTGGGCGCTGACCATCCCCACCGCCCTGACGGTACAGAACTGTCGCGATGTCACGGCCGTGCAGCCGGTGGCGGCGGACACCATCCGTGACATGGCGTCCGCCCTGGAGGGCATCGAGATCGCCGCCATCAAGGTCGGCCTGCTGGCGTCTCCGCAGACCCTGGAGGCCGTGGTGGAGATCATCGCCCGCCGCCCGGGAGTGCCGGTGGTGGTCGATCCGGTCCTGCGGGCCGGCGGGGGCAAGGAGTTGTCCACAGAGGGCCTGGTGACGGCCTTCCGGCGGCGCATGCTGCCCCTTGTGGATATCCTCACCCCCAATCGCCAGGAACTCGCTCGCCTGGCCGACGCCGATTGCCTGGACGAGACCCAGCGTGCGGTGAACCTGATGCACCTGGGCTGCCAGGGCGTGCTGGTCACCGGTACCGACGACCCCGACGTGCGTACCGCCCCCGAGCGGGTGGTGCACACCCTTCACGCCCCGGATGGCGACCGCCAGTGGAGCTGGCCTCGCCTGCCCGGTCAGTTCCACGGCTCCGGTTGTACCCTGGCGGCGGCCCTGGCCACTCGCCTGGCACAGGGAGAGTCACTGGTCGGCGCCTGCCAGCAGGCCCAGGCCTTCACCTGGCAGGCCCTGGCCCATGGCTGGCAGCCGGGACGGGATCAGCGACTGCCGCGTCGGCTGTGGCGCCTGCCGGTGACCCTGGAGGGCTGAGGCGAATCGGGCATGGGCTGGCCATCCAGGGCAACTGCATCGAGAATAGGACCAGCGGGAGGGTTTCGGGAAGAAGCGAGGCATTTCGGCGATATTCACCATCTGGTCACCGGTCGCCAAAAGCTTATCCAGAGATTTATCCACAGGCCGGGGCGCCGTGCCACGGGGCTTTCCGGCCGACGAGCCATATTCGTTCAACAGCAAAGGGGTTGACATGACCACATCCGCACAGCTCTTCGAACGGGCCTGCCGACACATTCCCGGCGGCGTCAATTCGCCGGTGCGTGCCTTCAAGGGGCTGGAACGCCCCCCGGTCTTCATGGAGCGTGCCCAGGGTGCCTATCTGTTCGATGTCGAGGGCAAGCGCTACGTCGATTACGTCGGCTCCTGGGGGCCGATGATCACCGGTCATGCCGATCCCGAGGTGCTGGGGGCGGTGCGCGAACGCCTCGACGATGGCCTGTCCTTCGGCACGCCGACGGCCATCGAGACCACCATGGCCGACCTGATCTGCGAGATGATCCCCAGCATCGAGATGGTGCGCATGGTCAATTCCGGTACCGAGGCCACCATGTCGGCGATCCGCCTGGCTCGCGGGTATACCGGGCGTGACAAGATCGTCAAGTTCGAGGGCAACTACCACGGCCACTCCGACTCCCTGCTGGTCAAGGCCGGTTCCGGCGCCCTGACCCATGGCGAGCCCAGTTCCCCCGGCGTGCCGGCCTCGCTGGCCGAGCACACCGTGACCCTGTCCTACAACGACCCGGATGCCGTCGAGGCCTGCTTCGAGGAGATCGGCGACGAGGTGGCCTGCATCATCGTCGAGCCGGTGGCCGGCAACATGAACTGCATCCCGCCGCAGCCCGGTTTCCTCGAGACCCTGCGTCGGGTCTGCGACCAGCACGGCAGCGTACTGATCTTCGACGAGGTGATGACCGGCTTCCGGGTGGCCATGGGCGGGGCCCAGGCGCACTACCACGTCGAGCCGGACCTGACCTGCCTGGGCAAGATCGTCGGTGGTGGCATGCCGGTCGGGGCCTTCGGCGGTCGCCAGGCGATCATGGCGAACATCTCGCCGCTGGGGCCGGTCTACCAGGCCGGCACCCTGGCGGGCAATCCGCTGGCCATGGCGGCCGGCATCGCGCTGCTCACCAAGCTGCGCGAGCCCGGCTTCCACGATGCCCTGGCGCAGCGCGTGGAAACGCTCTGCCATGGCCTCCAGGCGCGTGCCGACGCCGCCGGCATCGACATGATCACCCAGCACGTGGGGGGCATGTTCGGACTGTTCTTCACCGGCCAGAGCCGGGTGGACAACTTCGCCCAGGCCACCGCCTGCGATGGCGACGCCTTCCGCCGCTTCTTCGCCGCCATGCTGGATCACGGCGTGTATCTGGCGCCCTCGGCCTTCGAGGCCGGCTTCATGTCCAGTGCCCATGCACCCGAGGATATCCAATTGACCCTGGACGCGGCCGAGGCGGCCTTCGCGTCGATGCGCCAGGCGTGACCCGCGCCCGGTGGCACAGTAAGGAGAGTGCGATGAATCAGCGACATCCCCGAGAGGCCACGACCGCCAGGGAGGACGTCTCCCTACAGGACGTGGTCGAGCGGCTCAGCGGCTGGCACCGCGCGCATCGCGGTCAGGATCGGGTCGCCTCGGCCACCCCGGCGGCAGTCGGTGAGCGTATCGATGCCGAGGTGAAGGCCCTGGAGTCGCTGATGGCCGGTGACGAGGACCGCCTGCGCCTGGCCGGGCTGGCGCGCTGGCTGCAGGAGAGCCTCGAGCGCCTGACCCCGGTGCTGCAGTCCCGGGGAGACTACTGGCTGCCGCACAGCTGGGCCTGTGACCATCCATACAGTCGCCTGGTGGAAGAGGGCCGTGTATTGATGGCCAATGCCATCGACCGTGACCTCGAGGGCCATGGTGCGCAGGTCATGCTGGATCCGGGATGCGACCTGGCCTCGCTGCTGGTCGGGCTCGAGATCCGTGGCGAGTCGCGCCTGGCCAACTGGGCGCTCGATCATTACCTGCGGGTGTCCGGCGACTATGGCATGCCTCGTCTGCTGTCGATGTTCCGGGTGATCGAGTGCCTGGCCGGCGCGAGGCGGGCCCTGAGGCGCCGGCAGGACGCCGTCGGCGATGACGAGCAGCCGGCCCTGCTGGCGGAGACCATGGGCGCCGGTCGTCGCTATCTGACGCTGGCCGAGCAGCATGCCGAGTTCCGTTTTCCCCCGCTGGTGATCGGGGTGGGGGTGACCGGTAGCGGCAAGAGTCGCTTCACCCGCGCCCTGGTCGGTCAGTTGGGGGCGGTTCGGGTGTGCTCGGATGCGGAGCGCCGGCGCCTGCAGGGCGAGTCTCCACAGGCAACTGCCGACGAACCCGCTGTGGATATCTTCTCGGAGGCAGCTACCGAGTGGACCTACCGGCAACTGGCCGAGTGTGCCGGCAGGCTGCTGGACGCCGGCTTTCCGGTCTGCATCGATGCCACCTGCCTCAAGCGGGAGCAACGCAAGCGATTGCGTCACCAGGCGGAGAGTCGCGGCCTGCCGATCCTGCTGGTCAGTTTCGAGGCAGACGAAGCCACCCTGGAGCGACGTATCCGCAAGCGGGCCAGCCGACGAGGCGGCGACGTCCGGGACGGCCTGGCCTTGCTCCACCATCAGCGAGCCGGCTTCGAGGAGTTCACCGATGATGAACGCCTGCACCTGATTCACCTGGATACCACGGCCGACAATGCCGGCGAGACCCTCGCCGGTCTGATCCAGGAACATGCCCACTGGACCTGACCCGCCACGGGGTCCGTAGGCGTCTCACGGCGAGGCTTCCCCGCCATGCGGCGGGGCTTGGCGTCTCATCGGCTGATCAGCCGTGGCGGCCGGGTAACCAGGAAGCTCCCTTCAATCGCGCTGCACGAGGAAGGTGAGACAGCAGTCTTCCCGAAAGCGGCCCGATTCCAAGGCTTCTCCAGGTCGACATGGCTGGCCGCGAGGTCGCCAACATCCACGTCGATTGCCTGCAGGCCGACGACCCGCTGTATCGTATGGTGTTCCAGGCAACGCAGCGGACTCACAGGCCGCCCAAGTGGACGATCGCCGAACTCTTCGAGGAGAGGGGTTCCGCCTTGGGGATTCTCGACGAAGCCGAGCTTGCGCAGACTCACGCCGCTAAAGGCTTACTGCTGATGGCCAAGCCGTTCCGGCTGAATCAGGTGCCGGGAAGGCGCCACGGTGAACGGCATTGAAGGGCTGCACGGAGCGGGAGGATTCGTCGTGAATGAACGGCTTGTCAGCGCTTTTCCGGTTCCGGTGCCGGGTTCCCCTGGATGACAACAGGGGGCAACGACGACGGAATCTTGTGGATTGATCCCTGACTTCGACCCATGAGTGCAGCCCCAGGGCCCTCTTCCAGGAATACCTGGGACGGCGTCCGATAGCCGAGGCGTTTCCCCGGGTGATCATGGCGCTTCTCGATGACCGCTCGCACCTCGCCCTCGGTGACTTGCCAGAAGGCCGACTCCTTGGGGACGTAGTTCCGTATCAGGCCATTGTCGCCCTCGTTGGTCCCGGGCCGACAGGTGCGCTACGGATCACGGAAGTCGGTATTCGCCGTGACCGCTTTGGGCGACCGTCTCGTGGCCCGTGACCTCCGGACCATCCTCCAGGAGGATGGTCTGGACCGCGTCAGCCGGGGCTTCAGCGGCCGAATCATGGCAAGGTGAGCCCGCTCTGCCGACCGCTTGGGCAGTCTGATGGCCAGCAGGTATCAATGGAGCGAGCAGGATGCTGTTGTAGCGTCTTCAGTACTGATTCCTTGGCGTTGCGTCAAGGGAAGACAATACGGCTCCTGGTTCGATAATGACCAGAAGCGCCTCTCACGTTACCGACGGATCTCTGTTTTTCTAGGGGAATGGCATTACTTGCAGTTGGAACGTCGCTCGGTCAACGGAGGAGGGGTCCCCAGGTTTTGCCTTGCCCAGTTGACGGCTTGCAGGCGATTATGCACTTCTATCTTCTTGAAGATGTTGTAGAGGTGCGACTTGACGGTATGTTCACTGACGAAGAGGCGATCGGCGATTTCCATATTGGACGCGCCGGATCCCAGCAGGCCGATGATTTCCAGTTCCCGCTGGGTGAGGCCGCAGGCCGGTCGGTAGGCATTGATCTGGTGGCGGCGATAGAATTCGAGCATGCGTGCCATCAGCTGCCGTGACATCCACAGCTGACCATCCAGCAGCGTGGAGAGTCCCTTGCAGATGAGGGGAAGCGGGTCGTTGCGATAGAAGATGCCCTGGAGGTGCATGCCGGAGAGGGTCTCGACGGCATGATCTTCATCCCGCAGGTTGAAGGCGGCCAGGGAAATATTGGGGTGATCGGCTCGGTGGGTCTGCCAGGCCTGCATGGAGGCTTCGTCCATGTGGTCAGCGTCAAGGAGCACCAGCACATCCCCGTTGTTGTCCCTTGGCTTCCAGGCCGTGCCTGGCGCCACGACCCCCACCGGACACTCGAGCTGCTGGTGCAAGTAGTCGGTGAAGAGCTGCGACTGGGGATTGGACTCGGTCACCAGCAGTATTTGTCGTTTTTCCTGGACCATGGCGTAACCTCAGCATCTGTGACGATAACCATCACCTCGACCGATGAAATCCTTGGGCAATGTCGTCTGCCAGTTATGAGTGTCGGATGCAATGTAAAAACATGTTACTAACTTTTCGTTATATGACTTTGCTCGCTTAGTTCTTCTTGATGCTCAGTATACTTTTTCACCCATTAAATCAGAAGTTTAATTCAGTTCTTCTTCCCCTTCTACCAGAGATCTGCCTCTTTTGGCATTAGAGAAACCATACCGTTGTGGATAACTTGTCCTGAAGGTCTGATGTTCTCCCATGATGAAATCGAATGATTCGGGTTCGTGCCTGTCGCTTTGCCATCTCCCTCCTCCCCGGTTGCCGGCTGACGTAGAATTGGTCCCCGATATTCCAACCAAGGTGCTGCCATGATGACGAGACTGGTGCTGGCGAGCGGTAATGCCGGCAAGCTGCGCGAATTCCACCAGCTGCTCGCCCCCCTTGGCGTCGATGTTCGGCCCCAGTCGGACTTCGCCGTGACCGAGGTCGAGGAGACGGGGCTGACCTTCGTCGAAAACGCCCTGCTCAAGGCCCGTGAGGCGGCCCGTGTCAGTGGACTGCCGGCGCTGGCCGATGACTCGGGGCTGGCCGTGGATGCCCTGCAGGGTCGCCCCGGTATCCATTCGGCGCGATTCGCCGGTGAGCCGCGAGATGATGGGCGCAACACCCGCCACTTGCTGGAGGCCCTGGCCGGGGTGCCCGATGGGAAGCGCACCGCTCGTTACTGGTGCGTGCTGGTGTTGCTGCGTCATGCCGAGGATCCCGTGCCACTGATCGTCCAATGCAGCTGGGAGGGCGAGATCCTGACCGCCCCACGGGGGGAGCGAGGCTTCGGCTATGATCCCGTGTTCTGGATACGCGAACTGGACATGACCGCGGCCGAACTGTCGGCCGAGGAAAAGAACCGCCGCAGCCATCGCGGACGTGCCCTTCACGCCCTCAGCGAGTCGCTCTCCGCCGGGTCGCTGGCATGATGTCCACGGCCTTGCCACCGCTCGCCCTCTATGTGCATGTGCCCTGGTGCGTGCGCAAGTGCCCCTATTGTGACTTCAACTCTCATGGCGTGGGGCGCGGGGCCGAGCTCCCGGAGCAGACGTACCTGGCGGCCTTGATGGCCGATCTGGATGCCGACCTGCCGCTGGTGAGCGGGCGGGAGCTGGTCAGTGTCTTTATTGGCGGTGGCACGCCGAGCCTGATGTCGCCGGCCTTCTACCGCGGCTTGCTCGACGCCGTTGCCGCGCGGCTGCCGTTGGCCGCCGACATCGAGATCACCCTGGAGGCCAATCCCGGCACCCTCGAGCGTGGCCGCTTCGCCGGCTATCGGCAGGCCGGCATCAACCGCCTGTCGCTGGGCGTGCAGAGTTTCCAGGACGCCCAGTTGACCGCCCTGGGGCGTATCCATTCCGGCGGGGATGCCGTGGCGGCATTCGAGGAGGCCCGTGATGCCGGCTTCGAGAATCTCAATCTCGACCTGATGCATGGGCTGCCCGGTCAGACTCCCGCCCTGGCCCTGGATGACCTGGAGCGGGCGTTGGCGCTTGGCCCGGAGCACCTCTCCTGGTACCAGCTGACGCTCGAGCCCAACACCGAGTTCCATTCCCATCCGCCCGTCCTGCCCCGGGAGGAGGTGCTATGGGATATCCAGGACCAGGGCCATGAGCGACTGCAGGCTGCCGGCTTCGCTCGTTACGAGATCTCCGCCTATGCGCGGGCCGGATGTCGTGCCCGCCACAACCTGAACTACTGGCGTTTCGGCGACTACCTGGGCATCGGCGCCGGGGCGCATGGCAAGGTGAGTGTGCCCGGAACGGGGGGGCACGCCATCGAACGTCGCTGGAAGACCCGTCAACCCGATGCCTACCTGCGTCGACGGCTCGACCCTCGAGGCTTCGTGGCGGGCCGTGAGGCGATCGACGCCGAGGAACTGCCGCTGGAATTCGCCATGAACGCCCTGCGCCTGACCGAGGGAGTTGCGCTGTCCGATTGGCGGGACACGACCGGACGACCCGTACAGCTGCTGCTCGAGCGCCTCGCCGCCGCCCGCAAAAAAGGACTTCTCGTGGAAGACGCCGCCAGGCTACAAGCCTCCCCCCAAGGTCTATTATTCTTGAACGAGTTGCTGGCTTCGATCGACACATCGGGCTAGTGCAGGATGCCAATCGTCACAACAAGGAGTCGACGACACCATGACAAGAAGTTTTCGCCTGATCGCGCCAATTGCCGCCGCTGCCCTGCTGGTGGGGTGTACCACCACTGACCCCTATTCCGGCCAGACCCAACGCAGCAAGACCGGCACCGGCGCCGCCATCGGCGCGGCGGTCGGCGCCGCCGCCGGGGCCCTCAGCGGGGATGGCAGCACCAGTCGTCGCGACCGTGCCCTGATCGGCGCCGCCGTGGGTGCCGCCGCGGGCGGTGGCATCGGCGCCTACATGGACAAGCAGGAAGAGCAGCTTCGACAGGACATGCAGGGCACCGGTATCGGGGTGGAGCGCCGCGGCGACGACATCGTGCTCAACATGCCGAGCAGCGTCACCTTCGGCTTCGATTCCAGTGAGCTGACCATGACGGCCCGCAACGCCCTCAACGACGTCTCCTCGGTGCTGACCCAGTACCCGGAGACGCGGGTCAATATCGCCGGTCATACCGACAGCACCGGCGAGGCCGCCTACAACCAGCAGCTCTCCGAGCGTCGTGCCCAGGCCGTGGGCAATTACCTGTCCCAGACCGGCGTCGCCGCCAATCGCCTCTATATGAGCGGCTATGGCGAGAACCAGCCGGTGGCCAGCAACGATACCGAAGCGGGGCGCTCCCAGAACCGTCGCGTGGAGATCACCCTGAGCCCCATCGCCCAGCGCTGATCATCCGTCAGGCGCCATCCGGGCCCGTCACCTTGTCGGTGGCGGGCCTTTTCCTTGCCGAATCACCGATGTGAGAGCCATGCTTTCCTACCAGCACGCCTATCATGCGGGTAACTTCGCCGACGTTCACAAGCATCTGGTGCTGTTTACGGTCGTCGAGCATCTGTTACGTAAAAAAACTGCCATTACGTATATTGATACCCATGCCGGCCGAGGGCTCTATTCCCTCGCGTCCGAGGAGGCCCGCAAGCTGCAGGAACATCGGGAGGGCATCGGGCGGCTATGGCAGGCGCGTCAGCGCCTCGCCGGCGAGCCCCTGCTGGGAGACTGGCTGGCGGCGCTGGCCAGGGTTCAGCACGGGAGGGTACTCGATCGCTACCCGGGCTCCCCCTGGTGGCTGAGTCAGGGACTGCGCGCCCAGGACCGACTCCGCCTGTTCGAGCTGCATCCCGGCGAGCACGGCCATCTGGCCCACCAGGCGCTGCCCGCCAATGCACGACGGATCCATGGCGATGGCCTGGCGGGCCTGCTGCAGGGATTGCCGGCCCCGACCCCCCGGCTGTGCGTGCTGATCGATCCCAGTTATGAGCGCAAGGTGGAGTACGGCGAGGTCGCCGAGACCGTGCTCAAGGCCATGCGCAAGGCCCGCCATGCGGTGATCCTGATGTGGTATCCGTTATTGCCGGCGGGCCGGCATCAGGCGCTGCTCGACGGGCTGCGTGATGGGGGGCTGCGCAAGATCTGGAGGAGTGAGCTGACCCTGTGCGGACCCGGTGAGGGACATGGCATGTACGGCAGCGGCATGCTGGTGGTCAATCCCCCCTGGGGACTGGAGGAGCGTCTGGCAGACGCGATGGCGTCTCTCGTGCCGCTGCTGGGTGACGGCTGTCGCCATCAGGGGAGCTGGTGGGTCCCGGAGTAGGGCAGGGCACCTGCCTGCCGATACCGACGCTACCGAGGATCGCGCCCGGCAGCCCTCGGGTGAGCCGGCGCGTCAGCGCCGACTGCTGATGCTGACGCGGCCCCTACTTGCCGATACCGACGCTGCCGAGGAGCTCGCCCGGCAGCCCTCGGGTGAGCCGGCGCGTCAGCGCCGACTGCTGATGCTGACGTGGCCCCTACTTGCCGATACAGAAGCTACCGAAGATCTCGCCCAGCAGGTCATCGGCGCTGAATTCACCGGTGATCTCGCCGAGGGCCTGCTGCGCCTCCCGCAGGTCCTCGGCGAGCAGTTCGCCGGCGCCGTAGCCGGATAGCTGGGCCGCGCCGTTGTCCAGCGCCGCGTCGGCCCGGTCCAGGGCGTCCAGATGGCGGCGGCGCGCCGAGAAGCGGCCCTCGGTGGTGGCCGAGAAGCCCATCACCGCCTTGAGATGCTCCTTGAGGTTATCCACACCCGAGCCGGTCTTGGCCGACAGGCGCAGCACCGGAGTGGTTGTGGACAAGTCGAGTCCCGGCGTCTCGTGGCTGGTATCGACCTTGTTGCGGACCAGCGTCAGTCGCGAGGGGTCGGCCAGGCGCTCGACGAACTCCGGCCAGATCGCCATGGGATCCACGGCATCCGTGGTGGCGGCATCCACCAGCAGCAGCACCCGGTCGGCCGTCTCTATCTCCGTCCAGGCCCGGGCCACGCCGATCTTCTCCACCGCGTCGGGGGTGTCACGCAACCCGGCGGTATCGATCACGTGCAGGGGCATGCCATCCAGGTGGATGTGCTCGCGCAGCACGTCGCGGGTGGTGCCCTCGATATCGGTGACGATGGCGGTGTCCTGCTCGGTAAGGGCATTGAGCAGGCTCGACTTGCCGGCATTGGGGCGCCCGGCGATGACCACGTTCATGCCCTCGCGCATCAGGGCCCCCTGGCCGGCGGCCGCCCGTACCTCGGCGAGCTCCGCCTGGATCGCGGCGAGCTTGTCGCCGACCCGACCGTCGGCGAGGAAGTCGATCTCCTCCTCGGGGAAGTCGATGGCGGCCTCCACGTACATGCGCAGCGCGATCAGTCGCTGCACCAGGCCCTCCACCCGGCGCGAGAACTCCCCCTGCAGGGAGCGCAGGGCGTTCTCGGCGGCGCCGCGGGAACTGGCCTCGATGAGGTCGGCGATCGCCTCGGCCTGGGCCAGGTCGAGCTTGTCGTTGAGGAAGGCCCGCTCCGAGAACTCGCCGGGGCGGGCCAGCCGGGCGCCCAGCTGGAGGCAGCGCTCGAGCAGCAGGTCCATGATCACCGGGCCGCCGTGGCCCTGCAGCTCGAGGACGTCCTCGCCGGTGAAGGAGTGGGGGCCCGCGAAGTACAGGGCGATCCCCTCGTCGATCATGGCCGTCTCGCCCCGGAAGGGGCCATACAGGACCCGACGGGGCTCGGGGCAATGACCCAGCAGGCTGCCGGCGATCGCCCGGCAGGCGGGCCCCGAGACGCGAATGATGCCCACCCCGCCGCGGCCCGGCGGGGTGGCCAGGGCGGCGATGGTGTCCTGGGGATAGAGGCTCTCGGCCATCGATGGCTCCTCGGGTGAGACGTGGCTATTGTCCGTGGCGGGGGGCACAAACGCCAGACCCCCGCCGGGGCGGGGGTCTGGCGTGGTAGCGGGGCCTCGCTACTTGGTCTTCATGCCCTTGCCGATGCTGGGGTCGGCCTCGATCTTGCGGGTGATCACGTACTGCTGGGCGATGGAGGTGATGTTGTTCACCACCCAGTAGATCACCAGGCCGGCCGGGAACCACAGGAAGAAGAAGGTGAAGACGACCGGCAGCATCTTCATGATCTTGGCCTGGGTCGGGTCCGGCGGCGTCGGGTTCAGCAGCTGCTGCACGAACATCGAGGCGCCCATCAGGATCGGCAGGATGAAGAAGGGATCCTTCACCGAGAGATCCTGGATCCAGAACATGAAGGGCGCATGGCGCAGCTCCACGGACTCGAGCAGCATCCAGTACAGGGCGATGAACACCGGCATCTGTACCAGGATCGGCAGGCAGCCCCCCAGTGGATTGATCTTCTCCTTCTGGTAGAACTTCATCATCTCCTGGGACATCTTCTGGCGATCATCGCCGTACTGTTCCTTGAGCCGCTGCATCTCCGGGCCCAGCTTGCGCATCCGGGCCATGGACTTGTAGGCCTTGGCGGACAGCGGCCACAGCGCGGCCTTGACCAGCAGGGTCAGGATGACGATCGACCAGCCCCAGTTGCCGATCAGGTCGTGGATGTGATCGAGCAGCCAGAACAGCGGGTTGGCGATGAACCACAACCAGCCGAAGTCCACGGTCAGCTCCAGGTGGGGCGCGACCGCTTCCAGGCGCTCCTGCACCTTGGGGCCCAGGTAGAGGGTCGCGCCCAGGGCGGTTTCGCCGGCGGCCGCCACGGTGCGAGTGGGGCCGGCGAAGGCGGCCACGTTGCGCCCCTGGGAATCGGTGGTGGCGTAGTAGAGGTTCTGCTGGTCCTGGGGCGGCGCCCAGGCCGAGGTGAAGTAGTGCTGGATCATCGCGACCCAGCCGCCCTCGACGTCCCGATTGGCGAAGTTGCCTTCCTGGATGTCCTCGAAGTCGATCTTCTCGTAGCGGGTCTCCGGCGAGGAGTAGGCGGCGCCGAGGAAGGAGCGCATGCCCATCTTGGGGCCGCTGGAGGGGTCGCTGCTGTTGTCGCGGGCCAGCTGGCCGATGAAGCGCGCGGTGACCGGCGTCTCGCCGTTGTTGGTCACGAAGTAGTCGACATCGACGGCATAGCTGTCCCGGGCGAAGGTAAAGCGCTTGAGCACGTCGACACCGTTGAGCGTGGCGCTCAGGTCGACCTCCAGCTGACCCGCGTCCTCGTCCAGGCGGTACTCGGTCCTCTCGGGATGGTAGGTGATACGGCCCTGGTGGCCTTCCAACTGGAGGCCCGAGCGCGCCACGTAACTCATCGAGGCGTTGTCCGCCAGCAGCACGAAGGGCTGTTCGGACTCTTGGGCGAACTTGTGCTGGGGCAGGGCCGCGTAGACGATGTCGCCGCCCTGCGGGTCGATGCGTACATCGAGCACGTCGGTGGAGACGGCCACCAGATCGCGGCTGTTGCCGGCGCCGTCATCGCCCGGCATGGTGCCGGCCATGTCCGAGGCCCCGGCATCGCTGGGGACCGAGAGATCATCGCTGCCGGCGGTCGTCGGTGACGGGGCATCGCCGGCGTTACTGGAGATGGCCGGGGCCTGCGGTGCCGTGGCCACCTGGCCGTAATCCTGATTCCACTGCACGACGATCAGGTAGGCGAGGACCGCCAGGGGAATCAGCAATAAGAGTCGTTTTACGTCCATGAGGGTTCTGCCCGATGGGTGGTGAACATTCCGATGGCGCAACGCAGGTCGCCCACCCGACATACACGAAAGCCTGCCGAGGGCAGGCTAGTGTTCGTCAGCAGAGCGTCTGCTTTCGGCGTGACGGCGTCAAGGGTGGCGGCGAGAAGCGTGGTCATGCGTATGCTGGCTCCGCGGGGTGCCGACAGCGGTTGGCGGGACGTGTCATCGTCGCTCGGTCACCAGGGTGCCGGCCGATTCTCTCCCTTCCCTCTGACTCGCCTCTCGCTCCAGTCGCCGCCACATGCCGTGCAACTGGCGATGCACGGTCGCGTTGTCCAGATCCTGTACCCCGCGTCTGGCGAGCAGCACGATATCCACGGCGGGGAGACGATGCTGGCGAAGGCGAATGGATTCGCGTGCGAGACGCTTGAGGCGGTTGCGGTCGACGGCGCGCCGGACGTTCTTCTTGCTGAAGATGAGCCCGAGGCGAGGATATCCCAGGGAGTTGGGGGTGGCCAGGGCCATCAACCCCTTGCCGTGGACCTTGAAGGCAGCCGTATCGAAGACACGTCGGTAGTCCCCGGCGTTGAGCAGCCTCAGCCGCCGGGGGAAGTCCTGACAGGACACGCGAGGTCCGCGGGTCAGGCGCTCAGGCGCTTGCGGCCCTTGGCGCGACGACGCGCCAGGACGGCACGACCGTTCTTGGTGGCCATGCGAGCACGGAAACCATGCGCGCGCTTGCGCTTGAGAACGCTGGGTTGAAAGGTGCGTTTCATAACTCGTTATTCCCACGTGGTTTTTGGAACAAATCGGCGATTCAGAGGCGCCCGGGTTCCGCTGGGGAATCCGGGTAGATTCGGCTCAAGACCGGAAATTGTAGTGATTTCGAGCCGCCAGCGCAATTTTTCCGTGTCCTCCAGCTCCCTGTCGCCGTCCCGGCCTGGCTGCGGAGGCGCTACCATAACTAATAATGAAGTTCTATTGAGCCCTGTTATTATTAATGGGGAAAGTTATTGTGGATAAGTGCAAATGGCATCGGCGATTCAAGTGCCTATGACAGCCACAGGGTTGTGGACGGCGCGGGGATGTCCGGCCCGCAAGCTGTTGACAACGGGTGGATCGATCCTTGAACTGTCCACAGCCACAGGGCATTCCACCTGCGGCGACCAGGCTATCCCTCGGACCACAGCAGGTTTTCCACAGCGCTTTCCGGCTCCGTGCTTCATGTGGATAACCTGGCCGCAGGGCGATACAATGTGCGGTCGTTCTTCAACCGAATGGTGAGGTCGCGTGTCGCTCGCTCTCTGGCAACAATGTCTGGATACCCTGCAGGACGAACTGAACTCCCAGCAGTTCAACACCTGGATCCGTCCGCTGCAGGCGGAGGAAGGGGAATCCAATCAGCTGCGCCTGCTGGCGCCCAATCGCTTCGTGCGCGACTGGGTCAGCGACAAGTATGCCAAGCGCATCAGTGAGCTGATGCGCGAGCTTTCGCCGGCCAAGCCCCCCAAGGTGGTCCTGAGCGTGGGCAGTCGCCGGGCGGCCGCCCCGGCGCCCCAGCCCCGCGAGTTGGGGGACCCGGTCTCCGCCGCGCCCCGGGCGCCGGCCGTGCAGACGCCTCCCCGGGGGGACGTGGCCGATGAACGCGAGATCGACCAGCTGCGAGAGGAGGGGGAGGGCGCACGCCGTGCCGGGGGAGAGCGCCAGGTGCAGGTGGAAGGCAGTCTCAAGCACAACAGTGGCCTGAACCCCAACTTCACCTTCGAGACCTTCGTCGAGGGCAAGTCCAACCAGCTGGCACGCGCCGCGTCACGCCAGGTCTCGGAGAACCCCGGGGGGGCCTACAACCCGCTGTTCCTGTATGGCGGGGTCGGCCTGGGCAAGACCCACCTGATGCATGCGGTCGGCAATGCGTTGGCAGGCCGACGCGAGAATGCCCGGGTGGTCTATCTGCACTCCGAGCGCTTCGTCGCCGACATGGTCAAGGCCCTCCAGCTCAACGCCATCAACGACTTCAAGCGCTTCTATCGCAGCGTCGATGCCCTGTTGATCGACGATATCCAGTTCTTCGCCGGCAAGGAGCGCTCCCAGGAGGAGTTCTTCCATACCTTCAATGCCCTGCTCGAGGGCGGTCAGCAGATGATCCTGACCTCGGATCGGTATCCCAAGGAAATCAGTGGGGTGGAAGAACGGCTCAAGTCCCGCTTCGGCTGGGGACTGACGGTGGCGATCGAGCCGCCGGAGCTCGAGACCCGGGTGGCGATCCTGATGAAGAAGGCCGATCAGGCCAAGGTCGATTTGCCCCATGATGCCGCCTTCTTCATCGCCCAGAAGATCCGTTCCAACGTCCGCGAGCTGGAGGGCGCGCTCAAGAAGGTCATCGCCGACTCCCATTTCATGGGCAAGCCGATCACCCAGGACTTCATTCGCGAATCTCTCAAGGACCTGCTGGCCCTGCAGGACAAGCAGGTGGGGGTGGACAATATCCAGCGCACCGTGGCCGAGTACTACAAGATCAAGCTGGCCGATCTGCTCTCGAAGCGCCGCTCGCGCTCGGTGGCCCGTCCCCGGCAGGTCGCCATGGCGCTGGCCAAGGAGTTGACCAATCACAGTCTCCCCGAGATCGGCGATGCCTTCGGTGGGCGTGATCACACCACGGTGCTGCATGCCTGTCGCAAGGTGCAGGCGCTTCAGGAAGAGAGCGCGGACATCCGCGAGGACTACAAGAATCTTCTGCGTATTTTAACCAGCTGATTTTATTGATATTTGATCGACCGGTCGGGTCGCCGGCCTCAATCTCTCCAGGACCAGAAGTGGAGTCGACATGAAATTTTCCATCTCCCGAGAAGCGCTGCTGCGCCCGTTGACGCTGGTGGCCGGCGTCGTGGAGCGCCGCCAGACCCTGCCGGTGTTGTCGAACGTGCTGATCCAGGTCGACCAGGACCAGGTCTCGCTGACCGGCACCGACCTCGAAGTCGAACTGATCGGGCGCACCGCGGCCAGCCTCGTCGAGGAGACCGGGTCCGCCACCGTGCCGGCGCGCAAGCTCATGGATATCTGCAAGTCGCTGCCCGACCAGGCGGAGATCCAGCTGTCCCTGGAAGAGGGGCGTGCCGTGCTGCGCAGTGGCCGATCGCGCTTCACCCTGTCGACCCTGCCGGTGGCCGAGTTCCCGAACATCGAGGATGGCCAGAGCAGCGTCGAGCTGAGCCTGCCGCGGGGCACCCTCAAGCACCTCATCGATGCCACCTCCTTCGCCATGGCGCAGCAGGACGTGCGTTACTACCTCAACGGCATGCTGCTGGAGTTCGGGCCCCACCTGGTGCGCACGGTGGCCACCGACGGCCATCGCCTGGCGGTGTGTTCCCGCCCGGTGGATATCCAGGTCGAGCCTGCCCAGAAGCTGATCGTGCCGCGCAAGGGGGTGCTGGAGCTGGTGCGGCTGCTCGACGACGGTGACGAGCCGGTGAGCCTGACGCTGGGCGCCACCCATGTGCGTGCCCATACGGGAGATTTCACCTTCACCTCCAAGCTGGTGGATGGCAAGTTCCCCGACTACGAGCGGGTGGTGCCGCGCGGCGGCGACAAGGTGTTCATCGCCGAGCGGGCCGAGTTGCGCCAGGTGCTGTCGCGCACGGCGATCCTCTCCAACGAGAAATACCGGGGTGTGCGTCTCAACCTCGAGGAAGGTAACCTGCGCGTGATGGCCAACAATCCCGAGCAGGAAGAGGCCGAGGAAAACGTGGCCATCGAGTACAGCGGCCCGGCCATGGAGATCGGCTTCAATGTCGGCTACCTGGTCGACGTGCTCAACGTGCTCGACGAGGACCGGGTGCAGATGACGCTCGCCGACCCCAACAGCAGTGCCCTGATGGAAGAGCCCGGCGGCGGTGATGCGCTCTATGTCGTCATGCCGATGCGCCTCTGAGCGCGCCGCTGACGCCATTGGCGAGTAGCCTGCCGGCCATGCCCCTCGATCGTCTCGCCTTCCAGGGCCTGCGCAACCTGCAGGCCCTGGAGCTGCATCCCTCCCCTCGCATCAACCTCTTCGTCGGTGACAACGGCAGCGGCAAGACCAGCCTGCTGGAGGGCCTCCATGTGCTCGGCATGGGGCGATCCTTCCGGACGCGCCAGTTGCGCCATGCCATCGCCCACGAGGGCGACAGCATGACCCTCTATGGGCGGCTGGTGGGCGACCCGCCGCTGGGCATCGGCGTGCGCCGTCGCCGCGACGCCAGCGAGCTGGAAATGCGCCTGGGCGGGGAGAAGCTGGAGCGGGTCTCTCGACTGGTGGAGATGCTGCCACTGCAGCTGATCAACCCGGATGCCTTCCGTCTGCTCGAGGGCTCGCCGGCGGGACGACGGGAGTTTCTCGACTGGGGCGTGTTTCACGTGAAACAAGGCTTCCTGGATGCCTGGCGACGCTACCGCCGCGCGCTGAAACATCGGAATGCCCTCCTCAGGCATGGTAGAATGAGCGATGCTTCACTGAATGCCTGGGAACAGGAACTGGTGCTTTGGGGCGAGCGATTGGACGCGTTGCGCCGTGACTGGATGGCTGCCTTCCAGCCGGTGTTCGCGGAGACGCTGGAGGGGTTGATCAGCCTGCCGGAGCTGGAACTGCGCTACTCGCAGGGCTGGGATCGCAAGCGCCCCCTGGACGAGGTCCTTCGCCAGGGCAGGGGCACCGACCGCCAGATGGGGTTCACCCAGCAGGGGCCGCAACGAGCCGATCTCGGCATCCGCCTGGGCAAGCGGCCGGCGGTGGAGGTGCTGTCGCGCGGCCAGCAGAAGCTGGTGGTCAGCGCCCTCAAGCTGGCACAGGGTCGCCTGCTGGAGCAGGCCACCGGCCTTTCCTGCGTTTACCTGATCGACGATCTCCCCGCCGAGCTGGACAGCACGCATCGGCGCATTTTCTGCGAATGGCTGGAGCGGATGCACTGCCAGGCGTTCATCACCAGCGTCGATCCGGATGCCTTGGCCGACCTGTGGAGTGCACAGACCCCGGTTGCGATGTTTCACGTGAAACAGGCCGGGACGGGGCAGGGGCAGCTGCTGCCAATGGACAGACAGACTTCATGACGGAGTAGTCAATGAGCGAACAGGCTTACGACTCATCGAGCATCAAGGTTCTCAAGGGCCTGGATGCGGTACGCAAGCGGCCCGGCATGTACATCGGCGATACCGATGATGGGACTGGCCTGCACCACATGGTGTTCGAGCTGGTGGACAACTCCATCGATGAAGCCCTGGCCGGCCATTGCAGCGAGATCCGGGTGGTGATCCACCCCGATGAATCGGTCACGGTGAGTGACAACGGTCGCGGGATCCCCACCGAGATCCACGAGGGAGAGGGCGTCTCGGCGGCCGAGGTGATCATGACCGTGCTGCATGCCGGCGGCAAGTTCGACGACAATTCCTACAAGGTCTCCGGGGGCCTGCATGGGGTGGGCGTCTCGGTGGTCAATGCGCTCTCCGAGGAGCTCAAGCTGACCATCTGGCGTCAGGGCCAGGTGCATGAGCAGATCTACCACCATGGCGTCCCGGCGGGCCCGCTCGGCGTGGTCGGCAAGACCGAGCAGACCGGCAGTCGCGTGCATTTCAAGCCGTCGCCGCAGACCTTCCACAACATCGAGTTCCACTATGATGTACTCGCCAAGCGGCTGCGGGAACTCTCCTTCCTGAATTCCGGCGTGGCGATCCGGTTGATGGATGAGCGCAGCGGCAAGGAGGAGCTGTTCCACTACGAGGGCGGCCTCAAGGCCTTCGTCGACCACCTGAACACCAACAAGACGGTGCTCAATCCGGTCTTCCATTTCAATGTCGAGCGGGAGGATGGCGTCGGCGTCGAGGTGGCAATGCAGTGGAACGACACCTTCGCCGAGAACATCTTCTGCTACACCAACAACATCCCCCAACGTGACGGTGGTACCCACCTGGCCGGCTTCCGGGCCTCCCTGACCCGCACGCTCAACCATTATATCGATAGCGAGGGGTTGCTGAAGAAGACCAAGGTGAACACCTCCGGGGACGATGCCCGGGAGGGGCTCACGGCGATCATCTCGGTCAAGGTACCCGATCCCAAGTTCTCCTCGCAGACCAAGGACAAGCTGGTCTCCTCCGAGGTCAAGACGGCGGTCGAGCAGGAAATGGGTCGGCAGTTTGCGGATTATCTGGTCGAAAAGCCCAACGAGGCCAAGGCCATCGTCAACAAGATGCTGGATGCGGCTCGGGCCCGTGAAGCGGCGCGCAAGGCCCGCGACATGACTCGTCGCAAGGGAGCCCTGGACATCGCCGGCCTGCCCGGCAAGCTGGCCGACTGCCAGGAAAAGGATCCCAGCCTCTCCGAACTCTTCCTGGTCGAGGGTGACTCGGCCGGCGGGAGTGCCAAGCAGGGCCGCGACCGTCGGACCCAGGCGATCCTGCCGCTCAAGGGCAAGATCCTCAACGTGGAGAAGGCGCGCTTCGACAAGATGCTGTCCTCCGCCGAGGTAGGCACGCTGATCACGGCGCTGGGTTGCGGCATCGGCCGGGAGGAGTTCAATCCCGACAAGCTGCGCTATCACTCGATCATCATCATGACCGATGCCGATGTGGATGGTTCGCATATCCGCACCCTGTTGCTGACCTTCTTCTTCCGTCAGATGTCCCAGCTCATCGAGCGCGGTCATGTCTTCATCGCACAGCCGCCGCTCTACAAGATCAAGCGCGGCAAGCAGGAAAGTTACCTCAAGGACGAGCAGGCGCTGACCGACTACCTGACCACCACGGCACTGGACGGGGCGCGTCTACACGTCAATGCCGACGCCCCGGGGATCGGCGGGGAACAGCTGCAGTCGCTGGTCGACCAGTACCGTGACGTCATGCGCCGCATCGACCGCCTGTCGCGGGTCTACCCGGACGTGGTGCTGCGCAAGATCGTGCATGCGGCTCGCCTCGAGGGGGAGATCAGCCTGCGCGATCGCGTGACCATGCAGAACTGGATCGAGTACCTGCAGACCGAGATGGATGCCATCGTCGCCTACGAGGGTGGCCCCCGCTATACCTTCCGCCTGGAGGAGGACGCCGAGCGCGGTTTCTACCTGCCGGCGGTGAGCCTCACTGCCCATGGCGTCACCACCGACTACGTGTGGGGCGTCGACTTCTTCACCAGCGCCGATTACCGCGCCATCGCCAGTCTCGGCGAGACCCTGGATGGCCTGGTCGAGGAGGGCGCCTTCGTCGCTCGTGGCGACCGCCACAAGCCGATCGGCAGCTTCTATGATGCCCTGGAGTGGCTGATGAACGAGGCCCAGCGCGGCCTGTCCATCCAGCGCTACAAGGGGCTGGGCGAGATGAATCCCGACCAGCTGTGGGAAACCACCATGGATCCCGGCACCCGCCGCATGCTGCGGGTCTCCATCGAGGACGCCGTGGCGGCGGACATGATGTTCAATACGTTGATGGGAGACGAGGTCGAGCCGCGCCGGGACTTCATCGAGCGCAATGCCCTGGTGGCCAACCTGGACGTGTGACGCCCGACATCGGATGTTCCACGTGGAACATCCACCGCGTTCCGCCCATGAAAAAGGCCGGCTCAAGAGCCGGCCTTTTTCCTGTGGACCATTCGTGTAGCGCTCATTTCTCGGGCTGGGTCAGCAGCCAGTCGGCAAAGGCGGCGAGGTCCGTGAAGACCCGAGCCCGCTCCAGCCCCTTCCCCTTGGCCAGGGTCCGCTCCCCCTTGCCGGTGCGCACCAGCACCGAATGACAGCCGACGGCGTCCCCCGCCTGGAGGTCGCGCAGGCTGTCACCGACCATCCAGGCCCCCTGCAGGGAGGCCATCCCCAGGTCTTGGCGGATCCGTTCGAGCAGGCCGGGCAGGGGCTTGCGGCAGTCGCAGTCATCGTCGGGCCCATGGGGGCAGTGGACGATGCCGGCGATCTCGCCGCCCGTCGCGGCGACCAGGGCCTCCAGCCGTTCATGCATCGCCGCCAGCGTCGCCTCGTCGTAGAAGCCCCGGGCGATCCCCGACTGGTTGGTGGCGATCGCCACCGTCCAGCCGGCTCGAGACAGGCGGGCGATGGCCTCGATGGCCTGGGGGTAGGGCAGGAACTCGTCGAGCGACTTCACATAGTCGTCGGAATCCTGATTGATGACGCCATCTCGATCGAGGATGACGAGTTTCTCGGCAAGCGGCATGGCGGCTCCGGGCAGATACTCTCGGCCCAGAGTGTTTCACGTGGAACATCGCTTGCCAAGTCGGCGTCGGTGTCGGCACAGGGCGATCAAGGTGGCCCGACCCTGACTGCCCAGGCGGCTTGCCCCCCCCCGTTGCTTACGCCTTGGGGCCGGCCAAGCGGCACACATCCGGGCGCCGGGCCAGGCCACCAGCGGGGGAGTGGGTGGCGTGGCCTGGAGGCGTGACAGGGAAAAGCGTGTCGACGATGGTCCCGGCAGGGAGGCCGCCGGCTGACAACCCGTGAAGGCAGTGCGCCGCCAGGCGCTGATGCCGGGCGAAGCGTTCCCTCAGCGAGTGCCGTGTCGGCCCGATGGCGAGACAGCACTAGCTCCGGTGTCGCGCCGGTTGCCGTACCCGGACGCCACCGCCGGCGCTACCATCGTCGCTTGCCGACCAGGCGTGCCTCGTCAAGCGGCACGGCATCGGAGCCATAGGCGGCCGCGCGCCGATGGCGGCGCATTGCCAGGGCCAGTGTCCTGGAGAGGCCGGCACCCGTGAGAGGGCGGTCAAGCCGCCGCTGACCCGGCAGAGCCAGGGGATTGCCATGCGCTTGGTTGTCGGACGTGGAAGCACCAGGGCTACGCTCCGGCGTGACCACCTCGGCGCCCGGAGCGACTGTCGCTCCTGAGCCCGTGGATCGCTCCCGCGCGCGCGGACACTACCAACCACAAGGGTATCCAGAAGGTGCTGGCGCGGGCCCCGGTCCCGCTGGGCAGGACGGCAGGCCAGCGGTGGGATGAGATCGCTGGGGCCGCGCCTCGGGGAGCGTGCCCACCCTCGGCCAGGCACGCTGGCCGTTGATCCGATGGCGCCGGCGGTCAGGCCGTGATGGGCTCGATGATTCCAGTAAGGGGAAAGAGGAGCGAACTTTCAGACGCGCCCTCCGCCGTCGGCGTGTCGTACCAGGGCATCGAGGCATCCCGTGGTGGCCACGGCGAGTCCTGCGGCCACCCATCGCCCGATGCCTGGCGGTGTCCTCGAGCCCGGCCGCCCGATTCGCCTCTCCCTGAGGCTCCCGCTGTCGGCGTCGACGGCCCCGGGGCATCACGTTCACCCGGCAGGGCCTTCGCTCGGCGGTTGCCTGAGATGGCTCTTCCTCGCTCAATGGAAGGGCCCCGGGGCGACCGGGGATATCGGGATCGGGTCGCTGATCATGATGGCTCGGTGTCGACTCGCCATGGCAAAGCCACAGGCGCCGGGGCGTTTTCAAGCGGGGGGATATTGCACGCCAGCGGCCGGTTCGCGGTGCATCTGCGTCTACGCCAGGGAGGGGAGGGCGGTGCCGGGCCCTGTACAGGCCACGTCCGGCGCCGACCTCCGCGAGGCGTGAGGCTAGGCAGCCCTGGAGGGCGTGCTGGATGACATACTGCCGCCGGGTTCGTTGCGGGCGTGGGTTCGCATCGGTTCCCGTGGCCCTGGCGATGGAACGGGGACGCCGAGTTCAGGGGAATCGCCTGAGGGTGGTGTTTCACGTGAAACACCCTGGCCGTGGCAAGGCGCGGCCGGGCAAGATCCCGGCGACAACGAAAGAGGGCCTGTTTCACATGAAACAGGCCCTCAGCTACGACCGACGCCAGGTCGAAGGATCAGTGCTGGAGTTCGGCGATATCCGCGACTTCCAGGAACAGCGCCTGCAGGCTCGCCAGCAGGGCGAGGCGGTTGCGCTTCACCGCCTCGTCGTCGGCCATGACCATCACCTCGTCGAAGAAGGTGTCGACCGGCTGACGCAGTGTCGCCAGCACGTCCAGGGCGTCGCTGTAGCGTGACTCGGCGAACAGCGGAGCGACCCTGTCCTGGCAGCTCGCCAGCGCCTCGGCCAGGGCCTTCTCGGCCGCTTCCTGCAGCAGCCCGGGGTCGACCTCGGCCGAGACGTCGTCGCCCTGCTTCGAGAGGATGTTGGAGACGCGCTTGTTGGCGGCGGCCAGGGCAGCCGCCTCCTCGCGGCGGGCGAAGCCATGCACGGCGTGGAGCCGGCGGGCGAAGTCCAGGGGCTTGGTGACGGGACGGGCGCGCACGGCCAGATAGACCTCCGCCTCGATGCCCTCGTCGCGGCCCCAGGCCCGGAAGCGGTCGAGCATGTAGGACAGCATCTCGTCGACCAGGCCCTCGGCGTAGGGCAGCTCCTGGTGTTGGGCGGCGGCCAGCTCGAGCAGCTCGCGCAGGTCCAGGTCCAGCTCGCCCTTGATCAGGATGTTGAGCACGCCGATGGCGGCGCGGCGCAGGGCGAAGGGATCCTTGGTGCCGCTGGGACGCTGGCCGATACCGAAGATGCCGGTCAGGGTATCGAGGCGATCCGCCAGGGCCAGCGCCAGGCCGGTGGGGGTCTGGGGGATGGCGTCACCGGCGAAGCGCGGCAGGTACTGCTCCTCCAGGGCCTGGGCGACCTCGGCGGGTTCACCGTCATGGGAGGCGTAGTAGCGCCCCATGATGCCTTGCAGCTCGGGGAATTCCTGGACCATCTCGGTCACCAGGTCGCACTTGGCCAGCTCGGCGGCACGTCGGGCCTGCGCCACTTCGCCGTCGATGCGGCCGGCGATGAAGGCGGCCACGGCGGCGCTGCGATGGGCCTTGTCGGCCAGGGTGCCGAGCTTCTGCTGGAAGACCACGCTGGACAGCCCGCCGATCCGGTCGGCCAGGGGGCGCTGGCGGTCGGTGTCGTAGAAGAAGGCGGCATCGGCCAGCCGCGGGCGGATGACCTTCTCGTTGCCCTGGATCACCAGCTCGGGTGAGGGGCTGTCGATGTTGGCGACGGTGATGAACTGGGGCTTGAGCCGACCCTGGGCATCCAGCAGGTGGAAGTACTTCTGGTTGGCCTTCATCGAGGAGATCAGGCACTCGGCGGGGACCTCGAGAAAGCGCTCGTCGAAGCTGCCGGTCAGTGCCACCGGCCATTCCACCAGGCCGCTGACCTCGACCAGCAGGGACTCGTCGATCACCGCCGTGGCGTCCTGGACCTCCGCCTCGGCGAGGACCTGCTCGCGAATCCGCTCGCGGCGCAGCTGGCGATCGGCCAGCACCCAGGCCTGCTCCAGGGCGGCCAGGTAGTCGTCGGCATGGGCCAGCTCGATGGGGTCCGGGGCGTGGTAGCGATGGCCGCGGGTGGTGCGGCCGGAGCTCAGGCCCAGGGCGCTGGCCTCGACGACGCGATCGCCGTAGAGCATCACCAGCCAATGGGCGGGGCGCGAGAACTCGATCCGCGAGGCACCCCAGCGCATGTTCTTCGGCACCGGCAGGCCGGCGATGGCCTTCTCGACGATGCCGGGCAGCAGGGCGGTGGTGGCCTCGCCCTGCTGCTGCTCGCGGTAGCCGAGCCAGGTGCCCTTGTCGGTCTCCAGGTGGATCAGCTGGTCGACGCTGACGCCGCAGGAGCGGGCGAAGCCCTCGGCGGCCTTGGTCGGCTGGCCGTCCTTGAAGGCGGCGGCCAGCGCCGGGCCGCGGCGCTCGACCTCGCGGTCCGGCTGCTTGTCGGCCAGCGCCTCGACCCGCACGGCCAGGCGGCGCGGAGAGCCGTAGGCGGTCACCTCGCCGTGGACGATATCGGCCTCGGCCAGGCGGCGGCTCAGGCCCTCGGCGAAGGCATCGGAGAGGTCGTCGATCGCGCTCGGCGGCAGTTCCTCGACGCCCAGTTCGACCAGAAAGCTATCGGCTGCCATCTCAAGCGTCTCCTTCGGCAAGCAGTTCGCGGCGCAGGGCCTCGGGGGCCAGCGGGAAGCCGGCGGCCTTGCGCGATTCGTAGTAGGCGTGGGCCACGTCACGGGCCATGGTGCGCACGCGCAGGATATAGCGCTGGCGTTCGGTCACCGAGATGGCGTGGCGGGCATCGAGCAGGTTGAAGGTGTGCGAGGCCTTGAGCACCTGCTCGTAGGCCGGCAGCGGGAGGCCGGCCTCGATCAGCTTGGTGCACTCGCCTTCCTGGTGGTCGAAGGCCGCGAACAGCGCCGGCACATCGGCATGCTCGAAGTTGTAGGTCGACTGCTCGCGCTCGTTCTGTAGGAAGACATCGCCGTAGGTGACCTTGCTGCCATCGGGGGCGATGGTCCACACCAGGTCGTAGACGCTGTCGACGTCCTGGACGTACATGGCGATGCGCTCGATGCCATAGGTCAGCTCACCGGTGACCGGGTAGCACTCCAGACCGCCGGCCTGCTGGAAGTAGGTGAACTGAGTCACCTCCATGCCGTTGAGCCACACCTCCCAGCCCAGGCCCCAGGCGCCGAGGGTGGGCGATTCCCAGTTGTCTTCGACGAAGCGGATATCGTGAACCAGCGGGTCGAGGCCGAGACGCTTGAGCGAGCCCAGGTAGAGCTCCTGGAAGTGGGCCGGGGACGGCTTCATCACCACCTGAAACTGGTAGTAGTGCTGCAGGCGGTTGGGGTTCTCCCCGTAGCGACCGTCGGTGGGACGGCGGGAAGGCTGCACGTAGGCGGCATTCCAGGTCTCGGGACCGATGGAGCGCAGGAAGGTTGCCGGGTGAAAGGTCCCGGCGCCGACCTCCATGTCCAGGGGCTGGAGGACCACGCAGCCCTGTTCGGCCCAGTACTGCTGCAGGGCCAGGATCAGGCCCTGGAAGGTTGTCACGTCTGGCGTCGACTGTGTCATTGCGGAAGCACCGTTGGCCATGAATTCACGAGCCGTCAAGTATACAATCACGGGCAGATCGGTTATAGGCGCAGCCCGGAATACCTGGGTTACAGGGCTGCTTGATATCGCGAGGGGGCCGGGGGCAGTTCGCCGAGGAGGTCCTACGCCAGGGGTGAGGCGGACAACGACGAACATCCGATGGATGTTCTTCCCGCCGAACGGGTTGGCCACGGAAGGCCAACCCGGGCCCTGTAAGCGGCGCAGGAGGCGAGAGCGCCGCAGGGCGTCGGTAGCGCCCAGGGAGGGGTTCACAGCGCCTCCTCGGAGAGCTGTCGCCGGATCAGCCCCGTTCGATGGCACCCGGCCCCGTACGCATAGTGCCCGCATAGAGAGGAATCCCCATGATCGTAGTGACAGGCGGAGCCGGCTTCATCGGCTCGAATCTGGTCAAGGCACTCAATGCCCGTGGCCACGACGACGTGCTGGTGGTCGACGACCTCCGCGACGGTACCAAGTTCGTCAATCTCGCCGACTGCACCCTCGGCGACTACCTGGACAAGGACGACTTCCTGGCCCGGGTACGGGCCGCCCTCAACGGCGAGAATCCGCACTTGCCGCCCATCGAGGCGATCTTCCACCAGGGTGCCTGCTCCGATACCACCGAGTGGGACGGCCGCTTCATGCTCGAGAACAACTTCGAGTACTCCAAGGAACTGCTGCACTTCTGCCAGCTAAAGGGCATTCCCTTCCTCTATGCCTCCTCGGCGGCCACCTACGGCGGCAGCGAGGTGTTCCGCGAGGAGCCCGAGCACGAGAAGCCGCTCAACGTCTACGGCTACTCCAAGCTGCTGTTCGACCAGTACGTGCGCGCCCGCCACGATGATTTCGACAGCCAGGTGGTGGGCTTCCGCTACTTCAACGTCTATGGCCCCCGCGAGCAGCACAAGGGCAAGATGGCCAGCGTCGCCTACCACCACCATACCCAGGTCAGCGCCGGCCAGGACCTCAGGCTGTTCGGCGCCTGGGACGGCTATGAGGCCGGCATGCAGAGCCGCGACTTCATCTACGTGGGCGACGTGGTCGACGTCAACCTGTGGTTCCTCGACCACCCCGAGGCCTCCGGCATCTTCAACCTGGGCACCGGCCGCGCCGAGCCGTTCAAGGCCATCGGCGAGGCGGTGATCGACTACTACGGCCAGGGCCGGATCGAGTACATCGACTTCCCCGAGGAGCTCAAGGGCCGCTACCAGAGCTACACCCGTGCCGACATCGCCCGGCTGCGCGAGGCCGGCTACGACCGCGAGTTCCGTACCGTTGCCGAGGGCGTGCGGGCCTACCTGGAGTGCCTGAATGCCTGAGCCGGGCGAGCGCATCCTGGTCGTCGGCCCCTCCTGGGTCGGCGACATGGTCATGGCCCAGAGCCTGTTCAAGGCCCTCCGCGCACGCTTCCCCGGGGCGCGTATCGGCGTGGTGGCGCCGGCCTGGTCGCGGCCGATCCTCGAGCGGATGGCCGAGGTCGACGAGGTGGCCGCCCTGGAGGTGGCCCACGGTGAGTTCGGCTGGTCGGCTCGGCGTCGGCTGGCGGCCGGGCTGCGCGGTCGCTTCGATCGCGCCATCATCCTGCCGCGCTCCTGGAAGTCGGCGCTGGTGCCCTTCCTGGCGCGCATTCCCCACCGTACCGGCTACCTCGGCGAGCAGCGCTATGGCCTGCTCAACGATCGACGCGAACTCGACAAGACGGTCCTCGACCAGACCGTCAAGCGCTTCGTGGCCCTGGGCCTGCCGGCGGAGCAGGCCGCGCGGGGCGACTTCGTCGTGCCTCAGCCGGTGCTGCGCCGCGACGACGCCAACCTGGCGGCCCTGCAGGCCGAGCACGGGCTGGGGACGCGACCGGCCATCGCCATGATGCCCGGTGCCGAGTACGGCCCGGCCAAGCAATGGCCGCTGGCCTACTTCCGTGAACTGGCCGAGGCGCTGGTGGCGGAGGGGCATGAGGTGCGTGTGCTGGGCGGCCCCAAGGAGGCGGAGGCCGGGGACACCATCGCCACCGGCCTCGCGCATGTCCACAACCTCTGCGGCAAGACCCGTCTGGCGGATGCCGTGGACCTGCTCGCCGACTGCCGCCAGGCGGTGACCAACGATTCCGGCCTGATGCACGTGGCCGCCGCGGCGGGCACTCGGGTCCAGGCCCTCTATGGTTCCTCCTCCCCGGCGTACACGCCGCCGCTCACCGAGAAGGCGGTGATCCACTACCTGGCGCTGGACTGCTCCCCCTGCTTCCAGCGGACCTGCCCGCTGGGCCATACCAACTGCCTCCATCTGCTGACGCCGTCCCGGGTGCTGCAGGCGCTGTTGTCGACCTAGGGCGCGTTAACAAGCGTCCACCGATGGCGGCGCAGCGCTTGGTTGTGCACGATTCGCCGGGCACCCAGCCACGTCGCTTTCGCCGCGAACTGCACCACCACCGGTTCCGGCGTCACGTGCGTGCGATTGTTAACGCGCCCAAGGCGGCGTCTCTCCCGGCGGGAAGGGGGGACGGACATCCACGCCCTGCCACAGGCGTTCCTGAAGGGTCGTCTCCTCCTTGAGCCGGGCGTTGAGGGTCTCCAGGCCATGCCTCTCGACCAGGGTCGGCGTGCGCGAGAACAACGAGACGCCCAGGCCGGCCCGGTGACGGTCGATGGTGAACCCCATGGCCTCCAGCACCGTGGGCAGGACGTCCATGGTCGAGGCCTCGACCCGGATACGGCGGGGCGGGAGATCGTTGCCGATCAGCATGAAGGTGTTGGCGCGGGGCTCGGCGATCAGCCGGTCCCACGCCGAGACGCGCATGGTCAGGTGGTCGCTGGCGATCACCACCAGGGTATCTTCCAGCAGTCCCTCGGCCTCCAGGCGTCGCACCAGGCGGCTCACCAGCCAGGCCGAGCACTCCACCGAGTAGAGAATATCCACGCCGTCGAATGCCCCCTGTCGCTCGCGGCAGGCGCGCGCCGGGAAGCCGTTGGGCGGATGGGTGCCGAGACTCAGGCTGACCAGCCCCCAGGGCCCCCCCTCGGCTTCGAGGCGGCGGACCTCCTCCTCCACGAAGCCATAGAGGCTGTCATCGAAGAGGCCCCAGCTGTTCACGTAGTCCGGGTCGTCGAGGCGCGGCGCCAGGGTCTCGCGTCCCCTCACTCGATCGAAGCCATGGCCGGTATAGAAGCGCCCCTTGCCGGCGAAGCGGGTGCTGGCGCCGCCGAGATAGCTCAGGGAATAGCCTCGGGCCTCCAGCAGGTCGCCCAGGCAGTCGACGCCCGGGACGACCCGCTCGAGGGGCTCGAACTGGCTGTCATGGAGCAGTCCGGCCGGCATCAGCGGCGTGCCGCACTGGCTGGCGATCATGCCGGCCATGGTCCAGCCGGTGTTGTCGAGCTGGCGCACGCCCTCGAAGACCACGCCCCGTTGGCCCAACTCCGCGAGCGGTGCATAGGCGTCGCCGAAGCGTTCGCGGTCGGCATAGGTATGCTCCAGGCTTTCCAGGTAGAAGACCAGCAGGTTGGGGGGCGCCGGCGGCGCCTGGCGGATCTCCGGTGCCACGTACTGGCGATCCAGCCAGGCGCCATCCTCGGTGACGATGGCCGCACCGCGCTGGCCCAGGCCGAACAGCAGGGGATTGCTGGCGAGCAGCGCCAGGGCCAGCAGGCGTTCCTGGAGTCGCCAGCGGTGGTCGACCCGCACCAGCCAGGTGAAGGCCGCCAGCACCAGCAGCATCGCCAGGGTGTAGAGGGCGGCGGCGACGATACGCTCGCCGCCGCCATGCTCGCTGATGCCCGCCTGGAGGTGGAAGAACACCGCCCCCAGGTCGACGATGCCGAAGCTGTCGGCCAGATAGACATAGATGCCCCACAGGATCAGCGGCACCAGTGACCAGGGCCAGACCCGGGCCGGCGGTTCGGGGTGAGGAGGTGCGCCCCAGTGCAAGCGTCGCGCCAGCAACAGCCAGCCGGCGACCAGCGGCACCAGCATCGGGCCCGGTAAGCGGCTGACGGTCACGGCGCTGAAGGCGAGGGCCAGGCCCAGGGTGAGCAGTGCCCACCAGCGCGGTCCACGCAGCCAGGAGGGCAGGGTGAGGTCAGACATGATCGGCGTCGGGGGTCGCGCGCTCGTTCTCGTAGAGTTCGTTCAGCTTGGCATACTTCATGTAGGCATGAAATGCCGTGGTCATGGCCACGGTGAAGCCGTCCGGTCCCTGGAGCAGGCCGCCCTTGAGGATCAGCTTGCGGAAGCCGGCACTGGCCGCGTGCAGGATGGGGCGGTACCGCGAGGGGCGCTTGCCGCGTTCCTTCATGGCCCAGGCGTCGCGGCTCGAGAGCTGGTCGATGCGGGTGATCCAGTGCGAGAGGTCACGATAGGTGAAGTGGCGGATATGCGCCGCGAGGTCGACCACCCGGGGGGCCTGGACCGAGGAATGGGCCTTCTTCGGCAGGTAGCCGGCGCGGGTGCGGTTGTAGAGCCGGGTGACCGGATCCGGGTAGAAGCCCGCGGCGCGGATCCAGTGGTGGCCGGCGAAGTTGCGGCGCCGGAAGCGATAGGCCGTGCGGGGATCGTCCAGGGGCAGGCCGCGGATCGCCGTCACGGCATCGTCGTCCAGGCGCTCGTCGGCGTCCAGGGCGAGGATCCAGTCGTGGCATGCCTGGGGCACGGCGAAGGCCTTCTGGGGGCCGTCGCCCAGGTACGGTTGATGGATGACCCTGGCGCCGGCGGCCTCGGCGAGCGCCACGGTAGCGTCCTGGCTACCGGAATCGACGACGATCACCTCGTCGCAGATCCGTTGCAGGGAGGCGATGCAGTCGGCGACGTTGTCGGCCTCGTTGAGCGTGATGATGATGCCGGTGATGGACGTCATGGGTGAGGCTCGCTGATGGGGGAGGGGTGCAGCTGTCGGGCGATGCGCGTCGCGGCGTCGTCCAGGTCGATGGCCGTCATGTCCGCTTCGTGGGCGTCGTCGGGGGGGCAGAAGGCCAGGCGCCGGTCCTCGCTGTTGCAGGTCTGCCAACGCAGCGGCGTCGCCGAGCGTCGTGAGGGGTAGAAACCGGCGGTGGGGCGGTTCAGGCAGGCCGCGATATGCAGTGGCCCGGTGGAGCCGGCGATGAACAGATCCGCCGCCGCGAGACGGCGGGAGAAGGCCTCGAGCCCCGGGCTCGGCGGCAGGCGCTGGGCGGCCAGGCCGGCCTCGCGCAGGCTGGCGGCGAGGCCCTCGGCGTGGGTTTCCTCGCCGGGGCCGGCGGTCAGCACCCAGGCCGGCGCCACACCCGTGGCGCGCAGCCGGGCATCCACGTCACGCGCCAGCGTCGCATAGGCCGCGGCCGTCAGATTGACCGCCGAGCCACCGCTGCCGGCATGCAGGAACAGCCAGGGACGCTCGGTCTCGAGACCCAGGCTCGCGGCGATGGCCTCCCGCTGCGACGCCCGTTCCGCCGCGGACAGCGGCCAGTAGGGCGGTTGCGGCCGGGGCGGATGCGACAGGCCCAGGGTGTCCAGCAGCGCCTCGGCAAGCTCCAGGTTGTAGACGTACTCGGGTTTCTCCGAGCGCGACCTGCGCTGGGGGATGCGGCGGTTGTAGAATAGCTGGGCCCACTTGGTGGCAGGGGCGAGGCGCAGCGGGATGCCGGCGCGCCAGCCCAGCCAGCCGATGCGTGGCGTGGAGAACAGCGTCAGCAGGGCATCGAAGGACGCTGCCT
This sequence comes from Halomonas maura, assembly GCF_030409305.1. Lineage (GTDB taxonomy): Bacteria > Pseudomonadota > Gammaproteobacteria > Pseudomonadales > Halomonadaceae > Halomonas > Halomonas maura. Next base: position 294,074 of record NZ_JAUFPQ010000013.1, read on the forward strand.
TGAGGCGGGCCAGCAGGGCGCGTCGGGCCTCGCGGTCGGCGCCGTCGCCCGGGTCGAGGATCACCTCGTCGACCCAGGGGCAGGCGCGGGCCAGGGGGGCGGTGTAGTCCGGGACCAGCACGCTGACATGGGGCCGCGGCGTGGCGGCCTTGAGGCCGGCCAGGGCCGGCCAGGCCAGCATGAAGTCGCCGAGCTTGTCGTTGCGCACCACCAGCAGGCGCGGCGGCCGGTGATCGGAGAAACTCGTCATCTGGGCTCCCGAGCCCCGACACCGAATGGAGGATGCCTTGAGACCCAAGGTCATGCAGCTCTGCCTCTCGAACGGCTGGGGCGGACTGGAAATGTATCCTGCCCGGATTATACCCGAGCTGGCCCGCCAGGGGTGGGAGACCCACGGCCTGGCGCTGGAAGGCTCCCGGGTCGCGGCGAGCCTCGAGGACGCGGGCGTCACGCCGCTGACGGTGCCTTCCCGCGGCAAGGCGCTGTGGCGGGTCGGGCGGATCCTGGCCTACCTGAAGACCCACGAGGTCGACGTGGTGCACTGCCACAAGTCCAGCGACCTGCGCCTGGGGGCGCTGCTGACCACGCTGCGCCCGGGGCTGCGGCTGTTCTTCACCGACCACATGGGCGTCACCCGGCCCAAGCGGGACCCCTACCACCGCTGGGCCTACGGACGGCTGACTCGGCTGTTCTCGATCAGCGAGACCACCCGGGCCCGCAATCTCCGGGCCTTCCCGCTGCCCTCCGAGCGCATCCGCCGGCTCTACCTCGGCATCGACCCGACGCCCTATGTCGCCGGCCTCGCCGCGGACGAGCGCCGGGCATTGCGCGCCGAACTGGGCGTGCCGGAGGGTGCGGCGGCCATCGGGATGCCGGGACGGATCACCCCGGGCAAGGGACAGGCGGTCTGGGTCGAGGCGCTGGCGCGGCTGGCTGAGGCGTGGCCGGAGTTGGCCTGGCACGGCGTGTTGATCGGTGGGCTCGCCGCCGGCGAGGGCAGCAACGAGGCCTTCGTGGCGGAACTGCGCGAACGGGTGGCGGCGCTGGGGCTGACCGAGCGAATCCGCTTCGCCGGATTTCGTGGCGACCTGCCGCGCTGCCTCGAGGCGCTGGATATCGTCTGCGTGCCGTCGCGCAACGAGGCCTTCGGCCTCACCGTGATCGAGGCCATGGCCGCCGCCAGGCCGGTGGTGGGGGCGGACAGCGGGGCCATTCCCGAGCTGGTCGACGCCACCACCGGGCGCCTGGCCGCCCCCGAGGATCCCGACGCCTGGGCCGCGGCCCTGGGCGAGCTGGGGGCCGATGCTGCATTGCAGCATCGGCTGGGCCAGGCCGGCCGGGCGCGGGTGCTCGAGGCCTTCACCCTCGCGGCCCATGTGCGTGCGCTGGTGGCAGAATACGCCGGCGAGCCCGCGGCCTAGCCTCCCCCCGGTGGCGTCTCAGGCGGGCGCAGGGGCCGAGTAGCCCTGGCGGATGTCGCCCATGGCCGCGCCGGCCTCGAACTTGACCAGCGAGCGGGCCAGCCGGTCGAGGTTGGCCTCCCGCCAGGCGCCGGGCCGCCGTCGCCGGCAGCGGTCCAGGTCGATCAGCCAGACGCCGTCGTCGGGGGCCACCAGCAGGTTGCGGGCGTTGAGGTCGACGTGGTCGAGGCCGGCATCGTGGAACCGGCGCACCGTGCGGCCCACCTCCCGCAGCAGGCCCGCATCGGCCTCGCCGCTCGCCAGGCGCTCGGCCAGGGCTCGGGCGCCGGGCAGGCGGACGGTGAGCAGGGCGGCCTCGTAGGTGAGGCCGTGGCGGGTGACGCCGGCGGCCACCGGCCGGGGCACGGGCAGGCCGAGGTCGAAGAGCTCGGCGGTCAGGCGCATCTCGCGGAAGGCGCGGGTGCGTTCCCGCCCGGTCCACAGGTAGCGGGCCTCGCTCAACCGGGCCACCAGGCCGCCGCGCCGGTAGGGGCGCAGGACCCACTGCGCGGCGCCGGCCTCGAGGAACAGGCTGGCGCCGCGGCCGGGCGCCTCGCCCACCACGCGGCCCGAGCGGCGCCAGTGGTCGGGGTCGAGGCTGTGCGGACCGATTTGTGGCGCCCCGTCGGCGTCACATAAACTGTCCGCATCATATAGAATGAAAACCTTTCCCGTTCGATACGTTGCCAATCGCATGAAGCATCCTCTGCCCGCCCGACCCGAGCACATCGGCGTGTTGCGTCTCTCCGCCCTGGGCGATGTCTGCAACCTGGTGCCGACGGTGCGTGCCCTGCAACGCCAGTGGCCGGAGGCGCGCATCACCTGGATCATCGGCAAGGGCGAGCACAGTCTACTGGCCGGCCTTTCCGGGGTCGAGTTCGTCGTCTACGACAAGGCCTCGGGGATCGCCGGCATGCGCGAACTGTGGCGCCGTCTCGACACGACCCGCTTCGACGTCCTGCTGCACATGCAGCAGGCGCTGCGCGCCAGCGTCCTCTCGCTGGGCCTCAAGGCGGACGTGCGCGTCGGCTACGACAAGGCCCGCGCCAAGGATGCCCAGCACTGGTTCACCCATCGCCAGTTGGCGCCGCATCCCCGCGCCCACGTGGTCGACTCCTTCCTCGACTTCGCCCGGTTGCTCGGCGTGGAGGACCACGCGGCGCAATGGGACCTGGCGATCCCCGAGGCCGCCTTCGAGGAGGCCGCCGGGCTGACCGGCGACGCCCCCTATGTGCTGATGAGCCCCTGTGCCAACCCGCGCCTGCGCAACTTCCGCAACTGGTCCGCCGAGGGCTATGCGGCGGTGGTCGAGCACGCCTGGGTGCAGCATGGCCTGACGACCGTGCTCACCGGCGGCGGCAGTACCCAGGAGCGCGAGATGGGCAGCCGCATCCAGTCCCTCAGCCAGTCGGGGGCGGTGGTCGATGCCATCGGCGCGTCCTCGCTGAAGGGCCTGCTGGCGCTGATCGCCCGGGCCCGGGCGGTGGTGGCCCCGGACTCGGGGCCGGTGCACATGGCCAACGCCCTGAACACCCCGGTGGTCGGCCTCTTCGCCACCACCAACCCCGATCGCGCCGGCCCCTATCGCTGGCGCGACTTCGTGGTCAACCGCTATCCCGACGCGGTGACAACCTACCTGCACAAGGACCCCGAGACGCTGCCCTGGGGCCAGCGGGTGCGCCATCCCGATGCCATGTCGTTGATCCGGGCCGACGACGTCATCCGCAACCTCGAGGCGGTCCTCGCCGCCTCCTCGACCCGCAAGGAAACGGAGCCTTCCGATGAAGCTTGATCTGACCGCGCTGGAGCGCTCGCGCCTGCTGGTGGTGGGCGACGTCATGCTCGACCGCTACTGGCATGGCGGCACCTCCCGCATCTCCCCGGAGGCCCCGGTGCCGGTCGTGCGGGTCGACGAGGCCGAGGACCGCCCCGGTGGCGCCGCCAACGTGGCGCTCAACATCGCCTCCCTCGGGGCCCAGGCGGGGCTCGCCGGCCTGGTGGGCTACGACGACAACGCCGACCGCCTGGAGAGCCGCCTGCAGGATGCCGGAGTGAGCACTCACTTCGCGCGCAGCCGCGAGGTGCCGACCATCACCAAGCTGCGGGTCATGAGCCGCAACCAGCAGCTGATCCGCCTCGACTTCGAGCAGGGTCTCGGCGAGGTCGATACCAGCGGCCTGGCCCTGCGGGTCGAGGAGGCCCTGCCCCGGGCCGACCTGGTGATCCTCTCCGACTATGGCAAGGGGACCCTGGCCGATGTGGAGGGGCTGATCGCCACGGTGCGCGGTGCCGGCAAGCGGGTGCTGGTGGACCCCAAGGGCGGCGACTTCCGCAAGTACCGCGGCGCCAGCGTGATCACCCCCAACCTGACCGAGTTCGAGGCGGTGATGGGCGCCTGTCCCGACGACGCCTCCCTGGCCACCAAGGGCGAGGCGCTGCGCGCCGAGCTCGAGCTGGAGGCGTTGCTGATCACCCGCAGCGAGAAGGGCATGACCCTGATCCGCGCCGACCACGAGCCCCTGCACCTGCCGACCCGCGCCCGGGAGGTCTTCGACGTGACCGGTGCCGGCGACACGGTGATCGGCGTGCTGGGCCTGGCGCTGGCCGCCGGCCACGGCTTCCCCGAGGCCATGACCCTGGCCAACCTGGCCGCCGGCCTGGTGGTGGCCAAGCCCGGCACCGCCACGCTTTCCATCGCCGAACTCTACACCGCCCTGCACGGCGACAAGCTGGCCGAGTTCGGGGTCATCGGCGAGGCGCCGCTGTGCGAGGCGGTGCGCGCCGCCCAGGCCCGCGGCGAGCGGGTGGTGATGACCAACGGCTGCTTCGACATCCTCCATGCCGGCCATGTGGCCTACCTCGAGCATGCCCGCCAGCTCGGCGACCGACTGATCGTGGCGGTCAACGACGATGCCTCCATCGCCCGGCTCAAGGGGCCCTCGCGGCCGATCAATCCGCTGACCCGACGCATGCAGGTGCTGGCCGGCCTGGGCGCCGTCGACTGGGTGGTGCCCTTCACCGAGGACACCCCCCAGCGGTTGATCGAGGCGGTGCTGCCCGACGTGCTGGTCAAGGGCGGTGACTATCGCCCCGAGCAGATCGCCGGCGGCGAGGCGGTGCGTGCCGCCGGGGGCGAGGTCACGGTGCTCGGCTTCGAGGACGGCGTCTCCACCACGGCGATGATCGCCACCATCCTCGACCGCGAGGCCTGATGGCGGGGCATCGCTGGGCGCGGCGACTCTATTCCGCCGCCCTGCTGGCCCTGTCGCCGCTGATCTGGCGGCGGGTGTGGCGGGAGCAGCTGCCCGGCCGGCCGCGCGTCGAGCGCCTCGGCGTCATCCCGACCTCGCCCCCGGCCGCCCGCACCCTGTGGCTGCACTGCGCCTCGGTGGGCGAGGTCCAGGCCGCCCGGCCGCTGATCGCGGCCCTGTGCCGGCGCTACCCGCGGCATCGCCTGGTCGTCACCACCATGACCGCCACCGGCGCCGAGCGGGCGCTGATGCTGGCCGAGACGCGGCGTGGCCAGGCGGCTCACGGCGAAGTGAGCCATCACTTCGTGCCCCTGGACTTCCCCGGCGCGGCGCGGCGCTTCATCGACCGCCTGCGCCCCGAACTCGCCATCTTCTTCGAGACCGAGCTGTGGCCCAACCTGCTGGCCGCCTGCGAGTGCCGGGGCGTGCCGGTGGCGGTGGTCAACGGCCGCCTGTCGCCGCGGGCCTTCCGCGGCTACCGGCGCCTGGGGTGGCTGATGGCCGAGGCGCTCTCCCATGTGGCCTGGCTCGGCGCCAAGTCCGCGGCGGACGCCGAGCGCTTCCGGGCGCTGGGCATGGCGCCGGAGGGCATCCGGGTGACCGGCTCGCTGAAGTTCGACCTGGCCGCCGACGAGGGGAGCCGCGAGGTGAGTGAGTACTTGCGTCGCGACATCGGCGAGCGCCCGGTGTGGGTGGCGGGCTCGACCCATCCCGGCGAGGACGAGGCGGTGCTCGAGGCCCATGCCCGGCTGCGCGAGACGCGCCCCGAGGCGCTGCTGATCCTGGTCCCGCGTCACCCCCGGCGATTCGCCGCGGTGGCCGAGCTGTGCGCGGCCCGGGGGCTGGCCACGGCACGGCGCTCGGCGGACGAGGCGGTCACGGCCGAGACGGCGGTCTATCTGGGCGACACCATGGGCGAACTCGCGGCCCTCTACGGGGCGGCGGACCTGGCCTTCGTCGGGGGGAGTCTCGCGCCGGTGGGCGGTCACAACCTGCTGGAGCCGGCCGCCATGGGCGTGCCGGTGCTGAGCGGCCCCGAACTCGCCAACTTCGCCGACGTGGCCGAGGCACTGCGCGAGCGCGAGGCGCTGGTGGAGGTCGCCGACGCCGCGGCCCTGGCCGGCGCGCTGGATCGGCTGTTCGGCGACGGGGCGGAACGCGGGCGCCTGGCCGCCGCGGGTCGGGCGGTGGTCGAGGCCAATCGCGGCGCCCTGGCCCGCACCCTGGCGGGCCTGGATCGCCTGCTGCCGGCGAAGTGAGCGCTTACTGCGGCGTGCGGCGCTCGACGCCCTGGTCGGTGCCGAGCAGCAGCACGTCGGCGCCGCGGGCGGCGAACAGGCCGTTGGTCACCACCCCGGCGATGGCGTTGAGGCGGGCCTCCATGGCCACCGGGTCGTCGATCATGAACTCATAGCAGTCGAGGAGCTGGTTGCCGTTGTCGGTGACCACGCCCTGGCGGTAGACCGGGTCGGCGCCCAGCTTGACCAGCTCCCGGGCGACGTAGGAGCGCGCCATGGGGATCACCTCCACCGGCAGCGGGAAGTCGCCCAGCCGCTCGACCAGCTTGGAGGCATCGGCGATGCACACGAAGCGCTCGGCGCAGGCGGCGACGATCTTCTCCCGGGTGAGGGCCGCGCCGCCGCCCTTGATCATCTGCAAGTGAGCGTTCACTTCGTCGGCGCCGTCGACATAGACGGGCACGGTGCCGGTCTCGTTGAGTTCGAAGACGTCGATGCCATGGCCATGCAGGCGCTCGGCGCTGGCTTCGGAGCTGGCCACCGCGCCGCGGAAGTCGCCGCGCAGGGTGGCCAGCTTGTCGATGAAGCGATTGGCGGTGGAACCGGTGCCGACGCCGATGACGATGTTGCGTCCGAGAAGGGGGCGGATCTCGTCGAGGGCGGCGGGCGCCACGGCGTCCTTG
>NZ_JAUFPQ010000013.1:300772-428397 GCF_030409305.1 Halomonas maura
CCTCTCGCGTCACCCCATTGGGATATCAGGATGCTCGAAGCCACCGTCAAGAAGATTCTCCAGGCCCGGGTCTATGAGGCCGCCCGGGAAACGCCGATCTCGCCGGCGCCCTTCCTCTCTCGCCGATTCAACAACCAGATCCTGATCAAGCGCGAGGACCTGCAGCCGGTCCACTCCTTCAAGATTCGCGGTGCCTACAACAAGATGGCCCAGCTCACCGACGAGCAGAAGGCCAAGGGCGTGATCGCCGCCTCGGCGGGCAACCATGCCCAGGGCCTGGCCATGGCCGCCAAGCAGATGGGCGTCAAGGCGGTCATCGTCATGCCGCGCATCACCCCCGAGATCAAGGTGGCCGCGGTGCGCGCCCGGGGCGCCAGGGTGGTGCTCAAGGGCGACGCCTTCGCCGAGGCCGCCGCCCATGCCCAGGAGCTGATCGCCGAGCACGGCTACACCTATATCCCGCCCTTCGACGACATCGACGTCATCGCCGGGCAAGGCACCGTGGCGGTGGAGATCCTGCGCCAGCACCCGGGCCGCCTGGACGCCATCTTCGTGCCGGTGGGCGGCGGCGGGTTGATCGCCGGCGTGGCCGCCTACGTCAAGTACCTGCGCCCCGAGATCAAGGTGATCGGCGTGGAGTCGGAGGACAGCGCCTGCCTAAAGGCGGCCCTGGACAGCGGCGAGCGGGTGATCCTCGACCAGGTCGGGGTCTTCGCCGAGGGCGTCGCCGTGGCGCAGATCGGCGAGGCGCCCTTCGCGGTGATGCGCGAGCTGGTGGATGACGTCATCACCGTCAACACCGACGAGATGTGCGCGGCGGTCAAGGACATCTTCGAGGAGACCCGGGCGGTCTCCGAGACCTCCGGTGCCCTGTCGCTGGCCGGCCTCAAGAAGTACATCCAGCAGACCGGCGCCACCGGCGAGACCCTGGTCTGCATCAATTCCGGGGCCAACACCAACTTCGACCGCCTGCAGCACATCGCCGAGCGCACCGAACTCGGCGAGCAGCGCGAGGCGATCCTGGCGGTGACCATCCCCGAGAAGCCGGGCAGCTTCAAGAAGTTCTGCCGCACTATCGGCAAGCGCATGGTCACCGAGTTCAACTATCGCTATGCCGATCCCGCCCAGGCGCACATCTTCGTCGGCGTCCAGGTCAAGCCCGGCGGGGAGGATCGTCAGGCGGTGATCGACAAGCTGCGCGAGGCCGGCTACCCGGTGGAGGATCTCACCGACAACGAGCTGGCCAAGCTGCATATCCGCCACCTGGGGGGCGGACGGCCCCAGCAGCACTTCGACGAGGAGGTCTATCGCTTCGAGTTCCCCGAGCGCCCCGGCGCGCTGATGAACTTCCTCACCCACCTGCCCCAGGACTGGAACATCTCGCTGTTCCACTACCGCAACCACGGGGCCGCCTATGGACGGGTACTGGTGGGCATGCAGGTGCCCAACGGCGATCGCACCCATGTCGAGGAATACTTCGACGACATCGGCTATCGTTACTGGAAGGAATCCGACAACCCCGCCTATCGCCTGTTCATGGCCTGAGGCCTGCCGGGGTAAGCGCTGACATACCCCGGGTGGCGGGCCACACCTGGCATGATTTTACTCATGCGTTGAGCATGAAAGTTGTCATGTCCAAGGGCTTTCGCTAGGCTTCCGTCGGCGACAGGCGACGCGCCTGTCGCCTGAGTGCGACCCGAACAACATGGTGGCCGAAGGGAGTCGAGGGATGAAGCGCAAGCCCGATCTTGTCATGACGCTGGTGTTGATCTTCGGGATCGGGGTGGTGGCGACCGGCTATGCCCAGGCGCTGGCCGGCAACTGAGACCCGGGGCTGGATGACGAAAGGCGGCCGATGCCCTGCATCGGCCGCCTTTTGCGTTGCGAGCGTGGCCAGCACCTCAGGGGCGCAGGACGTGGTTATCGCTGACGATGGCATCCAGCGGCACGTCCCAGGGGGCCACGGGCAGCCGGGCGACGCGCTGGCAGTCGTGGGCCAGGCCGATCAGCCTCGGCCGGGGGCCGGGCCGGCGGGTGAAGGCCAGGGTGCGGTCGTAGAAGCCCCCGCCCATGCCGATGCGCTGGCCGTGGTCGTCGAAGCCCACCAGCGGCACCAGGATCAGGTCGAGGGTCCAGGGCGCCCGGCGGCGTGCCCGGTGGGCGCCATGGCGGGTGCAGGGCTCGGGGATGCCGAAGCGGTTGGTCACCATCGGCGTGCCGCGATGGTAGTGGACGAACCACAGGGCGTTATGGGTGAGCGGCCGGAGCACCGGCAGGTAGACGCGGGCGTTGCGGCCGTGCAGCCAGCGCATCAGCGGGGTGGGATCGATCTCGCCGTCGTTGGGCAGGTAGAGGGCCACGCGCTTGGCGTGACGGACTTCCGGCAGTCGGCGCAGGCGCTGGCATAGCCGGGCGGCGGCCTGGCGTTGCTGCCTGGCGGTCAGGGTACGGCGACGATGCCTGAGCTCGCGGCGCAGCTGGCGGCGGGCGTCGTCTCGTGTCTCGGGTGCGGCGATTTCCTGCATGTCGGTCATGTCGAATGAAGTTCCCCAGAGTGCCGCTGTCGTTCTGGCCCTTGAACCCAGTGGTTCAAGGTGGGTGGCCGCAGCCGAACCGTCAGGCTTTCCGTCGCACGGACATGCACACGGGCTCGGCTAGCATTTGGCCCCCTGGGTATTGCTCATAGGCTCGAGGGACTATAACGACTGGCGCACACTCCAGGGAACGTCTCCATCCTAGCAGAGCCACCGAGCGGGCCAAAGTGAAGAATCCTCAGCGACCGGGGGCATCGGCCAGGGCGCGCTCCAGGCGCTGGCTGAGTTCGCTCAGGCTGTGCTCGCCGGCGCGGCGTTCGTCCAGGGCCTCGAGAAGCTCGTGAGTGATGTTCAGGGCGGCCATGATGGCGATCTTCTCCCGGTCGACCACCTTGCCCTGGGCATGGATGCCCTGCATGGCGCGATCCAGGTAGCGGGCGGCGCGCTCCAGCTTGTCCTGCTCCTCGGGGGGGCAGGCGATGACGTACTGGCGTTCCAGCAGGGTGATCTCGGTGGTGGGCCGCGAGGCGTCGGTCATGGGGTCTCCGGCGGGGGCCGCGGCAGCGCCCTTGCGGGTGCGCGCCATAAGGCCCCGATGCGTTAACATCGTGGTCATCACGAATATCAAGTCACTATAAGAGAGCCGTTTGCGGGCGGTCAACGCGCCGCGCGGCTCCAGCACGGACGGTTCCATGTCACTGATCAACGAACGCCAGGATTTCTCCGATATCGCCGACACCTTCCTGCTGCATGGCAGCATGCAGTCGCCGGCCTTCCTCGATGGCCGCCTGTGCGCCTCCCTGGCGCTGCACGACCTCAGCGCCGAGGCCTGGCTGGAGGCGGTCTGCCTCAGCCTGGGGGTCGAACAGCCGCGGGACGAGGCCGCCGCCGAGCGGCTGCTGGGCTGGCGGCGCCAGACCCTGGAGGCGCTGGCCGGCAGCGAGCTCAACTTCGAGCCGCTGCTGCCGGACGAGCTGTTCTCGCTGGCCGAGCGGGCCCAGGGCCTCAAGGACTGGACCCAGGGCTTCCTCGAGGTGATCCAGGATGCCGGCGAGGCCCCTCAGCGGGGCTGGTCCGAGGCGCTGCGGGAGGCCATCGACGATCTCCAGGGCCTCACCGCCATCGACACCGAGATCGACGACAGCGCCGAGAACGAGAACGACCTCTTCGCCCTGACCGAGCACGCCCGCATGGCGGCCATGCTGCTCTATACCGAGCAGCACCCCGGCCAGCCCCAGGTGGAGCCGGTGGACGACCCCGCCCCCCGGCACTGAGTCCCGTGTCGCCCGCCTCGCCGCCACCCACCCCGATCCAGGAGTCGTCATGTCCGCCGAGTCCCTGCCCCGCCCCGCCCCCATCGGCCTCGAGGAGTTCCGTGAGCGCCGTGGCCGGCTGATGGCCCAACTGCCGCCGGATTCCGCCGTGCTGCTGCCGGGGGCCTCGCTGGTCACCCGCTCCCGGGACAGCGAGTTTGCCTTCCGTCAGGACAGCGACTTCCACTACCTGACCGGCTTTCCCGAGCCCGACGCCCTGCTGCTGCTGCTGCCCGGCCGGGAGGCCGGCGAGAGCGTGCTGTTCTGCCAGGATCGGGATCCCGAGATGGAAGCCTGGACCGGCCGTCGCCTCGGCGCCCGGGGCGCCGAGCGCCACCACGGCATCGACCAGGCCTTCGAGAACGCCGAGCGTGACGCGCGGCTCACCGAACTGCTGGACGGTCGCGCCTGCCTCTTTCTGCCCCTGGACGACGGCAAGGCCCTGCGCCTCGCCGAGCGGATTCGCGGCAGCCTGCTGGCCGGGGCGCGCCGCGGCGCGCGGGCCCCGCTGTCCTTCGCCGACATCGCCGGGCCCATCCACGAGCTGCGCCTGGTCAAGAGCGCCGCCGAGCTGGCGCTGATGCGCCATGCCGGCGAGATCACCGGCCTCGCCCACCGTCGCGCCATGGGCGCGGCCCGTGCCGGCCTCGCCGAATACCAGCTGCAGGCGGACCTCGAGCACGAGTTTCGCTGGCAGGGCGGCAGCGGCCCGGCCTATGCCAGCATCGTCGCTGGCGGCGCCAATGCCCGTGTGCTGCACTACATCGAGAATCGTGAAGCGCTGCGGGGCGGGGAGCTGGTGCTGATCGACGCCGGCGCCGAGTTCGATCTCTATGCCGGCGATGTGACCCGCACCTTCCCGGTCGACGGACGCTTCTCTGCGGCCCAGCGCGCCCTCTACGAGGTGGTGCTGGAGGCCCAGGAGCGAGCCATCGCGGCCGTGCGCCCGGGCGCCACCCTGGGGGGCATCCATCGCGGGGTGGTGCGGCAGCTCACCGAGGGCCTGCTGCGGCTGGGGCTGCTGGAGGGCGAGCTGGAGTCCTGTCTCGAGGCCGATGCCTGCCGCCGCTTCTATCCTCACGCCACCTCCCACTGGCTGGGACTCGATGTCCACGACGTGGGCGGCTACCGCCTTGACGGCGCGCCCCGCCCGCTGGTGCCGGGCATGGTGCTGACCATCGAACCGGGGCTCTACGTGCCGGAGGACGAGGACCTGCCCGAGGCCTTCCGTGGCCTCGGCATCCGCATCGAGGATGACGTGGCGGTGACGCCCGACGGGCATGAGGTGCTCACCGACTCGGCGCCCAAGCGGGTGGCCGATATCGAAGCCCTGATGGCCAAGGAGTAACCAGCTGACCGATTGGTCGGTCTGTCATTATGTAATGTACATTACGGAATAATGGAGGATGTCGCATGAGCGAGTCGGCCGGGGGCGAGGCCCCGCGTCGCGTGGATATCGCCATCATCGGCGGCGGGCTGGTCGGGGCCAGCCTGGGCTGTGCCCTGGCGCCGCTGATCCGGCGGCTGGGCCTGTCGGTGGCGGTGATCGAGGCCGCCCCCCTGCCCGTGGACCTGGCGGCCCCCTGGCAGCCGAGCTTCGATGCCCGCGCCAGCGCCATCGCCCAGGGCTCGGTGCAGCACTTCGACGCGCTGGGGCTGTGGCCGGCGATGGCCGAGCAGGCCGCGCCCATTCGCTGCATCCACGTCAGCGAGCAGGGCCGGCTCGGGGCGACCCGGCTGCGTGCCGAGGAGCTGGGCAGCGAGGCGCTCGGCCAGGTCATCCCCAACGCCTGGCTGGGGCGCGTGCTGCACCGTCGCCTCGGCGAGCTGCCGCTGGACTGGCATTGCCCGGCCCGGGTCGAGACGATCCGGCCCGTGGCCGGCGGCCATCGGCTGGGCCTGTCCGACGGCGCCCGGCTCGAGGCCGGCCTGACGGTGCTCGCCGACGGTGGCCGCTCGGGCCTCAAGGAGCGGCTCGGCATCGCGAGCCGTGAGCGGCCCTACGAGCAGGTCGCGCTGATCGCCAGCGTGGCGGTCGACCGGCCCCATGACGGCATGGCCTTTGAACGCTTCACCACGGCCGGCCCCATCGCCCTGCTGCCGCTCAGGGGGCAGGCCATGGAGCTGGTCTGGACCCACGCGGCCGGCCGTGAGCGGCCCCGACTGGCGCTGGAGGACGGCGACTTCCTGGCCCAGCTGCAGGCGGCCTTTGGCGACCGGGCCGGACGCTTCCGCCGGGTGGGCCAGCGCCACGCCTATCCGCTCTCGCTGGTCACCGCCCGGGAGACGACCCGGCCGGGGCTGGCGGTGCTGGGCAACGCCGCCCACGCGCTGCACCCGGTGGCCGGCCAGGGCTTCAACCTGGCGCTGCGCGGCGTCATGGACCTGGTGGCGGCCATCGAGGCCGGCGCGACCCGGGGCGAGTCGCCGGGCAGCCCGCTGACCCTGGCGGACTTCGAGGCCCGGCGGGCCGGGGATCGCCACAACGTCATCCGTTTCAGCGACGGCCTGGTGCGGCTGTTCGGCTTCGACAGCCCCGCGCTGTCCCATGCCCGCGCCGCGGGCCTGGTGGGGCTCAACCTGGTGGGACCGCTGCGCCGCACTCTGGCCCGGCGGGCCATGGGGGTGGAGCGATGAGCGTGTCAGGCGAGAAGCCGCTTCCCGCCATGGCGGGGGAGGTGATCATCGTCGGCGGCGGCATGGTGGGCGCGACCCTGGCCTGCCTGCTCGGCCAGGCCGGCATGCCGGTGACCCTGCTGGACGCCCGGGAGGGGCCCCTGGATGCCGCCGCGGCGGGACGCGGCCAGCCCGGCCTGCGGGTCAGTGCGCTGACCCCGGTGTCCCAGCGGCTGCTCGACGGGCTGGGCGCCTGGTCGTGGATGCGCGCGCGCCGCGTCACCCCCTATCACCACATGCAAGTGTGGGATGCCGAGGGGACCGGCGCGGTGAGCTTCTCCGCCGACCGGGCGGGGCTGCCGGTGCTGGGGCATATCGTCGAGAACGATGTGGTGGTGGCGGCCCTGGAGGCGCGCTTGGCCATGCTGCCGACGGTGCGGCGGCGCTTCGGCGCCCGGGTGACCGGCCTGGAGGACACCGACGGGGGGCGTGAGGTGGTGCTGGCCGACGGCGAGCGGCTGGCCGCGCCGCTGGTGGTGGCCGCCGACGGGGCCCGTTCGCCGCTGCGCGAGCTGGCCGGCATCGAGGTCGAGGCCCATGACACCGGGCACGCGGCGGTGGTCACCACGGTGCGTATCGCCCATCCCCATGGCGGCGTGGCCCGCCAGGCCTTCCTGGCCGATGGGCCGCTGGCCTTCCTGCCGCTGACCCTGGGCGACGATGCCGGCTATTGCTCCATCGTCTGGTCGACCTCCCCCGAGCAGGCCAGGCGGCTGACCGGGCTCTCCGCCGAGGCCCTGGGCCAGGCACTGGAAACGGCGATCGAGGGACGCCTCGGGGCGGTGACGGTGATCGACCGGGCGCAGGCCGTGCCGCTGACCCAGCGTCATGCCCGGCGCTATGTGCTGCCGGGGCTGGCGCTGGTGGGGGATGCCGCCCACAGCATCCACCCCCTGGCCGGCCAGGGCGTCAACCTGGGGCTGATGGATGTCGCGGTGCTGGCCGAGGAGCTGCTCGAGGGCCGCCGACGGGGCGTGGCCCCCGGCTGCGAGGCCTGGCTGGCCCGCTATGCCCGGCGGCGGCGCGGCGACAACGCCGCCATGCTCAAGCTGATGGATGGCTTCCGGCTGCTGTTCGGCGCCCGCCATCCGGCGCTGTCCCTGGCGCGCAACCTGGGCCTCGCCGGCGTCGACCGGCTGGCCCCGCTCAAGCGGCTACTGATGCAGCAGGCCACCGGCCGCCGTGGCCGCCTGCCGAGCTCCTGCCGGTAACTGCAGCTCGGCGAGCGCCCCCCCCGACGGTGCGCGCCGGATGCGGCCCTCGGCCGACGGGGGCCGCGTCATTCGGCCGGCTCGGGGGCCTCGCTCATCGGGGCATCCCGCTGGCGCAGCACATTGAGGGCCTTGAGCAGGTTGAGGGCCTCGCCGAGCTGGTAGTCGTCGCGCAGGCGATCGCTGGTCGCGCCCGCTGCGGCGCCGGCCTGCTCGCCGGTCAGGTGGCCCTCGAGGTCGGCCTCGCGCACCCTCAGGCCGTTGCCCTCGGCGATCTCCAGGCGGCCGCGGACCACCTCCACGTCCGGGACGATGCCCTGGGCCTGGATCGAGCGGCCGTCGGGCGTGAAGTAGAGGGCGGTGGTCAGTTTCAGGGCCTCGCCGTCGCCGAGCGGCATGATCTGCTGCACCGAGCCCTTGCCGAAGCTCTCGGTGCCCATCACCACGCCGCGCCGCTGATCCTGGAGGGCGCCGGCGACGATCTCCGCGGCCGAGGCGCTGCCGCCGTTGATCAGCACCACCAGCGGCACCGTGGGCGCGGCGGTCTGGCGACCGGCGGAGAAGCGCATCGCGCTGTCCGCGAGGCGCCCCTCGGTGTAGACGATCAGGCCGCTGTCGAGGAAGGCATCGGCCACGTCCACGGCGGCCTGCAGCACGCCGCCGGGGTTGTTGCGCAGGTCCAGCACCAGGCCCTCCAGCGGGCCGTCCTCGCTCAGCGCCTCGAGGGCCTCGATGACCTGCTCGCCGGTGCGCGACTGGAACTGGCTGATGCGCAGGTAGCCGTAGTCGGGTGCCAGGCGTTCGTGGCGCACGCTCTGGGTGCGGATGATCTCGCGTTCGACCTCGACGCTGCGCGGAGCGTCCTCGCCCTGGCGCATGATGGTCATGCGCAGGGTGGTGCCCGGCTCGCCGCGCATCAGCTCCACCGCCTCCTGCAGCGACAGCCCCTCGGTGGGGGTGTCGTCGATGCGCAGGATCATGTCCTGGGCCTGGAGGCCGGCCCGGGAGGCCGGAGTGTCGTCGATGGGGGTGATCACGGTCAGCTGGCCGTCGCGCCTGCCCACCTCGATGCCCACGCCGCCGAACTCGCCCTCGGTGGATTCCCTCAGGCTCTGGTAGGCCTCCGCATCCAGGTAGGTGGAGTGGGGGTCCAGCTCGCTGAGCATGCCGCGGGTGGCGTTGCGCAGCAGGGTCGCATCGTCGACCTCCTCCACATAGGCCCGCTTGATGCGCTCGAAGACCTCGGCGAAGGACTGGATCTCGGTCACCGGGAGGTCGTCCTCGGGAGCCGCGACGGCGGGAAGTGACAGGGACAGCAGGGCGACGACGGGGACCAGCGCCGAACTCAGGCGCCGCAACGGGGCGGTCAGGCCGGCGGGACGTAAGGGCATGCAGTCTCTCGCAGTTCCGGAATGGGGGCGTCCAGCATAGCGTGGTCGCGCCCGGCAATGGAATAGTGGGGCCAGGGAGCCTGCCGGACTGGACGCGGATCGGTTGCGGCCCTCGCTCAACGCCGACGGCGCCTAGCGCCGGGCGACCCAGCCGCGGGGGTCGATGGGCTCCCCGTCGCGGCGCACCTCGAAGTAGAGGCCGGCGGCGGACTGGCCACCCGAGGCCCCCACCGCGCCCAGGGTCTCGCCCCGGGACACCGCCTGGCCCACCTGGACGGCGAAGTGCTGGAGATGGGCATGCAGGGTCATGACCCGGTCGCCGTGGTCGATGATCAGCAGGTTGCCGAAGCCGCGCATCCAGTCGGCGAACACCACCCGGCCGGCATGCACCGCCGCCACCGGCGTGCCCTCGGCGGCGCGGATCAGCAGGCCGTTGCGATGCACGCCGCGGCCGCCGCCGAAGCTCGACACCACCTCGCCCTGCACCGGCCAGGGCAGCTCGCCCCGGGTGGTGGCGATGGCCGTCGACGGCGGCGGCTGCTGCAGCCGGGCCAGGCGCTCCTGCACCTGGCGCAGCACGCGCTCGGCGTGGGCCCGGTCCTGGTCGAGGGCCGCCAGGCGCGCCTCCTCGGAGGCGTAGCGCTGGTCCAGCTCGGCCACCAGGGCCTCGCGCTCGTCCAGGCGCGCGGCCAGCTCGGCGCTGCGCCGTTCCAGCTCGCCGGCCAGGGCCTCGAGCCGCTCGTCGCGGGCGTCCAGGGCGCGACGGTTATCGGCCAGCGCCGCCTCCAGCCGGGCGATCTCGTCCAGCCGGGCATGGCGGGCCTCGGCGAGGTGATTGAGGTAGGTCTGCAGGCGGTCCAGGCGGGCCGGGTCGTCCTGGTTGAGCAGCAACTTGAGCTGGGGGGTGAGGCCCAGGCGATAGAGGGCGTCGAGCTGCTCGCCGAGGGCGGCCAGCTGGTCGTCGTGCTCTGCCTGGAGCGCCTCGCGGCGCGCCTCCAGGTCCGCGACCTCGCGGTTGAGCTCGCGTCGCTCGGCCTGCAGGGCATCCAGCTGGCGATGGGTCTCGGCCAGCGCGGTCTCGACCTCGCGCAGCGCCTGGTTGGCCTCGTCACGGGCGCCGCGGGTGGCGGAGAGGTCCTCCGTCACCGCCTGGATGCGCTCGCCGATGGCATCCAGCCGGGCCCGGGCCTCCTGCTCCCCGGTCGGCGCGGCCAGGGCCGGGGCCAGGCCCAGCCACAGCAGCAGGGGCCACCATCGGGTGGCCCCGGCGCCCGGGCGCGACGCCGCCTTCACGCGTCGTCGATCAGCACCCGGCCCGTCATCTCCTCGGGGACCGGCTGGTTCATCAGGGTCAGCAGGGTGGGGGCGAGATCGCACAGCCGGCCGTCGTCGTGCAGCCGGACCGGGCGGGGCCCGACATAGATCAGCGGCACGTCGAAGGTGGTGTGGGCGGTCTGGGCGGCGCCGGTCTCGGGATGCACCATCTGCTCGGCGTTGCCGTGGTCGGCGGTGATCAGGCAGGCGCCGCCGACCTTCTCGATGGCCTCGACCACGCGGCCGACACAGGCGTCCACGGCCTCGATGGCCGCCACGGCGGCAGCGAAGTCGCCGGTGTGGCCGACCATGTCGCCGTTGGCGTAGTTGCAGACGATCAGGTCGTGGGCGCCGGACTCGATGGCCTCCACCAGTCGGTCGGTGACCTCCACGGCGCTCATCTCGGGCTTCTCGTCGTAGGTCTTCACGTCCTGGGGCGAGGGCACCAGGATGCGGGTCTCGCCCCGGTACTCCGCCTCGCGGCCACCGGAGAAGAAGAAGGTCACGTGGGCGTACTTCTCGGTCTCGGCGATGCGCAGCTGGGTGAGGCCACGCTGTTCCATCACCTCGCCCAGGGTGTTGGGCAGGTCGGCCGGCGGGAAGGCGGCCGGCGCGGGGATGTCGGCGGCGTACTGGGTCATGGTCACCAGGCTGCCGCCGGCGAGCCGCGGCCGTACCCGACGCGCGAAGCCGGCGAAGTCGTCCTCGACGAAAGCACGGGTCAGCTCCCGGGCGCGGTCGGCGCGGAAGTTCATGAACAGCACGGCGTCGCCGTCCTCGACCGCCACCGGCCGGCCGTCGACGGTGACGGCGGTGGCGCCGACGAACTCGTCGGTCTCGTCCCGGGCATAGGCGTCCTGCAGGCCCTGCTCGGCGCTGGCGGCGGTGTACTCGCCCGCGCCCTCGCTGATCAGCCGGTAGGCCTTCTCCACCCGGTCCCAGCGGTTGTCGCGGTCCATGGCGTAGTAGCGGCCGATGATCGAGGCCACGTAGCCGTTGCCCTCGCCGACCAGTGCGACGAGGCGGGCGTTGGTGCGCTCCAGGGAGGCCAGGGCGCTCTTCGGCGGGGTGTCGCGGCCGTCGAGGAAGCCATGCACATAGATGCGCCGGGCGCCGCGGCGGGCGGCCAGCTCGGCCATGGCCAGGATTTGCTCCTCGTGGCTGTGCACGCCGCCCGGCGACAGCAGCCCCATCAGGTGCACGGCCCTGTCGGCGGTGGCGGCGGCATCGAGGGCGTCGGTGAGGATCGCGTTGCGCTCCAGGTCGCCGTCCTCGATGGCCTTGGTGATGCGGGTGAAGTCCTGGTAGACGATGCGCCCGGCGCCGAGGTTCATGTGACCGACCTCCGAATTGCCCATCTGGCCGTCGGGCAGGCCCACGTAGCGGCCATCGGTATGCACCAGGGCGTGGGGCTGCTGCTCCCACAGCCGGTCCATCACCGGGGTCCGGGCGGCCAGGATCGCGTTGTCGGCGGCGTCGGGGTTGTAGCCGTAGCCATCGAGGATGATCAGTGCCACCGGGCGGGGCGTCGGGGTCGAAGCGTCGGTCATGGGGTAAGGGCCTCTTGTTGGGCGCGACGGCGCGACGGCGTAGCGGCCGTCACGGGGTCGCGACTTGCATCAGCTTGCGGCATCATATCGCACGGCCCCACCGGGCGTCATTTTGGCCGTCCGCGAAGGCCGTGGGCTTCATGTATACTGGCCGCCCGTCGGCGGTCGCCGGCCCCGTTCACCGTGCACCCGAAAAAGAGTTACCCCAAGCCATGATCGATCAGCTGTTCGAATTCGTGCAGAACCATCCGCTGCTGGTGGGCGCCTTCCTGCTGGTGCTGATTGCCTGGATCCTCTACGAGGTCCGCAACAGCACCGCCAGTGGCGTGTCCGCCAGCGAGGCCACCCAGCTGGTCAATCGCGAGGATGCCGTGGTGCTCGATATCCGCGAGTCCGGCGACTTCAAGGCCGGCCACATCGCCGGCGCCCGCAACATTCCCCAGAGCCGGCTCGACGAGCGCATGCGCGAACTCGACAAGTTCAAGAGCAAGCCGATCATCGTGGTCTGCAAGCACGGACAGAGCTCCGGCGTCGCCCTGGCCAAGCTGACCAAGGCCGGCTTCGAGCGGGTCTTCAAGCTGCGGGGCGGCATGACCCAATGGCAGGCCGACAGCCTGCCGGTGGTCAAGAAGTAACCGCGCCTCCACTTTCTCATCATCGACCCAAAGGACCCTTTCCCATGGCGGAAGACAACAACCAGAGCGGCGGCGCCAACGGCCAGGCCGCCGGCCAGCAGGACAAGCCCCAGGTGCAGTTCGCCCTGCAGCGCATCTACGTCAAGGACCTTTCCTTCGAGGCGCCGAACTCCCCCGCGGTGTTCCAGCAGCCGTTCAAGCCGAAGGTCGGCCTGGACCTGAACACCACCCACCAGCAGGTCGGTGAGGAGCTCTACGAGGTGGTGATCAAGGTCACCGCCCAGGTGACCCACAGCGAGGAAGGCACCACCTCCTTCCTGGCCGAGATCGAGCAGGCCGGCCTGTTCCGCATCGGCGGCATCGAGGGCGCGCAGCTGGACCACACCCTGGGTGCCTTCTGCCCCAACGTGCTGTTCCCCTATGCCCGCGAGTGCATCGACAACCTGGTCAACCGTGGCGGCTTCCCCCCGCTGATGCTGGCGCCGGTGAACTTCGAGGCGATCTACGCCCAGAAGAAGCAGCGCGAGGCCCAGCAGCAGCAGGGCGAGCAGGCCACCCAGTAAGCGCCCGGCCATGAAGGCACCGCGCATCCACGTCGCCGCCGCGCTTGACGCCGGCGGCGACGTTGTCCTGCCGGAAGGCGCCGCACGCCACGTCGCGCGGGTGCTGCGCCTCGGCGAGGGCGCCCCCCTGGTGCTGTTCGACGGCGCCGGCATGGAGGCCGAGGCGCTGCTGGTCGAGGCCGGCCGCAAGCGGGTGGTGGCCCGGGTCGAGGCGCTGCACGCCGGCCGCGGCGAGTCGCCGCTGGCGGTTCACCTCGGCCAGGCCATCTCCAAGGGCGACCGCATGGATTACGCCATCCAGAAGGCCGTGGAACTGGGGGTGGCCGCCATCACGCCGCTGTATACCGAGCACGGCGACGTGCGTCTCAAGGGCGACCGCGAGGCCAAGAAGCTCGCCCACTGGCAGGCGGTGGCCGCCAGCGCCTGCGAGCAGTGCGGCCGGGCCACCGTCCCGCCGGTGCACCCGCCCCTGGCGCTCGCCGACTGGCTGGCCGGGCGCGACGAGGCGCTGCGCCTGGTGCTGCATCCCGGCACCCCCGGCGCGCTCGATCGCCAGGCGACGACCGCCTCCGCGGCGCTGCTGATCGGCCCCGAGGGCGGGCTCTCCCCGACCGAGCTGGAGGCCGCCACGGCCGCCGGCTTCGCGGCCCTCTCCCTCGGCCCGCGCATCCTGCGCACCGAGACCGCCCCGGTGGTCGCGCTGACCCTGCTGCAGGATCGCTTCGGCGACCTGTGATCGACGCTTTTCCCGCCCACGCCCCGCGCCCATAATGGCGGGACACTTCCTGCGGAACCCGCCCCATGTCCGACTCCCGTGATCGCCGCGCCGGCACGCCCCGCCGGGAACCCATGCGCCGCGCCCGCGAGCCCAAGGCGCGCATCGGCGAGGTGGCCTACCTGCCGGTGGTGACGGTCAACGACACCGGCGCCTTCCTCGACTGGGGGCACCCCCGGGACCTGCTGCTGCCCTACGGCGAGCAGCGCTTCCGGCCCGCGGTGGGCAAGCGCGTGCTGGTGATGATCCGCGAGGACGACCGCGGCCGTCCGGTCGCCACCCAGCGCCTGGACCGGCACCTCGCCGATGAAGCCGAGGGGCTCGCCGCCGGCGATGCCGTGGAGCTGGTGATCGCCGAGGGGACCGACCTGGGCTTCAAGGCGGTGGTCGACCATCGCTTCTGGGGGCTGCTCTACCGTGACGACGTGACCCGGCCGCTGCGCCGCGGCCAGCGTCTCCGGGGCTACGTCAAGCGCCTGCGCGAGGATGGCCGGCTGGACCTGTCGCTGCTGCCGCCGGGGCCGGCGCGCCTCGACGTGGTGGGCGAGACGGTGCTCAAGGCCCTGCGCGAGAGCGGCGGTTACCTGCCGCTCTGCGATGCCAGCCCGGCCGCGGCGATCAAGGCCCGTCTCGGGGTCAGCAAGAACGCCTTCAAGCAGGCCATCGGCCGACTCTACAAGCAGCGCCGCATCGTGATCGAGGCCGGCGGCATCCGCTTCGTCCCGGGGGGCGATCGAGGCTGAGCGCCTTGGAGTCCGTGACGGCCCTGCGGCATACTGCAGGCCTCCTATCCTTGCCGAGCATGCCCGGCGCAGACGAGTAGACCGATGAGCGAACGCCCCCTCAGGGTCGGTGTGGTGATGGACCCCATCGCCGACCTCAGCTACAAGAAGGACTCCAGCCTGGCCATGCTGTGGGCCGCCCAGGATCGCGGCTGGTCGCTGTACTACATGGAGCAGGAGGATCTCTTCCTGCGCGATGGCCGGGCCCATGCCCGCCTCAGTGCGCTGGAGGTGTTCCGCGACCCCGAGCGCTGGTATGCGCTGGGCGAGGCCGAGGCGCGTCCGCTGGCCGAGCTCGACGTCATCCTGATGCGCAAGGACCCGCCGGTGGACGGTCACTTCCTGAATGCCGTGCACCTGCTGGGCTTCGCCGAGCGCGAGGGCGTGCTGGTGGTCAACCCGACCCGCGCCCTGCTCGAGTGCAACGAGAAGCTCTTCGCCCAGCAGTTCCCCCAGTGCTGCGCGCCGACCCTGGTGTCCTGCCGCGAGGCCGAGCTGCGGGCCTTCCATGCCGAGCATGGCGACGTGATCCTCAAGCCCCTGGACGGCATGGGCGGCAGCGGCATCTTCCATGTCCTCCCCGACGGCCGCAACCTGGGCGCGATCATCGAGACCCTCACCGAGCGCGGCACCCGGCAGGTGATGGCCCAGCGCTACCTGCCGGAGATCAAGGACGGCGACACCCGCATCCTGCTGGTGGACGGCGAGCCGGTGCCCTACGGCCTGGCCCGGGTGCCCATGGCCGGCGAGACCCGCGGCAACCTGGCGGCCGGCGGCCAGGGCGTCAGCCGCGAGCTGACCGACCGCGACCACTGGCTGATCGCCCAGGTCCAGCCGCTGATCCGCGAGAAGGGCCTGATGTTCGTCGGCCTCGACGTCATCGGCGACTACATCACCGAGATCAACGTCACCAGCCCGACCTGCGTGCGCGAGATCGACGACCAGCGCGGCACCGACATCGCCGGCCAGCTGATGGACGCCGTCGCGCGCCGTCGGCGCTGACCCGGGAGGCCGGCCGCCATGGCAGCCCCCGTCAGCGATCCGATCCGCTACGCGCCGGTCACCCGCCCCCACCGGCGCTGGCTGGCGTTGTCGGTGTCGCTGCTGCTGCACCTGGCGATCATCGGCGTGGTGGCGAGTCGCCAGTTCGCGCCGTCGCCGCCGGAGCGCAGCAGTCTCGACGTGGTGCTGGTGAGCCGTCCCTCCGAGGCCCCGGTGGCGGCCGAGGCGCTGGCCGAGGCCGCCCAGCAGGCGGCCGGCGAGGTCGCCGAGTCGCCCCCGGCCGAGGCCCGGGCCGCGCCGATGGAGAGCCTGCCCGACCGCCAGGCGGCGGAGCGGGCCGTGGATCCCGCGACCCCGGCGGAGGCCGAGACCCCGACCCGCCCGGCCGACCAGGCGGCTCCCGAGGAGACCGCCCCCCCCACCGCCGAGCGGCCCCGCGAGGACCAGGTCAGCCCCGACCCGCGCGAGAGTGCGCCCCGGCCCGCCGAGCCCCCCGCCACGCCCGCGGCCACGGCGCCTTCCGCCTCGGGGCGTGATCTGCTGGCCCAGGCGACGTCCAGCATCCGCGAGCAGGGCCTGTCGGCCGACCACGCCGGCGACGCCGCCGGTCGGCCGCGACCGGCTGCCCAGCAGGCCGCCGAGGCCCGCTATATCGACGACTGGACCCGGCGGGTGGAGGACTACGGCAACCGCGTGCATCCCGCCCCCCGCGAGCTCGACGGCCAGCTGCGGATTCGCGTGGTGATCGGTCGTGACGGTCAGGTTCGCCGGGCAGAGGTGATACAATCCTCGGGACATGCCGAGCTCGACCAGGCGGCGCTGGACACCGTCCACGGCGCCGCGCCCTATCGTCCCTTCGATGCGGGGATGGGGGCGCTGGACAGCCTGTCCATCACCCGTGTCTGGCGGTTCGGCGAAGGCCACCACTACGGCGTACACTAGCCCCGCCGGGGAGTCCCATGCAAAGCTTGAAAAACCACTTCCTGATGGCGATGCCGCACCTGGAAGACCCCAATTTCGCCGGCACCCTCAGCTATCTCTGCGACCACGACGACAACGGCACCATGGGCGTGATCGTCAATCGGCCCCTGGAGCTGACCCTGGACGCCCTGTTCGAGCAGCTCGAGCTGGAGGCCGGCCAGAGCCCCCACCTCAACGCCCCGGTCTACTACGGCGGCCCGGTGCACAAGGACCGCGGCTTCATCCTCCACCGCGGCGACAGCGAGGCCTGGGACTCCAGCCTCCAGGTGGCCGAGGACATCGCCCTGACCACCTCCATGGACATCCTCCAGGCGCTGGCCGCCGGGCAGGGTCCCGAGCAGTTCCTGGTCTGCCTCGGCTGTGCCGGCTGGGAGCCCGGCCAGCTCGAGGCCGAGCTCAAGGACAATGCCTGGCTGACCGTGGAGGGGCGTCCCGATATCCTCTTCGAGGTGCCGCCGGAGCAGCGCCTGGGGGCCAGCGCCAACCTGCTGGGGATCGACCTGAACCTGATGACCCGCGAGGCAGGACATAGCTGACATGTCAGGAACGGCCTGCGCTCGCCCATGCGGCGTTGCCCGGCGACGAGCCATGCTCATTGAGCCCCGCGTCAACTCCGCTGGCTCGTCGCCGGGCGCCTTGCCTGGGCTTCGCTCGGCGCGTTCGCGAGCAGGGTGCCGCGTCGGGGAGTGGTGCCGATGAGTGGCCAGCGCCTGATCCTGGGCTTCGACTTCGGCACCCGGCGCATCGGCGTGGCGGTGGGCAACGAGCTGACTCGCAGCGCCCGCGCCCTGGAGCCGCTCCCCGCCCGCGACGGCATCCCCGACTGGACCCGGGTGGCACGGCTGGTGGAGGAATGGCGGCCGGACCTGTTCGTGGTCGGCCTGCCGGTCAACATGGACGGCAGCGAGAGCGTGATGAGCACCCGGGCACGCAAGTTCGGCAAGCGGTTGTTCGGCCGTTACGGCATTCCCTGCGAGATGGCCGACGAGCGGGGCTCCACCCGCGAGGCCAAGGCCATCGCCCGGGACGCCGGCCACCGCGGCAACTACCGCGACGACGGTGTCGACGGCCTGGCCGCGGCGCTGATCCTCGAGGCCTGGCTGGCCCGGGAGGAAGGGCTGCCGCCGCGCCCCTGACCCCGCCCTTCCCCTGAACGGAACGGGCCGGCATTCGCCGGCCCGATTCCCCCTTTCCTGCTGGCCTTCCCTGCCGGTGCCGTTCAGTCCCGGGCGTCGTCCACCCCGAAGGTCTTGGGCACGAACCAGCGCACCTCGCGCAGGTCCTTCTCCACCAGGTCCTCGACCTTGAGCAGGGTGGCGAAGATCGCCATGCGCACCGGGATGCCGTTGTCGGTCTGGCGGAAGATCGCCAGGCGCGGGTCGCCGTTGAGGTCGACGTCGAGGTCGTTGGCCTCGGCGCGGCTGTCGCGGGGCAGGGGGTGCATGACGATGGTGTGGTCGTTGCAGCGGCCGTCGAGGAAGGCCTTGTCCACGGTGTAGTCCCGGGACAGGCTGAAGCCCTCGCTCATCTCGGCGGTGAAGCGCTCCTTCTGGATGCGCGTGGTGTAGACCACGTCGACATCGGCGAAGTCGCTGGCCAGGCTCTCGCGGACCTGCACCTCCAGGCCCTGTCGCGCCACCCGCTCGATCAGGGGGTGCGGCATCTCCAGGCCCGGCGGGGCCACCAGGGTGACGCGCATGGGGCCATAGAGGGCCAGCAGCTTGATCAGCGAGTGCACCGTGCGACCGTACTTGAGGTCACCGGTCATCAGCACATGGGCCCCTTTCAAGGTCTTGCCGCGCCGGGTGAATTCCTTGTCGATGGTGTAGAGGTCGAGCAGCGCCTGGCTGGGGTGCTCGCCGGGGCCGTCGCCGCCGTTGATCACCGGCACGTTGGTGGCGCGGGCGAACTCGGCCACCGAGCCCTGCTCCGGGTGGCGCATCACGATGGCGTCGCAGTAGCCGCTCATCACCCGGCTGGTGTCGTAGAGCGACTCGCCCTTGGCCATGGACGAGAAGGTGAAGCCGGTGGTGTCGCAGACGGTGCCGCCGAGGCGGCAGAAGGCCGCGTGGAAGCTGACCCGGGTGCGGGTGCTGGCCTCGAAGAACAGGTTGCCGAGCACCGCGCCCTCCAGCACCCGGGTGACCTTGCGGCGGCTGGCGATCGGCTCCATGCGCGCCGCGACGCGCATCAGGTGATCGATAGCATCGCGTGACAGGGAATCGATGGAGAGCAGGTGGGAACTCATCGCGGGCCTCGGCTGGCGGTGGGGGACGGTCGCTAGTGTACCTGTCGCGGCCGCCGGCTTCAGCCTCTCGCGCGGGGGGCCCCACCACGCGCCGTCCCCGGCCCTCCGCTTGGGCCTGCCTCGCTCGGGCAGGCCCCGTGGCTTACCCCTCTCGCGCCAGGATGTCTTGCTCCGCAGGCAGCGGGCCGCACTCGGTGAAGACCCGCTGGTGGCAGCTCCGGCAGACGCTCGGGTCCAGCGCCGGGGCGGTGGCGCCGATCGCCGCCTCGGGCGTCTCGAAGACGCGCGCCTCGCCGAGCCGGGCCAGGTCGCCGCGACGGCGCAGCTCGTCCAGCACGGTGCCCTTGAGCGAGCTGATCATCAGCTCACCGCCCTGGTCGCGCAGGCGCCGGGCCTCCTGAAGTAGCATCTCGATGCCGGCGGTGTCGATGAAGTTGATGCCCTTGCCGATGATCAGCACCCGGGTACCCGGCGTGGCGCTGAGCGCCCTGAGGCGACGCTGCACGTGGTCGGTGGCGCCGAAGAACAGCGAGCCGTCGATGCGCAGGATCTTCAGCTGGGGGCACTGGGCGAGGTCGTAGCGCTGGACGTTGCGGATGTGCCGGCGCGGGTGGTCCTGGCGGGGCGCCACCTCCAGGACGGTGGGGCGCGAGGTGCGCTTGAGGTAGAGCACCAGCGACAGCAGCACGCCGATGTAGATGGCGAACTCCAGCGCGACCAGCAGGGTGGCGGCGACGGTCGCCGCCAGGATCATCGCCTCGTGGCGGCTGGCACGCACCAGGTGGGCGATATGCTGAGCGTCGATCAGGTTCCAGGCGATCAGCAGGATGCCGCCGGCCATGGCGGGCAGCGGCAGGTAGGCGGTGATGCCCGGGGCCAGCACCAGGATCAGCGCCAGCAGGGCGGCGGCGAACACCGAGGCCAGCGGGGTGCGGGCGCCGGCGTCGTAGTTGGCGCCGGAGCGGGTGAAGGAGCCGGAACTGGCATAGCAGGAGAAGAAGCCGCCGACGATGTTGGACAGCCCCTGGCCGATGAACTCCTGATTGCCGTCGATCACCTGGCCCGAGCGCAGGGCGATGGCGCGGGCGATCGAGACGGCCTCGATCAGTCCCAGCAGGGCGATGGCGAAGGCGCCGGAGGTCAGGGTACGCAAGCTGTCCGGCGACAGCTCGGGCAGCGACAACGGCGGCAGGGTGCCGGGCAGGGCGCCGACCAGGGCGACCCCGTGGGCCGCGCCGTCCAGCAGCCAGCAGGCCAGGCTGCCGGCGGCCAGGCCCAGCAGCAGGTGCGGCGAGCGGCGCTGGAGCCGTCGCGCCACCACCGAGGTCGTCAGCGAGATCAGGCCGATGGCCAGGGCATAGGGGTTGGTCTCGGGCAGCGTCTGCACCAGCGCCGCCACATCGAGCAGGAAGCCCTGGCCGCCGGCGATGGAGACGCCGAGCAGGTGCTTCAGCTGGCTGGTGGCGATCAGGATCGCCGCCCCCGTCGTGAAGCCGATGACCACCGTATGGGAGATGAAGCTCACCAGGCTGCCCAGCCGCAGCAGCCCCATCGCCAGCTGGATGACGCCGACCAGCAGGGTGACGGTCAGGGCCGCGGCGAGGTATTCCGAGGGCGTCAACGTGCCCAGGCCGCCGATCACGCTGGCCAGCACGATCGACAGCGCGGCGGTGGGCCCGGAGATCATGTGCCAGGAGCTGCCGAACAGCGCGGCCACGCTGGCGGCGACGATGGCCGAGTAGAGGCCGACTTCCGGCGGCAGGCCGGCGATGAAGGCGTAGGCGACCCCCTGGGGCAGCACCAGGATGGCGCCGGTGAGGCCGGCCATCAGGTCGGCGCCGAGCATCCGGCGGTCGAGGGTACGGCCCCAGCCGAGGAACGGCAGGCTGCGCGAGAGTCTGGACGCCATGGATGACAGCCTCGAGATGAGCGTGGGAGCGCCAGCCTAGGGAAAATCTGGCATGCTGGAAAACAAATTTTTTTGGCCTTCATGAACAGAAAAACCGAAGGTGGCTGCCATGGATACCCAATTGCTGGAAACCTTCCTCGAGGTCGGTCGGCTGCGTAACTTCGGCAAGGCCGCCGAGAGCCTCTGCGTGTCGCCCTCGACCGTCAGCGCGCGCATTCGCCAGCTGGAAGAGCACCTCGGGTTGGCGCTGTTCACCCGTGGGCACCACCGCATCGACCTGACCCCGGCCGGGGAGCGCATGGAACGCCATGCGCGCTTCATCCTCGGCGCCTGGGAGCGGGCCTTTGAAGACACGGCGCTCAGCGAGCGGCATCAGCGGCGCCTGGTGGTGGCCGGCGTCGCCAGCCTCTGGGACATCTTCCTGCAGGACTGGCTCACCGCCATCTACCGTGCCCATCCGACGCTGGGACTGCGCGCCGAGGAGAGCACCCCGTTGCGGGTGGTCGAGAAGCTGGAGCAGAACATGATCGACGTCGGCTTCCTCTACGACACGCCGCGCCTCCGCGGCGTGGGCGTCGAGGAAGTGGCGACCATCCCCCTGGTGATGGTCGCGAGCCGTCCCGGTATCGACGCCGAGCGGGCGGTCGGCGAGGGCTACATCCGGGTGGAGTGGGGGACGGTCTTCGCCAGCGTCCACGAGAGCCATTTCCCGCAGCGCCTGCTCGCCCGGGGGCGGGTGAACAGCGGGCGCATCGCCCTGAACCTGCTACTGGAGTGCGGCGGGGCCGCCTACCTGCCGCGGGACATCGTGGCGCCCTGGTGCCGCCGCGAGCGGTTGTTCGTCGTCGAGGACGCACCGCCGATCGAGCTCAAGGCTCATGTCGCCTACCACCTGCACGGCGAGCACCGCCAGCTGATCCGCGAACTGCTGGAGCGGCTGCGGTGAGGCGCATCGAGGCCATGCCGGCGGAAGTCAGCCTTAGCACGTCCGGCTCCTCGGTGAAGGGACGAGGAAGAACGCCGCCGGGCGCGGCAGGTGCCGCGCCCGGCTGTCATCAGCGCGCTCATTACAGCGCCACCGGCCTCCGGCCGTGGCTCGTGACGGCGGCTCAGGCCGGCAGTTCGTCCGCCTGGGGGATGCGGCCGCCCAACCGGGCAGTGATCTCGGCGGCGGCCTCGCGGACCAGCTCGCCGAGCTCGGTGAGGCGGGCCTCGGGGATCCGCGCCACCGGGCCGGAGACGGAGATCGCCGCCAGCGGGACGCCATGCTCGTCGTGGATGCAGGCCGCCACGCAGTGCAGGCCGATGGCATGTTCCTCGCGGTCGCAGGCGTAGCCCTGGCGGCGGATCTCGGCCAGGCTCGCGTCCAGGGCCGCGGGATCGTGGAGGGTGTTGGTGGTGACCCGGGCCAGGCCGCGTTCCTCCAGCACCCGTGCCAGCTCGTCATCGGGCAGCCAGGCCATCAGGGCCTTGCCCACACCGGAGGCATGCAGCGGCGCCCGGGAGCCCAGCCGAGTGATCATGCGCATCATCTGCGGCGACTCGCTCTGGGCCAGGAAGACCGCGGTACTGCCGTCGCGCACGCCCAGGTTGGCGGTCTCCCCGGTCTGCGCGGTGAGCCGGCGCAGGAAGGGGCGGCTGGTACCGACGAAGTCGCGGGCCTCGAGGAAGCTGTTGCCGATACGGAAGGTCTTGACGTCGATCTTCCACACGCCGAGCTCGTTGTCCTGGGTGACATAGCCCTGGCTCTGCAGGGCCTGGAGCAGGCGGTGGGTGGTCGAGGGGGCGAGCTCGGACTGCTCGGCGATCTCGGACAGGGCCAGGCCACCGGGGCTGCCCGCCAGGCGTTCCAGCAGGCTGAGGCCGCGCACCAGGGACTGGCTGTGGCCACCGCTGCTCTTTCCCGATGCCGGGCGTCCCGCCGTTCTGCGCTTGCCTTCACTCACTGCCTGCTCTCCCGCGTCGATGACTCCCAGGCCCCAGCATACCCTGTCATGGGCGAGCTGTCTTGCCTTCGGAAATGGTTTCCATAGCAGCGGGAGGCGGCCCAGGCGGCTGTTGAGGATGTCCGGGTGGGGAGGGGGTGGCGTTCGGCCTCTCCCAGCCCCGCCCGACCGGCGATGAGTGGCGGCGGCGGTGCCGAGGGGACCAGGACCTCGCGGTGATCGAGACCCTGGCCAGCTGCTTCTGACCGCCCCGGGCGGGGCGGTCGGCGGGGCGACTCAGACGTCGTCGCGGAAGCTGCGGTCCTGCTTGGGCAGCACCAGGTTGAGGAGGATGGCACACAGCGCCCCGGGGATCAGGCCGGACTCGATGATCGCCTGGACGTTCTCGGCGAGCCCGGCGTAGAGGCCCTGCTGGGCCGGCAGGCCCACCGCCGCCGACAGCGAGACGCCGATGATCACCATGTTGCGCTTGTTGAAGTCGATATGGGACAGCATCTTGATGCCGGCGCTGGCGATCATGCCGAACATGATCAGCACCGCCCCGCCCAGCACCGAATTGGGGATGCTCGAGATCACGGCGCCGAGCTTGGGCAGCAGGCCGGCCAGCAGCAGGAAGACGCCGCCGATGGCCACCACGAAGCGGCTGACCACGCCGGTCAGGGCCACCATGCCGACGTTCTGGCTGAAGCTGATCTGCGGGAAGGCGTTGAAGATGGCGGCGAAGACGCTGGCCAGGCCGTCGGCCATCACCCCGCCGGACAGCTCCTTGTGGGTCGGCTCGCGGTCCATGCCGCCGGCCGTGGTGCCGACGATATCACCGATGGACTCGGCGCAGGTCACCACCGCCAGCAGCACCACCGGCAGGATCGCGGCCAGGTGGAACTCCAGGCCGATGGTCAGCGGCATCGGCAGCGAGACCCAGTCGGCGGCGGCGATCTCGCCGAAGCTCACCAGCCCGAAGGCCACGGCGCTGCCGTAGCCCACCACCAGGCCGACCAGCGGGGCGGTTTCCGACCAGATGCCGCGGCCATACTGGTGGAGGGCCAGGGTGACGGTCAGCACCAGTCCGGCCAGCACCAGGTGGTGGGTGGCCCCGAAGTCCTCGGCGCCGAAGCCGCCGCCGGCATAGGCGAAGCCCACCGGCATCAGCAGGGTGCCGAGCATGATCACGAAGGTACCGGTGACCACCGGCGGGAACAGGAAGCGGAACCAGGGCAGGAAGAGGCCCACCAGCGCCATGGCGATGCCGCCGCACAGCGCCGCCCCCAGGGCGGCGGGCAGTCCCATGCCCACGGCGATCGGGATCAGCACCGGCACGAAGCCGAAGCTGGTGCCCATGACGATCGGCAGGCGGGCGCCGATCGGCCCCAGGCCGAGCGATTGCACCAGGGTGGCGACCCCGGCCACGAACATGGCGGCCTGGATCATGAAGGCCGTCTGGTCCGCCGGCAGGTCGGCGGCCCCGGCGATGATGATGGGCACGGTGACGTTGCCGACGAACATCGCCAGCACGTGCTGCAGCCCCAGCGGGATGGCCCGGCCGAGCGGCGGCATGGCATTGACGTCGTGGGTGGAGCGCACCTTCGGCGGGGTGCCCTCGGTGGTGGTGTCGGAAGTCGACATGGGGTGGTTTCTCCTGTTGTCGTTGTTGAAACCTAGGGAGGTGTCCTGCCGCCCTAGCGGGCGCGCCTCAGCGCCCGGGCGGCCTGGTCATGGCGGGCCAGCAGGGCGTCGAGGTCGACCCCCACCGGCTGGCCCTCGGTCACCCGCCACTGCCCGGCGACCATGACCCGGTCGGCGCGGTGGGCGCCACACAGCAGCAGGGCGGCGATGGGGTTCTCGGCGCCGGAGAAGCGCGGCTCGTCGAGGCGGAACAGGGCCAGGTCGGCCTGCTGGCCGGGGGCGAGGCCGCCGATGTCGTCGCGGCCGAGGCAGGCCGCGGAGCCCCGGGTCGCCCAGCGGATCACGTCGTCGTGGGTCACCCGGCTCGGCGCGTAGCGCAGCCGGCCGAGCAGCAGCGCCTGGCGCATCTCCTCGGCGAGGTTGGAGTGGTCGTTGGACGCGGAGCCGTCCACGGCGAGGCCCACCGGGCAGCCGGCGGCTTCCAGGTCCAGGGTGCGGCACAGTCCCGAGCCCAGCACCATGTTCGACGAGGGGCAGTGGGCGATGCCGGTGCCGGCGGCGCCGAGCCGGGCCACCTCCCCGTCGTCGAAATGGATGCCGTGGGCCAGCCAGGTCCGCGACGAGAGCCAGCCCACGGCCTCCAGGTAGTCCAGCGGGCGCATGCCGAACAGCCGCTGGCAGTAGGCCGTCTCGTCCTCGGTCTCGGCGAGGTGGGTGTGCAGGCGCACGTCCTTCTCCTCGGCCAGGCGGGCGCTGTCCTGCATCAGCTCGCGGCTCACCGAGAACGGCGAGCACGGCGCCAGGGCGATGGTGGTCATGGCGCCGTCGCCGCGCTGGTGGTAGGCGTCGATCAGCCGCGCGCTCTCGTCGAGGATGGTGGCCTCGTCCTGGACCACCGACTGCGGCGGCAGCCCGCCGTCGTCGCGGCCCACGCTCATCGAGCCGCGGGTCAGGGCGGCGCGCACGCCGAGCCGCCGGGCGGTCGCCACCTGGGCGTCGATGGCATGCTCGAGCGCCCCGGAGAACACGTAGTGGTGGTCGGCCACGGTGGTGCAGCCGCTCATCAGTAGCTCGACCATGGCCAGTTCGCTGGCCACCGCGAGCTGCGCCTCGTCGAGGTTCGCCCAGACCTCGTAGAGCGTCGTCAGCCAGGGGAAGAGCTCCTTGTTCAGTGCCGGCGAGTAGGCCCGGGTCAGGGTCTGGTAGAAGTGGTGGTGAGTGTTCACCAGTCCCGGCAGCAGCACATGCCGGGAGGCGTCGAAGGTGGCGTCGATCGGCGTGGCGGGCGTGGCGCCCGCGGGGACGGCCTCGACGATGCGATCGCCGCGGACCACCACGCCGGCGGCGGCGTGGACATCGCTGCAGGCGCGGGGGTGTCGGATCCATAGGGTCTGTTGCTGCGGGGTCATGCTGTCCTCCCGGGTGTCCGCGCGTGGCGGCCCCTGCCATGGGCAAAGGGTTACCCAAGTCTCGCGTCGGACCAGAGCCTTGGTTCAGGTGCCTTCGACGTTATGTGTACGTGGCGTGTAATCCAATAATCAATATGGATTGTGTACAAAATGAGAGGGTTTTGCGCCCCTGTCAAGCGCGCCGCCGGCGACCCCTCCCGGCGGGCTGCCGCTCAGCCCGCCGCGGCGGCCTTGAGGCGGGTCAGGCGATCGCCGAACAGGTAGGCGCCGAGGGCCACCAGGATCAGGGCGGCGCCGAGCAGCATCGAGGCCGAGGGCCGCTCCTGGTTCAGCGCCATGCCGAGCCCCAGCGCCAGGATCGGGGTGATCAGGGTCACCAGCGCCACGGTGGCGGCATGCAGCCGCGAGAGGATCAGGTAGTAGCAGAGGAAGCCGAGCAGCGAGCCGAACACCGCCAGGTAGAGCACCGCCCAGCGGCCCCGCGCGCTGAGCGGGATCTGCAGCGGCTCGCCGCTGGCCAGCCACAGGGCGAGGAAGCAGGGCAGGCTCAGCGCCAGGGCGCCGACGGTCTGCTCCAGCGGGCCGAGGCCGGCCGCCACGCGCTGCACGGCGATGCCGCTGCCGCTGAACAGGGTCACCGCGCCGAGCATCATGGCCAGGGCGCCGAGCTGGCCACCGCCCACGGCGAGGCCGTCGAGGAACACCACGCCCAGCCCCACCACGCCCAGCGCGCAGCCGAACCAGTGCCAGCGGCGCAGCTTGCGGGCGCCGGGCAGTGCCTGGAGGATCAGCCCCGAGATCAAGGGGGCCATGCCGAACATCACCGAGAGCAGCCCCGAGGGCAGCTGCTGGGAGGCGTGGTAGCTCAGCGCCATGGCCCCGAACACCCCGGGTACCGCGGCGGCGTAGCTGGTCAGCGCTTGGCGGTCGCGGCGCAGCCCGCGCCTGAGCACGGCCAGGATCAGCGTTCCGACGACCAGCGCGATCAGCATGCGCAGCATCACGCTGCCGATCGGCGCCCCGGCCTCGGCGCTCCACTTGATGCCCAGCGGCGTGGTGGCCCACACCAGCACCACGATGAGATAGGCCGGTCCGGTCGGCATGGCGGGGTCCCTGAGCTGGTGATTCGAGAGG
This sequence comes from Halomonas maura, assembly GCF_030409305.1. Taxonomy (GTDB): domain Bacteria; phylum Pseudomonadota; class Gammaproteobacteria; order Pseudomonadales; family Halomonadaceae; genus Halomonas; species Halomonas maura. The sequence continues at coordinate 327,769 of NZ_JAUFPQ010000013.1, forward strand.
CAGGAAAAACGTCGTCGATGAATCATTATCACCAAAAAAACCGCCGCGTCGATGACGCGGCGGCAGCGGGACCGATGGTCGAGGCGCGATTCAGCCCTCGAAGCTGGTCTCGGAGTAGAGCACCCGCACCCGCTTGGTGTGGGCCACCTCGCTCAGCGCCTCCAGGGCCTTGGGGCCGTAGTCCTTGTCGACGTCGATGACCACGTAGCCGATGCGCTCGTTGGTCTGCAGGTACTGGCCGAGGATGTTGATGTCGTTCTCGGAGAGCACCCGGTTGATCTCGGACAGCACGCCCGGGACGTTGTCGTGGATGTGCAGCAGGCGGTGCTTGCCGGGATGGGCCGGCAGGGCCACCTCGGGGAAGTTGACCGAGGTGATGGTGGTGCCGTTATCGGAGTAGGTGACCAGCTTCTCGGAGACCTCGATGCCGATGTTCTCCTGGGCCTCCAGCGTGGAGCCGCCGATGTGCGGCGTGAGGATGACGTTGGCCAGGCCGCGCAGGGGGCTGACGAACTCCTCGTTGTTGCCCTTGGGCTCCACCGGGAAGACGTCGACCGCGGCGCCGTTGAGGCGGCCGGCCTCGAGGGCCTCGGCCAGGGCCTCGATGACCACCACGCTGCCGCGGGAGGCGTTGATCAGGATGCTGCCCGGCTTCATCAGGGCGATCTGCTCCTCGCCGATCATCCAGCGGGTGGAGGGCAGGTCCGGCACGTGCAGGCTGACCACGTCGGCGCGGGCCAGCAGCTCCTCGAGGCTGCCCACCTGGCGGGCGTTGCCCATGCCCAGCTTGGTGACCACGTCGTAGTAGATGACGTCGAAGCCGAGCGACTCGGCCAGCACCGAGAGCTGGGCGCCGATGCTGCCGTAGCCGATGATGCCCAGGGTCTTGCCGCGGGCCTCGTGGGCGTTCTTGGCCGACTTCTGCCAGCCGCCCTGGTGGGCGCTGGCGCTCTTCTCGGGGATGCCGCGCAGCAGCATGATCGACTCGGCCAGCACCAGCTCGGCCACCGAGCGGGTGTTGGAGTAGGGGGCGTTGAAGACCGGGATGCCGCGGACCAGCGCGGCGTCGAGGTCGACCTGATTGGTCCCGATGCAGAAGCAGCCCACCGCCACGAGCTTCTCGGCGGCCGCGAAGACCCGCTCGTTGAGCTGGGTGCGCGAGCGGATGCCGATGAAGTGGACGTCGCGGATCTTGTCGATCAGCGTGGCCTCGTCCAGCGAGGTCGGCAGGTGCTCGATGTTGGTGTACCCGGCGTTGAGGAAATTGTCCACCGCGCTCTGGTGGACGCCCTCGAGCAGCAGGATCTTGATCTTGCTCTTGTCCAGGGACGTTTTGGCCATGGTCGAATCAACCCCTTCTTCGGTGCGCGCCGCTATATCGGTTCAGGAAGGTGAGCCCAAAAGGCCGGGAACGTCTGGGTTCCGGCAGGGTATCAGGCTCGAAACAAGGCCCCATATGCTACCACAGCCCGGGGTGCCCAAGATGAAATTGCTGCGCTGCGGGCATGAGCCATCTGCATGACAGGGCCCGGCGGATGCCGCCCCGGCCGCGCCGATGGGGCAGACGCCCCCCCCCGGGGAGCGTGTATACTGTCGCCCTCATGGTGGGAGCGAGCGACGAGGGGAGCCATGGCGGGACAGGACAGGCAGCACCAGGACGCCGCCGGCGAGGCGCCGGCGGACTTCGCCGCGACCGTCGAGCGGCTCGAGACGCTGGTCGAGCGGCTGGAATCCGGCGAGCTGTCGCTGGAGGGCTCCCTCGAGGCCTTCGAGCAGGGCGTGCGCCTGACCCGCGATGCCCAGCGGCGTCTCGACGCGGCCGAGCTCAAGGTCCGGACGCTGACCGAGGGCGAGGGCGGCGGCGTCGACCTCGAGCCCTTCGCGCCGCCGGCGGAGGACGACGGTGAACGCTGATATGCTGGCGGCCCGACTGGCCGCGGACCGGGCCCGGGTGGATGCCTGCCTGGAGGCCCTCTTCGAGACCCGGCAGGCCCCGGCGCCACGCCTCGAGGCGGCGATGCGCCACGGCGTGCTGGTCGGTGGCAAGCGCCTGCGGCCGGTGCTGGTGTATGCCGCCGGGCGTGCCCTGGGGGCCGCCGACGAGGCCCTGGACGCCCCGGCGGCGGCCCTCGAACTGATCCATGCCTACTCGCTGGTCCACGATGACCTGCCGGCCATGGACGATGACGACCTGCGGCGCGGCCAGCCCACGGTACATCGCGTCTATGACGAGGCCACCGCCATCCTGGCCGGCGATGCCCTCCAGGCCCTGGCCTTCGAGGTCCTGGCGGGCACCGGCCACCCCCGGCTGTCGGCGATGGTCGCTACCCTGGCCCGGGCGGCCGGCCGCGACGGCATGGTCGCCGGCCAGGTGCTGGACCTGGCCGCCGTGGGTGGCCATCCCGACGTGGCGGCGCTGGCCACCATGCATGGTCACAAGACCGGGGCGCTGATCCGCGCCGCGGTGCGCCTGGGGGGACTGGTCGCGGTGACCGAGGACGACCCGCGGCTGGCGGCCCTGGAAGGCTATGCCGCCGCCATCGGCCTGGCCTTCCAGGTGCATGACGACGTGCTCGACGTGACCGGCGACACCGCCACCCTGGGCAAGGCCTCCGGGGCCGATGCCGCCCGTGACAAGCCGACCTACCCCACCCTGCTGGGGCTCGAGGGCGCCCGGGCCAAGGCCCGCGAGCTGGTCGAGGAGGGCGTGGCGGCGCTCGCGCCGCTGGGCGCGTCCGCCGCGCCGCTGGCCGAACTGGCCCGATACATGATCGAGCGTGACCACTGAGGAAGCCTGCCGCGCTGCGGCGGTGTGGCTTCCCTGACAGACAGAGCCCACATGAAGCTGTTCGATGACATTCCGGTCGAGCGTCCGGCGACGCCGCTGCTCGACACCCTGGAGACGCCGGCCGCCCTGCGCGCCATGGACGATGCCCAGCTCGCCCAGGTGGCCGATGAACTGCGCGCCTACCTGCTCTACAGCGTGGGCGTCTCGGGCGGGCACTTCGGTGCCGGCCTCGGCGTCGTGGAGCTCACGGTGGCCCTGCACCATGCCCTGGAGACCCCCCACGACCGCCTGGTCTGGGATGTCGGCCACCAGGCCTACCCGCACAAGATCCTCACCGGGCGTCGCGAGGCGATGACGCGGATCCGCCAGTCCGGCGGCCTGGCGGCCTTCCCGCGGCGCGCCGAGTCGGAGTACGACACCTTCGGCGTCGGCCACTCGAGCACCTCCATCTCGTCGGCGCTGGGCATGGCGCTGGCCGCCCGCACCCAGGGCGAGCCGCGACGGGTCTGTGCGGTGATCGGCGACGGCGCCCTGACCGCGGGCATGGCCTTCGAGGCCCTGGCCCATGCCGGCCATGTCGACGCCAACCTGCTGGTGGTGCTCAACGACAACGAGATGTCGATCTCCGAGAACGTCGGCGGCATCGCCAGCTACCTGGCGCGGATCCTCGCCAGCAAGCCCTACACCACCATGCGCGAGGGCGGCAAGAAGGTGCTCTCGCACCTGCCCGGCGCCCTGGAGCTGGCCCGGCGGACCGAGGAACACATGAAGGGCATGGTCAGCCCGGCCACCCTGTTCGAGGAGATGGGCTTCAACTACATCGGGCCCATCGACGGCCACGACCTGCCGGCCCTGGTCCACACCCTGCGCAATATGCGCGACATGGACGGCCCGCAGTTCCTCCACGTGAAGACCCGCAAGGGCCGCGGTTTCCTGCCCGCCGAGGCCGACCCGATCGGCTACCACGCGATCACCAAGCTGGAGAAGAACGGCGACCCGCCGCCGCCGCTCGCGCCGACCAACCCCGCGCCGGCGAAGCCGCGCAACGAGTCATTGCGCCCGAAGCCGCGCAAGTACTGCAATGTCTTCGGCGACTGGCTGTGTGACATGGCGGCGGCGGATGCGCGGCTGATCGGCATCACCCCGGCGATGCGCGAGGGCTCGGACCTGATCCGCTTCTCCCAGGAGTACCCCGAGCGCTACTACGACGTGGCCATCGCCGAGCAGCATGCGGTGACGCTGGCCGCCGGGATGGCCTGCGAGGCCATGAAGCCGGTGGTGGCCATCTACTCGACCTTCCTGCAGCGCGGCTACGATCAGCTGATCCACGACGTGGCCGTGCAGGACCTCGACGTGACCTTCGCCATCGACCGCGCCGGCCTGGTCGGCGAGGACGGCCCCACCCACCACGGCGCCCTGGACCTCTCCTACCTGCGCTGCGTGCCAGGGCTCGTGGTGCTGGCGCCGGCCGACGAGGCCGAGTGCCGGGCCATGCTCAGTGCCGCCTACCACCATCCCGGCCCCGCCGCGGTGCGCTATCCGCGCGGCACCGGGCCCGGGGTGGCGATCCCCGATCACCTCGAGCCCCTGGCCATCGGTCGGGCCGAGACGCGCCGGCGGGGCGGCGCCCGGGTGGCGCTGCTGGCCTTCGGCAGCCTCAACGGCCCGGCGGCGGAGGTGGCCGAGGCCCTGGATGCCACCCACCTCAACATGCGCTCGATCAAGCCCCTGGACCGCGAGGCGCTCCTGGCGGCCGCCGACGACCATGACCTGCTGGTGACCCTGGAGGAGAACGTGGTCGCCGGTGGGGCCGGCAGCGGGGTCAATGAGCTGCTGGTGGCCGAGGGCCGGCGGGTGAGCGTGCTCAACCTGGGCCTGCCCGATGCCTTCGTCGAGCACGGCAAGCCGGCGGAGCTGCTGGCCGAATGCGGCCTCGACGCCGATGGCATCGAGTCCGCCATCCGGGCGCGCCTGGCGGCCGCCTGAGATTCACGCGATACGGAGAGATGTCATGTTGATGGCCATGCTGATCGGAGCGGTACTCGGCTTCCTGATCGGCGGTCCCCTGGGGCTGCTGATCGGTGGTGGCCTCGGCTACTGGCTGGTGCGGCGGCTGCGCAAGAGCCTGGTGGGCAAGCTGGCCGGGGCCCAGGCGCAGTTCCTCGAGTCGACCTTCGCGGTCATGGGCTGCATGTGCAAGGCCGATGGCCGGGTCACCGAGGCCGAGCTGGAGGCCTCCCGGCAGCTGTGGGATCGCCTGCGGCTCAGCGAGGCGCAGCGCGCCCAGGCCCGGGCCGCCTTTACCCGCGGCAAGGGGCCCGACTTCGACCTGGAGGCGGAGCTGGCCAAGGTCCGCCAGGTGGTGGGCCGCCAGCGCGCGCTGTTGCAGGTCTTCCTTCAGGTCCAGCTCGCGGCGATCGCCGCCGATGGCCAGCTGCATCCCGCCGAGCACGACATGCTGCTGCGCGTGGCGCGGGGCCTGGGCTGCTCCGAGGCCGAGATCGCCCAGATCGAGGCCATGCTGCGCGGCGGCCCCGAGGCGGCGCGCGACCAGGGCCCCTCCCTGGAGGATGCCTACCAGGTGCTGGGTCTGTCCCCCGAGGCCAGCGATGCCGAGGTCAAGAAGGCCTATCGTCGCCTGATGAGCGAGAACCATCCCGACAAGCTCGCCGCCAAGGGGCTGCCCGAGAGCATGCGCGAGATGGCCAAGGAGCGCACCAGCGAGATCGGCAGTGCCTACGAGCGCATCCGCAAGGCCCGGGCCACGGCCTGAACCGGTGATGACCGCCTGCCGGGGCCAGCCCGGCCCTTGACGCCCCGCGGCTCTTCTTCCCGCCGCGGCCGGTGAGGCCACGGATCCGAGGCGCTGGCCGCCTGGCCCGCCTCCTCCCTTGTCTGCTCGACACCGCCCCCGGTCGTCGCCGGGGGCTGGTGCATGGGGCCGGGCTCGCTCGGCGGCAGCCCCCGCGCGCCGGAGCGAGTGGCCAGGGCGCCTGATCCCCTCCGGGGCTCAGGGGGAAAAGGGCAGCACGTCGGTGACCACGGCGAAGAAGTGGCAGGTGCTGCCGCCCAGCACGCAGAGGTGCCAGATGGTGTGGTTGAACGGAATCGCCCGCACCGCGAAGAACACGATGCCCAGTGAATAGGAGGCCCCGCCGGCGATCAGCAGGCCGAGGCCGGTGAGGGAGAGGGCGTCATCGAGCTCGCCGGCGGCGACCAGGATCAGCCAGCCCATCAGCAGGTAGATGGCCATGTGCAGGCCGCCGAGCACGAAGGGACGCCACAGCTTGAGGGCGATGCCGGCCACGGCCAGGGTCCAGATCACCGCCAGCAGGGGCTCACCCAGGGAGTCCTGGAGGTTGACCATCAGGAAGGGGGTGTAGGTGCCGGCGATCAGGGTGTAGATGGCACAGTGGTCCAGCACCCGGAAGGCCCGCTTGAGGCGGGGGTGGCGCGTGCCGTGGTAGAGGGTCGAGGCGGTATAGAGCAGCACCAGGGTGGTGCCGTAGAGCGAGACGGCGGCGACCTTGTGGGGCGTGGCCGCCATGCCGCGGCTACTCAGGGCGATCAGCGCCACCAACCCGACGACACTCAAGATCGCCCCCAGGCCATGGCTGGCGCTGTGCAGCAGCTCCTCGAGGAGCGAGTAGTCGGGGTCGTCCGGGGCGGATGGCCGATGCATGACGGGTCCTCCCTTTGTCCTTCGACGGCGACGCCGAAGGGGAGGTTCCCGTCAGGGGCGCTCAGGGCTTGCGTTCGATGTCCACGTCGCTGGCCTGGGTGAAGTCGCCCAGCGCCATCATGTGGCCGAGCTTGCCGGCCTTGGTGGACAGGTAATGCTCGTTGTGGGGGTTGAGGCCGGTGGTCAGGGCCACCCGCTCGCTGACGCCGACGCCGGCCAGGGTCAGCGCCTCGACCTTGCGCGGGTTGTTGGTCATCAGCTTGAGCGAGCCGATGCCCAGGGTCTCGAGCATCGGCACGCAGAGGTCGTAGCGGCGCAGGTCGGCGGCGAAGCCGAGCTGTTCGTTGGCCTCGACGGTGTCGGCGCCCTGGTCCTGGAGGTGGTAGGCGCGGATCTTGTTGAGCAGCCCGATGCCCCGGCCCTCCTGGCGCAGGTAGAGCAGCACCCCGCGGCCCTCCTCGGCGATGCGCTTGAGGGCCTCCTGGAGCTGGTAGCCGCAGTCGCAGCGCATCGAGAACAGGGCGTCGCCGGTCAGGCACTCGGAGTGCACGCGCCCCAGCACCGGCTCGCCATCGCCGACTTCGCCCAGGGTCAGGGCGATATGGTCCTTGCCGGTGGCCTCGTCCTCGAAGCCGTGCATGGTGAAGGTGGCCCAGGGGGTGGGCAGCCGGGAGGCGGCGATGTAGCGAATCGTCACGATGTACCTCGATGGAAGACCGGGCGTGGCCGTCGGATTCCGCTCATTCTATCAGGAAGCCGGGGCGGGCTCACGACCACAGCCCCTACCGCCGTGATGGGTTACAATGACGCCGACATTTTCCGTGGATGAGCGCCTGCATGGAACTCAAGAACGATCGCCTTCTGCGCGCCCTGGCGCGTCAACCCGTGGACCGCACGCCGGTGTGGATGATGCGACAGGCCGGCCGCTACCTGCCGGAGTACCGCGAGGTGCGTGCCCAGGCCGGCAGCTTCATGGACCTGTGCCGCAACCGAGACCTGGCCTGCGAGGTCACCCTCCAGCCGCTGGAGCGCTATCCGCTGGATGCCGCCATCCTCTTCTCGGACATCCTCACCATCCCCGACGCCATGGGCCTGGGACTGTATTTCGAGACCGGCGAGGGGCCGAAATTCCGCAAGCCGGTGCGCACCCCGGGGGCGGTCGCGGCGCTGACCGTGCCCGACGCCGAGCGCGACCTCGACTACGTGATGAACGCCGTGTCGACCATCCGCGGCGAACTGAACGGCCGGGTGCCGCTGATCGGTTTCTCCGGCAGTCCCTGGACGCTGGCCACCTACATGGTCGAGGGTGCCTCGAGCAAGGACTTCCGCCACGTCAAGGCCATGCTCTACGACACCCCGGACACCATGCACCAGCTGCTCGACACCCTGGCCCACGCGGTGACCGACTACCTCAACGCCCAGATTCGCGCCGGCGCCCAGGCGGTGCAGATCTTCGACACCTGGGGCGGGGCGCTGTCCACGCCGGCCTACCTGGAGTTCTCGCTGCGCTACATGGAGCAGATCGTCGCCGGCCTGATCCGCGAGCACGAGGGGCGCAAGGTGCCGGTGATCCTGTTCACCAAGAACGGTGGCCAGTGGCTCGAGGACCTGGCCGCGACCGGCGCCGACGGTCTGGGCCTGGACTGGAGCACCGAGCTCTCCGGCGCCCGGGCCCGGGTCGGCCACCGCGTCGCCCTGCAGGGCAACCTCGACCCCAACGTGCTGTTCGCGCGGCCCTCGGCGATTCGCGCCGAGGTGGCCCGCATCCTCGACAGCTACGGCGAGGGGCCCGGCCATGTCTTCAACCTGGGCCACGGCATCAGCCAGTTCACCGACCCGGACCGCGTCACGGCCTTCATGGAGGCGCTGCACGAGCTGAGCCCGGCCTATCACCGCAATATCGCCCATGCCTGAGGCGGGTTGGCTGCGGCGCTGGCACGACCGCCGCCGCCTGTGGGCCTGGCTGGCCGTGGCGGCGGCCCTGGTCGTCGCCTGGGGTAGCCTGATGCCCGCCAGCGAGCTGCCCAAGGCCCTGCCCTGGGACAAGGCCAGCCACTTCCTCGGCTATGCCGGCCTGGCCGGCCTCATGGGGCTCGCCGGGCTGCGCCTGCCGCTGGCCTTCCTCGCCGCGGTGCTCTTCGGCGTGGCCATCGAGCTGGCTCAGATGCCCGTGGCGGGGCGCTTCGGGGGCGATGCCGCGGACATCCTGGCCAACGGCCTGGGGGCGGCCGCCGCCGTGCTGGCGCTCGCCGGTGTGCGCCGGGGCTTCCTTGCCGAGCGATCTTAGGCTACCTTGCCGGCCGCCGCCCCATGTCGCGGCCACGGCACTCCATACGTCACCTTGAGGGTCCCCGATGAGCACGTCTCTCGATTCCGGCTGGTTCACCGAAGTCTTCGACAGCCATGGCAGCGCCTTCTCGCTGAAGGTCACCGAGACGCTGCACGAGGTGCAGAGTCCCTATCAGCACCTCGCGGTCTATGCCACCGAGACCTTCGGCAACCTGATGGTGCTCGATGGCTGCGTGATGCTGACCGACCGCGACAACTTCCTCTATCACGAGATGATCGCGCATCCGGCGCTGTTCACCCACGCGGACCCGAAGCGCGTGGTGATCATCGGCGGCGGCGACTGCGGCACCCTGCGTGAGGTGCTGCGTCATCCCGGCGTCGACAGGGTCACCCAGATCGACATCGACGAGGAGGTGACCCGGGCCGCCGAGCGCTTCTTCCCGGCGCTGACTGAATCCAACGCCGATCCCCGCGCCGAACTGCTGTTCGCCGACGGCGTGAAGTGGGTCGACGCGGCGCCTGACGACAGCGTCGACGTGCTGATCATCGACTCCACCGACCCCGTGGGGCCGGCCGAGGGGCTGTTCAAGGCCGACTTCCTGCGCCGCTGTCATCGCATCCTGCGGCCGGGCGGCGTGATGGTGCAGCAGAGCGAGTCGCCGCTCTACCACAGCGGCTCGATCATCCGTGACCTGCGCCGCGACATGGGCGAGGCCGGCTTCGACAGCGTGGCCACCTTGCCCTTTCCCCAGCCGGTCTACCCTTCGGGCTGGTGGAGCGTGACCCTGGCCGGCAAGGGCGTCGACGTCGCGAGCTTCCGGGAGGTCGACGCGGCGGCCACCGAGATGCCCCTCGAGTACTATACCGACGCGGCCCATCGCGGGGCCCTGGCGCTGCCGCCCTTTATGCGCCGGCTGCTCGAGGACTGAGCGAGCCCTCGGGCAGAACGAAAACGACGAACCCCGGCCACGGCCGGGGTTCGTCGTCTCGGCGCTCACAGTCGTGGTTCGCGCGCCGACGCCGGCTCCGCCTGGCCGCCGGCCAGGTCGAGGGTCGGCTCGTCCTGGGGGCGCGGGCGACGTGGCGCCGGGCGGGTCACCCGGGCGCTGCCGAGCACGGTGTCCTCGGTCTCCGTCGGCTGTGCCGCCGAGGTCCAGGCCTGCTCGGCGGCGTGCACCGCGGGACGGCGCTCGAAGGAGCGGGTGACCACGGCGGCGGGGGCGAAGCCGGCGCGCTGGCCGGCCAGGTGGTACGGCAGCAGCCACAGCTCGGCGAGCAGGCGCAGCCCGATCACGGCCAGCAGCAGCGCGCTGGCGCCCAGGATGAGACGGGGGGCGGCGGCCAGCCAGCCGGTATCGGCGAGCCAGGGGGTCTGGGCGGCCAGCCACAGGCCGCCAATCGTCAGCAGGCCGATCTGGAGGGCGGCGTGGCAGAACAGCAGGGTGCGTCGCGGCAGGGGATGACGGGGGAACAGGAAAGACCGCATGGGAACTCCTCCGGGCGGCGGGGATGGGCGTGCCGGGCGATGGCACCGGCGATCCGGGCCGGTGGCCGGGCATCCTACCCCAGTCGACGGCCCGGCGGCAGTGTCCGCGGACGCCGACGTCGGGTGTCGCTCGACGCCGTCAGTTGACGCTCCGGGAGTGCCTTGCCAATGTTGAGAAGGCAGGCGGAGAGTCCTTCGCATGCCTTCCAGCATCAAGGAGCGACTATGACGACCTATATCGTGGTGGCCGATGCAGCCAGGGCCCGGGTCTTCACCCGGGATGCACTGAAGCTTGAAGAGAAGGACAGCCTGGTGCATGCCGAAGGGCGGCTGCACGAGGGCGACCTGGTGACCGACCGCAGCGGGGATGTCCACGAGTCGACATCCACGACGGCGCGCTCCGCCGGCGGCGAGAGCGTGGCGACCCAGCATCATGAGACGATCTTCGCCCGCGAAGTCGCCGATCGCCTCTATCGCGCCCGGGTCGAGAACACCCTGGAGAAGCTGATCCTGGTCGCCCCGCCGCGCTTTCTCGGCCAGCTGCGTGACAAGCTCGATCCCCCCACCGCCAAGCTGGTGATCCACACCCTGTCCAAGGATCTCACCAAGGCCAGCCTGGCCGACATCCAGAACGCGGTGAGCGACCTGCGCTGACCCGCCCCCTTCCCGATGCTCCCGCCACGGGGCCGCCTGGCCTCGCGGCGGGATTGCCCGCCCGGTGTTCGATGTCCTCGCGGTGGCGCGACCCGCCCACCAGGCTCAGGAGTAGTGGGGCAGGTCGATCTGGTCGCTGCGGCGGATGCCCTCGGTCATCTGCCGGCAGAGCTTGAGAAACTCGCGCATGCCGGTCGCCAGGTACTTGTGACGGTGCCAGATGAAGGCGAACTGGCGGCTCAGGTCCAGGTCGGGGGTCGGAATCGGCACCAGGCTGCCGCGGCGGAAGGCATCGCGCAGCGCCAGCTTGGAGACGCAGCCGATGCCGAGCCCGGACTCCACGGCGCGCTTGATGCCCTCGGTGTGCTCCAGCTCGAGCAGGGTGTTGAAGCGGCCGCGCCGGTGGCGGGCGGCCTGCTCCAGGGTCAGGCGGGTGCCGGAGCCCTGCTCGCGCATGATCCAGGCCTCGCGCAGCAGCCGGTCGAGTTCCACCGGTCCCTGGTCGGCCAGGGGATGGCGGGGCGAGCAGAACACCGCCAGCTCGTCCTCGACCCAGGGCTGGGTGATGACGTCGTCGTCCTCGCACTGCCCCTCGATCAGGCCCAGGTCCAGCTGATGGTGGCGGATCCCCTCGATGATGGTGCGGGTGTTGCGCACCTGGAGGCGGATGCGGCTGCCCGGGTGATGCTGCATGAAGTCGCTGATCAGCAGGGTGGCCAGGTAGTTGCCGATGGTCAGGGTGGCGCCCACGTCGAGGGTGCCGATGCCCTGCTGGCCGCGCAGCAGCTCCTCCACTTCCTCGGCACGGTCGAGCAGGGCGACGGCCTTGGGCAGCAGCTGGAAGCCCAGGGCATTGAGCTTGAGGCGCTTGCCGATGCGGTCGAGCAGGCGGCAGTCGAACTGGCGCTCCAGCTCCGCCAGGGCGGTGCTGGCGGCGGACTGGGACAGCGCCAGGGCGCGGGCGGCATGGGAGACGCTCTCGTGCTGGGCCACGGCCACGAACACCTCGAGCTGGCGCAGGGTATAGCGCATCCGGCGATCTCCACAGGGCTATATCGGTAGTATAGATAAGCTTTATCCATACAATCCATTTAACAGATATTGTCGCGTCTCTTAGAATCAGCTGCAAAGACATATCGACGCATCTATGCGTTCCTGGAATATATAGGAGCCGGCATGAGCAAGTTCGCCCTGGAAGAAGTCCTCAGCGTCCATCACTGGAACGACACCCTGTTCAGCTTCAAGACCACCCGGGAGCGCAGCCTGCGCTTCAAGAACGGCCAGTTCGTGATGATCGGCCTGGAGGTGGAGGGCAAGCCACTGATGCGGGCCTACTCCATCGCCAGCCCCAACTACGAGGATCACCTGGAGTTCTTCAGCATCAAGGTGCCCGACGGCCCGCTGACCTCGCGCCTCCAGCACCTCAAGGTCGGCGACCAGATCATGGTCAGCCGCAAGCCCACCGGCACCCTGGTCACCGATGACCTGCTGCCGGGGCGTAACCTCTACCTGCTCTCCACCGGCACCGGGCTGGCCCCGTTCATGAGCCTGATCCAGGATCCCGAGGCCTACGAGCGCTTCGAGAAGATCGTGGTGGTGCACGGCGTGCGTACCGTGAGCGAGCTGGCCTATGCCGACTTCATCACCCAGGAGCTGCCGGCCCACGAGTACCTGGGCGAGGAGATCAGCGAGAAGCTGGTCTACTACCCCACGGTGACCCGGGAGGAGTTCCACACCATGGGTCGTCTGACCGACCATATTCGTAGCGGCAAGCTCGCCGAGGACACCGGCCTGCCGGCCCTGGACCCCAAGCAGGATCGCGCCATGATCTGCGGCAGCCCGGCGATGCTCGACGACACCAGCGACCTGCTCGACGAGCTCGGCTTCAATATCTCGCCGCGCATGGGCGAGCCCGGCGACTACGTGATCGAGCGCGCCTTCGTCGAGAAATGAGCGACCCGGCTTCGCCGGGAGCGATAGCCGTAAGCTTGAAGCTGGAAGACCCCCCGTGGCCTGGCCACGGGGGGTCCGTTTGCAGCGGCTGGTAGTACGCTGACTGGCTTCGAGCTTCGAGCTTCGAGCTTCGAGCTTCGAGCTTCGAGCTTCGAGCTTCGAGCTTCGAGCTTCGAGCTTCGAGCTTCGAGCTTCGAGCTTCGAGCTTATGGCCCCCGGCCAAGCCTGCTAGAATTCCCGCCTTCATGTCCCCTACAAGGCATTGCCGTGCTGTCCCTGCTGGTCGATCGCATCTCCCGACACCTCGAGCAGTCCCCCAGGTCGCCCAAGTATCTGTGCATGCGTGATGCCATCATCGAGCTGATCGTCGAGGGATGGCTACCGGAAGGGACGCGGCTGCCTACCGAGCAGGAACTGGCCGCCGCCCTGCCGCTGAGCCTGGGGACCGTGCAGAAGGCCCTGCGCGACCTGGTGGAAAGTGGTGAGCTCTATCGTCAGCGTCGCTTGGGCACCTTCGTCGCCGGCGGCGACCATCGACGCGAGATCACCACCCCGGCCTTCGGCTTCCTGCGTCCCGACGGGACCCGGGTCCGCATGGTCTTCATCCGGCTACTCAAGCGTGAACGGCTCACCCGCCAGGGGGCCTGGAGCGAGTTGCTGGGCGACGGCCCGAGCGGCCACGTGCGCCTGGTGCGGCAGGACCGCATCGACGGGGCCTTCGACTGCCATACCGAGATCTACCTGCGAGGCGACATGGCCGGCTCCCTGCTCGAGATGCCGGCCGAGGCCCTGGAGCACGATAGCGTGCTGCCCCTGCTCGAGGCCCGGGGGCGGCTGACGGTCAGCCACGCCGAGAACCGGGTGCGCCTGGTGCGCCTGCCCAAGGCCGTGGCCCGGGTCATGCTGCCCGACCTGGCCGAGACACCGCCCCTGGGGTTGCGCCTCGAGACCCTCTATCGGCTGGCCGACGACATCACCGTCGCCTGGCAGATCATGCACATCCCCGCCAACGACTACCGCCTCTCCCTGCGCACCCAACTGCGCTAGCCATGTGACCCCCTCGTGTCACGGGACCGTCTCGTCTGTCGGGCCGACGCTCAGGTGGGCGGACCCGGGTGTATCGGACTGTCCGCCAAATACTATATAGTATTGACAGGATGAGTGGCCCGCCTATACTGGGGCGCATTGGATCAAATAATAAATATGGTTTCTTATTTGATCCGGCCTGGGATGACCCATCACTCCCCGATCGATGAGGAACACGTCATGAGTTGGACCCCCGTCTGCAAGACCGACCAGGTGCAGGAAGACTTTCCCTATTCCGCGAAGATCGACGGCAAGGAGATCGGCGTCTATGTGCTCGATGGCGAGTACTACGCCCTCGAGGACGTCTGCCCCCACGCCTATGCCCTGCTGTCCCAGGGCTTCGTCGAGGACGGCCAGGTGGAGTGCCCGCTCCACGAGGCCACCTTCGACATCAAGACCGGCCAGTGCCTGCGAGAGCCGGCCGATCGTGACCTCCACGTCTATCCGGTGCGGATCATCGACGACGAGGTTCAACTGCAGGTGAGCGAGGAGAGCTAAGGCATGGCCCAGCAAGACTACAACCCCCAACTGAAGACCTGGCAGCGCATCATCCCCTCCAGCGAGCCCGGCCAGGGCCACATCGAGGTGCCGGGCGGCTTCGCCAACCCCGTCTGGCAGACCCGTCAGAGCGTGCCGGGGCCCTTCGAACTGGAACTGGTGGAGGCCCTCGAGGAGGTGTTCGCCGAGGGAGTGACCGAGCTGGACGCCCTGGTCGACGGCCTCAATGCGCGCGATCGCCATGACCGCAATGGCCGGCCCTGGACCCAGGAGAGCTTCCTTCGGGAGATGGCGGTCCTGGGGCAGTAAGCCCCCGGTAGCCGACACCCACGTCTTCGCACAATCAACAACGAGGTCGAGTCATGACTAGTGCATCCTCCGACGCCGCCGCCGTTCAGGATTACCTGGATAGCGGCCTGCGCTCGCTGTGGTATCCCGTCGCCGCCAGCTGGGAGGTCGGCAGCAATCCCCTGGGCATCACCCGCCTGGGCGAGAACCTGGTGCTGTGGCGCGGCCATGACGGCACCCTGCATGCCATCGAGGACCGCTGCCCCCACCGCGGCGCCCGCCTCTCCAAGGGCTGGAACCTGGGCGACCGCCTGGCCTGCTGGTACCACGGGGTCGAGGTCAACGGCGAGGGCGAGGTCTGCGATGTCCCGGCGATCAGCAACAGCCCGCTGGTCGGCCAGCCCTGTGTGCGCCGCTACCCCATCCAGGAGGCCCACGGCGCCATCTTCGTCTACTTCGGTACCGCGCCGGACGAGGAGCCCGGCGAGCTGGAGCTGCCGGAGCAGCTAGCCGACGCCGAGACCTACGGCCATTTCCTGTGCACCGCCACCTGGAAGTGCAACTACCAGTATGCCGTCGACAACGTCATGGACCCGATGCACGGCACCTACCTGCACTCGGATTCCCATTCCATGGCCGAGGGCGACCGCCAGGCCGAGATGGTGCTCGAGCCCACCGAGAGCGGCTTCATCTTCAAGAAGACCGGCCAGACCGGCGTCAACTTCGACTGGGTGGAATACGGCAACACCGGCGCCCTCTGGCTGCGCCTGTCGATCCCCTACCAGCAGCGCTTCGGACCGGGCGGCCCCTTCTGGATCGTCGGCATGGCCGTGCCCGAGGACAAGGTCAACACCCGGGTGTTCTTCTGGCGGGTGCGCAAGGTCGATGGCTGGCAGCGTCAGGTGTGGCGCTTCTTCTACCGCACCAAGCTCGAACGGCTGCACTGGGACGTCCTGGAGCAGGATCGCATCATCCTCGAGAACCTGGCGCCCGACGCCCGTCATCACGAGAACCTCTACCAGCACGACGTGGGCCTCTCAAGGCTGCGCCGGGTGATGCTGAAGATGGCCAAGAAGCAGCTGGCCGCGCGCCAGCAGGCGGCCTGAGATGGCGCAGATGCTTTCCGGCAAGCGCATCCTGGTGACCGGCGCCGCGCGCGGCCTGGGGCGCAGCGTCGCCGAGGCCGCCGCCGCCGAGGGCGCCCGGCTGGTGATCAGCGACATCCTCGAGGCCGAGTTGGAGCAGACCGCCGCGGCGCTGCGCGAGGGCGGCGCCGAGGTCGAGGCACATGTCATCGACCAGGCCGACCCCGCCTCCATCGAGGCGGGCATGGCCCGCCTCGCCGACGGCGGCCCCCTGGACGGGCTGGTCAACAACGCCGCCATCGCCACCGGCGTCGGCGGCGAGACGCTGATGGACTACGACATAGCCCTCTGGGACCGGGTGATGACGGTCAACGTGCGCGGTGCCTGGCTGATGACCCGGGCCGCCGTGCCGCTGCTCGAGGCCGCCGGCGGCGGCCGGGTGGTCAACCTGGCCTCGGACACCGCCCTGTGGGGTGCCCCCAGGCTGATGGCCTATGTGGCCAGCAAGGGCGCGGTGATCGCCATGACCCGCGCCATGGCCAGGGAACTCGGCGAGCGCGAGATCGGTGTCAACGCCGTCGCCCCGGGGCTGACCCACTGCGAGGCCACCGAGTATGTCCCCCAGGAGCGCTACGACTTCTATGCCCAGGGCCGAGCCCTGAAACGCGAACAGCAGCCCGACGACGTGGACGGCACCATCCTCTACCTGCTGTCGGACTGGTCGACCTTCGTCACCGGGCAGGTGATCCCGGTCAACGGTGGCTTCGTCTTCAACTAAGAGAGCATTTCCAAACTTTCAGTGGCAATGGGCGCCGGGGATAAGGCGAAGCGAGGGTCCTTTGCCATGGATGGCAAAGGTAGCGCCCAGGGAAGGGTTCACAGCGCCCTCGCGAAGGCTTGTCGCCGGAAAGCCCGCCTCCACCAGTTGGGTTTTGAAAGGAGCTCTAAGGAGCGGCGAACATGACAAGCGATATCCAGCACATCGTGGTGATCGGCGGCGGCCAGGCCGGCGGCTATGCCTGCAAGGCGCTGCGCGGCGAAGGCTTCACCGGCCGCCTGACGGTGGTGGCCGACGAGCCCCACGACTTCTACGAACGCCCACCGCTGTCCAAGGGCGTGGTCACCGAGGGCGAGCCCCTGCCGCGGCTCTTCCCGGCGGACCGCCTGGCGGCCCTCGACATCGACTGGCGTCGCCCCCGGCGGGCCGTCGAGATCGACCGCGAGGCCGGCGAGGTGGTGCTCGACAACGGCGAACGCCTGCCCTACGACCGACTGCTGATCGCTACCGGCAGCCGGCCGCGCCTGCCGGTGCCCGAGTGGGCGGAGATCGGCAATGTCATGACCCTGCGGACATGGGACGATGCCTCCCGGCTCAAGGAACGGCTCGAGAAGAGTCGGCGCATCGGCATCATCGGCGGCGGCTGGATCGGTCTCGAGGTGGCCTCCAGCGCCCGCAAGCTGGGTGTCGAGGTGGACGTCTTCGAGCGCGCCCCGGCACTGTGCGGCCGCAGCGTGGGCCCCGAGGTGGCCGAGGCCATCCGCGAGCTCCACGAGCGCCACGGCGTGGGCCTGGCGCTGAACCGCCAGGACATCCGGCTGAGCGAGGAGGCCGACGGCCGGGTGGCGATCACCGCCGACGGCGAGGCCCACGAGCCCTACGACCTGGTGGTGGTGGGCGTCGGCGTCGAGATCAACCTGGAGCTGGCCCGCGACGCCGGGCTCAGGACCGAGCAGGGGATCATCGTCGATGCCGCCGGGCACACCTCCGATCCCAGGATCTTCGCCGCCGGTGACGTCTCTCAGCATCCCCATCTGGGGCTCTGCCTGCAGTCCTGGGCCTATGCCCAGAACCAGGCTCGGGTGGTGGCCGACGCCATGCTCGGCAAGGAGGCACATTACGACGAGCCGGCCTGGCTGTGGTCCGACCAGCACGGCGTCAACATCCAGATCCTCGGCGTGCCCAGTGGCGAGCTCCATTGCGTGGTCCGCCCGGATCCGCAGGGGCCGGTGTTCTTCTATCTCGACGACGAGAGTCGCCTGGTGCAGATGGTGGCCTTCGATCAGCCGCGCGCCATCAAGCTCGGCAAGCGCTGGCTGGCCGCCGAACGGGTGCTCGCCCCCGAGGCCCTGGGCGACCCCGACTACAACCTGATGCAGCTGCGCTGAGCCGGCCCCCCTGATGACGTGACGACACAACGATAACAGGTGAACCCATGTCCGATACCGCCGCCCCGGCCCTGACGGCCGGAGCCTCGCCCGATGCCGGGCCATCGAGCGGCGCGCGGCGCTGGCTGGTGCCCCTGGCCCTGCTGGCCTGCGTGATCCTGTCCTTCTTCGACAAGATCAGCGTCGCCGTGCTGATCTCGAGTCCCGCCTTCCAGGCCGACCTGGGCCTGGAGGGCGAGTCGACCCGCCTGGGACTGCTGATGACCGGCTTCCTGCTGTCCTACGGGGCCTCGTCGATGTTCCTGGGCTTCCTCGGCGATATCTTCAGCCCGCGGAGCTGCCTCTACGGCATGCTGATCCTCACCGCCAGCATCATGGCGGTGATGGGGTTCGTCGACGATTTCGGCCTCATGCTCGGCCTGCGGGTGCTGCTGGGCATCGCCGAGGGGCCGATGTTCGCGGTGGCCTACACCATCGTCAAGCGGCTCTTCCCGCCGCGGGAGCAGGCCCGGGCGACCATGCTGTGGCTGCTGGGCACGCCGATCGGCGCCACTCTGGGCTTCCCCTTCACCATCTGGGTGGTCGAGCAGTTCGGCTGGCGGGCCAGCTTCTTCGCCATCGCCCTGCTGACGCTGCCGGTGATGCTGCTGGTCTACCTGGTGTTCCGGCGCCTCGACGTCAGCACCCGCTCCCCGGCGCTGCAGCACAGCGACCAGTCCCATGTGCCGCTGTCGTCTCACAAGGTGGCCACCGGCCGGCTGCTCAAGCGCTGGTCGTTCTGGGCGATGTGCCTGTTCAACGTGGCCTTCCTGGCCTATCTATGGGGGCTCAACAGCTGGCTGCCCACCTACCTGGTCCAGGACAAAGGCATCGATCTCGACCAGGCCGGGATCTTCTCCTCGCTGCCGTTCATCGCCATGCTGCTGGGCGAGGTGATCGGCGCCGTCGCCTCCGACCGCTTCGACCGACGCGCGCTGATGTGCTCGATCGCCATGCTCGGGGCGGGCCTGGGGCTGGCGCTGGTGCTGTCCATCGAAGACTCCAACTGGGCGATGATCGCCGCCATGTCGTTCAGTGCCGCCATGTGGGGCGTCGGCGCCCCCAATGTCTTCGCGCTGCTGGCCAAGGCCACCCCCTCCGACGTCAGCGCCACTGCCGGCGGGATCTTCAACGGCCTGGGCAACTTATCCGGCGCCCTGGTGCCGGTGCTGATCGGCGCGCTGATCGTCGCCACCGGCGACATGACCGCCGGCCTGATGTTGATGATGGCCATGGCCTTCCTGGGCGCCGTCGTGCTCCTTCCCCTGATCCGCCGCTACTGAGCGGCCGGCGCCTCTCTTCGACCAGGTATCTTGTTGATTCATCGAGGGGCTTTCTTCGGCTCCGCATGACTCCCGGGTGACGTTTGACAAAGCCCGACGGCGGGCCTACATTGCTAGCATCAAATAATAAACAGAGTTTCAAATATGGCACGCCGGGCGGCGCGCCGTCTGGGACGGCAACAAAGGTAAGAACAGCATGACAAGCCTGAAGATTGGTATCTGCGGTGGGGGTGTCGGCGGTCTCTGCGCGGCGCTGGCGCTGCGTCAACTGGGCCACGAGGCCATCGTCTTCGAACGCGCCAGGCAGTTCCTGCGCATCGGTGCCGACGTCAACCTGACCCCCAACGCCGTGCGCGCCCTGGATCGCCTGGGCGTGGGCGAGGTGCTGCGCGAGACCGCGGCGCGCCCGACCCACCGCATCAGCCGCACCTGGGACACCGGCGAGGAGACCTCGCGACTGCCCATGAGCGAGGCCGCCGAGGAGCGCTATGGCGCCCCGCAGCTGACGATCCATCGCGGCGACCTGCTCCAGGCACTGGAGAAGGCCCTGCCCGATGAGGCCATCCATCTGGGCAAGCAGGCCGAGCGCATCGAGCAGGGCGAGCCGATGCGCATCCATTTCGCCGACGGCAGCCACGCGGACGTCGATCTGGTGATCGGCGGCGACGGCATTCACTCGGCGGTGCGTCGCGAACTGTTCGGCGAGGACCAGCCCGAGTTCACCGGCCTGGTGTCCTATCGCTCGGTGGTGCCGCGCAGCGCGGTGCCGGAGGTCGAGAACCTGGATGCCTTCACCAAGTGGTGGGGGCCGAGCGCCGACGTCCAGGTGGTGGTCTTCCCGCTGACCCGCGGCGAGGAGGTGTTCATCTTCGCCACCACGCCTCAGGACGACTGGCGCGAGGAATCCTGGACCCTGCCCGGTGACGTCGAAGAACTGCGCCGGGTCTACCGGGACTTCCATCCCGACGTACGGGTCCTGCTGGCCGCCTGTGACGGCGTGACCAAGTCGGCGCTCTACGTGCGCGAGCCCATGGAACGCTGGTCGGTGGGGCATGCCACCCTGCTCGGCGACGCCGCCCACCCCATGGTGCCCTTCATGGCCCAGGGCGCCTGCATGGCCATCGAGGACGCCGTGGTGCTGTCGCGCTGCCTGGAAGGCATCGACCGCGACGGCCTCGCCGCGGCGCTGGAACGCTACGAGTCGGCCCGCAAGGAACGTACCGCCAAGGTGCAGCGCGGCTCCCGGGCCAACGACTGGCTCAAGGGCGAGGGAAATGCCGACTGGGTCTACGGCTACGATGCCTGGGGCGTGGAACTGGCCTGACGCCGGCCGCCACTCTCCGAACGCTTCAATAACAACACCCGAGGAAATCCCCGCATGACCAAGAAGCTCCTGACCAAGTCCCTGCTGGGCCTGTCCCTGGCGGCCGCCGCCGGTGCCGCCCAGGCCGAGGAAATCACCCTCAACGCCGTCTCCTTCACGCCCAAGACCGCGGTGGTCTCCCACGGCTTCGAGGCCTTCGTCGAGGCCATCAACGAGACGTTCGACGGCGAACTGCAGATCAACTGGCGCGGCGGCCCCGAGGTGATGCCGCCCTTCCGCCTGGCCGACGCCGTACGCAATGGCTCCATCGACATGGCGCTGACCAGCCCCAGCTACTATTCCGGCCTGGTGCCCTCGGCCACCGCCTCCAACCTGTCGTTCAAGACCTACGACGAGATCGCCCAGTCCGGCTACCTGGAGCGGATGACCGAGGTCCACGCCGAGCGGGGCCTGCACTATCTCGGCGAGATCCCGGCGAGTCCCGTGAAGTTCTTCCTGTTCTTCAAGGACGAGGTGACCGGCCTCGACGACATCGCCGGCAAGCGCATCCGCGTCTTCCCCACCATCCTGCCCTTCGTCGAAGCGCTCGGCGCCGAGCCCCTGGTGCTGCCCATGGGCGAGATCTACACCGCCATGGAGCGCGGCGTCATCGACGGCTTCGCCCAGAGCAACCTGGGTTGGGTCGATCAGTTCGAGGACGTGGTCAACTACTACATCACCCCTCCCTACTATCGAGCCGGTTTCAACGTGCTGGTCAACCCGGAGGCCTGGAGCGAACTGCCCGAGGACCTGCAGGGCCGCGTACAGGCCTACCTGCGCGAAGAGCTGGCGCCCGAGATCGACGCTAGCTGGGACGAGATTATCGCCACCGGCTATGCGCAGATGGACGAGGCCGGCTTCCAGGAGATCGAGCTGACCGGCGAGGCCGCCGACGAGTACATCGCGACCGCCATCGAGGCGGCCTGGAGCCATCTCGCCGAGGACGTGGATCCCGAACTGCATGCCGACCTCAAGGCCATGCTGGTCGAGTGATGCTTCCCCGTGCCCGGCGCCCACCTCCGGGGCGCCGGGCCCTGACCACCTATCGGGGCCTTCGCTATGGATGACTCCCTTTCCGCCGAGTGCCTACCGTCCAACGCCTTCATGCGTGGCGTCAGCCGGTTGAACCTGTGGCTGGCCTGGCTCAGTGGCGTGGTGCTGGTCCTCGCCACCGCCTTGGTGTTCCTGGAGATTCTCTCCCGGGTATTGTTCGACAACTCCCTGGTCTGGGTCATCGAGCTCAGCGAATACTCGCTGCTCTACATGACCTTTCTCGGCGCGCCCTACCTGCTCGAGAAGCACCGCCACGTGGCCATCGACCTGGTCACCGATGCCCTGCCCGAGTGGCCGCGCCGCCTGCTGGTCGCCCTGATGAGCGCCCTGGCGGGGGTGGCCTGCGGCTACTGCGCCTGGGTCGGCGGTCTGGTGACCCTCGACCAGCTCGAGTACGGGATGCGCGAGACCACCCTGATGCGACCGCCCAGCTACCTGATCACCATGGTCTTCCCCCTCGGCATGCTGCTGCTCGCGATCCAGTTCGTGGCGCAGACTCTCGACAGTTTCAAGCGCTGAGCCGCAACAGGCTCGCGCACAGACAACATCTCCCCTGGAGGCTTATATGGACTGGTGGCTGACGCTGCTTCTGCTCATGGGACCGCTCCTGCTGCTGATGATGCTCGGCATGCCGGTGGCGTTCGCCTTCCTGGTCGTCAACCTGGTCGGCGCCTATGTGCTGCTGGGCGGCATGTCCGGCGTCGAACAGCTGGTGATCAACACCACCGGCGCACTGACCAGCTTTACCCTGGTGCCCATCGCCATGTTCATGATCATGGGCGAGGTGATGTTCCGCTCGGGCATCGCCAACGATCTGCTGGATACGCTGGATAAATGGTTTGGAAAACTTCGGGGAAGACTGGCCTTTATGGCCGTGGGTGGCGGGGTGCTGTTCTCCACCCTGACCGGCAACAGCATGGGCTCCATCGCCCTGCTGGGCTCCAGCCTGGTGCCTGAGATGGAGAAGCGCGGCTACCAGAAGCCCATGTCGCTGGGGCCTGTCCTCGGCTCCGCCGGCCTGGCGATCATGATCCCGCCGAGCTCGCTGGCCGTGGTGCTGGGCGTGGTGGCCGAGCTGCCGATCGGGCGGCTGCTGATCGCCATCATCCTGCCGGGCCTGCTGATGGCGGTGCTCTATACCGTCTACATTCTCGGCCGCTGCACCCTGCAGCCGGACGTGGCGCCGTCCTTCGACGTCGCCCCCACATCGACGCGGGTCAAGCTCGAGGCCGGGGCCCGCAACATCCTGCCCATCGGCATCATCGTCTTCGCCGTGGTCGGGGTGATCTTCCTGGGCCTGGCCACGCCCACCGAGGCGGCGGCCTCCGGCGCCGTGGCCACGGTGCTGCTGGCTCTGCTCAAGCGCCGCCTGAGCCTCGGTATCTTCCAGAGCTCGATGTTCGAGAGCGCCGCCATCTCGGTGATGGTGCTGCTGATCGTGGCCGGCGCCATCGCCTTCACCCAGCTGCTGTCCTTCACTGGGGCGACCTTCGGCCTGATGGACGCCGTGCTCGGCCTGCCGTTCGGCGACAAGACCATCGTGCTGGCCATGGTGCTGACCATCGTGGTGTTGGGCATGTTCATGGGGCCGCTGCCGATCATGATGATCACCCTGCCGATCTTCGTGCCGGTGGTGGAGCAGTTTGGCTTCGACCCCCTGTGGTTCGCGGCGCTGTTCCTGATCGCCATCGAGACCGGCTCCACCTCGCCGCCGCTGGGCGCCGCGCTGTTCGTGATGAAGGCGGTGGCGCCCCAGGGCACGGGCATGGGCAGCATCTACAAGGCCGCGGTGCCCTTCCTGGTCTGCGATTTCCTGGCCATCGCCATCGTCTTCGCCTTCCCCGAGATCGTCACCTGGCCGGTCGGGCTGATGTTCGATTGAGTCGGCGACCCCGAGCGAGGAGACTGCGATGCGACGCCCGAACTTTATCGTCTTTATCACCGACCAGCAGCGTGCCGAGCATCTGGGCTGCTACGGCGACCCGACCGTCAGGACGCCGCACCTGGACGGCCTGGCCGCCTCGGGGGTGCGTTTCACGCGCTTCCACGTGACCACGCCGATCTGTCAGTCCAACCGGGCCTGCCTGGTCACCGGCCAGCAGCCGTCGGTCAACGGGGTGCGCCAGAACGGCATCCCGCTGGACCTGGACAGCGTGACCTTCGCCGACGTGCTGCGCGGGGCCGGTTATCACACCGGCTATATCGGCAAGGCGCATTTCCAGAACGTCACCGACATCCCCGCGCCCGAGCGGCGCCAGGGCGGCGACGGTGAGGCGCTGCCCGCGGCACTGGGGCACAGCCTGCGCCGCCAGCGCGACGGCGACGCCTACCGCTGGGAGGTGCGCCGGCGCTGGGCCGAGACGCCGGACCTCGAGCTGCCCACGCCCTACTACGGCTTCGATCATGTGCGGCTGTGCATCGGCCACGGCGACGGGGTCGAGGGCCACTACGGCGCCTGGCTGCGCGAGCGCCACGCCGATCCGGACGCGCTGCGCGGGCCGGCCAACGCCCTGCCCGACGAGACCATCACGGCGCCGCAGTGCTGGCGTACGGCGCTGCCCGAAGCCTCCTATCCGACCGCCTACGTCGCCGACCAGGCCTGCGCGTTTCTCGACGAGCAGGACGACGAGACGCCCTTCGTGCTGGTGGTGTCCTTTCCCGATCCGCACCACCCCTTCACGCCCCCCGGCCGCTACTGGTCGATGTACGACCCCGACGAGGTGGTGCTGCCGGCCACGGCGGGGCGTTCGGTCGAGGCCATCGCCGGCCTGCCGGACGCGGCGCTGGCGGCCTATCGCTGGGGACGCGACGAGCCCGACAGCCACTGGCCGCTGAGCCTGTCCGAGCGCCAGCTCCGCGAGATCATCGCCCTCAACTACGGCAGCATCTCGATGGTCGACGATGCCGTGGGCGAGGTGCTGGGACGGCTCGCGGCCAGGGGGCTCGCCGACGACACCGTGGTGGCCTTCACCTCGGACCACGGCGACTACATGGGCGATTACGGCACCGTGCTCAAGCTCGGCCTGCACTTCCAGAGCGTGGTGCGCGTGCCGCTGATCTGGCACGACCCTCGCTCGCCCGACCCGGGTGGGCGCGTCTCGGCGCGGCTCGGCAGTGCCATCGACCTGGCGCCGACGCTGTTGCAGCGCGCCGGCCTGAGGATGCCCGTCGGCATGCAGGGGCGCGACCTGTTCGACGAGAGTTGGCCGGCGCCGCCGGTGCTGATCGAGGATGCCGGCATCCAGGTGTTCCGCGATGGCGACGCCGACAGCGGCATCACCACCCTGGTCACCGAGGCGTGGCGGCTCAGCCTGTTCGAGGGCGAGGCGGGCGGCGAGCTCTATCACCTGGCCGAGGACCCCCACGAGACCCGCAACTTGTGGGCCGATCCGGCCCACCAGGGAGCCAAGGCGATGTTGCTGGAGCGACTGGCGCGGCGCATGGCCGAGCTGCGTGACAAGCGCTTGTCGGCCACGGCGCGGGCCTGAGGACGCGGTGCCGTCGGCGATAGGCGTGCCGTCCTCGGGAATGGCCCGAGAGGGGGGGGATTTTTTCCCTTTTAAAATCAATGGATTGTGCGCGACTGTAGGCGAAGCCAACGGGCCTTGACAAACAGCGGTCCGATGTCTATCTTCAAGCTGTATCAAATAAGAAATACTGTTTAATATTTGAATTAAAGGCGGCGCCAAGCCGTCGAGGCAAGCCGAGGCGCAATCGGCTCCCGGGTCCCGATCCGGTATCGTAGGCGCGAGGGCGCCAGGGCTCAGCGAGAAGCCCGCCAGCCGGCGCGGAAACCGACCCGACACCAAGAGGCGATGACGCGATGAGCGACACCGAGAAGGACGCACGGAAGTACCTGATCCCGGGCCTGGAGCGTGGCCTGATCATCCTGATGGAGCTGAGCCGCAGCCATCGGGAGATGAGCTTCGCCGAGATCGTCAAGCGCGTCGACATCCCCAAGGCCACGGCCTACCGCGCCATCCAGACCCTGGAGTACATGGGCTTCATCCGGCGCCATCCATCCACCGGGCTGTATTCGCTGGGGGTCAACGTGCTGCGGCTGGGTTTCGAGTACGTCGCCTCCCTGGACGTGGTGCAGGTCGGCCAGCCGGTGATCGAGTCGCTGCGCGACAAGACCGGCTGCTCGAGCCATATCGCCATTCGCGACGGCCGCGACGTCATCTACGTGGCCCGGGTCAGCGCCGCCAACGCCACCATCCGCCGGGTCAGCGTCGGCACCCGCCTGCCGGTGCATCGCACCTCTCTGGGCCGGATGCTGCTGACCGGCCTGAGTCGCGAGGCCTTCGAGGCGCTCTATCCCGAGGACAGCCTGCCGGACAGCGAACCCGGTGCGCCGACGGATCGCGAGGCGCTCTGGGCTCTGGTCCAGGAGGATCGCGAGCGGGGCTACGTGATCGGCGAATCCTACTTCCAGTTCGGCATCTCCTCGATCGTCTACCCGCTGTTCAACCACGACGGCGAGGTCGAGGGGGTGGTCAGTATCATGGTGCCGGTGCACGAGATCCCGGAAGCCGACCGCGACCGCCTGCGACTCGAGGTCGCCGAGGCGGCCGGCAGCATCTCCAATCTGCTGGGCTACCAGGGCAGTGCCGGAGGGCAGCGCCAGATGAGATGAACATGCCCTGATCCATTCCGCCGGGCGCTCGACTCGCCTGCGCCCGGCACGCGCCAACACGGCAACCAGACGACTGTCGCGAGGCCTTCGCCTCGCGAACGGGGACCCTTTGTGTCCGTGACGTCGCCGGAGTGACGGCCGAGGTCACATTCAGCAGGAGATCGACATGAGTATCGTGGGTATCGAAACATTGGAGTTCGGCGCCGAGGACGTCGAGGCCGGCAAGCAATTCGTCGCGGACTTCGGCCTGGCGCCGGTCGACGCTGAGGACGGGGCCGCGTCCTTCGAGACGCTCAACGGTGCCCGCCTGGTGGTGCGCGGCATCGACGACCCGGCGTTGCCCGCGGCCTTCGAGGAGGGCTCGACCCTGCGCCGCATGACCTGGGGCGTGGCGGACGCCGCGGCCCTGGACACGCTGCGGGAACGCCTGCGCGACCAGCCCGGCTTCGTCGACCACGGCGACAGCCTGGAGTGCCGCGACCCCAATGGCCTGACCGTGTGCATCCGGCCCACCCGGCTCAAGGACGTCGAACTGGAGGTCACCCCGATCAACCAGTGGGGCGACATGAAGCGCGTCGACCAGCCGAGCCCGGTCTACGAGCGGGCCACGCCGGCGAGCATCGGCCATGCGGTGTTCTTCGTCGACGACCTCGAGGCCTGTGAGCGCTTCTATCGCGAATTGCTGGGCTTCTCGGTCTCCGACCGCTACATCGAGCGCGCCGTCTTCCTGCGCATGCAGGCGCGCGGCGGCCACCACAACCTCTTCCTGCTCAAGCTGCCGCATCGCGGCGCGGGGCTCAACCACGTGGCCTTCACGGTGCGCGACATCCACGAGGTGATCGGCGGCGGCCTGGCCATGAACCGGCGCCAGTGGAGCACCTTCATCGGCCCGGGGCGGCACCCGATCTCATCGGCCTACTTCTGGTACGTCAATAGCCCCCTGGGCGGTGCCTTCGAGTACTACACCAACGAGGACTACCTGACCGAGGCCTGGGAGCCGCGCGAGATGCAGCACTCCCTGGAGTCGTTCACCGAGTGGGCCATCGAGGGCGGCATCGACGCCGAGACCCGGCGCCAGAAGAAGGCCGACGCCTGATCCATGGCCGGGCCCGAGGCCCGGCGCCCCCAGCGTCACCATCGATGCCGGTCGCCTGCGGGCGGCCGGCCCGGGGACCCCTCGTCCCGAATCCGGCCCCGGCCGCGCGGCGAGGCCTCCCCCGAACACCACCAACCACCGCGCGATCCCGAGGAGAGACACCATGTCCGAACAATTCGCTACCTGGAAGAAACCCGACGACCTGTCCTTCGAGGACTGGATCGAAACGCGCATCGCGCGCTTCAAGGGCCGCAAGTACGACTGGAACGCCCTGAAGTTCCAGGCCGACTACGATCCCAAGTACCGTCGCGCCCAGATGCGCTACATCGGCACCGGCGCCACCGGCGTGGCCAACGACACCAATACCATCCCGGCCGAGCACTTCACCTTCTCGACCATGGTGCTGCCGTCCAGGTGCGAGGGGCCGCTGCACGTGCATGACGACGTCGAGGAAGTCTTCTTCGTCCTCAAGGGCTCCATTCGCCTGTTCCTCAAGGACGGCGACCGCTACACCGAGACGGTGCTCGAGGAACGCGACGTGGTCTCCATCCCGCCGGGCATCTACCGCGGCCTGCTCAACGAGAGCGAGGAGGAGGCCCTGATGTGCGTGATGCTGGGCACGCCCAAGCCGCAGATCCCCACCTACCCGGACGATCACCCGCTGTCCAGGGTCAAGCGCGACGGATGAGGGGGCCGGCCATGACACCCCAGGCAATGACACCCCAGGCAATGACACCCCGGCACCTGACCCTCGACGCCGGGCGCCAGGCCTACCGCGAAAGTGGCGAGGGCCCCACCATCGTGCTGCTGCACGGCATCAGCTCCGGGGCGGCCTCCTGGGCGCCGCTGGCTCCCTATCTAGCCGGCTACCACCTGCTGGCCTGGGACGCCCCGGGCTACGGCGACAGCCGGCCGCTGGCGAATGAGGTGCCCACGGCCGCCGACTATGCCGAGCGCCTCGACGCCTGGCTCGACGCCCTAGGCATCGAGCGCTGCGTGCTGGTGGGCCACTCGCTGGGGGCGATGATGGCCAGCGCCTTCGCGGCCCGCCGACCCGGGCGGCTGGCCGGGGTGATCCTGGCCGACCCGGCGCTGGGCTACCGCGACGCCGACGCGACCAAGCGCGACGAGGTCTATCGCAGTCGCTGGACGATGCTCGCCGAGCAGGGTCACGAGGCCTATGCCGCGGCGCGCGCCCCGCGCCTGCTGCGCGACGGCGCCGATCCGGCCGACGTCGCCCGGGTGCGCGAGGGCATGCGGCGCCTCCACGTCGAGGGCTTCGCCCAGGCCAGCTGGATGCTGGCCAACGACGCCCTGGAGGGCTATGTGCCCGGGGGGCTGCCGGTGCCGGCCATGGTGCTGTGCGGCGACGAGGATGCCATCACCACCCCCGAGGCCTCGCGGACCCTCGCCGAGCGCCTGGGGTTGCCCTATCGCGACATTCCGCGGGCCGGCCACGCCAGCCACATCGACGCCCCGGCGGCCTTCGCCGAGGCCGTCGCGGCCTTCGCCGGGCCGCTGCTGGCGCCTGCCACCCGGACCCGAGAGAGGACGACACCATGAGCTTTATGATCGAAGACCGGGTGGCGGTGGTCACCGGCGGATCCTCGGGGATCGGCCTCGAGACCGTGCGCCTGCTGTTGACCCATGGCGCCAGGGTGGCGCTGTGCGGCCGCAATCCCGAGCGGCTCGAGGCGGCCCGCGCCGCCCTCGCCGAGGAATTCCCCGCCGCCGAGCTGCTGGCCGAGACCTGCGACGTGCTCGACGAGGCCTCCTGTGCGGCCTTCGCCGCGGCCGTCCGCGAGCGCTTCGGCGGCACCGACATGCTGATCGCCAACGCCGGCCAGGGCTACGTGGCCCACTTCGACGACACCCCGCGGGAGGCCTGGCTGTCCGAGGCCACCCTCAAGCTGTTCGGGGTGATCAATCCCTTGAGCGCCTTCCGCGCCCAGCTGGCGGCCTCCGAGCTCGGCTCGCTGACCTGCGTCAACTCGCTGCTGGCGCTGCAGCCCGAGCCGCACATGATCGCCACCTCGGCGGCCCGGGCGGCCCTGCTCAACATGACCCACTCGCTGTCCCACGAGCTGATCGATGACGGCATCCGGGTCAACTCCATCCTGCTGGGCATGGTCGAGTCCGGCCAGTGGCGCCGCCGCTTCGAGCAGCGCGACGATCCGTCCCAGAGCTGGGAGCAGTGGATCGGCGCCATCGCCGCCAAGCGCGGCATCCCCATGGGCCGCCTGGGCCGCCCGGAGGAGCCGGCGCGTGCCCTGGTCTTCCTGGCCTCCCCGATGGCTTCCTTCACCACCGGCGCCGCCCTGGATGTCTCCGGTGGCTTCAACCGCCACCTCTAAGAAAGACGACGGAGAATCCGATGACGAAACGACTGATGATGATCGGCTACGGCGCCATGGGCAGCGAGGTGCATCGCCTGCTCCCCCAGGGCATGGAGCTCGCCTGGGTGGTGGTGCCGGAAGCCCATGCCGCGGCGACCCGCGATCGCCTGGCCGGCCGCGCCGAGGTATTGACCGCCATCGAGGCGTGCGCCGAGTGTCCCGACCTGGTGGTGGAGTGCGCCGGCCAGACGGGCCTCGCCGAGCATGGCGAGGCCGTGCTGCGCCGTGGCCTGACCCTGGCGGTGGTGGCCACCGGTGCCCTGGCCGACGCGGCCCTGTATGAGCGGCTCGCCACCGCGGCCCGCGAGGGCGGTGGACGCATGCAACTGCTGTCCGGCGCCGTGGCCGGCATGGACGGCCTGGCGGCGGCCCGCGAGGGCGGCCTCGACGAGGTCACCTACGAGGCCTGCAAGGCCCCGCGCAGCTGGAAGGGCAGCCACGCCGAACAGCTCATCGACCTCGGCGCCGTCGCCGAGAAGACGGTGTTCTTCGCGGGCGATGCCGGCGAGGCCGCGCGGCTGTTCCCGGCCAATTCCAACGTCGCCGCCACCATCGCGTTGGCGGGGGTGGGCATGCGCGACACCCGGGTGCAGCTGATCGTCGACCCGGCGGCCACGCGCAACACCCACCGCCTCCATGCCAGGGGGCGCTTCGGCGAGTTCACCATCGAGCTCAACGGCCATCCCCTGGAAAGCAATCCCAAGACCTCGACCCTCGCCGCCCTCTCGGTGGTGCGCGCCTGTCGCCAGGTGCTCGAGCCGGTCTCGTTCTAAGCGGAGGTGTCCGAGATGACCCTGAAGATCTTCATCGCCGGCGAATGGCGCGAGGGCCGCGGCGACCCCATGGTGTCGCGCTTCCCCGCCGACGGTTCGGTGAACGCCGAGCTCAATGCCGCGAGCCTCGACGACGTCGAGGAGGCGATCGCCGCCGCCGACGCGGCCTGGCGCGCCCCGGCCTGGCGCGAGCGCCTGCCCCACGAGCGGGCCGAGGTGCTCTACCGCGTCAGCGAGCTGATCCGCGAGCGGGCCGCGGAGCTCGCCGCCCTGCAGACCCGTGACAACGGCAAACCGCTGGCCGAGGCCCGCGGCCTGGTGGCCAGCGCCGCCGGCACCGCGCGTTACTTCGCGGCGGCCTGCGAGACCCTGGAGGGCGAGCTGCCCACCCGGCGCAACGCCGACTTCCTGACTCTGAGCACCTATGAGCCGCTCGGGGTGATCGCCGCCATCACGCCCTGGAACTCGCCGATCGCCAGCGAGATGCAGAAGGTCGCCCCGGCCCTGGCCGGCGGCAACGCCGTGGTGCTCAAGCCCGCCGAGGCCACCCCGCTGATGGCCCTCAAGCTCGCCGAGCTGTTCGAGGAGGCGGGGCTGCCCATGGGGCTGCTCAGCGTGCTGCCGGGCCGCGGCAGCGTGATCGGCGAGGCCATCGCGCGCCACCCCAGGGTGCGCAAGATCTCCTTCACCGGCGGCACCAACACCGGCCGCCACCTGGCCCATGTGGCCGCCGACAAGCTGATCGCGACCTCCCTGGAGCTGGGCGGCAAGTCGCCGACGATCATCCGCGAGGACGCCGACCTGGAGCAGGCGGTCAAGGGCGTGGCCTACGGCATCTTCAGCTCCGCCGGCCAGGCCTGCATCGCCGGCTCGCGGCTGTTCATCCACCGCCGCCGCTACGACGAGGCCATGGCCCGGCTCGAGACCATCGCCCGCGAGCTGCGCGTCGGCCACCCCGAGACCCCCGGCGTGCACCTGGGGCCGCTGATCAGCGAGGCGCACCGCGACGGCGTGGCGGCCTACGTCGAGCGGGCACGCGAGGAGGGCGGCCGCATCCGCTGTGGCGGTGCGATCCCCACCGAGGGCGAGCTGGCCGCGGGCAGCTTCTACCCGCCGACCCTGATCGACGGCCTGCCCCACGACAGCGCGGTCTGCCAGGAGGAGATCTTCGGCCCGGTGCTGGTGGCGCTGCCCTACGACGACGAGGACGAGCTGGTGGGCCAGGCCAACGACAACGTCTACGGCCTGGCGGCCGGCATCTGGAGCGCCGACTACCGCCGCGCCCTGCGTCTCGCCGACCGGCTCGAGGCCGGCACGGTGTGGATCAACACCTACAAGAAGTTCGCCATCTCGACGCCCTTCGGCGGCTACAAGGAGAGCGGCCTGGGCCGCGAGAAGGGCCGCCAGGGCATCCAGGCCTACATGCAGCAGAAGAGCCTGTACCTGGGCCTCGAGCACGACCCCATGAACTGGTGCGACTGAGCGCCCACGGTCACAGAGGATTAGCATCATGACGACCATCACCGTGGGCGAAGCCGTCGCCCGCACCCTGGAAGCCTACGCCGTCTCGGCCGTGTACGGCGTGATCTCCATCCACAACCTGCCGATCGCCGACGCCATCGGCCAGCGCGAGCGGGTGCGCTTCGTGCCCTCACGCGGCGAGGCCGGCGCCGTGACCATGGCCGACGGCCATACCCGGGTGGGCGGCCTCGGCGTGGCCCTGACCAGCACCGGCGCCGGGGCCGGCAATGCCGTGGGCGCCATGCTCGAGGCGCTCAACGCCGGCACGCCGCTGCTGCACATCACCGGCCAGGTCGAGAAGGCCTACCTGGATCGCGACGCCGGTTTCATCCACGAGACCCGCGACCAGATGGGCTTCCTCGAGGCCTGCTCCAAGCGTGCCTACCGCGCCTGTACCCCCGAGCAGGTGGTGCCGCTGCTGCACCGCGCCATCCAGGAGGCGATGACCCTGCCGCGGGGCCCGGTGAGCCTGGAGATCCCCATCGACATCCAGGCCAGCCGGGTCGAGTGGGTCGAGACCGCCCCGGCGGTCCCCGCGGCCCCGGCCCGCGTCAGTGAGGCCGAGGTCGACGCCCTGGCCGAGCGCGTGCTGGCCGCCGAGCGCCCGGTGCTGTGGATCGGTGGCGGCTGCCTGGAGGCGAGTGAGGCCGTGCGCCGCCTGGCCGATGTCGGCATTCCGGTGGTCTCCAGCACCCATGCCCGCGGCGTGCTGCCCGACAGCCACCCGCGCAGCCTGCGCGCCTTCCACAGTGCCCCGGCGGTGGAGGAGCTGTTCGCCAGCAGTGACCTGATGCTGGTGGCCGGCTCGCGGCTGCGCAGCAACGAGACCCGCACCTTCTCGGTGGCGCTGCCGCGTCCGCTGGTGCAGATCGACGTCGACCCGGCCGCGGCCCACCGCAACTATCAGGCCGACGCCTTCCTGTGCGGCGAGTGCGGCGACGTGCTCTCGCGCCTGGCCGATCGCCTGGAGGACAAGCGCGAGCCCGATGCCGAGGTCGACCGCGATGTTGCCCGTGCCGTGCAGGCCGCCGAGCGGGCGCTGCGCGACCAGGTAGGCGAATACGCCAAGCTCTGCGACGCGGTGCACGAGTCGCTGCCCGTTGACGGCATCTTCGTGCGCGACATCACGGTCTCCGGCAGCACCTGGGGCAGCCGACTGCTGCCCAGCGAGCGCCCGCTGACCAACATCCACTCGCTGGCCGGCGCCATCGGCCAGGGCCTGGCCACCGGCATCGGCTGCGCCGTGGGCGCACAGGGTCGGAAGGTGGTCACCCTGGTCGGCGACGGCGGCCTGATGCTGATGGTCGGCGAGCTGGCGACGCTGGCCCAGGAAGGCCTGGACATGACCCTGGTGGTGATGAACGACGGCGGCTACGGGGTGATGCGCGGCATCCAGGACAAGTACTTCGAGGGTCGCCAGTACTACAACGACCTGCTCACGCCGGACTTCCAGGCCATGGCCGATGCCCTGGGCCTGCCGCGCTGGAAGGTTGGCTCCGGCGACGACTTCGCCGGCGTGCTGGCCGAGGCCGTGGGTAGTGCCGGCCCGGCGGTGGTCGAGGTGGACATGGCCAGCGTCGGCCCGCTCGAGTTCGCCGGCCCGCCGCAGAAGTCCCTCTACTGATGCCCGCCGTCACCGGCTCGCCGGTGACGTCTCATCTCACTGCCGAAGGAGGAGACGCCAGGGATCATCGAGAGAACCCGAACGAAAAAAACAATCCTTTGCCTTCCGTTTCATAACAACGAATCAAGAGAGACCCCTATGCAAGCCAAGAAGACCCTGATGCTGGCCCTGCTGCCGGCAGGCATCCTTGCGGCCCAGAGTTCCTCGGCCTTCGACGTGGTCGAGGCGGGGCAGCCCGTCGTCACCGGCGAGCCGAGCCGCGTGGGCGCGCCCTGGAACCACCGCAGCACCTTCAATATCCCGGGTACCAACACCGATGTGGCCTTCGGTGGCTACATCAAGTTCGACGCCATCTACGATTTCGACTACGACCTGGGCGATTCCACTGACCCGCTGGCGGCCGCCAGCGAGAGCAACGCCACCGATGGTCGGACGACCTTCACCGCCAGTGAATCGCGGCTGAACTTCCGCACCCAGACCCGGTTCGGCGACGAGATGCTGCGCACCTACTTCGAAGGGCACTTCCTGCCCGACGAGAAGTTCAACCTGCGACACGCCTATGGCGAGTACAATGGCTTCCTGGCCGGCCAGACCTGGACCAACTTCATGCACTTCCTGGGCACGCCGCGCATCCTCAAGCTGGGCGGCCCCATCGGGTACGCCACTGGGCGTCCCGAGCAGGTGCGCTACTCTCACCAAGCGGGGGCGAATACCTTTGCGGTGGCTCTGGAGAACCCCGAGTCCTCGATCTCCGACCTGGGGGCGGGCGGCACCGTCGACGAGAACTTCGAGGTGCCCGATCTGACCCTGCGCTACCAATACAAGCGCCACTTCGGTATCTCCGGGGTGGTGCGCCAGTTCACCACCGAGTCCGCCGTGAGTGGGCAGGACGAGAGCGCCACCGGCTTCGGCATGGCCGCCCAGGGGGCCTTGCCGCTGGGCGGCCGCACCACCCTCAAGGGCAACCTGATGGTGGGTAGCGGCCTGGGCAGCTACCTGGATTATGTGCCCCCTGCCGGCGCTCAGTATCGGGCTCCGGATGCCTTCCTGGCGGCCGATGGCTCACTGGAGGCCGTCGACCTGCAGAGCTACGGCATCTCCCTGGATCACCGCTGGAACGCCGACTGGTCGAGCTCCATCGGCACTTCTCTGGTCAACCAAGACCTGCCGGACGATGCCCCGGCCCTGCAGGGCATGACCGACACAGTGCAGTTCTCCCATGTCAACCTGATCTGGGACGTCAACGATCGCCTGACGGTAGGGGCCGAGTACCAGTTTATCGACCTCGAGAAGGTCAGCGGCGAGGAGGTGGACGCCAGCCGCGTGATGGCCAGCGCCCAGTTCCACTTCTGAGCGGTAGCGGAGGCCGCCACGGCGGCTCCGCCTTTGACCCAGCTTGTTGCAAGCCATATGGCTTGAACTCGCCGGCCTTCGGGCCGGCATTTTTGTCCTCATGACGACCTCGGCCGGTCGCTGTCGCGACCGGCCGAGGGCAGGGTGATACTGGCTTAGAGCTTAGAGCTTAGAGCTTAGAGCTTAGAGCTTAGAGCTTAGAGCTTAGAGCTTAGAGCTGTCAGACCGCGTCCTTGTCGGTCTCGCCGGTCCGGATGCGAATGACCTGCTCCAGGGCGGTGACGAAGATCTTGCCGTCGCCGATCTTGCCGGTATTGGCCACCTGGGTGATGGCATCGATCACCTGTTCGGCCATCGACTCATCCACGGCCACCTCGAGCTTCACCTTGGGCAGGAAGTCGACCACGTACTCGGCGCCGCGGTAGAGCTCGGTGTGGCCCTTCTGGCGCCCGAAGCCCTTGACCTCGGTCACGGTGATGCCCTGGACGCCGATCTCGGAGAGCGATTCGCGTACGTCGTCGAGCTTGAACGGCTTGATGATGGCGGTCACCAGTTTCATGGTCATGTCCTCGCGTTGTCCGTATCCGATGGCGTGTGCGCCATCCCTGTCGGGGGTCATTGTGACAGAGCATACACCCCCTGCGGGAGGAAAAAAAAATGGCCCCGCGAGGGGGCCATCGTGACGCCTGCTGCCATCGGTGTCATTCGGCGCGTGGACTCATCTGCGCCTGGCCCAGGCCTTCGGCCCGGCTGCGGCCGGCGCCACCACCGTGCACCTTGGAGACGGTGAACTCGGGGTAGGCCTCGAGACCGCACTCGGCCAGGTCGACGCCCTCGTATTCCTCTTCCTCGCTGACCCGGACGCCCATCACGGCCTTGATGATCAGCCACACCACCAGGCTGGCGAGGAACACCCAGGCGAAGATGCCGAGGATGCCGATGATCTGGGCACCGAAGGAGGCCCCGTCGTTGGAGAGCGGCACCGCGAGCACCCCCCAGATGCCGGCCACGCCGTGGGCGGAGATGGCACCGACCGGATCGTCGAGCTTGAGCTTGTCGAGGCCGACGATGGAGACCACCACCAGCAGGCCGCCGATGGCGCCGATCAGGGTGGCACCCAGGGCGCTGGGCGACAGCGGGTCGGCGGTGATGGACACCAGCCCGGCGATGGCGCCGTTGAGGGCCATGGTCAGGTCGGCCTTGCGGAACCACAGCTTGGCCAGGATCAGCGCGGCGATCACCCCGCCGGCGGCGGCGGCGTTGGTGTTCACCAGCACCTGGGCCATGTTGTTGGCCGAGCTGACGTCTGACACCTTCAGCTCGGAGCCGCCGTTGAAGCCGAACCAGCCCATCCACAGGATGAAGGTGCCGAGGGTGGCCAGCGGCAGGTTGGCGCCGGGGATGGCGAAGATGCTGCCATCCTTGCCGTACTTGCCCTTGCGCGGTCCGAGCACCAGCACGCCGGCGAGCGCCGCGGCCGCCCCGGCCAGGTGCACGATACCGGAGCCGGCATAGTCGGAGAAGCCGAGCTCGGCCAGCCAGCCGCCGCCCCAGGTCCAGTAGCCGGAGACCGGATAGATGACCCCGGTCATCACCACGGCGAAGGCCAGGAAGGCCCACAGCCTCATGCGCTCGGCCACGGCCCCGGAGACGATGGACATGGCGGTGGCCACGAACACGACCTGGAAGAAGAAGTCGGCACGCATGGAGTAGTAGGGCGCGTCATCGCCGCCGGCGGTCACCGCCTCCACGGTATTCTCGCCGCCCAGCAGGAAGCCCAGGTTGGGCAGGATGCCGCCCGCGGAGCTGGAGTACATCAGGTAGTAGCCCAGCAGCAGGTACATGGTGCAGGCGATGGCGAACAGCGCGATGTTCTTGGTCAGGATCTCGGCGGTATTCTTGGAACGCACCAGGCCGGCCTCGAGCATCGAGAAGCCGGCGGCCATCCACATCACCAGGACGCCACAGATCAGGAAGTAGAAGGTATCGAGTGCGTAGCTCAGCTCGGTCAACTCAGTCATGACGGTCACTCCTCATGAAAGGGGCAGGGCGGTCGGGTCAGACGGCGTCGCCGCCGCGCTCGCCGGTGCGGATGCGGATGACGTCTTCCAGGGGAGTGACGAACACCTTGCCGTCGCCGATCTTGCCGCTGTTGGCCGCGGTGCAGATCGCATCCAGCACGATGTCGAGTCGCCCGTCGTCCACGGCGACCTCGATCTTGACCTTGGGCAGGAAGTCGACCACGTATTCGGCGCCGCGATAGAGCTCGGTGTGGCCCTTCTGGCGGCCGAAGCCCTTCACTTCGGTGACGGTGATGCCCTGCACGCCGTTATCGGCGAGCGCCTCGCGCACGTCGTCGAGCTTGAATGGCTTGATGATGGCGGTGATCAGCTTCATCCCTAATCTCCCCTGCAGGTAATGAGAGCGGCATGGTGCCGCACGGTGCATGTCCTGCAATCCTTGCTTAATCCATGCCAATGCCCGGATTAAAATCGCCAATTCATGGAGTTGGAGAAATAATGAAGGGAGCGGTCACGCCGGTCCTGGGGCGGTGGGGGCGCGGTGATGCACCGTCTTGGTGCCGACCCGCGGCGAGGCTGCGCCATTAAGAAGCGAGTGTGGGGGAATGCGCACCACGAGCGCCTTGCGTATCCTGTCAGACAGCCATCCCATCATCGTTCAGGAGAGACACCATGGTCAGCCAAGATCGCATCAGTCGACTGGCTCAGCAGATCGGCGAGCGCCTGCAGGGCGCGTCCCAGGCCCCCGAGGAGGTGCAGAAGGGCATCCAGCAGGTCGTGCGGGGCGCCTTCGACCGCCTGGAGCTGGTGTCCCGGGAGGACTTCGACATCCTGATGGACGTGTTGCAGCGCACCCGTGGCCGGGTCGAGGCCCTGGAGAAGCAGGTCGCGGCCCTGGAGGAGGCGCTGGACACGCCCCGGCCGGCGGCCGAGCGTGAGGCGCCGGCGCCGGCGCCGGCGCCGGCGTCGGCCATCGAGGCCCCGGCCACCCCCGCCGCGCCCGGGGAGGATGCCGGCACCGGCGAGACCGGCCGCTGAACCCTCGAGCGGTCCCGCTGGCGCTGGTCTAGCCTGAGGGCAGACAACGCGCGAGGGACCGCCGATGACGCTGGCAATCATTCGCACCCGGGCCGGCCTCGGTCTCGACGCCCCCGAGGTCCTGGTGGAGGTGCATCTGGCCAATGGCCTGCCCGGCATCACCCTGGTCGGGCTGCCGGAGGCCGCGGTCAAGGAGAGCCGCGAGCGGGTGCGCAGTGCCCTGGTCAACGCCGGCTTCGACTTTCCCCTGCGACGCATCACCCTCAACCTGGCGCCCGCCGACCTGCCCAAGGACGGCGGGCGCTTCGACCTGCCCATCGCCCTGGGCCTGCTGGTGGCCTCCGGCCAGGTGCCCGCCGAGGCCCTCGAGGCCACCGAGTGCGTGGGCGAGCTGGCCCTGGACGGGGCGCTGCGGCCGGTGACCGGCGTGCTGCCCCTGGCCCTGGCGTCGCGCCGCGCCGGGCGCCGGCTGATCGTGCCCGTCGCCAACGCCGACGAGGCGGCGCTGGCCGGCGACCTCGAGGTGCTGCCCGCCGCCCACCTGCTCGAGGTGGTGGCCCACCTGCTGGGCCAGACGCCCATCCCCGCCCACCGGCTGGGGCGGCCAGCGATCAGCGAGGCCCCGGGGGCCGACCTGTGCGAGGTGCGCGGCCAGCACCAGGCGCGGCGGGCGCTGGAGGTGGCGGCGGCCGGGGGCCACAACCTGCTGTTCGCCGGCCCACCCGGCACCGGCAAGACCATGCTGGCCAGCCGGCTGCCCGGCATCCTGCCGCCGCTCGGCGAGGACGAGGCCCTCGAGGTGGCGGCGGTGCGCTCGGTGAGCGGCCTGCCGCTCACCGAACAGTGGGGCCGCCGTCCCTTCCGCGCGCCGCACCACACCGCCAGCGCGGTGGCCCTGGTCGGCGGCGGCTCGCGACCGCGGCCCGGGGAGATCTCGCTGGCCCACCACGGCGTGCTGTTCCTCGACGAGCTGCCGGAGTTCTCCCGCCAGGTGCTGGAGGTGATGCGCGAGCCCATGGAGTCCGGGTGGATCCACATCGCCCGGGCCAACCATCAGCGCAGCTATCCGGCGCGCTTCCAGCTGGTGGCGGCGATGAATCCCTGCCCCTGTGGCCACCTGGGCGATCCCCGCCAGGTCTGCCAGTGCACCGCGGCCCAGATCCAGCGCTATCAGGCGCGCCTGTCGGGACCGCTGCTGGATCGCATCGACCTGCAGGTGGAGGTGCCGGCGCTGCCGCCGGAGCAGTTGACCTCCCGGGCGGCGGGAGAGGACTCGGCGACGGTGCGGGCCCGGGTGCTGGCGGCCCGCGAGCGCCAGCGGGCCCGGGGCGCGCTCAATGCCCAGCTGGCGGGGGGCGACCTGGAGCGCGCCTGCGCCCTCGACGCCGGCGACCGGGCCTGGCTGGCCGGGGTGCTGGAGCGTCTCAAGCTTTCGGCACGGGCCTACCACCGGGTGCTGCGGGTGGCCTTGACCCTGGCCGACCTGGCCGGGCTGCCAAGCCCCGGTCGTGAGCAACTGATCGAGGCCATCGGCTATCGCCAGCTCGATAGGCTGCTCAGCGGCGGCTGAGGGCGGGGCTGTCACTCAGAGCGCGGAGGCGTCCAGGGCACCGTCGATGTGGGTCTCCCAGACGGCCGTCTCGCTGCCGGGGCGGCGTAGGGTCAGCCGCAGCCGGTAGGGCAGCAGCTGCCGGTCGGACAGCGTCAGGCGCGGGCCACTGGCCATCAGCCGGCTGTCCAGGCGCCACAGGTTGCGGCCGGCGCCCTCGGACAGGGCCGGTTGCCAGTCGAGGACCTGGGGCCCCCGGTCGATGCCGAGCAGGGCCCGGGTCAGGCTCTCGAGCAGGCGGGTGTCATCCACCTGGAGGTCGGGGTCGACCTCGGGCATGGCCAGCAGCAGGACCTGGTCGGCGGCGGGGCGGGGCAGGGGCGATGTCGTCTCCACCGTCTCGGCGGCCCGCTTGCCGAGGCCCAGTAGCGCCTGGCGTATGGTCTGGGGGGCGTCCGGGGCGTCCCAGGCGCCGGCGCAGCCGACGAGCAACAGGAGCAGCGGGAGCAGGAGCAGCAGGCGTCGGGTCATGGGGCCGAGCGTCTCCGGCGCGACGCCAGCGACGGCCGGTCGTCGCGATGGGGCTCGAGGCCGGCGATGAACCGTTCCAGCTCATTGAACAGCGTGCGACGAATCGGCTCGGCCTCGTTGACCAGGTGGTGTCGGGCCTCGGGGTGGCGGTGAACCACGGCGTTGGGAAACTTGCTCTCCAGCACCTCGAGATTCCACTCCCAGTCCACGGTCAGGTCCTGTTCGCCCTGCAGGATCAGGGTCGGCACCGGACTGGCCGGCAGCGACAGCAGCTGCGGCATCCAGCGCCGCATGGCGTCGACCCACTCCATGGCCAGGCGGTCCGGCTGCAGCGGGTCGCCCTCGCGCAGGAAGGTCGCGAAGTCGCGGTCCGTGGAATTGTCGCGGAAGCGGCGCGGGACCGAGCGGATGAAGGGCCCCACCAGGCGGTGCAACCAGCTCGACTGGGACCAGCCCCAGGGGCGCACCAGCGGAGCGAGCAGGGCCAGGCCGGCCCAATGGCCGTCGTCGCCCCGGCGCAGGGCGTCGGTGGCGAGTATCGCCGCGCCGGTACTCTGGCCGATGCCGAGCCAGGGCTGGGGCGCCAGGTCCCGGGAGGCCAGGTACTGCTGCAGGCTGCGCAGGCAGTCGCCGTAGTCGTCGAAGTCGCCGATGGAAGCCCGCGCGCCGCTCGACAGTCCGTGCCCCGGCAGGTCCCAGAGCACCACCCGCCAGCCGCGATCGAGCAGGCACTCGAGCAGGTGACGGTAGAGCCCCAGGTGGTCATAGTAGCCGTGCACCACGAAGGCCGTGCCGATGGCGGCCGGCGGGCTCCACACCTGGGTCCAGAGGCGGAAGCCGTGAGCGTCCACGTAGCCCACGTAGAGCCCCACATGCTCGGCCAGCAGCGGCGCCAGGCCGTAGTGGCCGAGATAGCGCACGAGATCCTGGCCGGCCCGGTCGGCCGGAGCAATCGGGCCTAGGGCCTGTAGGGGGCTGAAATCGCTCATCGAATCCTCCGCAATGACTACTCATGCTAGCGTCTTGCCGAGAGCGGAACCACTGTTCATTAATGTCGGGAGTCAGACTACCGACTCTCGTCTTTTGGTCTACCCTGCGGGGGATGTCCGCCAGCTTCGGGTTTACATGTGGAAGCAATTTCCACAAAATTGTCATTGCGCAGT
The DNA here is from genome assembly GCF_030409305.1 of Halomonas maura. Classification (GTDB taxonomy): domain Bacteria; phylum Pseudomonadota; class Gammaproteobacteria; order Pseudomonadales; family Halomonadaceae; genus Halomonas; species Halomonas maura. The sequence goes on from NZ_JAUFPQ010000013.1 coordinate 369,183, forward strand.
CACCTTTCCCTGTCCGGCTGTTCGGTGCCAGGGGGCGCCGGATCGCCACGCATAGGAGAACGCCCCCATGACCCAACGCATCACCCGCCACCGTCTCCAGGTGGCCGCCGAGCTGGACCGTTTCATCAACGAGCAGGCCCTGCCGGGCACCGGAGTCGACCCCGACGACTTCTGGCGCGGCGTGGACGCCCTGTTTCATGATCTGACACCGAACAACAGCGAACTGCTCGCCGAGCGCGATCGCCTGCAGGGCGAGCTCGACACCTGGCACCGCGAGAACCCGGGCCCGATCCGTGACATGTCGGCCTACCGCGGCTTCCTCGAGCGGGTCGGCTACCTCGAGCAGGCGCCCGCCAGGGTCGAGGTCACCACCACCGAGGTCGACCGCGAGATCGCCGTGCAGGCCGGCCCGCAGCTGGTGGTGCCGGTCAACAATGCCCGCTATGCCCTGAACGCCGCCAATGCCCGCTGGGGCAGTCTCTATGATGCCCTCTACGGCACCGACGCCATCGCCGAGGACGGCGGCGCCGAGAAGGGCGATAGCTTCAATCCCAAGCGTGCGGAGAAGGTCATCGCCTACGCCCGAGGCGTGCTCGACCGTGCCGCGCCGCTGGCGACCGGCTCGCACCGCGAGGCGGTGAAGTACACCCTGCGTGACGGCCATCTCATGGTGACCCTTGAGGGCGGTCGCGAGACCGGCCTCAAGGCGCCCGGCAAGCTGGTCGGCTACCAGGGCGAGGCCGCCGCGCCCTCCGCCATCCTGCTGGTCAACCATGGCCTGCACCTGGAGATCCAGGTCGATGCCGGGCATCCCATCGGCAAGACCGATCCGGCGGGGGTCAAGGACGTGGTCGTCGAGGCGGCGCTGACCGCCATCATGGACTGCGAGGACTCCGTGGCCGCGGTGGACGCCGAGGACAAGGTCGGGGTCTATGCCAACTGGCTGGGCCTGATGAAGGGCGACCTCGAGGAGCAGATCGAGAAGGGCGGCAAGTCGTTCACCCGTCGCCTGCACGGCGACCGCACCTGGACCGACCCCCAGGGCGGCGAGGTGACCCTGCCGGGCCGCGCCCTGCTGTTCGTGCGCAACGTCGGCCACCTGATGACCACCCCGGCGGTGCTCGATGCCGAGGGCAACGAGCTGCCGGAGGGCATCCTCGATGGTATCGTCACCAGCCTGATCGCCCTGCATGACCTGCAGAAGGGCGCGGGGCAGCCGCGCAACTCCCGCCAGGGCTCGGTGTACATCGTCAAGCCGAAGATGCACGGCCCGCGGGAAGTGGCCTTCGCCAACGAGCTGTTCGGCCGCGTCGAGGACCTGCTGGGCATGACTCGGGATACCCTCAAGATGGGCATCATGGACGAGGAACGCCGTACCTCGGTGAACCTCAAGGCCTGCATCAACGAGGCGACCTCCCGGGTGGTGTTCATCAACACCGGCTTCCTCGATCGCACCGGCGACGAGATGCACACCGCCATGGAAGCCGGGCCGATGATCCGCAAGGGCGACATGAAGAACAGCGCCTGGATCGGTGCCTACGAGCGCAGCAACGTCCAGGTCGGCCTGGCCTGCGGCCTGCGCGGCCACGCCCAGATCGGCAAGGGCATGTGGGCCATGCCGGACCTGATGGCCGCCATGCTGGAGCAGAAGATCGGCCACCCCAAGGCCGGTGCCAACACCGCCTGGGTGCCGTCCCCCACCGCCGCCACCCTGCACGCCCTGCACTATCACCAGGTCGACGTGGCCGAGGTGCAGCGCGAACTGGAGACCCAGGGCGAGCAGGCCCTGCGTGAAGGGCTCCTCGACGCCCTGCTCAGCGTGCCGGTGGCCGAGCATCCGGCCTGGTCCGACGAGGAGATCCAGCAGGAGCTCGACAACAACTGCCAGGGCATCCTCGGCTACGTGGTGCGCTGGGTCGAGCACGGCGTGGGCTGCTCCAAGGTGCCTGACATCCATGACGTGGGGCTGATGGAGGACCGCGCCACCCTGCGCATCTCCAGCCAGCACGTGGCCAACTGGCTGCACCATGGGGTGGTGGATGCCGAGCGGGTCCGGGCGACCCTGGAGCGCATGGCCAGGGTGGTCGACCAGCAGAACGCCGGGGATCCGGACTACACGCCGATGAGCGCCGACTTCTCGGCCTCCCACGCCTTCCAGGCCGCCTCGGACCTGATCTTCAAGGGGCTCGAGCAGCCCGCCGGCTACACCGAGCCGCTGCTGCATCACTGGCGCGCGGTGCACAAGGCGAAATAATCGCGGGCGGGCTGTGGGTGGCGGGCCGCGAGTCGAGGGATATCCCGATGCTCGTGGCTCGTGGCTCGTGGCTCGTGGCGACTGTGCGCGGCCGGCCTGCTGGGCTATCTTGGGGCCATCGTCCACTGCCGCAGGGAGCGCCCCATGACCGTGATGACCGCCGCCGCCATCGAGGACTTCCTCGACGAGGTCTTTCCCCAGCGCGCCGGCACCATCGAGGGCATCGACGAGATGCGGGCCACCATGAGCCTGGCCATCGAGGACGAGCACCTGCGTCCCGGCGCCAGCGTCTCCGGTCCCACCCTGATGGGGCTCGCCGATGTCTGCCTCTATGTGGCGATCCTGGCCCAGGTCGGTCCCGAGCCGATGGCGGTGACCAGCGACCTGCACTGTCGCTTCCTGCGCCGCCCGCGGGGCGACCGCGACATCATCGCCAACGCCCACCTGCTCAAGCTGGGGCGGCGCCTGGCGGTGGGCGAGGTCCAGCTGTTCTCCGCCGGTGACGAGGCGCCGGTGGCCCTGGTCACGGCGACCTATGTGCTGCCGGACGGCGACTGAGCCCGGCCAACCGTCGCGGCCAGCGCCAGCCAGCCGCCGATCAGCAGCACGCCGCCCAGCGGCGTGACCAGGCCGAGCCGCCCCGGCCCCGACAGGGCCAGGGCATACAGCGAGCCCGAGAACATCAGCATGCCCGTCGCCCACAGCCCCAGCACCAGATGCTGCCCGGGGCGCGGGCAGGCGCTGCGCCAGGCCAGCAGGCCGAGCATCGCCAGGGTGTGCCAGGCCTGGTAGCGCACCCCGGTCTCCACGGCCGCCACCAGCCGCGGGGCCAGGCTGCCCTCCAGGGCATGGGCGCCGAAGGCGCCGGCCATCACCATCAGGGCGCCGGACAGCGCCGTCGCCAGCCACCAGGCTCGGTCCTGCATCACGGTCTCCTGCGATCGTCTCGCGGTTACCGTACCCGGCCCGGCCCCGAGGCGCTACAATATGGGCCCGCGAATCCGCAGCCCCGGAGAGAGCCATGCAGATCCAGCTCAATGGCGAGGCCCGCACCCTGGAGGCCGATGCCTCGGTGGCCCGGCTGGTCGAGTCCCTCGGCCTGACCGGCCGCCGCATCGCCGTGGAGGTCAACGAGGAGATCGTGCCCAGGAGCGTCCACGCCGAGACGCGCCTGGCCGAGGGTGACCGGGTCGAGATCGTCCATGCCATCGGTGGCGGCTGACGCGCCGAGGCGGCCCCGCGAACCAGGATCCACAGGAGCACGACAACCATGACCGACTTCTTCCAGGACGCGCCGCTGCGCATCGCCGGCCGTGACTTCACCTCGCGCCTGCTGGTGGGCACCGGCAAGTACCGCGACTTCGACGAGACCGCCGAGGCCATCGCCGCCAGCGGTGCCGAGGTGGTGACCTTCGCGGTGCGGCGCACCAACCTGGGGCAGGACGCCGCGGCGCCGAACCTGCTCGACGTCGTCTCGCCGCAGCGCTACACCCTGCTGCCCAACACCGCGGGCTGCTACACGGCCAAGGATGCGGTGCGGACCTGCCGGCTGGCCCGCGAGCTCCTCGACGGCCACAACCTGGTCAAGCTCGAGGTGCTGGGCGACGACACCACCCTCTATCCCAACGTGGTGGAGACCCTGGCCGCCGCCGAGACGCTGGTCAACGACGGCTTCGAGGTGATGGTCTACACCAGCGACGACCCCATCGTCGCCCGCGAACTGGAGCGCCTGGGCTGTTGCGCCGTGATGCCGCTGGGCTCGCTGATCGGCTCCGGCCACGGCATCCAGAACCCCCACAACATTCGCCTGATCATCGAGCAGGCCGGCGTGCCGGTGCTGGTGGATGCGGGCATCGGCACCGCCTCCGAGGCGGCCCTGGCCATGGAGCTGGGCTGCGACGGCGTGCTGATGAACTCCGCCATCGCCCATGCCCGACAGCCGCTGCTGATGGCCAGCGCCATGCGGCAGGCCGTCCAGGCCGGCCGCGAGGCCTTCCTGGCCGGGCGCATGCCGCGCCGCCAGAGCGCCGAGCCGTCCTCGCCGCTGGCCGGCCGCATCAACGCCTGACGCCTTGTCCCCTGACCCACGAGACCCGATGCCGCGCATGAACGCACCGCACCACGACGACACCGCCTCGACCACCGGCCCGGAAGGGCCCGACGCCCCGCTGCATCGCCGGGGCATCAAGAGCTATGTGCTGCGCGCCGGGCGCATGACCGTCGCCCAGACCCGGGGCCTCGAGGAGGTCTGGCCGCGGCTGGGGCTGACGCTCGCCGACGGCCGCCAGGACCTCGATGCCCTCTTCGGTCGCCAGGCGCCCCGGGTGGTGGAGATCGGCTTCGGCATGGGCGCCTCGCTGATCGAGCAGGCCGAGACCCATCCCGATACCGACTTCATCGGCATCGAGGTGCACGCCCCCGGGGTCGGCAAGCTGCTCGACGAGGCCGACAAGCGCGGCCTGACCAACCTGCGCGTCTATCGCGAGGACGCCCTGGCGGTGCTCGAGCGCTGCCTGCCCGAGGCCAGCCTCGATACCCTGCAGCTGTTCTTCCCCGATCCCTGGCCGAAGAAGAAGCACCACAAGCGGCGCATCGTCCAGCCGGCCTTCGTCGCCCTGGTGCGTACCCGGCTCAAGCCCGGCGGCACCCTGCACATGGCCACCGACTGGGAGGCCTACGCCGAGTGGATGGCCGAGGTGATGGACGAGGCCCCGGGCTATGCCAACACCGCCTCGCCGCAGACCACCCCCTACGTGCCGCGTCCCGCCTTTCGCCCCCTCACCAAGTTCGAGGCCCGCGGCGAGCGGCTGGGACACGGGGTCTGGGATCTGATCTACCGCCGCGTCGACTGATCGGGCTGGCGGTGTCGGCGTGCCCGCCGGCGCCGCGCCCGCGGGACCGGCCGGCGACCAGGGCGGCCCCGGCGCCGAGCAGGCCCAGTGCCATGCCGACGGCGCCGAGCCCGCCCGGCCACTCCCCGAACAGCAGCGCCGTCCAGCCCAGGGTCACCGCCGGGGTCAGGGCGACCAGCGCGGCGCTGCGGCTCACCCCGAAACGGCGCAGGCTCTCGAGGAAGAAGCCGTAGCCGCCGAAGGTGGCGAGCAGGATCAGCCAGGCCAGCGCCGTCAGCGAGTCCGGGGTGAGGGGCGGCGGCGCCGGCCAGCCCGGCTGGCGCACCACGGCGGCCAGCCAGAACACGCCCGTCGCCGCCGCCAGCTGGACGGTCAGCCGCGCCTCCATGCCCAGGCCCGCCGGCCGCCGGGCACCCATCACGCTGCCCAGGGTCACGGCTGCGACCGCCAGCAGCGGCAGGCCGTAGGCCCAGGCCGGCGCGCCGCCCACGCCCTGCAGGTCATCCAGCACGCTCAGCCCGGCCCCCAGGGTCGCCACCGACATGCCCAGCCACTGGGCCGGGCGCGTGCGCTCGCCCAGCCACCAGCCGGCCAGGGTGGTGGCCGCCAGCGGCTGCAGCGCGCCGATCAGCGCCGCCACGCCGGCGCTGACGCCGGCCTCCACCGCCAGCAGCATGGCCAGCAGGTAGGCGCCCACCGTCAGGCTGCCGACCAGGGCCTCGCGGGCCAGGGCGCGGGGCGACAGCCCCGGCCCCCGGCGCCGGCTGGCGCACAGCGCCCACCAGAGGCCCGCCAGCAGGGTGGCCAGCGCGAAGCGCCAGGCATAGAGCGACAGCGGCGGCGTGTCGACGGCCACGGCGAGGCGGCTGCCCACGAAGCCGCTGCTCCAGCACAGCACGAAGCCGGCGGCCACGGCGAGACCGGCCAGGGGCGCGGCGCCCGACCGCGGCCAAGCGTAGTGTGACGACAGGTGAGTGAAGGCTCGCATGGCACCCCCCGGGGCATCCGCTGACTTGTGGGGAGAGTCTGGGGCGCCTAGAGTCTTTCGGGAATCGAAACTTTTTTCAGCGAGCGTTCAATATGGCTGAAGCCTCTTCGGACACCCTGGACCTGGAGGCCCTGCGCAGCTTCGTGGCGGTGGCACGGCTCGGCTCCCTGGCCGCGGCCGCCGAGCAGCGCCATCGCACGGTCAGTGCCCTGAGCATGCAGATCAAGCGGCTCGAGACGCGGCTGGACACGCGCCTGTTGCTGCGGGGCCCCCGGGGCATGACGCCCACGGCCGCCGGCGAGCTGCTGCTCGGCGAGGCCCGGGAGCTGCTGCGCCACCATGACGGCCTGGTGGCCCGGCTCAGCGGCCGGGGCCTGAGTGGCCGGGTGCGCTTCGGCCTGCCGGAGGACTATGCCAGCCGCTTGGTGGGGCGGCTGCTGCCGGACTTCCTGGCCCGCCACCCCGACGTGGTGCTGGAGGCGGTGACCGCCACCAGCGGCGACCTGGCGAGGCGACTGCAGCGGGGCGAGCTGTCGCTGATCGTGGCCCTGGACCGCCCGCATCGGCTGGTCGGTGGCGAGGCGTTGTGGCGCACCACGCCGGTCTGGGCGGGGGCGCGGGAACTGGCCCTGGCGCCCGACCAGCCGCTGCCGCTGGCCCTGCACCCGGTGGACTGCCCCTACCGCCAGCTGGGGGTCGAGGCCCTGGAGGCCATCGGTCGCCCCTGGCACGCGGTGTTCACCAGCACCAGCATCCATGCGCTGGAGACGGCCGTGGAGGCCGGGCTGGCCGTGAGCATCCTCGAGCGGGACCGGTTGACGCCGGCCATGCGCGAGCTGGGCGAGGCCGAGGGCCTGCCGTCCCTGCCGGCCTGCGAGGCCCAGCTGCACTACGGGCGACAGGTGACCGCCGCTTCCTGGCCGGCGGTGGAGGCGCTGGGCGAGCTGCTGAAGCAGCGCCTGGGGCGGCGCGAGTGAGGAAAAAAGAAAGCCGCCCCGGAGGGCGGCGAAAAGACCGTGACTAGCAATGAGGAGGAGAAACCGGGACAGGGACTGGCATGACCCCTGACCGGGATGGCGCCTCATCAACGCCATGTGCCAAGAGTAAATCGTTCTCATTCACTTCGTCAATGTGAACGAGAACTTTTTTTATTTGCCTAGCCGGCGAGGCGCAGCCACAGCGGCAGGGTGAGCATGGCGAGCAGGGTCTGGCCGGTGATCAGGGCGGCCATGAGCTCGGCGTCGCCGCCCAGTTGGCGAGCCAGGATATAGGCCGAGGTGGCGGTGGGCAGGGCGGCGAACAGCAGGGCCACGTCGCGGCTCACGGGGTCGAGGTCGAACAGCAGCGCCAGGCCCAGCACCGCCGCGGGCATCAGCACCAGCTTGACCAGATTGGCGGCCCAGACGCCGCGGTCGCGGCGCAGCAGGGCCCGGGGACGCAGGGCGACGCCGACCGCCACCAGGCCAAGGGGCAGCGCCGCCCGGCCGAGCAGGGCCACCGTGTCCTGGCTCCAGCCGGGCAGGCCGAGGCCGGAGAGATTCAGGCCGATGCCGGCCAGGCAGGCCAGGATCAGCGGGTTGCGAGCCAGGGCGCCGAGGCTGGCGCCGAGCCCGGCGGCTCCCAGGGTGCCGGCGGCGATGAAGGTCACGACGCACAGCACGTTGATCACCGGCACCATCAGCGCCACGGCCACCGCGGCCACCGTGGCGCCGGCCTGGCCATGCAGGGCCGCGGCCCCGGCCACGCCCACATAGGTATTGAACCGCAGCCCGCCCTGGAAGACCGAGGTGAAGGCTGGTGCGGCCAGTCCCAGGCGGTGGCGCAGGCACCACAGCGACAGGCCGAGCACGCCGATGGCCCCGAGCAGCACCAGGGCGAGGCGGCCCACCGGGACCCGCTGGATGTCGGCCTCGGCCAGGGTGGCGACCAGCATGGCCGGAAACAGCAGGAAGTAGATCAGCCGCTCCATGCGCGGCCAGAAGTCGCCGCCGGGCTGCTGGAGCCGCGCCAGGGCGGCCCCCAGCAGGATCAACAGGAACAAGGGTCCCAGGGCCTGTGCCACGCCGTCCATGACGCCTCCTCGTCGACTCGGCCCTGCGACATCCGTGCACACGGCGGTCCGGGCGAATGCTGATAAGATCCAGTCTATCCTGCCACCGATGGAGGCGTCGCTTCACCGCCATGTCCCCTGCCGCCCCCGCCGAGCGGGCCGCCCTGCGCTCACCGCTGCTGCGCCTGCTGATCGTCACGACCCTGCTGACCCTGGGCGTGGCGCTGTGGTACCTGGTGCGGCATTCCCTGGACGGTGACGATGTCCGCTGGATAGCGCCGTCGACGCCCTGCGATCTCCAGGCCGGGCCCTGCCGGGCCGGTCTCGGCGATGGCATCACGCTGACCCTCGACCTCGCCGGGAAGGGGCCCATCCGGGCCCTGACGGTGCTGCCCCTCGAGGTGCAGCTGGCGGGCGCGTCGGCCGACGCCTCGGTGGTGACCTTCGTCGGTCGCGACATGGACATGGGGCTTCACCGCTTTCCCCTTGCGCCGGCCGGCGGCGGGAGGTTCCGCGGCGAGGGCCAGGTGGCGCTGTGTACCGAGGCGGTGATGCCCTGGCGGGCCCGGGTGGTGGTGGACACACCCCGGGGGCGCCTGGGAAGCTGGTTCGACTTCGAGGTCACGAGGCAAGCACCATGACACGACGCTGGCGAAACGTGATGGGGGTGGGGGTCGCCGTGCTGCTGGCGGTCGGTGGCCTGTGGGCCTACCAGCAGCAGGTCGGCCGCGACGCGGGCCTGCCCGCCGGCGGGCCCATCGAGCTGCCCTCCACAGCGGGCCACTTCTCGCTGACCCAGCTGGAGGACGACCAGCTGGCGGTGGTGTTCTTCGGCTATACCTGGTGTCCCGACGTCTGTCCCATGAGCCTGGCCGTGGTGCGCCAGGCGCGCCAGCGGATGTCCCCCGAGCGCCGCGAGCGGGTGGTGCCGCTGATGGTCTCCGTGGACCCCGAGCGCGACACCCTGGCGCGGCTGGAGGAATACCTGGCCTACTTCGGCGAGGACTTCATCGGCGCCACCGGCAGCCAGGCCCGGCTCGAGGAGATCGCCGAGCGCTACGGGGTGGTGTGGCGCAGGGTCGAGACGCCGGAGTCGGCCATGGACTATACCGTCGACCACAGCGCCTCGCTGTACCTGGTGGACCGCGACGGCGAGATTCGCCGCCGGGTCCTGCATTCCCCGACTCCGGGGCCGCTCGAGGCGGCCCTCGAAGCGGAGCTCGGCGAGGGCTGAACCGGCCCGGCCGGCGTCAGTCGGCGTCGGCCTGCAAGCGGTCGACCATGCCCATCAGGGCCTCGACCTGACTGCCCCGGCGAGAGTCATGCAGCGGATCGAGCTGCCAGGCGCTCTCGGCGTAGCCCCACCAGTCCCAGCAGGCCTTGGGGTTGGCGAGGCTCGCCTCCACCTGGGGATAGAGGACCATCCGCCGGTCGGCGGCCGCCCAATCATTCAGACCGCTGTAACGGACGAAGCTCTCGTCGCCCTCCGCCGCGCTCATCTCGCAGCCGTGCAGGGCCACGGTCAGCGCGCAGCCGCCCGCCTCGCAGCCCGTCGGGATGAACAGGTAACCGCTATCGGCGAGTCCTCGGGCATCGAAGTCCGCCTGGTCGAAGCGCACCAGCCGGCCGCCGGCCTCGCCCGGCTCATCGGCCGAGGGCGCGCCGTGCAGCCAGCTCAGCGCCGCCTCGGCGATCGCCGGGTCGCAGGCCAGCAGGTGGCTGCCGCCGCCCTCGTCACAGTCCGCCAGGGCGTCCGTCGGGGCGTCGCTGTCGGCGCCGACCGGCCAGCCATGGGCCGCGCCCTCGGCTTGCCGGAAGCGCAGCTGGCGGTCCGGGGCCGCCAGCCAGTCCTCGAACTGCTCGACCAGGGCCCGGCCCAGGGACGGATCCACGGTCCGGTCGGCGTCGCCGTGCCAGACGAAGACGCGCAGGTCGGCCAGCGCCTCGGGGGCGCCGACCAGGTCGCGGGACAGGTAGGCGCGGTGGCGTGCCTGGATGGCAGCCAGGTCGGGGGGGCCGAGGCGGGTGAACATGCACTGGCCGAGGGCGCGGCCGAGTTCGCCCCGGGCGCAGGCCCAGGGGCCTGCCGCCACCACGGCGAGGCCGCTGAAGCGCGACGGCCAGGCCACGGCGAGCTGGCTGGCCATGTAGCCACCGGCGGAGACGCCGATCACGCTCGCCGCCGCGGTGCTGGCGGCCAGGGCAGGCAGCGCGGCCGGTGTTTCCTGGGCCTGAAGCGAGGCGGCCGGCCCCAGGCAGAGGCCGGCCGCCAGCAACGCGGTCTTGAGCTTCATGCGCGTCGCATCAGCCTGCGTCGTTGGTGTCTTGCGCCTCGTCGGCGGGGGTCACGTCGAGGAGCTCGACCTTGAACACCAGGGTCTCGTGGGGACCGATGGGTCCTTGCCCCTGAGCTCCGTAGGCCAGCTCGGCGGGGATCACGACCTCCCAGGTGTCGCCCACGCTCATCAGCTGCAGGGCTTCCTGCCAGCCCTCGATGACCTGGCCGACCCGGAAGCTGACCGGCTCGCCGCGCTCGTAGGAGCTGTCGAAGACGGTGCCGTCGATCAGCTGGCCCTCGTAGTGGACCTCGACGGTGTCGTCGGCGCCGGGCGTGGCGCCGTCGCCGGACTCGAGTTCACGATACTGCAGGCCGGAGTCGGTGACCGTCACCCCGTCCTGTTCGGCGTTCTCGTCGAGGTAGGCCTGGCCCTCGGCCTTGTTGGCCTCGGCCTTCTGCTCGGCCTCGGCGGCGCGGGCCTCCATGGCCTGCTGCTGGAACTGGCTGAGGGCGGCGGCCATCTCCTCGTCACTCATGGCCAGCTCGTTGCCCTCGAAGACATCGCGGATGGCCTGGGTGAAGGTATCGATGTCCAGGTCCTCGACATCCTGCTGGATGCTCTTGCCGAGGGTCACGCCGAGGCTGTAACCCAGTCGTTCCTCAACGGTCTCGGGGGCGGCCAGGGCCAGCGGGGCGGCGGTCAGCAGGGCCGTCAGGGAAGCGGTAGTCAGCAGTCTCTTCATGAAAAAACCTTGGGCTCCGGCGCCTTGGCGCCATGTGTGGGGAATCTCTGGGACTCTAACAGGGCCGGGCCGGTTCCGCATCCGTCGCAGGAAAGCGGCACCGGCCCGGCCTCGGGGGCAATGGCGGGGGCGAGGGCTCAGACGACCAGGGTGGGGCAGTGGGCGGATCCGGCGACCCGCTGGGCAACGCTGCCCAGTAGCAGGCCCTTGTCGCCGTTGGTGCCCTGGGCGCCGATCACGATCAGGTCGCACTCCCGCTTGCGGGCGAAGCGCACGATGGTCCGGGAGGGGCGGCCCCCCTTGACGAAGGCGCGGACCCTGTCGGCCGGCACGCCGAGTTCGGTGGCATGGTCCTTGGCCTGTATCGCGATCTCGGTGGCGTACTCCTTGAGCACGTCGTCGGGCAGCTCGAGCTTCTCGGGCCGCACCATGGAGAGCGAGGCCTCCAGCAGGCTGTGGTGCTTGAACACGCACAGCAGATAGAGCTCGGCGCCGGTGAGCCGCTGCAGGCCGACGGCCTTGTCCAGCGCCTTGATGGCACCCTTGGAGCCGTCGACCGGCACCATGATCCGATTGAACATCGTCGCCTCCTCCTCCTGCGCATGGTCTGAGAACTGCCTGCGCTCGTCCATCCGGCGTTAGAACCGGCGGGTACGCGAGGCCGGTCAACGCACTCATTCACACCGCGTATACTCGCAGCCGAGCCCGGTCCGCCGTCCGACTCGCGACGTCCGAGTCGCTCGCTCTGCGAGCAGCGGCCGTCCTTGCCGAGGTTGCCGCGTGACCCACCTGGATGTGGGACATGCGTTGGCCCGCCGCGGGCGGGCCTAGCCCTGGCCATCGTGCGCCGACGGTTCAGACGAGGCTGAGGGTCAACTACCGAAAGGCCAGGTCGCGCAGGAACAGGGCGATCGGCGGGAACATGATCAGCAGGGCCGCGGCCAGGATCAGCAGCAGGACGAACGGCGGCGTCCCCTTGATCACGTCCAGGTAGGGCCGCTTGAAGATGGCGATGGCGGTGAAGATGTCGCAGCCGAAGGGCGGTGTCGCCGAGCCGATGGCCACCTGCAGGGTGATCAGGATGCCGACCAGCACCGGATCCAGGCCGGTGGCTTCCACGGCGGGGGAGAAGATCGGGGTCAGCACCAGGATGACCACGATGGGGTCGACGAACATGCAGGCCACGAAGAAGGCGATACAGATCGCGATCAGTACCCCGGTGGGCCCCGCCTCGTTGATGCCCACGGCCTCGAGGATCGTCTGGGGGATCTGGGCGAAGGAGATGATCCACGAGAAGCCGTTGCCCACCGCCACCAGGATGAACACCACGGCGGTGATCAGGCCGGTGGACTTGGCGATGGCATAGATGTCACCCATCTTCAGGGAGCGGAAGACGACGAACTCCAGCAGGATGGCATAGAGCACGCAGGCCGCGGCCGCCTCGGTGGGGCTGAAGATGCCGCCATAGATGCCGCCGACGATGATCACCGGAAAACCCAGCGGCCAGAGTGCCATGCGCACCGCACTCAGGCGCTCGCGCCAGCTGGACTTGGGTTCGGTGGGCACGTCGCGGACCACTGCATAGATCACGCAGTAGACGGCGAACATCACCAGGATCAGCAGCCCCGGCCCGATGCCGGCGATGAACAGCTCGCCGATGGAAGTGCCGGAGATGACGCCGTAGATGATCATGCCGATGCTGGGCGGGATCAAAAAGGCGATGTCGCTGGAGTTGATGATCAGCGCCAGGGTGAAGGAATCCGAATAGCCGGCCTTGAGCATTTTCGGGCGCAGCGGAGAGCCCACCGCGACCACGGTGGCCTGGGTGGAGCCGGAGACCGCCCCGAACAGGGTGCAGGATGCCGCGGTGCTGACCGCCAGGCCGCCCTTCACGTGGCCGATGAAGGACATCACCATGTTGATCAGCCGTTCCGCGGACTGGCCCCGCGTCATGATGTCGGCGGCGAGGATGAACATCGGCACCGCGATCAGCGAGGCCGGTCGAATGCCGGCCATCATCTGCTGGATCAGGGTGTCCATCTGCCCCAGGCCGTTGAACATCATGTAGAAGCCGATGACCGCCGCGCTGATCAGCGGGATCATCATCGGAAAGCCCAGCAGCAGCAGGGCGATCATGGTCACAACCATTACTGTCGTCATCTTGCGTTCCCCCGGGTGGTGCCCTGCATCAGACTTCCGTTTCCGTATCCTTGTAGCCGTCGAGCACCGTGGTCGACAGGTAGACATCGCGAGATGTCATGTTCTTGATGGCCGTGAGCAGGTACTGGATGCCGGTGATCAGAAAGCCGAGCGGCACCCAGACGTAGATGATGAAGATGGGGAAACCCAGGGCCGGCAGGATGCGCCCCTTGTCGTAGAGGCCGAGAATATAGATGACGGAGTAATAGAGCAGGAAGAACATCACCAGGGAGGTGAACAGCGAGATCATGATCATCAGCGCTCGCCGGCCGCCCACGGGGAGGGCATCGTAGATGGCCGACATGCGGATATGCCGGCCGTGGCGTGCGGCATAGCCGATCCCGGCGAAGGTGATCATGATGATCAGGATGCGGTTGATCTCGCCGGAGAAGAAGATGCTCTCGCCCAGCACGAAGCGGCCGATGACGTTGGCGACGGTATTGGCGGCCATCAGCAGCACGCCGACGGCGAGAATGACCGCCTCGACCTTGCTGATGAAGGTATCGATGGTGCCGAGGAACCCCGGCAGTCCGGAGTGGTAGTGCTTCTCGGAATCTTCGTCGGTCATGGCCGTACTCCCTTGCAGCGGACATGGCGGAAAAACGGCATCCCTGTCGAGCAGCGTAATGGCTCGCGCCGTGTCGGGGCGCCCGCGGGGTCAACGTTGCGTGAACGTTGATGGACGGGGCCGGAAACAAAGCGGGGGCAGCATGGCTGCCCCCTCCCGTGGGTGCTGGCGGCGGCGGACCGGGATCAGCCCTGATCCTGCTCCTCCACGGCCTCGAGGTCGGCCTTGAACTGCTCGAGCAGTGCCTTGCCGTCCTCGCCGGTCATCTCCAGGAACTTGTCCTCGACCTGGGGCGCACGCTCCTTGAAGGCCTGGATCTGCTCGTCGGTGAGGCGCGTCACCGTGACCTCGTCGGAGGCCTCCTGGATCTTGGCCAGCGACTCCTCGGCCAGGCCCTGGATGTGCTCGATGGTGTGGTCATAGGCCGCGTCGGAGGCATCCTGCACCAGCTGCTGGTCTTCCTCGGGGAGATCTTCGTAGAAGTCCAGGTTGGCCATCATGGCGGTGGTGAACCAGCCATGAGCGGTGAAGGTCAGGTGCGGGGAGACCTCGTAGAGGCCGCCGGACTCGATCCAGAAGATCGGGTTCTCCTGGCCGTCGATGATGCCGGTCTGCAGGCCGCCATAGACCTCACCCCAGGGCAGCGGCGTGGCGGTGGCACCGAAGGCGTTGTAGGTCTCGGCAAGCAGCGGGTTGGTCATCACGCGAATCTTCTTGTTGTTGAAGTCCGCGGGCTCGGTGATCGGCTCGTCGGCGGTGACCACCATCTCGCCTTCCGGATACATCTGCAGCAGCTTCAGGCCATGCTCGGCGTAGAGCTCGGGGAACATCTCGTTGATGGCCTTGCTCTCGTCGAAGAACTGCAGCACCGTGTCCATGTCGGTGGGCATCAGGTAGGGAATGAAGAAGATCTGCGCTGCCGGGATGAGGGCACCGGTGAAGCCGGGTGACTGGTTGACGAACTGCAGGATGCCGTTCTGGGTCTGCTCCATGAGATCGTCGGACTCGCCGAGCTCACCGAAGCGGTAGACCTGCACGCTGTGGTCGGAGTTTTCCTCCACATAGCGCTTGAACTCCTGGGCGAAAACGTCCTGTACATCGCCCTCGTACTCCTCATGGGCATAGCGCCAGTTGTCCGCGTAGGCGGCGGTGGAGATGCCCAGTACCACCGCGCCGATGCCGGCGGTGGTCAACAGCTTGTGTGACGTCATCATATAGCTTCCTCTGCCGATATGGCCGGGGAATCAGGATGATATCGCCCGGCGCAAACGATGGTTTTGTTGTCGCAGATGAACTCAGGCTAGCCGGGGGGGCAGGAGGGGTCAAGCTGGCTTTCTAACGTTCTCAAGGCAAAAAGATGCGATTTTTTCTGTAGTTGCGGAAGAAAAGGCAGCACGGTTTCCAGTCCCGGCGGGGGGCGCGACAGCGGGCGCAGGGCGTGCCCGGCGAGGCTGTGTTGCGCGAGGCGCGACAGCGCCTCGCGCTCGGCCTCGAGTTCGCTGGCCTTGAGGCGCTCGCGCAGCGCGGCGACGTCTGCCCGGTGGCGCGCCTCCTCCTTCAGCGCCCGACGCCGCCGGCGCAGCGGTGCCGTGACCTCGGCCTGCCAGCGGCGGACCGCCTCGGGGGCCTCGCCGCTCGCCAGGCCGTGGTGATACAGCCAGCAGCGCCAGAGCAGCTCGACCACGTCGACACCGGCGTCATCCTGGAGGTGCAGGCAGGCGGCCTCGACCCCGGGGCGGCCATAGAGGGCCAGGGCGAAGTCCCACAGCGGGGCGGCGGCCAGGCGGGACCGCAGAGTCGACGGCAATTCGGTAGAATCGTCGCTCATGACACGGTTGTCGTCGCGATGGCGGCAGCCTCACGAATCAGCGAGTGGAGCCTGCATGATCGCACTGCGCCAAGTTTCCCTGCAACGCGGCACCCAAGCGCTGCTCGAGGACGCCGACCTGACCCTGCATGCCGGTCACAAGGCGGGCATCGTGGGACCCAACGGCGCCGGCAAGTCGAGCCTGTTCGGCCTGCTGCTCGGCGCGTTTGCCGCGGACCGCGGCGAGCTGGAGATGAGCGGCGGCCAGCGCATCGCCCATATGGCCCAGGAGGTGGAGGCGCTGGAGCGCAGTATCCTCGACTACGTGCTCGACGGCGACCGGGCCCTGCGCGACACCCAGGCGGCCCTGGACGCCGCGCGGGCCCGCGGCGACGATCATCGC
The DNA here is from genome assembly GCF_030409305.1 of Halomonas maura. GTDB lineage: Bacteria > Pseudomonadota > Gammaproteobacteria > Pseudomonadales > Halomonadaceae > Halomonas > Halomonas maura. Next base: position 385,325 of record NZ_JAUFPQ010000013.1, read on the forward strand.
GAGGCGGAACTGCACGGTGCCATCGAGGCGCTGGACGGCTACAGCGCCCCGGCCCGGGCGGCCCAGCTGCTGGTCGGGCTGGGCTTCGGCCAGGCCGACCTGGATCGCCCGCTGGCGGACTTCTCCGGTGGCTGGCGGATGCGCGTCAACCTGGCGCGCACCCTCTTCATGCCGTCCGACGTGCTGCTGCTGGACGAGCCCACCAACCACCTGGACCTCGACGCCCTGCTGTGGCTGGAGCAGTGGTTGACCCGCTATCCCGGGACCCTGCTGCTGATCTCCCACGACCGCGACTTCCTCGACGCCGTCTGCGACCACATCGTGCACTTCGAGCGTCGCCGCCTAGTGCTCTACCGGGGCAACTATTCGACCTTCGAGCGCACCCGCGCCGAGAAGCTGGCCCTGCAGCAGGCCGAGGCCGCCAAGCAGCAGGCCCGCAAGGAGGAGATCGAGCGCTTCGTGGCGCGCTTCCGCTACAAGGCCACCAAGGCCCGCCAGGCCCAGAGCCGGCTGAAGATGCTCGAGCGCATGGGCGACATCGCCGTGGCCCACGCCGACTCGCCCTTCCACTTCAGCATCCCCGCCGCCGACCGGACCTCCCATCCCCTGCTGGTGCTGGACGAGGCCGCGCTGGGCTATGCCGGCGAGGGCGGCGACACCGTGCAGCTCGAGCAGGTCAGGCTGGCCCTCCAGCCGGGCCAGCGCATCGGCCTGCTGGGGCCCAACGGCGCCGGCAAGTCGACCCTGATCAAGTCGCTGACCGGCGAGCTGCCGCTGCTGGCCGGGCGCCGGGTCCCCGGCGAGCACCTGGCCATCGGCTATTTCGCCCAGCACCAGCTGGAGGGCCTGGATCTCTCGGCCACCCCCTTCATGCACGTCCAGCGGCTCTCCCCGCGGGCCGCCGACCTGGACATCCGCAACTTCCTGGGCGGCTTCGGCTTCCACGGCGACGACGTCTTCGCCGACGTGGCGCGCTTCTCCGGCGGCGAGAAGGCCCGGCTGGCGCTGGCCCTGGTGGCCTGGCAGAAGCCCAACCTGCTGCTGCTGGACGAGCCCACCAACCACCTGGACCTGGAGATGCGCGAGGCGCTCACCGAGGCGCTGGCGAGCTTCGAGGGCACGGTGATCGTGGTCTCCCACGACCGGCACCTGCTGCGGGCCACGGTGGACGAGTTCTGGCGGGTGGCCGACCACCGCGTCACGCCCTTCGACGGCGACCTGGACGACTACCGGGCCTGGCTCAAGACGCGCCTCGAGGGCGAGCGCCGCGAGGCGCGGGCGGAGAAGGCCGAGCGCCAGGATGCCGGCGAGGCGCCGCGGGAGGATCGCAAGGCGGCGCGCCGGGCGGCCGCCGAGCTGCGCGAGAAGCTCCGGCCGCTCAAGCGCGACCGCGATCGCGCCGAGCGCGAGATGGAGAGGGTGCAGCAGGCCCTGGCCGGGGTCGAGGCGAGCCTTGGCGAGGCCGAACTCTACACCGACGAGGCGCGCAAGGACGAACTCACCGCGCGCCTCGCCGAGCAGGGCGAGCTGGCCGCGCGGCTCGAGGCCCTCGAGCAGGAGTGGCTGGCCGCGGAGGAGGCCCTGGAGCGGCTCGCCGCGGAGCTCCAGGCGCCCTGACCGGGGCCGGGCGAGTCAGGGGGAGGCGCGGCGCGCCTCGCCCGGCGTGCCGCCCGTCGCGTCGGGCGATGCCTGCATCTGCGCGGCGATGGCCTCGCGCTCGCGGCGCTCGTCGGCGAGGCTCTTGCGGGGCAGCATCAGGTTCAGGGTGATCGCGACCAGCGCCGCCACCACGATCGGCGAGCCGCCGATGACCAGCCGCACCATCTCCGGGAAGCCGGCGATCGCCTCCGGCGCGGCATAGATGCCCAGGCTCAGCGCCAGGGCCAGGCTGGCGATGGTGATGTTGCGCGACGACAGCTCGTCCCGGGTCAGCAGCTGGATGCCGGTCATGGTGATCATGCCGAACACCGTGATGGTGGCCCCGCCCAGCACCGGGTAGGGAATGGTGGTCATCACCGCGCCGAACTTGGGCACCAGTCCCGCCAGCAGCATGAAGCCCGCCGCCAGGGCCAGCACGGTGCGGCTGATCACCTTGGTCATCGCCACGATGCCGACGTTCTGGCTGTAGGAGGCGGTGGGCAGGGCGCCGAACAGCGAGCCCACGGTGGTGCACAGGCCATTGCCCAGCAGGCCGCCGGAGAGCTCCTGGCGGCCCAGCTCGCGGTCCATGCCGCCCACCGTGGTGGCCGAGAGGTCGCCGATGGTCTGCACCGAGTTGATCACGCAGATGATCACCAGCGAGACGATCGCCGCGGGATGGAAGGTCAGCTCGAAGGGCAGCAGCCGCGGGGCGCTGAACCAGGCGGCCTCGCGGACCGGCGAGAAGTCCACCATGCCCAGCGCCAGGGCCAGGCCGTAGCCCACCAGGATGCCGCAGATGATCGCCGAGAGCTTGAGGAAGCCACGGGCGAACTGCGAGATGACCAGCACCACGCCGAGGGTCACCCCCGCCACCAGCCAGTGCCGCGGTTCCCCGTAGCCGGCCTGGCCGATGCCGCCGGCCATGTAGTTGATGGCGATGTCGTAGAGCGACAGGCCGATCACCAGCACCACGGTCCCGGCCACCACCGGCGGGAAGAAGTGGCGGATGTGCTGGATGCCCATGCCGACCAGGATCATCGCCACTCCGCCGATCACCTGGGCGCCGAGGATCCCCTCGAGGCCGTACTGGGCGCCCACGGCGGTGAGCGTCGGCACATAGGCGAAGCCCACGCCGAAGATGGTCGGCAGGCGGGCCCCGAAGCGGCGGATGCCGTAGAGCTGGAGCAGCGTGGAGACCCCGGAGGCGAGCAGCGAGATCTGGATCAGTCCCATGGTGTCGCCGAGCGAGGCGCCCACGGCACCGGCGACGATGATGGGCACGGTCACGGTGCCCATGATCATCGCCAGGATGTGCTGCAGCGACAGGGGCAGGGCACGGGCCAGCGGGGGCCGTCCCTGGAACTCGAAGACGGATGTGCTGTTGCGGGGGCTAGACATGGAGACAATCACCACTTGTTTTTGTACACAATCTATCCTGTGTACTTTTTCCACCCCATGCAACCCATTTCCATTTTATATGCCTACGACCAAGGTCGGGGTCAGTGGCTCTCCAGCAGGAAGGTCACCGGGCCGTCGTTGACCAGCGCCACCTGCATGTCGGCACCGAACTCGCCGGTGGCCACCCTCGGCCAGGCGGCCCGTGCCCTCGCCACCAGCAACGCGAACAGTCGCTCCCCCTCGGCGGGCGGGGCGGCGCTGGAGAAGCTGGGGCGCAGCCCCTTGCGGGTATCGGCGGCCAGGGTGAACTGGGAGACCAGCAGCAGGCCGCCATCGACCTGCTGCAGGTTGCGGTTCATCTTGCCGTCCGCGTCGCCGAACACCCGGTAGTGCAGCAGCTTGTGCAGCAGGCGCTCGACCTGGGGCTCGTCGTCGCCTTTCTCGACGCCGATCAGGGCCAGCAGGCCGTGGTCGATGGCGCCGGCCTCGCGACCGTCCACGGTCACGCTGGCATGGCGCACGCGCTGGATCAGGGCTTTCATGCTGGGCTCCCTTTCTGTCTGAAGCCCGGGAGCCTAGCATGGCCCGGGTTCAGCGCCCCAGCAGGGCGTCGCGGAAGTCCTCGCCCAGGGGCGCCTCGCCGAGCCAGATGCCGAACAAGGCCTCGGCGAGCGCCGGCTCCGCCCGGGCATAGAGGGGCTCGCCGTTCAGGGCCAGGGTCAGCGTCTCGCCGGTCCAGCTCAGGGCATAGCGATCCCCGGGGGTCACGTCGCGGTAGTGGCGGTTGAAGGTCGCCAGCGCCGGGCGCAGTTCGCGGAAGGCCGCCTCGCCCAGCTGGTCGCGGAGGGTGTCGCGGGTGACCTCGGCGAAGTCGGCGGCCTCGATGGCATGGAAGTAGGCGAGCTCCAGTCGCCTCGGTACCGGCGACTGGGGGGCGGGCCGGGGATAGCCCTCGGCCTGGTAGTAGGCGCCGGCATAGGCGTCCCAGATCATGTAGCGGAACAGACCGTGGCCGATCAGCCGGTAGCTCTGGCCCTGGGCCTCCAGGGTGCGGTCGAAGCGCACGCCCTTGACCTCCACGGCATTGGCCAGGGCGTAAAGGGGGGCCGCGGCGAGGATCAGCACGGCCAGCAGGCGGGGCAGCGCGGCGCGGTCGGTGGGCATGGGACACCTCCACAGCGGGGATGGTATCCTCTAAAGACATTGCCTTTGTGTAGAAGTTCTGTATAGCTTTCGGCCGTCGCTACCAGGCGCGGCAGAGCATGATGTCGCAGTGGGGTTCGGCCAGCAGCCGCTCGGTGATCTGGCTGTGGCGGCCGAGCTGGCCGCGACTGCCCAGGGCCAGCAGGTCGGGTGGCTGGCGGCGCAGGTGGGTCATCAGCACGTCGAGGGGATCGCCCTGTTCCAGCACCAGCTCCAGGTCGGGGACATCATCGAGCTCGCTCATCAGCTGCTCGGTTTCCTGCTCGAGGTGGCGGCGCAGCTGCTCCACCTCGTGATCCCGCCAGCGGGCGTAGTCGGTATCGGAGCCCAGTTCGCGCTCGCCGGGGATGTTCCAGGCATGCAGCAGGGTCAGGCGGCCGTCGGGGAAGCGCTTGAGGGTCTCGCGCAGGGTATGTCGGGAGGTCAGCGAGAAGTCCACCGGCACCAGGATATCCTGCCATTCCTGGGTGGGCGGGTGGCTGACCGAGAGCACCGGGCAGGGGGCGCTGCGCAGCACCCGGGCCAGGGTGGTGCCGGTGACCAGGTCGGGCTGGCCGCGCTTGCGATGGGCGCCGAGGATGATCATGTCGGCCGCGCGCTCATGGGCCTCGCGGATGATCTCGGCATAGGGCTCGCCGGCCACCGTCTGGATCAGGCTGGCCGGCTCGTCCAGGGCGTAGTCCTCGCGGATGTCGGTCAGGGTGGCGGCGATGTCTGCCACCACCGCCTCCTCGAGGTCGTGCAGCACCCGCCGCGGCAGGTAGGGGTCGAGCACGTGGACGATGTCGAGGCGGGCGCCGGTCTGGTTGGCCAGGCGGATGGCCCGGGCGAAGGCGGCGCGGTTCTCGGCGGAGAGATCGCAGGCAAACAGCAGGGTGCGGGACATGGCACAACCCTCAGGACGCCGGAGAGCACCGTCTCAGCATGGGCGGCCCCGGCGCGGCGCGCAAGCCGGACGCGCTACCACCAGGCGTGGAAGTGATGCACGGGGCCCCGGCCATGGCCCACGGCCAGGCGCCGGCTGGCCTCGAGGGCGGCATGCAGCCAGCGCTTGGCCTCGCCGATGGCCTCGGCGATGGCCTCGCCCGAGGCCTCCGGTGGCAGGTGGGCGAGGCGGGCGGCGATGGCCGAGGACAGCGCGCAGCCGGTACCGTGCAGGTTGTCGGTGGCGATGCGGGGCGCCTCCAGCCAGGCGCTGCCCGCGGGCGTGGCCAGCAGGTCCGGGCAGCTCTCGCCGCTCAGGTGGCCGCCCTTGAGCAACACGTAGGGCGCCTTCAGGGCCTGCAGGGCGGGCAGCATGGCCTCCATGGCGTCCGGGCTGCGCGGGGCCTCGGTGTCGAGCAGCACCGCGGCCTCGGGCAGGTTGGGGGTGATGACGTCGGCCAGCGGCACCAGCACATCGCGCACCGCGGCGATGCCGGCGGCATCCACCAGGATGTCGCCGCTCTTGGCCACCATCACCGGGTCGAGCACGATCCAGCGTGGCCGATGGCGGCGCAGCGCCGCCGCGATCGTCTCGGCCACCTCGCGGTCGGCGACCATGCCGATCTTCACCGCATCGATGCGCACGTCCTCGAGCAGGTTGTCGAGCTGCTCGGCGATCAGCGGTGCCGGGACCGGGTGCACCGCGGCCACGCCCCGGGTGTTCTGGGCGATCACCGCGGTGATGACGTTGGTCGCATAGGTGCCCAGCGCCGAGAGGGTCTTGAGATCGCCTTGCAGGCCGGCGCCGCCGGAGGGATCGGAGCCGGCGATGGTCAGGGTATGGGGAATGGAGGACATCGTCTTGTCAGCTTGTCGTCGTGAATCGACGCTCAGCATACTGCAGCGAGCCGGGACTCGGCCATGCTGAGCCTGTTCCTGGTGGCGCTGGCCAGCGCCACCCTGCTGCCCGGCGGCTCGGAGGTCTGGTTGGCCCGGCAGTGGTGCCAGGACCCGAGCTGGCTGGCGCTGTGGGCGGTGGCCACCGCCGGCAACGGCCTGGGCAGCCTGATCAACGTCGCCCTGGGGCGCTATGCGCGCCACTTCCAGGGGCGACGCTGGTTCCCCGTCTCGCCGCGGGGGCTGGCGCGCGGCGAGCGCTGGTACCGTCGCTACGGCGAGTGGAGCCTGCTGCTGGCCTGGGCCCCGGTGCTCGGCGATCCGCTCACCGTGCTGGCCGGGATCTTCCGCCTGCCCTGGTGGCGCGCGGCGGCGCTGATCGTCGTCGCCAAGGGCGGCCGCTACGGCCTCGTGCTGTGGCTCGCCGAGGCCTGGCTGGCGCCGCTGTGCCGAGCATGAGGCGCGTTCCGGCCTCGCACAAAACCCCGAGCATCTTCTAGGCTTGTCGATACGGCGCGGCCACGCCGGGCGACGGCAGGCCGCGATGAGCGATCGGGGCCGGCGCTGAGTGGCCGGCCAGGGATCCGGCGGCGAGGGGCCTGTCATGGAGCAAGACGCCACAGCACTGGTTGCCGAGCACTGGGCCATCGGGCTCTTCGTGCTCGCCGTGGCGACCCTCTGTGCCCTGATGATGGGTCTCTCCAGCCTGCTCGGCGGCCGCAGCCGCGGCCCCAGCAAGACGCTCCCCTTCGAGTCCGGCGTGACCGGCGTCGGCAGCGCCCGTCACCGCTTCTCCGTCAAGTTCTACCTGGTCGCGATGCTGTTCGTGATCTTCGATATCGAGGCCGTCTTCCTGTTCGCCTGGGCCGTATCGGTGCGCGAGGTGGGCTGGGCCGGCTTCTGGGCCGCGGCGCTGTTCATCGTTGTGCTGCTGGCCGGACTGCTCTACGACAGCCGGGTGGGAGTGCTGGACTGGGCGCCGAAGGGACGGGGCCGCTCCGCCCCGGCGCGCCGGCCCGACGCCTGATCCGTTCCATGATGTCGCCATGACCCGGCCAGGCGGCCGGGCCGAGGGAGGTGCCCGATGCAGTACACCTTGACGCGCGCCGAGGCGGACGAGCCGCCCGATGGCGCCCGCTACCCCTTGGGCGAGCGCCGCTCGACCGCGGATCCCCTGCGCGACCAGGTGCACCGCAGCGTCTTCACCGGCCGGCTCGAGGAGATCCTCCACTCGGCGGTCAACTGGGGGCGCAAGAACTCGCTGTGGCCCTACAACTTCGGCCTGTCCTGCTGCTACGTGGAGATGACCACGGCCTTCACCGCCCCCCACGACATCGCCCGCTTCGGCGCCGAGGTCATCCGCGCCTCGCCGCGGCAGGCCGACGTCATGGTCATCGCCGGGACCTGCTTCCTCAAGATGGCGCCGGTGATCCAGCAGCTCTACGACCAGATGCTCGAACCCAAGTGGGTGATCTCGATGGGCTCCTGCGCCAATTCCGGTGGCATGTACGACATCTACTCGGTGGTCCAGGGAGTCGACAAGTTCCTGCCGGTGGACGTCTATGTGCCGGGCTGCCCGCCGCGCCCCGAGGCCTTCCTGCAGGGCCTGATGCTGCTCCAGGAGGCGATTCAGCAGGAGCGGCGCCCGCTGTCCTGGGTGGTCGGCGACCAGGGCGTCTACCGGGCCGAGATGCCCTCCCAGCGCGAGCGCTGGCGGGAGCAGCGCATCCAGGCCACCGAGCTGCGCTCGCCGGACGGCATCTGAGCCGACGGCCAGCCCATCACCGAGACGGGAGGATCCCCCGCCATGCGCGTCGCGTCGCCATCGAGTCGCAGCGAGGCCGACCCCGCCGTCGAGGCCCTCAGGCAGCGTTTCGGCGACCGCGTGTGGGTCGAGCCGGCGAGCCAGACCGGCATGCCGGTGCTGTGGCTGGAGCGGGGCTGCCTCCTCGAGGCCCTGGCGGCGCTGCGCGACCCGCCGGCGTCCTTCGCCATGCTGTTCGACCTCTCGGCGGTGGACGAGCGCCTGCGCGATCATCGCGATGGCCTGCCGGCGGCGGACTTCACGGTCTTCTACCAGCTGCTGTCGGTGGCGAGTAACCGCGATGTGATGCTCAAGGTGGCGCTGGACGCCGCCGACCTCGAACTGCCCAGCTGTGTCGAGGTGTTCCCCAACGCGGCCTGGTACGAGCGTGAGGTGTGGGACATGTTCGGCATCCGCTTCAGCGGGCACCCGCACCTGACGCGGCTGCTGATGCCGCCGACCTGGCAGGGCCACCCGCTGCGCAAGGACCACGCGGCCCGCGCCACCGAGTTCGATCCCTACACCCTGACCGTGGCGGGCCAGCAGCGCGAGCAGGAGGCCCTGCGCTTCGACCCCGAGGCCTGGGGCATGCGCCGCCAGCGCGAGGACACCGAGTTCATGTTCCTCAATCTCGGCCCCAACCACCCCTCGGCCCACGGGGCCTTTCGCATCATCCTGCAGCTCGACGGCGAGGAGATCGTCGATTGCGTGCCGGACATCGGCTACCACCATCGCGGCGCCGAGAAGATGGCCGAGCGCCAGACCTGGCACAGCTTCATCCCCTACACCGACCGCATCGACTACACCGGCGGGGTGATGAACAACCTGCCCTACGTGCTCGCGGTGGAGACGCTGGCCGGCATCGAGGTGCCGGCGCGGGTGGCGACCATCCGCGTGATGATGGCCGAGCTGTTCCGCATCTCGAGCCACCTGCTGTTCCTGGGGACCTACCTCCAGGACCTGGGGGCCATGTCGCCGGTGTTCTATACCTTCACCGATCGCCAGAAGGCCTACGAGGTCATCGAGGCGATCACCGGCTTTCGCATGCACCCGGCCTGGTATCGCATCGGCGGCGTCGCCCAGGACCTGCCGCGGGGCTGGGATAGCCTGATGCAGGGCTTCGTCGACTGGATGCCGAAGCGGCTCCGGGAATACGACCGGGCGATGATGGACAACGCCATCGTCCGCGAACGTACCCGCGACGTGGCCGCCTTCGACAGCGCGGAGGCCCTGGCCTGGGGCGTGACCGGCCCCAACCTGCGGGCCACCGGGCTGGACTTTGACCTGCGCAAGCGCCGCCCCTATTCCGGCTACGAGCAGTTCGACTTCGAGGTGCCCCTGGGCAGCCGCGGCGACGCCTTCGATCGCGGCCGGCTGCGCATCGAGGAGATGCGCCAGAGCCTGCGCATCCTCCAGCAGTGCATCGACCACATGCCCGCCGGCGACTACAAGGCCGACCATCCGTTGACCACGCCGCCGCCCCGGGAGCGCATGCTCATGCATATCGAGACCCTGATCACCCACTTCCTGCAGGTCTCCTGGGGGCCGGTGCTGCCCCCCGGCGAGTCGCTGGCGATGGTCGAGGCCACCAAGGGCATCAATGGCTACTACCTGACCAGCGACGGCGGCACCACCAGCTACCGGACCCGGATCCGCACGCCCAGCTTTCCTCACCTGCAGCAGATCCCGGCGCTGATGCGCGGCGGCTTCGTGCCGGACCTGATCGCCCACCTGGGCAGCATCGACTTCGTGATGGCCGACGTGGACCGCTGATCATGCCAGAGACCCCGACACCCCCGCCCCGTGCCCCCATCGCCTCCGACGGCGACGGCTTCGTGCTCGATGCCGCGGACCGCCGGGCCATGCGCCGCGAGCGCGACCACTACGAGCAGCCCCAGGCGGCCTGCATCGAGGCGCTCAAGATCGTCCAGCGCCGCCACGGCTGGGTGCCCGACGGCGCCATCCCGGCGATTGCCGAGGCGCTGGGCATCGGCGTCGCCGAGGTGGAAGGCGTGGCGACCTTCTACAGCCTGATCTTCCGCCGGCCGGTGGGCCGCCACGTGATCCTGGTCTGCGACAGCAGCTCCTGCTTCCTGTGCGGCTTCGCCGAGCTGCGGGCCGCCCTGGAGGAACGGCTGTCGATCGGCCTGGGCCAGACCACCGCGGACGGCCGCTTCACGCTGCTGCCGGTGTGCTGCCTGGGCGCCTGCGACGGCGCCCCGGCGCTGATGATCGACGACGACACCTTTGGCCCGCTGGTCCCCGACGACCTCGACGATCTGCTGGAGGCCTATCCATGAGCGTCGCGCCCCGCTACCACAGCCGGCTGCGCCAGGCGCCCACCGAGCGCCGCGCCGAGACCCATCCGCTGACCTGGCGGCTGCGCGAGGATGGCCGGCGGGTTGCGCTCGACGACTACCTCGCCGGGGACGGCTACGCCGCGGTGCGCGAGGTGCTCGGCGAGCAGACGCCCGACGCGGTGATCGCCACCCTGAAGGCGGCCAACCTGCGTGGCCGCGGCGGGGCCGGCTTCTCCGCCGGCACCAAGTGGAGCCTGACCCTGACCGGCGGCGACCTGCCGCGGGGCTACCTGGTGTGCAACGCCGACGAGATGGAGCCCGGGACCTTCAAGGATCGCGTGCTGATGGAGCAGCTGCCCCACCTGCTCATCGAGGGGATGATCCTCGGCGGCTTCGCCAATCACTCGCGGCAGGGCTACATCTTCCTGCGCGGCGAGTACCGCGAGGCCGCCGGCGCCCTCGCCCTGGCCCTCGAGGAGGCCCGCGACGCCGGCTGGCTGGGTCCCGACATCGCCGGCAGCGGCTTCGACTTCGACATCGCCCTGCATACCGGCGCCGGGCGCTACATCTGCGGCGAGGAGACGGCGCTGATCAGCTCCCTGGAGGGACATCGCGCCAATCCCCGGGCCAAGCCGCCCTTTCCCGGCCAGTCCGGGGCCTGGGGCAAGCCCACCGTGGTCAACAACGTCGAGACGCTGTGCAACGTGCCGGGGGTGATGCGCCACGGCGCCGACTGGTACCAGGCGCTGTCCGGGTCGCTCAGCGAGGACGGCGGCACCAAGCTGTACGGGGTCTCGGGCCGGGTCGCCCGGCCGGGACTCTGGGAGCTGCCCATGGGCACGCCCGCCGGCGAGCTGCTGGAGCGCGCCGGCGGCCTGCGCGACGGGCGCCGCCTCAAGGCCTGGTTGCCCGGCGGCGCGAGCACCGGCTTCCTGCTGCCGGAGCACCTCTCGCTGGCGCTGGACTTCGACACCATCGGCGGCGCCGGCAGCCGCCTGGGCACCGGCCTGTTGACGGTGGTGCCCGACGACCAGCCGCTGGTGCCGCTGCTGCGCAACCTCGAGGCCTTCTTCGCCCGGGAATCCTGCGGCTGGTGCACGCCCTGCCGCGATGGCCTGCCCTGGACGGTGAGGCTGCTGGCGGCCCTGGAGCGCGGCGAGGGCGCGCCGGGCGATGTCGAGCTGCTCGAGGACCTGGCCCGGGACCTCGGCCCCGGCCGGACCTTCTGCGCCCATGCCCCGGGGGCGGCGATGCCGCTGGCCAGTGCCCTGGCTCACTTCCGCGACGAGTTCGAAGCCGGCGTGGCGCCCTCCCGCACGCCGCGGGCCGTCGGCGAGGAGGGCCGAGCATGGCGATGATCCACGTGGACGGCCAGGCCTACCGGGTCGACGGCGACGACAACCTGCTCGCCGCCTGCCTGTCGCTGGGCCTCGACCTGCCGTACTTCTGCTGGCACCCGGCGCTCGGCAGCGTGGGGGCCTGCCGGCAGTGCGCGGTCAAGCAGTACCGCGATGCCGACGACGAGCAGGGCAGCCTGGTGATGGCCTGCATGACCCCCGCCGCCGACGGCACCCGGCTGTCGATCGACGACGCCGAGGCCAGGGACTTCCGGCGCGGGGTCATCGAGTGGCTGATGCTCAACCATCCCCACGACTGCCCGGTGTGCGATGAGGGCGGACATTGCCACCTGCAGGACATGACGGTGATGACCGGCCATGCCCGGCGACGCTACCGCTTCACCAAGCGCACCCACCGCAACCAGGACCTGGGGCCCTTCCTCGGTCACGAGATGAATCGCTGCATCACCTGCTACCGTTGCGTGCGCTTCTATCGCGACCATGCCGGCGGCGAGGACCTGGGGGCCTTCGGCGCCGGCGACAACATCTACTTCGGGCGCCACCGCGACGGCCCGCTGGAGAGCCCCTTCGCCGGCAACCTCAGCGAGGTGTGTCCCACCGGCGTCTTCACCGACCGCCCGCCGGGCGATCACTACACCCGCAAGTGGGACCTGCAGTTCGCCCCGAGCGTCTGTCACCAGTGCGCGGTGGGCTGCAACATCAGTCCCGGCGAGCGCTACGGCGAGCTGCGCCGGGTGGAGAACCGCTACCACGGCGAGATCAACCGCTTCTTCCTCTGCGATCGCGGGCGTTACGGCTACGGCTACGTCAATCGCGACGACCGCCCACGGCTGCCCGAGTGGCGCGAGGCCCCGGGGGCGGCCGCCGTGACCCTGGAGGTCGATGCCGCCCTGGACCGGGCGGGCGACCGGCTGCGCAGCGCCCGCCGGGTGATCGGCATCGGCTCCCCCCGGGCCAGCCTGGAGAGCAACCATCGGCTGCGCGAGCTGGTCGGGGCGGAGCACTTCTCGCTCGGCGTCACCGCCGCCGAAGCGGCCTGCCTGGCGACCATGGCCCGGCTCCAGCGGGAGTGCGGGCTGCCGACCCCGAGCCTGCGCGGGATCGAGGCCCATGACGCGGTGCTGGTGCTCGGCGAGGATCCCCTGCAGCGTGCCGCCCGGCTGGGGCTCTCGCTGCGCCAGGCGGCGCTCGGCCGTCGCGAGGCGCTGGCCGCGCAGCGCGGCATTCCGGCCTGGAACGCCGAGGCGGTCAAGACCCTGGCCCAGGACCGGCGCCATCCGCTGTTCATCGCCTACCCGGCCGCGACCGGCCTGGACGCCATCGCGGCCGGCCGCTGGGCCCTGGCCCCGGACGACATCGCCCGCCTGGGCGCCGCCGTGGCCCATGCCCTGGATCCCGCGGCGCCGGAGGTGACGAGCCTCGCCCCGGAGCTGGCGGCCGATGCCCGGCGCATCGCCGCGGCCCTGCTCGCCGCCGAGCGTCCGCTGGTGGTCAGCGGCGATGCCCTGGGCTCGACGGCGGTGCTCGAGGCGGCCGGCAACGTCGCCCGGGCCCTGGCCCGGCGGGCCCGCCCGGGCGGTCTCAGCCTGATCCGCGCCGAGGCCAACAGCACCGGGGTGGCGATGCTCGGCGGCCAGCCGCTGGAGTGGGCCCTCGACGAGATCGAGGCGGGGCGCGCCGACGCCCTGGTGGTGCTCGAGAACGACCTGCATGCCCGGCTGCCCGGCCAGCGGCTCGAGTCCGCCCTGAATGCCCTCGCCACCCTGGTGGTGCTGGATCACCAGCGCACCGCCGTCTGGTCCCGGGCCGGGCTCGGCCTGCCGGCGGCGAGCTTCGCCGAGGGCGACGGCACCCTGGTCAGCCTGGAGGGCCGCGCCCAGCGCTTCTTCCAGGTGTTCGAGCCGCGCGTGCTGCGTCCCGAGAGCCGCATCCGCGAGAGCTGGCGCTGGCTGCACGCCCTGCAGGGGACGGTGCAGCGCCGCCGGGTCGGGCAGACCCGGCTCGACGACGAGACCCGCCACTGTGCCCGCCACCATCCGGCGCTGTCGGCCATCGTCGAGGCCGCGGACCACGCCGACCACCGCGTCCAGGGGCTGCGTCAGGCCCGCGCCCCGCACCGCTACAGCGGCCGCACCGCGCTGCGGGCCCACCTGGCGGTCGGCGAGCCGCGCCCGCCGCAGGACCCGGACTCGCCCTTCGCCTTCTCCATGGAGGGCTATGCCGGCGCCGGGCGACCGCAGCAGGAGAACGCCTTCGCCTGGGCCCCGGGCTGGAACTCCCCCCAGGCCTGGAACAAGTTCACCGACGAGGTCGGCGGCCATCTGCGTGCCGGCGATCCCGGGCGGCGCCTGCTGGGTCCCGTGCCCGGTGGCTACGCCTACGCCAGGATCGTTGCGGCGGGCTTCGTCCGGCGTGACGCCGAGTGGCAGCTGGTGGTGTTGCCACGGCTGTTCGGCGGCGAGGAGACCTCGCGGCGGGCGCCGATGATCGCGGCCCGGGCGGCGGCTCCGGCGCTGCAGCTGGCGGCGGTGGATGCCGCCCGGCTGGGGATCGCCGAGGGCGACCGGCTGGCGCTGGTCACCCCGGGCGGACGGCTGAGCCTGCCGCTGTCCTGCTCGGCCGGGCTGGCGCCCGGCCTGGTGGGCGTACCGGCCGGCCTGGTGCCGGGCCTCGCCACCGGCCAGTGGGGGCGGCTCGAGCCGGCCGGCGAGGGGAGGCGGCCATGATCCCGCTCACTCCCGAGGTCGTCGCGGTGCTCGTCGCCATGCTCCAGGCCCTGGTGATCCTGCTCGGGGCGGTGCTGCTGGGGGCGGTGCTCACGGTGGCCGAGCGGCGCCTGCTGGGGTGGTGGCAGGACCGCTACGGGCCCAACCGGGTGGGGCCGGCCGGCTCGCTGCAGCTGGTCGCCGACACGCTCAAGCTCTTCTTCAAGGAGGACTGGATCCCGCCCTTCGCCGACCGCGGCCTCTTCGTGATGGCACCGGCCATCGCCATGGCGTCGCTGCTGCTGTCGTTCCTGATCATCCCCTTCACCCCCGGCTGGGGGGTGGCGGACTGGCATATCGGCCTGCTGTTCTTCCTCGCCATGGCCGGCATCAACGTCTATGCGGTGCTGCTCGGCGGCTGGTCGAGCGGCAACAAGTATGCGCTGATCGGCGCCATGCGGGCCTCGGCGCAGACGCTGTCCTACGAGGTGTTCATGGGCCTGGCGCTGATGGGCGTGGTGGCCATGGCCGGCTCCTTCAACCTGCGCGAGATCGTCGCCGCCCAGCAGGGGCTGTGGTTCATCCTGCCGCAGTGCCTCGGCTTCGCGACCTTCCTGGTCGCCGGCATCGCGGTGACCCACCGCCACCCCTTCGACCAGCCCGAGGCCGAGCAGGAACTGGCCGACGGCTACCACATCGAGTACGCCAGCATGAAGTTCGGGATGTTCTTCATCGGCGAGTACATCGGCATCCTGCTGGTCTCGGCGCTGATCGTGACGCTCTTCCTGGGCGGCTGGCTGGGCCCCTGGCTGCCGCCCTGGCTGTGGTTCGCACTCAAGACGCTGGTCCTGGTGATGCTGTTCATCCTGTTGCGCGCGGCCCTGCCGCGGCCGCGCTACGACGGCGTGATGCGCTTCGGCTGGAAGGTCTGCCTGCCGCTGACCCTGGTCAACCTGCTGGTGACCGGGGCGGCGATCCTGCTCGCCACGCCGACCTGAGAGGAGCAAAGACGATGCTGATGTGGCTGATCAAGGGCACCGGATCGCAGCTCAGGACGCTGTACATGATCTTCATGCACGGCTTCCGCCGACGCGAGACGGTCAACTACCCGGAGGAGGCGGTCTACCTGCCGCCCCGCTACCGGGGGCGCATCGTGCTGACCCGGGACCCGGACGGCGAGGAGCGCTGCGTGGCCTGCAACCTCTGCGCGGTGGCCTGCCCGGTGGACTGCATCGCCCTGCAGAAGGGCGAGAAGGACGATGGGCGCTGGTACCCCGAGACCTTCCGCATCAACTTCTCGCGCTGCATCTACTGCGGGATGTGCGAGGAGGCGTGCCCCACCTCGGCCATCCAGCTGACCCCCGATTTCGAGATGAGCGAGTACCGGCGACAGGAGCTGGTCTACGAGAAGGCCGACCTGCTGATCGACGGGCCCGGCAAGGATCACGACTACCATTTCTACAGGGTGGCGGGCCTGGCGATCGCCGGGAAGGGCAAGGGCCAGGCCAGCGACGAGCGGGACCCGGTGGACGTCAGGACCCTGCTGCCGTGAGCCACCGCCACCCACCACGGGAGATTGCCATGGAACTCGCCTTCTACCTGAGTGGTCTGGTCGCCATCCTGGCGACGCTGCGCGTCATCACCCACACCCACCCGGTGCACGCCCTGCTCTACCTGATCGTCTCGCTGATCAGCGTGGCGATGGTGTTCTTCGCCCTCGGCGCGCCCTTCGCCGGGGCCCTGGAGATCATCGTCTATGCCGGCGCGATCATGGTGCTGTTCGTCTTCGTGGTGATGATGCTCAACCTCGGCGGTGCCGCCGTCGCCCAGGAGCGCGCCTGGCTGCGGCCGTCGACCTGGCTGGGGCCGGCGCTGCTGGCCGGGCTGCTGCTGGGCGTGCTCGCCTTCGACCTCTGGCGGGGCGGCGGCGGGCGGGCCATCGCGGGGGAGCTGCTGACCGCCAAGGCGGTGGGCATGACGCTGTTCGGTCCCTGGCTGATCGCCGTGGAGCTGGCGGCGCTGCTGCTGCTGGCGGCCCTGGTCACCGCCTCCCATGTGGGCCGCCTGGCGAGCCGGGACGGCGCCGGCACGGCGCCGGGGGAGGAGCGCTGATGAGCGGCATCCCCATGGCGCACGGCCTGGCGCTGGCGGCGATCCTGTTCGCCCTGGGCCTGGCGGGGCTGATGATGCGGCGCAATATGCTGTTCGTGCTGATGAGCCTGGAGATCATGCTGAATGCCGCCGGGCTGGCCTTCATCGTCGCCGGGACCGCCTGGGGACAGCCCGAGGGCCAGGCCATGTTCCTGCTGGTGATCACCCTGGCGGCGGCGGAGGCCAGCGTGGGCCTGGCCCTGCTGATCCAGCTCCAGCACCGCTTCCGCACGCTGGATGTCGATGCGGCCAACCGGATGCGCGGCTGATGGAGGCCCCGATGGCGCTGCTGCCCCTGACCTTCCTGCTGCCGCTGGCCGGCACCCTGGTGCTGGCGCTGTGGCGCCGCGGCCCCGGCGAGCGGGCCTGTGCCTGGGTCGGGGTAACCAGCGTGGGGCTGGCGGCCCTGGTCACCGCCGGGCTGGCGCTGCGCTTCGTCGAGGACGGCGCCGCCGGCCTGACCCTGTGGACCTGGATCGCCGTCGGCGACTTCCGCCCGACCATCGGCCTGTGGCTGGATGGCCTCTCGCTGACCCTGCTCGGCGTCATCACCGGCGTGGGCTTCCTGATCCACCTGTTCGCCGCCTGGTACCTGAGCGGCGAGGGCGGCAGCCGGCGCTTCTATGCCTACATGAACCTGTTCGTGGCCAGCATGGTGCTGCTGGTGCTGGGCGACAACCTGCTGCTGCTGTTCCTCGGCTGGGAAGGCGTGGGACTGTGCAGCTACCTGCTGATCGGCCACTACTACCGGACCGCCGCCAATGGCTGGGCGGCCTTCAAGGCCTTCATCGTCACGCGCATCGGCGACGTCTTCCTGGCCCTCGGCCTGTTCCTGCTGTTTCGCGAGCTGGGCACCCTGGACATCGCCGAGCTCACGGAGCGGGCCCCCGAGGCCTGGACACGCGGCGACCCCATGGCCTCGCTGGCGGCGCTGCTGGTGCTGGGCGGGGCGCTCGGCAAGTCGGCCCAGCTGCCGCTGCATACCTGGCTGGCCGATGCCATGGCCGGCCCCACCCCGGTGTCGGCACTGATCCATGCGGCGACCATGGTCACCGCCGGCGTCTACCTGATCGCGCGCCTGCATGGCCTCTTCGTGCTGGCCCCGGCGGTGCTGCTGCTGGTCGGCGTGATCGGCGGCCTGACGCTGCTGATGGCGGGCTGCGCCGCCCTGGCGCAGACCGACATCAAGCGGGTGCTGGCCTACTCGACCATGAGCCAGATCGGCTACATGTTCCTGGCCCTCGGCGTGGGCGCCTTCGAGGCGGCGATCTTCCACCTGATGACCCACGCCTTCTTCAAGGCGCTGCTGTTCCTCTCGGCGGGGGCGGTCATCGTCAACTGCCATCACGAGCAGGACATGCGCCGGCTCGGCGGGCTGTGGCGGCGCCTGCCGCTGCCCTACGCCGGCTTCCTGGTCGGCGGGGCGGCCCTGGCCGCGCTGCCGCTGGTCAGCGCCGGCTTCTACAGCAAGGACGAGATCCTCTGGCAGGCCCTGGCCGCGGGACGCGGCGGCCTGCTGCTGGCCGGCCTGCTGGGGGCCCTGCTGACCTCCCTGTATACCCTGCGGCTGATCGTGCTGACCTTCCACGGCGAGCCGAGAAGCGAGGCCGCCCGCCAGGCCCGGCCGGGGCGGGGCCTGGTGCATGGCCTGCCGCTGGTGGTGCTGGCGGTGCTCTCGACCGCCGTCGGCGCCGGGATCACCCCGCCCCTGGCGGGGCTGTTCCCGGCGAGCCCCGGGGCGGACGCCCATGGCGGCCATGGCCTGCTGGAGGCGCTCGCCGCGGCCACGGCGCTGGTAGGGCTCGCCCTGGGGGCCTGGCTGTGGGGCTGGCGTCGGGCCTGGCTCGGGCGCGTCGTCGCCCGGGGCTGGGGGGCCCGGCTGTGGCGCTGGTGGCACCACGCCTGGGGCTTCGATGCGCTCTTCGAGGCGGCCCTGGCACGGCCCTACCGTGGGCTGGTGCGCCGGCTGCACGGCGATGCCATCGACGCCGGCTGGCAGCGCCTCGCCGGTCAGGCCGGGTGGATGCACCACGGCCTGTCACGGACCCAGAACGGTCGGCTGCGCCGCTATGCCACCGTCATGGTGATCGGCGCGACCCTGGTCCTGCTGGGACTGACCGTCGGCGACTGAGGAGCATGACGTGATGCCATCACGCGAAGGACGAGCGCGCCCATGACCCTGGTCTGGCTGATCCTGATTCCCTTCCTCGCCGGCCTGCTGTGCTGGCAGGCCGAGCGCTTCGGCGAGAGGGCGCCCCGCTGGCTGGCGCTGGCGGCCATGGCGCTCGAGCTGGCGATCACCCTGGCGCTGTGGTGGGGCGGCGACTACCGCCTGCCGCAGGTGGAGGCCGGCCCGGCCTGGGGGCTGGAGTGGCGGGCCCCCTGGATCCCGCGCTTCGGCATCGAGGTGCACCTGGCGCTGGACGGCCTGTCGCTGGTGCTGATCGCCCTGACCAGCCTGCTCGGGCTGCTGGCGGTGCTGTGCTCCTGGCGGGAGATCGTCGTCCGGGTGGGCTTCTTCCACCTCAACCTGCTGTGGATCCTCGGCGGGGTGGTCGGCGTCTTCCTGGCCATCGACCTCTTCCTGTTCTTCTTCTTCTGGGAAATGATGCTGGTGCCGATGTACTTCCTGATCGCCCTGTGGGGGCACAGCGGCGTCCCGGGCAGGACCCGCATCCGGGCGGCGGTCAAGTTCTTCATCTATACCCAGGCCAGCGGCCTGCTGATGCTGGTGGCCATCCTCGGGCTGGTCTTCGCCGAGCATGCCCACAGCGGCGAGTATTCCTTCAGCTATGCGGTGCTGCGCGAGACGCCGCTCTCCGATGGCCTGGCGATGTGGCTGATGCTGGGCTTCTTCGTCGCCTTCGCCGTCAAGCTGCCGGTGGTGCCCCTGCACGGCTGGCTGCCCGATGCCCACGCCCAGGCCCCCACCGCCGGCAGCGTCGACCTGGCGGGGATCCTGCTCAAGACCGCCGCCTACGGCCTGCTGCGTTTCGCCCTGCCGCTGTTCCCCGAGGCCTCCCAGGCCTTCGCCCCGGTGGCCATGGGGCTGGGGCTGGTCGGCGTGATCTACGGCGCGCTGCTGGCATGCGGCCAGCAGGACATCAAGCGGCTGATCGCCTATACCAGCATCGCCCACATGGGCTTCGTGCTGATCGGCATCTATGCCGGCACCCCGCTGGCCCTGCAGGGCGTGGTGGTGATGATGGTGGCCCATGCCTTCTCGGCGGCCGGGCTGTTCATCCTCAGCGGCCAGCTCTACGAGCGGCTGCACACCCGCGACATGCGCGAGATGGGGGGGCTGTGGGGACGCCTGGGCAGCCTGCCGGCCTTCACCCTGTGCTTCGCCGTGGCCTCGCTGGGCATGCCGGGCACGGCCAACTTCGTCGGCGAGTTCATGATCCTGTTCGGCAGCTTCCCGGTGGCGCCCGGCGTGGTGGTGGTCGCCAGCGCGGGCCTGGTGCTGGCCGCCATCTACTCCCTGCTGCTGATGCAGCGGGTGCACTTCGGTCCCCCCCGGGGCGAGGGCGGCTGGGCCGATCTCGACCGCCGCGAGTACGCCATGATGCTCGGCCTGGTGGCCCTGGTGCTGCTGTTCGGCCTCTACCCCCAGCCGTTGCTGGATACCACCGGGGACGCCATGGGCGCGGTCCAGCGGGTGTTCGAGGCCGGCGCGACGTTGCCGGCCCTGGTCGGGGAGGCGCGCCCATGACCCCGGCCGCGCTGCTCGCCCTGTTGCCGCTGGCCATCGTCGCCGCGACCCTCCTCGGGGTCCTGCTGGGCATCGCCTGGCGGCGCCAGCATGCCGCGACGGCCCTGGTCACCGGGGTCGGCCTCGGCCTGGCGCTGGCGGTGCTGCCGCTGGCCTGGCGGGTGGCGCCGCTGGCCACCCCGTTGCTGGTGGTCGACGGCCTGGCGCTGTTCGCGGCGGCCCTGATCCTGGTCGCGGCGCTGGCCTGCACCACCCTCGGCCACGCCTACCTGGAGCACTATCGCGGGGCCCGCGAGGAGTTCTACCTGCTGCTGCTGAGTGCCGCCGCGGGCGCCATGGCGCTCGCCATGAGCCGCCACCTGGCATCGCTGTTCCTGGGCCTCGAGCTGCTGTCGATGCCGCTCTACGGGATGCTGGCCTATGCCTACCACGAGCGCCGCTCGCTGGAGGCCGGGATCAAGTACCTGCTGCTCTCCGCGGCGGCCTCGGCCTTCCTGCTGTTCGGCATGGCGCTGTTGTATGCCCAGACGGGGCAGCTGGACCTGGCCGCCCTGACCGCGGGCCTCGCCGACCGGCCGGGGGCCTGGGGGCTGGCCGGGGCCGGCCTGATGCTGGTGGGGCTGGGCTTCAAGCTGTCGGTGGTGCCTTTCCACCTGTGGACGCCGGACGTCTACGAGGGCGGGCCGGGCCCCGCCGCGACCTTCCTGGCCACGGCGAGCAAGGTGGCGGTCTTCGTGGTGATCCTGCGCCTGGTGACGACCGCCCCGGCCTTCCAGGTCGAGGCCATGGGCGCCATCCTGGCGGGGCTGGCCCTGGCCAGCATGCTGGTGGGCAACCTGCTGGCCCTGCGCCAGGCCAACCTCAAGCGCCTGCTGGGCTACTCGTCGATCGCCCACTTCGGCTACCTGATGCTGGTGCTGGTGGTCGCCGGCGACCTGGCCGTGGAGAGCGGCGGCGTCTACCTGGTCACCTACCTGGTCACCACGCTCGCTGCCTTCGGCGTGGTGACCCTGCTGTCGAGTCCCCACGGCGGCGAGGATGCCGCCGCCCTGCACCACTATCGCGGGCTGTTCTGGCGACACCCCTACCTGGCCGGCGTGCTGACCGTGAGCCTGCTGTCGCTGGCCGGGATCCCCTTCACCGCCGGCTTCATCGGCAAGTTCTACCTGCTGGCGCTGGGCGTCGAGGCCCAGCGCTGGTGGCTGGTGGCCGGCATCGTGCTGGGCAGTGCCATCGGGCTCTACTATTACCTGCGGGTGATGGTCACCCTCTACCTGGTGGAACCGGGCATGCGTCGCCGCGACGTCGCCGCGGACTGGGGGGGGCGGGCCGGAGGCGTGATGGTGGTGGGGCTGGCGCTGGTGACCATCCTGCTGGGCATCTATCCGGCGCCGATGATCGCCTGGGTGCGAGGGCTCGGCGTGCTGGCCGGCGGCTGAGCCGCGCCGGCGCGAGGGCAAGGCCCCCGCGGGCCCGTCGCGCGGGGCCGCGGGGACACTCGGCGATCACTCGCCGCTGGCGGGGGCGCCCTCGGGGTTGCGGGCGTTGTAGTAGGCCTGCTCGGAGATGGCGTGGTAGTTCACCACCTTGTCCTGGAAGGCGCGATAGGAGTCATGGATCTTGCCGGCCATCTCGCTGGACTCGGCGAGCTCGGCGACCACGTCCGCGGAGTGCTCCTTGGCCTGGGCCAGGACGTCGTCCGGCAGGCGACGCAGTTCCACGTCGTGCTCGTTGATCAGCGTCTCGAGGGCGTCGTTGTTGCGTGCGGTGTACTCGTCGAGCACGTCGGCGTTCACGTCGCGCACCGCGGTGCGCAGGATCGCCTGCAGGTCCGCCGGCAACTCGGCAAAAGCCTCCTCGTTGACGATGGCCTCGAACATCACCGTCGGCTCGTGCCAGCCGGGATAGTAGTAGTAGTCCGCCGCCTGGTGCAGGCCGAAGGCCAGGTCGTTGTAGGGGCCGATCCACTCGGTGGCGTCGATGGCGCCGGACTGCAGGGAGGTGAAGATCTCGCCGCCCGGCATGTTGACGATGGCCACGCCCATGCGGCTCATCACCTCGCCTCCGAGCCCCGGCATGCGCATCTTCAGGCCTTCGAGGTCGTCGACGGAGTCGATCTCCTTGTTGTACCAGCCGCCCATCTGCACGCCGGAGGCCCCGGCGGCCATGACGTCCACCCCGAAGTCGTCGTACAGCTCGTTCCACAGCTCCAGGCCACCGCCGTAGTGCAGCCAGGCGTTCATCTCCTGGGCGTTCATGCCGAAGGGCACGGCGGCGAAGAACTGCGCCGCCGGCGCCTTGCCCTTCCAGTAGTAGGACGCGGAATGGCCCATCTCGGCGGTGCCCTCGGCGACGGCATCGAAGACCTCGAAGCCGGGCACCAGCTGGCCCGCCCCGAACACCTCGATGGTCAGGCGGCCATCGGACATCTCGTCGACCAGCTTGGCCAGCCGCTCGGGCCCCTGGCCCACGCCGGGGAAGTTCTTCGGCCAGGAGGTCACCAGCTTCCATTCGTAGGTGTCCTGGGCCTGGGCGGTGCCCGCGACCAGCATCAGGCCGGCGGTGGCGCCGCCGATGGCCATGGCGAGTGCTTTCGGTTGCATGCGATTCCCTCTCGTTGTGTGCCTTGTTGGGAAGTGGCCCGCGTCGGGCCGGTCGGCAGGGGAGGGCATCCGCCCTCCCGGTGAAGCCTGCGTCGAGTCACTATAGACGGCCGCTGCCGCCGGGCCGGGCGGCCGATTCCACGCTGCGTCAGAACTGGTCCGGCAGCCAGGTGGCCAGCCCCGGGAACCAGGACAGCGCCAGCAGCATGCCGAGCTGCAGCACGATGAAGGGGATGACCCCGCGGTAGATCGACGCGGTGGGCACCGAGTCCGGCGCCACGCCGCGCAGGTAGAAGAGCGCGAAGCCGAAGGGCGGCGTGAGGAAGGAGGTCTGCAGGTTGATGGCGATCATGATGCCGAGCCAGATGGGATCCAGGCCCATGGCCAGCAGGATCGGCCCGACGATCGGTACCACCACGAAGGTGATCTCGATGAAGTCGAGGATGAAGCCGAGCAGGAAGATCACCAGCATCACCACCAGGGTCGCGCCGACCACCCCGCCGGGCATGCTCTCGAAGACCTCGGTCACCAGGTGCTCGCCGCCATAGGCGCGGAACACCAGCGAGAACAGCGCGGCGCCGATCAGGATCAGGAACACCATGGTGGTGACGTTGACGGTGGAGTGCAGCGCCTCCTTGAGGGTGGTGACGTCCAGGCGGCGATAGGCCAGCGCCAGCATCAGCGCGCCGAAGGCCCCCACGGCCGAGGCCTCGGTGGGCGTGGCGAAGCCGCCGAGGATCGAACCCAGCACCACCACGATCAGCACGATGGGCGGGACCAGCCCCTTGAGCAGCAGCAGGCCGAGGCCGCCCTCGTGACCGAGCTCCTCCATCAGGTCGCGGCGGTCGACGGCCGGTGCGGCGCCGGGCTTGAGCCAGGCGATGATCGCCACGTAGACGATGTAGAACACCACCAGCAGCAGGCCCGGCACCAGGGCGCCCATGAAGAGGTCGCCCACCGACACCGTCTTGGGGCTGAAGATGCCCATGGACAGCTGGGCCTGCTGGTAGGCCGAGGAGAGCACGTCGCCCAGCAGCACCAGCGCGATGGAGGGCGGGATGATCTGGCCCAGGGTGCCGGTGGCGCAGATGGTGCCGGTGGCCAGCGGCATGCTGTAGCCGCGCTTGAGCATGGTCGGCAGCGACATCAGGCCCATGGTCACCACGGTGGCGCCGACGATGCCGGTGGAGGCGGCCAGCAGCATGCCGACCAGGGTCACCGAGATGCCGAGCCCCCCGCGCAGCGAGCCGAACAGCAGGGCCATGGCCTCGAGCAGGGTCTCGGCCACCCGCGACTTCTCCAGCAGCACGCCCATCAGCACGAACAGCGGCACCGCCAGCAGTGTCTGGTTGGTCATGATGCCGTAGAGGCGGTTGGGGAAGGCCGACAGGTAGCCGGCATCGAAGTGGGCGTCGAGGCCCATGGCTTCCAGGCCCGTGCCCAGGCCGGCGAAGGCCAGGGCGGTGCCGGCGAGGGACAGCGCGACGGGGTAGCCGGCCATCAGCACGATGCAGATCACGGCGAACAGCACCAGCGGCATGAACTCCAGCATCACAGGTGCTCCTCGTGGTGTTCTTCTTCTTCCTTGGGGGCGAGGCGCCCGGTCATGACCAGCACGTTGCGCCAGGCCTCGACCAGGCCCTGCAGGAGCATCAGGCCGGCGAACAGCGGGATCAGCGTCTTGAGCAGGAAGACCCCCGGGATCCCGCCGGAGTCCGGCGAGCCCTCGAGGATGCGCCAGGACTTGCCGACGTAACCCAGGCTGACGAGGATCACGAAGATCATCACCGGCATCAGCAGGAAGAGGTGACCCAGCAGGTCGACCAGCGCCTTGCGCTTCGCCGGCATGGCCCGATAGAAGATGTCCACCCGCACGTGGCCATCGTGGCGCAGGGTATAGGCCGCGGCCAGCATGAACACCGTGGCGTGCATGTACATCACCGATTCCTGCATGGGGATGCTGTTGACGCTGAAGGCGTAGCGCAGCACCACGATCAGGAACTGGATCAGCATCATCAGCAGGACCAGCCAGGAGAGGCTTCGGCCGAGCCAGTCGGAGAAGCGGTCGAGCCGGGCCAGGGCGCCGGGAAGCTCTCGGGAATCAGCCATGGGGAGTCTCGCTAGGGGGTTCCAGTGTCAGCAGAGGAAAACGCGACCCCGCGATGCCGGCGGGGCCCCAGCAGACTATACGGGAATCGTTGATCGTCTGTTACAACGAGGGGGCCGACATTGGTCTTACCCCTTGGCCAGGGTGGCCTGGCAGGCCTCGGGCAGGCTGACGTCGATGGCCACGGGCAGGTGGTCGGAGAACAGGTGCTCCAGCACCTGGACCCGGTGGGCCTCCAGGGACTCCGAGAGCAGGATATGGTCCAGGGCCCGGCGCGGCTGCCAGGACGGGTAGCTCAGCGGCGGGCGCACCGGGTGCAGCGGCAGCGAGTCGCGGAACCGCGAGTGGGCGTGGAGCTGGTCCGGGGTGCAGTTGAGGTCGCCCATCACCACCACATGACGCAGCGGGGCAATGATCTCGCTGAGGTAGTCGAGCTGGCGCACCCGGCCGCGGTGGCTGAGCGCCAGGTGGGCGACGAACAGGTGCAGGGCATCGGGCCCCTCGCCGAAGCGCGCGTGGATGGCGCCGCGGCCGGGCAGGGTGCCGGGCAGGCTGTGCTCCTCGACCCGCGCGGGTGGCAGCCGCGACAGCAGCCCGTTGCTGTGCTGGGCGAGGTGGCCCAGGTTGCGGTTGAGCTGCTGGTAATGGTGCGGAAAGCCGGCGCGGGTGGCCAGGTACTCCACCTGGTTGACCCGCCCGGAGCGAAAGCTGCCGCCGTCGACCTCCTGGAGGCCGACGATGTCGAAGCGCCCCAGTACCTCGCCCATCATGTCGAGGCGCTTGAGGCGTCGCGGGTGGGGCAGCAGGTGCTGCCAGCTGCGGGTCAGGTAGTGATGGTAGGCCGATGTCTGGATGCCCACCTGCAGGTTGAAGGTCAGCAGTTTCAGGTGGTCGCGCTCGCGGTGCGGCCATCTGGCATCGGCCAGCGACGAAGTCATGTCAGTCCTTCCGTTCCTCGCGCACCTTGTCGACCAGGGCGCCGGCGATCTGCGGCATGTTGTCGAGGCTGCCGGCGGTGCTCGGGGTCACCACATAGCGGCCATCGACGATCAGCGCCGGTACCCCCATCAGCTGCATGTTGCGCATGCGGGCATGGGCCTGGTTGACCTGGGACTTGACGCCGAAGGAGGTCAGTGCCTCGCTGGCCTCCTCCTCGCTGACGCCGTAGTCGCTGAAGAAGGCCGCGATGTCCTCGACCTCGGTCAGGCGCTGGCCCTGCTCATGATAGGCGTCGAAGAAGTCGTCGTGCAGGTCCTCCTGGATGCCCAGCTGCTTGGCGGCGTAGAAGGCGGTGGCGTGCTGGTTCCAGGCGCCGCCCATGGTGGCCGGCATGCGCTGGAAGACCACGTCCTCGGGCAGTTCCGCGACCCAGGCGTTGAGCGGCTCCTCCAGGTTGTAGCAGTGCGGGCAGCCGTACCAGAAGGCCTCGGTGACCTCGATCTTGCCCTCCTCGACCTGGGTCTTCACCGGCTCGTCGAGGGTGGTGTAGTGCTCGCCTTCCACCAGGTTGGCGGCGGAGGCAAGCGTGGACAGGCCCAGGCCGGCCAGGGCGACGATCAGGGACTTGAACATGAGGGGGCTCTCCTTGAGTGAGTCATGATCCAGGGTGGGGCACCGTCGGCACGGCACCGCCGAGTTGGAGTGTGGCCGGGCGCGCGGGTTCCCGGAGACGCCGAGGGCGGCCCTGGGCCGCCCTCGTCGAATGCCGGTCGTGCCGACGCGATCCGGGCTGCGCTCAGTGCAGCCCGCGCACGTAGTTGGCCACGGCCTCCATGTCACGGTCGCTCATCTGGGCGGCGATGTCGCGCATGATGGCGTTGGGGTCGTTGGCCCGCTCGCCGGCGGCGAAGGCCTGCAGGGTCGAGACCACGTAATCGCTCTTCTGGCCGGACAGCGCCGGATACCCGGCGCTGCCGATCCCCTGGCCGGTCGGGCTGTGGCAGGCGGCACAGGCCGGCAGTCCCTTGGCCAGGTCGCCGGCCCGGTACAGCTCGCGGCCGTGCTCGACCAGGGCCGGCTCCGGGTCCGCCTGGCCGAGGGCCGGCGCCTTATCGGCGAAGTAGGTGGCCACGTCCCAGGCGTCCTGATCGGAGAAGTTGTCCACCTGACCGGCCATCTGCGGCACGTTGCGATTGCCGTCGCGGATGTCCATGATCTGCTTGGCGAGATAGGAGGCTTGCTGGCCGGCCAGGTTGGGGAAGGCGCCGGACGGACTGATGCCTTCCTGGCCGTGACAGGCGGCGCAGGCCTGCGCCTTCTCACGGCCGGCGGCGGCATCCGCCTCCGACTGGAGGTCCGCGTGGGCGGCGCCGACGGCGCTCATGGTGATTGCCAGGCTTGCCAGTAGCTTTCTCATCGCTAATCCACTATGCCGTTACGTTGTTGACCGGTCCGTACCCTGGGTGCCGCCCGAGAGTTGCCGGGCAAGCCTCGCTGCCGGAAGCCGTCGACACACCCTGGTCGGTCGCTGCCGGAGGGAGCACGGTGGTATACTTGCGCGCCCCGGGTCGCAGACAAAAGTCACTGCATTATAACGGAACACCCGTGCTGCGGGAATGCAAGCCGCGGCACCCTTGATCAACGTCAGGAACTCCCCGCCATGTCGCGACTCAACTATCAGGCCGCCCGTTTCCTCATCAGTGCGCCGACCCTGGCGAAATGCCCGTCCGACGGCGGCGCCGAAGTGGCCTTCGCCGGGCGCTCCAATGCCGGCAAGTCCAGTGCCATCAACGCCCTGACACGCCAGAAGGCGCTGGCCCGGACCTCCAAGACGCCTGGCCGGACCCAGCTGATCAACTTCTTCTCCCTGGGCGAGGATACCGACCACCGGCTGGTCGACCTGCCGGGCTACGGCTTTGCCAAGGTGCCCGAGCAGGTCAAGCTCGAGTGGCAGCGCCACCTGGCGGACTATCTGCAACGGCGCGCCTCCCTGCGCGGCCTGGTGCTGGTCATGGACGTGCGCCACCCGCTCTCCGAGTTCGACCAGACGATGCTGGGCTGGGCCGACGACCAGGACATGCCGGTGCACATCCTGCTGACCAAGGCCGACAAGCTGAAGGCCGGCGCCGCGAAGAATGCCCTGCAGCAGGTGCGCTCGCGGCTGCGTGAGTGGGAGGACCTGGTGAGCGTCCAGCTGTTCTCGGCGCTCAAGAAGCAGGGCCTCGAGGAGGTGCATCAGCGCCTGGACGACTGGCTGCTCTCCAGCGCTGACTGAATCCGCTCGGGACTTTCCTCCCAGCGTCGGGCCCGGGGGCAAGGCGCAGCGAGGGTCCTCCGCCATGGGTGAGGAGCACCGCTCCGAACGGGCTGGCCATGGATGGCCAGCACCGGCCCTGCGAGCGGAGCAGGACGCGAGAGCGCCGCAGGGCGTCGGTAGCGCCCAGGGATGGGTTTACAGCGCCCTCGCGAAGGCTTGTCCCCGGGCATCCACTCTCCCTTGCTGAATCACTCCATTAGACGGCTGCCATGCCGTGATGGATTACTCCTGCTCCAATCTCTCCAGCAGCGCCGGCAGCTCGCGGATATGTTCCAGGCGATGGACGCCCTCGGGCAGTGGCGCGCCGTGGGGCGTGTCGCCGGCGATCCAGGCCGCCTGCATGCCCAGCCGGATCGCCGGCAGGACGTCTTCCTTCCAGGAATCGCCGATATGCATCGCCCGGGCGGGCGACGTGCCGAGCTTGGCCAGCGCCATCAGGAAGGGGCGGGGGTCGGGCTTGGGCGCATGCATCTCCCCGGCGGCGATGGCCACCGCGAAGTGGCGGCGCAGGGGCAGGCGGTCGAAGGCCAGGTTGCCGTTGGTGATGGAGCCCAGCCGGTAGCGCGTCCCCAGCTCGCCGAGCATCGGCTCCACTTCCGGGTAGGGCGTGACCCGCACGCGCAGGTCATGGAAGTGCTCCATGGCGCGCGTCGCCCAGTGCCAGGCCGCCTCATGGGGCAGGCCGAACTCCTTCAGCAGCGAGGCCAGGGCCTGCTCGCGGATCCAGGTGAAGTCGCCGCGGCGCAGCGGATGGCGCTCGGCGAGTTCCTGCCGGCGCCGCTGGTAGGCCGTGATCGGCAGCCACTCGGCGAAGCGGCCGCGCGCAGGCTCGCCCCGCTCGGCGAACCACGCGGCCAGGGCATCGTCGAGCCAGGCGTAGTGGCCCTGCTCGGTGCGGGTCATCACCTCGCGGTTGTCCCAGAGGGTGTCGTCGAGGTCGAAGGTCAGGGCCTGCAGGGGCAGTCGGGTCATGGGATCAGTCACTGTCGTCGGGGCGGCGGCGTCGGGCGCGGGGGTGGGCGGCGTCGTAGCTGGCCGCCAGGTGCTGCCAGTCGAGCCGGGTGTAGACCTGGGTCGTGGCCAGGTTGGCATGGCCCAGCAACTCCTGGACCGCCCGCAGGTCCTGGCTGGACTCCAGCAGGTGGCTGGCGAAGGAGTGGCGCAGCCGATGGGGATGCAGGTGCTCGGCCAGGCCGCGCTGGCGGGCCAGGGTCGCCAGGCGCTGCTGGATGGCCCGGTGGCCGAGCCGGGCACCGCGTACCCCCACGAACAGCGCCGTCTCGCCGTCACCGGCCAGGGCGCCGCGCACGCCGAGCCAGGCCTCCAGCGCCGCCCGGGCGCGACGCCCCACCGGGACCTGGCGCGGCTTGCCGCCCTTGCCCAGCACCCGCACCCGCTGGGGCTGCAGATCGCCGAGGGCCAGGGCGGCGAGCTCCGCGAGGCGCAGGCCGCTGGAGTAGAACAGCTCCAGCATGGCCTGGTCGCGGCAGGCCAGCGGCGAGCCGTCGTGGGGTGTGTCGAGGAAGCGTGCCAGGGCGTCGACGTCCACCGGTCGCGGCAGGTCCCTGGGCAGGCGCGGCGTGCGCACCAGGCTGGCCGGGTTGTGGTCCAGCACGCCGGCGGCGCGCAGGTGGTCGGCGAAGCCGGAGATGGCCGCCCGGCGCCGGGCCAGGCTGCGGGGCGCCAGGCCGCGGGCCCGCTCGCCGCCGAGGAAGCGACGCAGCAGGGCGGCGTCGAGGGCGGCGCCGTCGTCCAGCCCCTGGTCGGCCAGGAAGTCACCCAGCGCGGCCAGGTCGCGGCGGTAGGCCGCCACCGTGGCCGGGCTGGCGGTGCGGGCCAGGGCCGCCAGGTAGGCGGCCATCTGGTCGCCGAGCCGGGTCGGCTCAGCCATGGCGGGACGGCGCCAGGCGCATCAGCAGGCGGGCCACCACGTCGCCGACGTACTCGGTGAACAGGGTGTCCATGCTGGCGCGGAAGTGGTCGGGGTCGGGGCTCGCCAGCACCAGGTAGCCGAGCGGCTCGCCCAGGGTCAGCCGGGCCAGCGCACAGGAGCCGGCCTTGTCCGGCGCCTTGGCGTGGGGGAGCAGGCGCTTCCAGTCGGTGGGCGTCAGCCGGGTGCAGCGACTCGCCCGGCCGTCCAGCAGGGCGGCCAGGCGCTGGGCCACGTGGTCGTCGAGCACCTGGCGGGGCGCCTGGGGCGGCTGCGTTTCGCGGTCGGTGAGGCTGGCCGGGCACCACAGGGCCAGCGCCGGGGTCTGGAAGCGCTCGCTGAACTGGGTGGCCAGCGCCTGGCCCAGGGCATCGCCGTCCTCGGCCTCCAGCAGGGCCAGCACCAGCTCCCGGGTCCGGCGGTACTGGGCCTCGTTGTGGCGGGCCGATTCCAGCAGCTGCTCCAGGCGCCATTCGGCCTGTTCGGCGCGGCTGCGCAGGTCCGCCACCAGGCGCTCCAGCAGCGAGGTGGCGCCGCGGGCCTCGGGGTGCGGCACCTTGAGCTGCTGGAGCAGCCCCTCGCGGCCGACGAAGAAGTCGGGGTGACGGGCGAGCCACTGGGCCACGACGTCCGGGTCCAGGGTCTTGCGTGGCTCGGGGACGGCTCGGGTCATGCGCTTCTCCTCGGTTTGACGCTCAGTTCAGGGGCACGCGGCCCTCGAAGACTCGCTCGGCGGGGCCGGTCATGATCAGGCTGGCGTCATCGCCGGGCCAGCTGATCTCCAGGTCGCCACCGGGCAGGTGCACGGTGACCGGACCCTCGAGCCAGCCCAGGCGGATGCCGGTGGCCACCGCGGCGCAGGCGCCGGTGCCGCAGGCCAGGGTCTCGCCGCTGCCCCGTTCGTACACCCTCAGGCGGATCTCGTGGGGCGACACCACCTGCATGAAGCCGGCGTTGACCCGGCGCGGGAAGCGCGGGTGGGCCTCGATGGCCGGCCCCAGGGTGGCCACCGGGGCCGTCGCCACGTCGTCCACCCGCAGCACCGCGTGGGGGTTGCCCAGGGACACCACCCCGACCTCGAGGCACCGGCCGTCGACCTCCAGGGCGTGCAGGGCACGGTCCTCGTCGGCGGCGAAGGGCAGCGCCTCCGGGGCGAAGCGCGGCGGCCCCATGTCCACGCTGACGCGATCGTCGTCGTCCACCACCAGGGTGAGCGGGCCGCCGGCGGTCTCGACGTGGATCTCGCGCTTGTGGGTCAGCCGCTGGTCGCGCACGAAACGGGCGAAGCAGCGCGCCCCGTTGCCGCAGTTCTCCACTTCGCTGCCGTCGGCGTTGTAGATGCGGTAGCGGAAGTCCATGTCCGGATCCCGGGGCGGCTCGACCACCAGCAGCTGGTCGAAGCCGATGCCGAAGCGCCGGTCGGCCAGGGCACGGATCTGCTCGTCGCGCAGCCGCGCCCGCTGGGTGATCAGGTCGACGACCATGAAGTCGTTGCCCAGCCCGTGCATCTTGGTGAACTGCAGCAGCATCAGGGCGTCTCCGCGCCGTCGCCTGGCAGCATCGCCTCGCCGGCCCAGAGGTCCGCCAGGCGTTCGCGGCGGCGCACCAGGTGGGCGCGGTCGCCGTCCACCATGACCTCGGGCGGCCGCGGGCGGCTGTTGTAGTTGGAGGCCATGACGAAGCCGTAGGCGCCGGCGGAGCGCACCGCCAGCAGGTCGCCGGCGGCGATGGCCAGCTCCCGGTCCTGGCCGAGGAAGTCGCCGGTCTCGCAGACCGGGCCGACCACGTCATAGGTGCCGTTCTCCCGCGCCCGGGTGGTATCCACCGGCAGGATGGCCTGCCAGGCCTGGTAGAGGGCCGGACGGATCAGGTCGTTCATGGCCGCGTCGACGATGGCGAAGTTCTTGGTCTCGCCGGGCTTGAGGAACTCGACCCGGGTCAGCAGCACGCCGGCGTTGGCGGCGATCGAGCGTCCCGGCTCGAACAGCAGGGTCAGCCGGTCGCTGCCCGGCCAGCGCGACAGCCGCTCGAGCAGGGCGGTGGCGTAGTCGAAGGGCTGGGGCGGGCGCTCGTCGTGATAGGGCACGCCCAGGCCGCCACCGAGGTCCAGGTGCTCGATCTCGATGCCATCCTCGCGCAACCGTTCGAGCAGCACCAGCAGGCGGTCGAGGGCGTCGAGGAACGGAGCGGTCTCGGTGAGCTGGGAGCCGATATGGCAGTCGAGCCCCACCACTCGCACGTTGTCCATGGTCGCGGCCTGGCGGTAGACCTCCCGGGCCTCGTCCACCGCGATGCCGAACTTGTTGGCCTTGAGCCCGGTGGAGATGTAGGGGTGGGTGCCGGCGTCGACGTCGGGGTTGACCCGCAGCGAGACCGGGGCGACGCGGTCCAGGCCGCGGGCCACGGCGTCGAGCCGCTCGAGCTCGGCCCGGGACTCGACGTTGAAGCACTTGATGCCCACGGCGAGGGCGCGGGCCATCTCGTTCTCCTGCTTGGCCACGCCGGAGAACACCACCCGGGCGGGGTCGCCGCCGGCGGTCAGCACCCGCTCGAGCTCCCCCACCGAGACGATGTCGAAGCCGGCGCCGAGGCGGGCCAGCAGGCCCAGCACCGCCAGGTTGGAGTTGGCCTTGACCGCGTAGCAGATCAGGTGGGGATGGCTGCCCAGCGCCTCGGTATAGGCCCGGAAGTGGCGGGCCAGGGTGGCCTTGGAATAGACGTAGCAGGGCGTGCCGAACTCCTCGGCGATGCGCGCAAGCGGCAGCTCTTCGGCGTGCAGCACGCCGTCGCGGTACTCGAAATGGTCCATGCCTAGGTGTCGTCCTCGTCGGCGGGGCGGGTGGCGTCGTCGGTGGCGGCGTCCGACGCCTCGGCGTCCGGTGCGTCGTCGTCGCTGGTCTCGGGGTCGCGGGGGCCGTAGCGCTCCTCCGCCGCGGTGTCGCCGGGCAGGTAGAGCGGCCCCTTCTGGCCGCAGCCGGCCAGCAGCAGGGGCAGCGCCAGCAGCGCGAGCAGGGCGGCGCGACGCATCAGCCCCGGCTCCCCTGGCTATCCCGGGACGACAGCGCCGCCAGGGCCTCGCGGGCCCGCTGGGCGGCGGCGCGCACCTGGTCCGGGGCGGTGCCGCCGATATGGTTGCGCGCGGCCACCGAGCCCTCCAGGGTCAGCACGGCGAAGACGTCCTCGTCGATGGCGTCGGAGAACTGGCGCAGCTCCTCGAGGCTCATCTCCGAGAGGTCCTTGCCCTCCTTGAGGCCGAAGGCCACCGACTGGCCGACGATCTCGTGGGCGTCGCGGAAGGCCACGCCGCGGCAGACCAGGTAGTCGGCCAGGTCGGTGGCGGTGGAGAAGCCCTTGCGGGCCGCCTCGCGCATGTTGTCGGCCTTGGCCTCGATGGCCGGCACCATGTCGGCGAAGGCCTTCAGGCAATCCTGGACGGTGGACAGGGCATCGAACAGCGGCTCCTTGTCCTCCTGGTTGTCCTTGTTGTAGGCCAGCGGCTGGGACTTCATCAGCGTCAGCAGGCCCATCAGGTGGCCATAGACCCGGCCGGTCTTGCCGCGCACCAGCTCCGGCACGTCCGGGTTCTTCTTCTGCGGCATGATCGAGGAGCCGGTGCAGAAGCGGTCGGGCAGGTCGATGAAGTCGAACTGGGCGCTGGTCCACAGCACCAGCTCCTCGCTCATCCGCGACAGGTGCATCAGCAGCACGCTGGCGAAGGACGTGAACTCGATGGCGAAGTCGCGGTCACTGACGGCGTCGAGGCTGTTCTCCGCGGGGCGGTCGAAGCCCAGCAGCTCGGCCGTCACATGGCGGTCGATGGGGTAGGTGGTGCCGGCCAGCGCCGCGGCGCCGAGCGGCAGCACGTTGACCCGCTTGCGGCAGTCGAGCAGCCGCTCCTGGTCGCGGGCGAGCATCTCCTGCCAGGCCAGCAGGTGATGGCCGAAGGTCACCGGCTGGGCGGTCTGCAGGTGGGTGAAGCCGGGCATGATGGTATCGGCCTCGCGGTCGGCAAGCGTGATCAGCCCCTCGCGCAGGCGGGTCAACTCGGCGGCCACGCTGTCGATCTCGTCGCGCAGGAAGAGGCGGATGTCGGTGGCCACCTGGTCGTTGCGCGAGCGGCCGGTGTGCAGCTTCTTGCCGGTGATGCCGATCTTGTCGGTGAGACGCGCCTCGATGTTCATGTGCACGTCCTCGAGGTCCACCGACCAGGCGAAGCTGCCGGCCTCGATCTCCGCCTGGACCTCGTCGAGCCCGGCCAGGATGGCGTCGCGCTCGGCCTCGCTGAGCACCCCGACCCGGGCCAGCATGGTGGCGTGAGCCCGCGAGCCCCGGATGTCGTGGAGGGCCAGGCGCTGGTCGAAGTCGACCGAGGCGGTGAAGCGGGCGACGAAGGCATCGGTGGGCTCGCTGAAGCGGCCGCCCCAGGACTGGTTGGTGCGGTGGTTCGTCGGGCTTTGGCTCATCGGGCTGACATCCTGCATGGCTGAAGGGGTGGGTGAGGGCCGACGGCGCGCCGGCCGCAGCTCGGCGAGGCCGCGCTGGCTTGACATGCGGGAAAGTGTACCAGAGTCCATGGGCCAGGCGAGGGGCGCGGGCGGCGGGAGGGCCGGGACGTGACGATTTTTCCTGGCCTCTCCGGTCCTTTATGATGGCGGCAGACCAAGACATCACCGGGCGCCGGCGCAAGGGGCGCCGAGGGCCAGCGAACCGGGACGGGGAGAACCACGTGCAAGCCATCGAAACGCTGCGTATCGCCACGCGCAAGAGTCAACTGGCCATGTGGCAGGCCGAACATGTCCGCGACCGCCTGATGGCGATCCATCCGGGGCTCAAGGTCGAACTGGTGGCGATGGTCACTCGGGGCGACAAGATCCTCGACACACCGCTGGCCAAGGTCGGCGGCAAGGGGCTGTTCGTCAAGGAGCTCGAGGAAGCGATGCTCGACGGGCGTGCCGACATCGCCGTGCACTCCATGAAGGACGTGCCCATGCACTTCCCCGAGAGCCTCGGCCTGTCGGTGATCCTCGAGGGGGCCGAGCCCACCGACGCCTTCGTCTCCAACCACTATGCCTCCCTGGACGCGCTGCCCGAAGGGGCGCGCATCGGCACGTCCAGCCTGCGTCGCGGCCTGCAGATGCGCGAGGCGCGCCCCGACCTGCAGGTGCTCAACCTGCGCGGCAATGTCCAGACCCGGCTGGGCAAGCTCGATGCCGGCGAGTACGACGCCATCCTGCTGGCCACCTCGGGCCTCAAGCGGCTGGGCCTCGAGGCGCGCATCGCCATGGAGCTGCCACCGGAGGTCTGCCTGCCGGCCTGCGGCCAGGGCGCCCTGGGCATCGAGTGCCGCATGCACGATGCCGAGCTGATCTCGCTGCTGGCGCCGCTGGATGATCCGGCCACCGCGACCCGGGTGCGCGCCGAGCGGGCCATGAACACCCGCCTCGAGGGCGGCTGCCAGGTGCCCATCGCCGGCCATGCGGTGTTCGAGGACGATGGCCAGACCCTGTGGCTGCGCGCCCTGGTGGGCAACCCGGAGGGCACCGAGGTGCTGCGCGCCGAGGGCCGCGGCTCCATCCACGAGCCCGAGGCGCTGGGCATCCGCGTGGCCGAGGAACTGCTGGACATGGGCGCCGGCGAGATCCTCGCCGAGGTCTACGGCGCCGGCTGATGGCGACGCCACCGGTGCTGATCTGCCGTCCCGGGCCGCGGGCGGCGGCGCTGGCCGAGGCCATCGCCGCCGAGGGCTTTCCCGTCGAGCGGGGCGAGGCCATGGTCCTCGAGCCGCTGGCCGAGACCCCGCAACAGCGCGCCGCCTGGCTGGACTTCGACCAGTTCCGGCGCGTGGTGGTGGCGAGCCCCTTCGCCGCCGAGTGTCTCGCCGAGGCACTGGACCGCTACTGGCCACAACTTCCCGTGGGCATCGACTACTACGCCGTGGGCGCCGCCACGGCCGCCACCCTGCATCGCCTGCTGGGCGTGCGGGTGCATCTGCCGCCGCCGGGCGGCGAGGACACCAGCGAGGCGCTGCTCGCGCTCGGCTCGCTGCAGCGGCTCGCCGGGCAGCGCTTGCTGCTGGTGGCCGGCGAGGGGGGGCGGGCCCTGATGGCCGAGACCCTCGCCGCCCGGGGCGCCCGCCTGACGCGCCTGGCGGTCTACCGGCGGCGCCTGCTCGAGCCCTCGACGAGCTTGCGGCGTCGGCTGGCGAGCGGCGACTATCAGGCGTTGGTGGTGAGTAGCGGAGAAATCCTCGGACATCTGGCAAGATGGTGCTCACAGGCCGCCTTGAACCAACCGCTAATCGTGTCCAGTACCCGGTTGGCTACCCTGGCAGGCACACTGGGGTTTCGTCTTCCCGTCGTCGCGTCGGGCGCCACGCCCGACGCGCTGGCGGCCGCCGTGGCCAGGGCCAGGGACCCGGAGAGGGCCGATGTCGATCATGACGATCTCGAAAAGGGCTAGCGACACATGAGCAAGCAACAACACGATCAGGACGAACAGCAGACGCCATCCGGCGACGCCCAGGGCGGCGCCGGCGCGGCGACGACGGGAGCGGGCGCCGAGGCCGGCAAGGGCGGCGGCTCATCGTCGCGCCGCTCGCGGCGTCGCGGCAAGGGCAACGGCCCGGCGGCGAACCACGCCGCCGCCGAGGCGAAGACCGACGCCAAGTCCTCTTCGACGACGTCCCCGAGCCAGGGCCAGGCCGCCCCGACCGGCGACACGCCGGCCGCGGCGGCCAAGGCCGCCGATCCCGCCAAGGCCGCCGATCCCGCCAAGGACAGCTCCGCCAAGGGTGACGCTGCCAAGGGCGATACCGGCAAGGCGACCGATGCCTCGGCGTCTTCCACCAAGGCCGCCGGCAGCGCCGCTACCGGCACCAGGGGCGCGTCCGGCAAGGCCTCGGCTTCCGCCTCCACCGCCAAGGGCCAGCCGGCGTCCGCCGGCAAGGGCGCTGCCGGGACCCCGGGAGGCGGCGGCCAGGGCGGCTCGGGCAAGGGCGGCAAGGCCGGGGCGGTCGCCCTGGGCCTGGTGATCCTGCTGGGCGCCGGCGGCGCGCTGTTCGGCTGGCAGGTCTGGCAGAAGCTGGACGCCCAGCAGCAGCGCCTGGCCGCCCTGCCGGCGCAGGCGGCCAGCCAATCGTCGCTGGACGACCTCGCGGGGCGCCTGGAGAGCGGCGAGCAGCAGCGCAACGCCGCCCTGGACGAGGCGGTGGGCACGCTGCGCAGCGACTTCTCCGACTATCGCCAGAACGTCGACGAGACCCTGGACAAGGTGCTCCGGGAGCTGTCCAGCGAGCAGCAGACCGACGAGCGCGACTGGCTGCATGCCGAGGCCGCCTACCTGCTGCGCCTGGCCAACCAGCGCCTGCAGCTGGAACGCGACGTCCAGGGCGCCGCCGCCCTGCTGCGCACCGCCGACGAGCGGTTGCGCGAGGCCGACAACCCGGCGCTGATGCCGGTGCGCCGCGAGATCGCCTCCGAGCTGGCCGCGCTGGAATCCGTGCCCCGCGTCGACCGCACCGGGCTCTACCTGGCGCTGAACGCCCAGCAGGAGCAGATCGCCGGTCGCCCGCTGGCCCAGGATATCGAGGAAATCGCCGCCAACTCGACCATCGAGGAGGCGCCCTCCGGCGGCTGGCAGTCGCAGTTGGCGCGCTTCGGCGCGGAGCTCAAGGACCTGGTCACGGTGCGCCAGCACGACGAGGCGCTCGAGGCGCTGATCTCGCCGGAGCAGGAGTCCTACCTGCGCCAGAGCGTGCGCCTGGTGCTGGAGCAGGCCCAGCTGGCGCTGCTCAAGGAGGAGCCGCCGCTCTATGACGCCAGCCTCGAGAAGGCCTTGACCCTGATCGAGGGCTACTACGACACCGGCGACAGCGGCGTCCAGGCGGTGCTGTCGCGGCTCGAGGAACTCAAGGGACGCGCCATCCGCCCGGAACTGCCGGACATCAGCGGCTCCCAGCAGGCGCTGGCGAGCTTCATCGAGCACCGCTTCGAGGCCGGCAACGGCGGCCAGGGAGATGAGGCATGAGAAAGCTGATCCTGCTCGTGGTCCTCGGCCTCGCGATCGGGGCCCTGTTCGGCCAGCTGATGATGTCGGTGCCCGGCTACTGGCTGGTCCGCGTGGGCGATACTTCCATGCAGACCTCCTTCTGGTTCGGCCTGGTGCTGCTGCTGGCGGCCTTCGTGGTGGTGCATTTCGGCCTGCGGCTGCTGATGCGCCTGTCGCGCCCGGTGACCCGCTTCAAGGTGTGGAACAGCCGCTCGCGTAACCGCACCGCCATGCGGCGCACCGTGCGCGGCCTGGTGGCGCTGGCCGAGGGGCGCTGGAAGCGCGCCGAGAAGGCCCTGGTCAAGGCCGCCGACGATTCCAGCACGCCGCTGGTCAACTACCTCTCCGCCGCCCTGGCGGCCCACTATCAGGGCCGTTACGAGCAGGCCGACACCCTGCTCAAGCGTGCCCACCTCAGCACCGAGGGCGCCGACACCGCGGTGGGCCTGATGCAGGCCCAGCTGATGCTGGACCGACAGCAGTACGAGGAGGCCCTGGCGATCCTCACCCGCCTCGACCGCCACCTGCCCAACCATCCCCAGGTGCTCAAGCAGCTCAAGCAGGCCTATATCAGCCTCAGCGACTGGGACGGCCTGCGCCGGCTGATGCCGCGCCTCGGCGCACAGCACCTGATCTCCCGGGAGGAGCGCGAGCAGCTCGAGCAGCGCGCCTATCGCGAGCTGATCTCCCAGGAGGCCCGTCAGCCCGGCGACATCGAGCGGGTGCGCAACCTCTGGGCCGACATGCCCGATCACCTGCGCGGCAATGTCGACCTGATCGTGCTCTATGCCGAGGCCCTGGTGCGCGGCAACGAGGAGGGCATCGCCGAGCGGCTGCTGCGCCACTCCCTCAAGGAACACTGGGACAGCCGCCTGGTGCTGCGCTACGGGCTGCTCGAGGTGGATGCGGCGCGCCAGCTGGTGGTGGCCGAGAAGTGGCTGCAGGAGCGGCCCAACGACCCGGACCTGCTGCTCACCCTGGGCCGGCTCTCGCTGCGCAACGCCTACTGGGGCAAGGCCCAGGAATACTTCGAGACCAGCCAGCGCCAGCGGCCCAGTGGCGTGGTCTGCGCCGAGCTGGCCCGGCTCTATGCCAACCTGGGCGAGCACAACAAGAGCCAGCTGTACTACCGCCAGAGCGTCGAGCTGCTCGACCGGTCGCTGCCCTCGCTGCCCCAGCCCACCGAGCCGGAGGACACGCCGGCGAAGACGGCGTCCTGAGCGGCGCCCGAGCCCGACCCCGCATGCAAGAGGGGCTGCCGAACGGCAGCCCCTCTTGCGTTGGTGACGGCGTCAATCGCCGTCGTAGTCCTCCAGGTTGTGGACCTCGCGGGGGGCCTGGGTGTCGGCGGCCACCGCGGGCTCCTCGTCGGTCGAGGTGACGGCGCGCTTGCGCGGCTGCTGGCGGAAGACCCGCACGTTGGCCGGCGGGGCGCCGCCGTCCTTGTCCTCGCCGAAGTAGAGGGTGGTATGGGGGAAGGGGATCTCGATGCCGGCCGCGTCGAGGTGCAGCTTGACCAGGCGGTTGTAGGCGCGGCCGATGGCCCACTGGTCCCCCGGGGTGGTCTTGATGCGCACGCGGATGTTCACGGAGCTGTCGGCCAGCGCGATCACCCCGGCGACCTCCAGCGGTTCGAGCAGGCAGGCCCTGTACTCCTCGTCCTCCTGGAGCGCGTCGAAGGCTTGCTGCAGGGCCTCGATCGCCTCGTCGATGCTCTCGCGATAGGCGATACCGTACTCCCCGACGTGGTAGGCGAAGTCGCGCATGTAGTTGGAGACGGTGTCGACGCTGGAGAAGGGCACGATGTGGTAGGTGCCGCTGAGGTCGCGGATGCCCACCGAGCGGATGCTGAGCTTCTCGGCGACGCCGGTGACGCCCCCCACGGTGATCACGTCACCGGTGTTCATGGCGTTCTCCACCTGGATGAAGACCCCGGTGATGATGTCCTGCACCAGCTTCTGGGCGCCGAAGCCGATGGCCAGGCCGAGCACGCCGGCACCGGCGATCAGCGGCCCGATGTTGATGCCGATCTCGGCGAGCACGATCATCGCCGTCATGGTGATCAGCGCGATGGCCAGGGCATTGCGGAACAGCGACAGCAGCGTCTGGGCCCGGGCCGAGGGCACGCCGCCCCCGGTCTCGGGGTTGAGCTTGTGCTCGATCAGGCTGGCCAGGCCCAGCCACACCGCCGCGGCGATCACCAGGATCATGAACACGCTCACGCCCTTGCCGATCAGGCTGCGTCCCGCCTCGGAGGCGTACCAGGCCCCCAGGTCGAAGGCGCCCCAGGCACTCAGCACGACCATCACCACGATGGCGAGGATCACCATGCGGATGACCCGCAGGGCGTTGGGCACGTAGCGGTTGAGGCGCGCCTCGAGCATCGGCAGCTTGCGGCGCAGGTCGTCGGAGAGGCGGATCCGCCGGCCGATGGTCTGGGTCAGGAAGCTCGACACCAGCATGCCCACCAGCACGGCGGCCAGGGTCTGCAGGGTGGCGTACAGCACGAAGGGCAGGGCATCCTCCGGCCGTGTCAGGGTCAGCACCAGCACCATGGTGAAGTAGGCCAGGGCGAAGAGGTGCCAGGTGCGGGCGAACAGCTGCAGCGACACCCGGCTGGCGGCCATGGTGGTCTGGTTGGCCTTGCCATTCAGGGCACTGCGCAGCCGCGTGCGGTTGCGCAGCACCACGGCCACGGCGTAGACATAGGCGCCGATCATGATCAGGGTGCCGATCCCCTCGCCGAGGGCCGGCGACAGGTAGGCATTGACCAGCGGTACCACCACCATCAGGCCATAGCCGGCCAGCCCGATCAGGCGCGCGATCCAGCGGTTCCAGTAGGAGGCGTCGGCGGCGGCGATGGGCAGCAGACGCAGGCCCTCGTAGCGGGAGGCGAAGAGCATGCGCACCGCGGCCTTGAGCAGCTCGATCACCAGGAAGGCATTGAGGAACAGCGAGGCGCGGGTCGACAGCTCACCGCTCTCGCCCACCGCGAAGGTGGCGACCAGGTTGCCGCCGACATAGGCCAGCGCGACTACCAGGACATCGATCAGCGCCGCCACGGCGACGCACAGCACCAGGCGCAGCTGCGGCTGGAGGCCCCGGCCGGTCAGCGACCACTGGCTCAGGCGGGTGAACAGGGGCCGGGCCAGGCGGCGAACGGCGAGGAACAGCGCGAGCGTGGCGAGGATCACCAGCCCCAGGTTGATGGCCGCGCTGGTGAAGGCGGACAGGTCGAAGGCACCCGGTGGGGCCTCGAACAGGCCGCTCACCGCGTCGAGGACCCGGCCGAGCTGGCTGCCCAGCTCGCCGACGATGCGGCTGGTGGTCTCGGCCAACTGGCGGGGCAGCGACGGCGACGCCGCCTCGCTCGCGGCCTGCTCGGCGCCCGATTCGCTGGCCGCCCCGCGCAACTGGTCGATCAGCTGCTGGCGGGTCTCGGGGTTCTCGAGGAGGTTGGCCAGGGTGGCATTGGCCGGGGCCTGGCCCTCCCCGTCGGTCGATTGGGCCATGGCCGGCAGGGCGGCCAGCATCAGGATGGCCAGCAGCCAGCCGGTGGCCAGGGAGAGGAATCGTCTGTTGCGCACGCTTGGGCCTCCGTGTCTGGGCGTGGATGGGGTGATGAAGCCGTCGTCAGGCTAACATGGTCGATGGTGGCGGGCCCGGGGAATTCCGGTGGGTGTACGAGAATTGTACATGACGGCGAGATTGTGCCATATTTTCGGCGGGCATTGCCTGAATGCCCCCCTGCAAGGCAAGCATGAGCTCTCGCCACCCGGCCTCGGGTGGCTTTTTTTGTGGCCGGTCGGCGGCTCGACTAGCATGGGCGCGAAGGCGTCAGGGAGACGGAGACATGGGGCTGGCTAGCCTGGGACTGGTGGCGATGGGGGGAGCGCTGGGCGGCATGGCGCGCCTGGCCGTGACCGAGCTGGCCGCGCGATGGCTGGGCCGGGCCTTTCCCTGGGGCACCCTGATGGTCAACCTGGGCGGAACCCTGGCCCTCGGCGCGCTGGCCGCGCGGCTCGGCTGGCCGCCCGGCGACTCGCCGGCCTGGCTGGGCCTGGCGGTGGGAGGCCTGGGAGGCTTCACCACCGTGTCCTCCTTCAGCCTGCAGACCCTCAGCCTGTGGCAGGCAGGCCGCGCAGCGGCGGCCCTGGCCAATGGCCTGGCCACCCTGGGGCTGGGGGTGGTCGCCGGTGCCGCGGGCTGGTGGCTGGCGGGAGGCGGTCCATGACCAGCTGGCAGGGCTATCTGGCGGTGGGGGTGGGCAGTGGCCTGGGCGCGGTGCTGCGCTACCTGGTCTCGCTGGGTGTGCTGCAGTGGCTGGGCAGTGCCTTCCTGTGGGGCACCCTGGCCGTCAACCTGGCCGGTTCCTGGCTGATCGCGGCCTTCGTCGCCCGGGCCTCCCATCACATCACCGGGCACGCCGCCCGCTGGCAGCCCTTCCTGGTCGCCGGCTTCTGCGGCGGTTTCACCACCTTCTCGCTGTTCGGGCTCGAGACGCTGTACCTGCTGGAGAGCTCGCGCCCCTGGCTGGCCCTGGTCTATGGCCTGGGCAGCGTGCCGCTGTGGCTCGCCGCCGCCTGGTGGGGGCAGCGGGTCGGGCGCCCGGCCCGCTAGGCAATATCCGACAAGCGTCTGCGCGCACCGACCCTCCAGGCGATGCCGGGGGGCGGCGCGCGATGAGGGCGGCTCAGGAAGAGGCCTTGCGTCGCTTGCCCCTGGGCTTGCCGGCCTCGGGCGCCGGGGCCTCCCGTGTGGCGGTGCCGTGATCGGGGAAGTGCGCGCGGACCAGCGTGAGCAGGCCCTGGGTGGAGCCGTCGAAGTCCTGGCTGTGCGCGTCGATGCGGCTGCTGATCTCGCCGGCGATGCGCTTGCCGAGCTGCACGCCCCATTGGTCGAAGGAGTTGATGTTCCAGATCACCCCCTGGACGAACACCTTGTGCTCGTAGAGCGCGATCAGTGCGCCGAGGTTCCTCGGCGTCAGCTCGTCGAGCAGCAGGGTGCTGGAGGGGCGGTTGCCCGGGCAGCTGTAGGG
>NZ_JAUFPQ010000014.1 GCF_030409305.1 Halomonas maura
ACCACATGGGCGTGGGGCAGCGGGCTCGGGTAGTGGCCGGCGGCCACCAGGCCGGCGACATGAGCCATGTCGACCATCAGCCAGGCGCCCACGGCGTCGGCGATGTCGCGGAAGCGCCGCCAGTTGATGACCCGGGAGTAGGCCGAGAAGCCGGCGATGATCAGCTTGGGCTGGTGCTCGTGAGCCAGGCGCTCGACCTCGTCGTAGTCGATCTCGCCGGTGTCGGGATTCAGGCCGTACTGCACGGCGTTGTAGTACTTGCCGGAGAAGTTCGGCGCCGCGCCGTGGGTCAGGTGGCCGCCGTGGGCCAGGCTCATGCCCAGCACGGTGTCGCCGGGCGCGACCAGGGCCATGAAGGCCGCGGCATTGGCCTGGGCACCGGAATGGGGCTGGACGTTGGCGTAGTCGGCACCGAACAGCGCACAGGCGCGCTCGATCGCCAGCTTCTCGACCACATCGACATGCTCGCAGCCGCCGTAGTAGCGCTTGCCGGGGTAGCCCTCGGCGTACTTGTTGGTCAGCTGACTCCCCTGGGCCTCCATGACCTGCGGGCTCGCGTAGTTCTCCGAGGCGATCAGCTCGATGTGGGCTTCCTGGCGTGCCACTTCATCGGCGATGGCGGCGGCGATCTGGGGATCGATCGTTGTAAGGTTGTTGGCGTTCATTTCGTCACCCTGGGGATTGGCTTCACAACGTTAAGAAAAAGTGGAACGCACGGTATTCTGGAAACGACATCGACATCCTCGCGGAAGACAGCCGACCGCCGCGTTCTCACCTTGGCTGTCATTGATAGCCAATTCCACCCCGGGAAGATTGAACGTTTGCGACACCTTTCCGATGATGTTCGCGACATATTTAGTAAATATCTGTTTATAAAGAGTTTTATTTTTCGGCTGTTTTTGTATTTTCCGCAAATACCCGCCGAGAAAAGGGGCCGACGCCCTGGCGTCGGCCCCTTGTCCCGTCGATCGCCCGATCGCCTAGCGACTCGCAGGCCGAGCCTCGATATGCAGGAAGAAGGGATCCACCGCGGCGCCATTGCCCTCTCCCGCCGACTTGCGTACCGCCGACGGCGTGGCGCCGAAGGCGTCGCGGAAGTGCCGCGAGAAGTGGGCGGTATCGGCGAACCCGCAGCGCTCGCCGATCTCGGTGACGCTCTTCGCAGTGTAGTGCAGCAGCCACAGGCCGTAGCGCAGGCGCAGGTCCCGGGCAAACTTGCGCGGACCGACGCCCAGCGCCTCGCGGAAGCGCCGTTCCAGGTTGCGCCGCGAGGTGCCGAGCCGCTCGGCGAGGGCGTCCACGCCGAGTGGCTCGCCGAGGTGCTGCTCGAGGATGGCGATGGCGCGACGCACCAGCCGGTCCTCGACCTTGTCGAAGACTACCGGCTGGGGCTGGGGATGC
This sequence comes from Halomonas maura, assembly GCF_030409305.1. Taxonomy (GTDB): domain Bacteria; phylum Pseudomonadota; class Gammaproteobacteria; order Pseudomonadales; family Halomonadaceae; genus Halomonas; species Halomonas maura. The sequence goes on from NZ_JAUFPQ010000014.1 coordinate 1,402, forward strand.
TCTCCGCGCCGTGCCTCGTCGATGAGCATGATATGCAGGCTCTTCATGGCCCAGGCCTTGCCCAGATGGCGTTCCACCAGGTGCGCGGCCAGGTCGGCGGAGGCGATGCCCCCCGCACAGGTCAACAGGTGGCCGTCATCGATGAACAGGCGATCGGCCACCGGCTCGATATCGGGGAAGCGCCGGGTGAGGTCGCCATGGTGATACCAGCTGACGCAGCAGCGCCGGCCATTCATCAGCCCGGCCTGGATCAGCGCGAAGACGCCGGTGCAGAGCCCGACGAGGGGCACGCCCGACTCGGCCGTCCGGCGCAGGTAGGCGATCGCCGTCTCGTCGATGGCGTCATGCTCGTCCTGGACCCCGCCGATGACCACGATGTAGTCGAAGTCCGCCGGGTCGCGGAAGGCCGTGCAGGGGGTGACGGCCGCCCCGCAACTGGAGATGGCATCCTGGCCGGCGCTGGTCATGAACACCCAGTGGCAGCGCAGCTGGCGGCTGCGGTCGCCCTCGTCCGCCGCCAGGCGCAGGCAGTCGACGAAGGCCGCGAAGGGCAGCATGGTGAAACGACGCAACAGGACGAAGCCGATGGACAGCGGCTCACCCTCGTGGGGATGACTCATGGGATGGGTGCTCTTCACTCTCGCTCGGCGGCGTAGGGGACCAGTGTCCGGCAGGCCGGGCCGGAAAGCAAAGCCCCCGGGCGGCGACGGGATCGACGCCCGGCCCGCCGACCACGTCGCGCCCGGACTGCTAGAGTGAACGTGACCAGTGACCTGGCCGCGACAGGGAGACGCCCCAGCATGCCCGCCACCCCGTTTCGCCCTCGACCCGATACCCTCCCGAGGCCCTCCGCCCCCCATCCCCGGGGCGCGCGGTGGCTCGCCGCCCTGCTGCTGGTCGCCGGCGGGCACGCCCCGGCCGCCACGGTGATTGCCGAGCGGATCGACGGCGCGGTCCATGACGTTCGCCTGGTGCGCCTGGCCGGGGAGCTCGAACACCCCTGGTCGCTCGCCTTCCTGCCCGACGGCCGCTTCCTGGTCAGCGAGCGCCCCGGCCGGCTGGCGTTGATCGATGGCCAGGGGAATGTCCGCCGCGTCGACGGCGTGCCCCGGGTGGCGGCCCGGCGCCAGGGCGGGCTGCTCGACCTGGCGCTGCATCCCGACTACGGCGATGGCCAGCATGACTGGCTCTACTTCAGCTACGCGAGGTCCGGCCCCGGGGGGACGGGCACGGCGGTGAGCCGGGCGCGCTTGACCGGTAGCCGGCTCACCGAGGTCGAGGAGATCTTCGCCCAGTCGGGTTTCTCGTCACCCTCCCATCACTACAGCGGACGGCTGGCCTGGCGGCAGGACGGCACCCTGTTGCTGAGCATCGGCGACCGAGGCGAGGGGGAGCGGGCGCAGGACGGCCGCGACCATGCCGGCAGCGTGATTCGCCTGACCGAGAGCGGCGGCATTCCCGGTGACAACCCCTTCGTCGACGACCCGCGGGTGGCCGATGCGGTCTACACCCTGGGCAACCGCAATATTCAGGGCCTGGGTGTCGCGACCGACGGCACCGTCTGGGCCAGCGAGCATGGGCCGCGCACCGGCGACGAGATCAACCGCATCGAGGCGGGCGTCAACTATGGCTGGCCGGAGGTGACCCTCGGCAGGGACTATGCCACCAATCGGCCGATCGGCCGCGACAGCGCGCCGGGCATGCGCGATCCGCTGTTCGTGTTCGAGGGGCGCTATGCGCCATCGGGACTGGCCCATGTCAGCAGCCGGCACTTTCCCGGCTGGCGGGGCGATCTGCTGGCCGGCGGCCTGCGCAGCGAGAGGCTCGTGCGGCTGAGCGTGGAGGGGGATGAAGTGCGCCGAGCCGAGGTGCTGCTCGACGGCCAGATCGGGCGCATCCGCGACGTGCGTCTTGGCCCGGAGGGTTTCGTCTACCTGCTCAACGACCGGCCCGACGGCGGGCTCTTCCGGCTCGAGCCCGCCGACTAGCGACGGGCTCGGCCAGCGGCGTGATCAGTACTCCACCACCAGGTCGCCCTTGGGCTTGCTGCAGCAGGTCAGGATATAGCCCGCGGCCACATCCTCGTCGGTGATGCCGCCGTTGTGCTCCATGTCCACCTCGCCGGAGGCCAGCGGCACGCGGCAGGTACCGCAGATGCCCATGCCGCAAGCCTTGGGGATGTGCAGGCCGAGCTTGGCGGCGGCGGTGTGCACCGTCTCGTTGGGCTGGATGCTCACGCTCTTGCCGGAGGCACTGAACTCGACAGTGACCATCTCGGCCGCGTCGAGCTCACCCGCCTCGGCCTCGGCCTGCTCGGCGTGCTCGATCACCTCCTCCTGGACGTCCAGCGGCGTGGCGCCGAAGGATTCCTCGTGGTAGCGGCTCATGTCGAAGCCGTTTTCCTTGAGCAGGTGCTTCACCGCATTCATGTAGGGAGTGGGGCCGCAGCAGAAGATCTCGCGGTCCATGAAGTCCGGTGCCATCAGTTCGAGCATCGCCTGGGTCAGGTAGCCGCGGAAGCCCGACCAGGCCTCGCCCAGCTCATCGCTGTGCTCGCAGACGATGTGCAGCTTGAACTCGGGGATCCGCGAGAAGATATGCTCCAGCTCGCGATGGTAGATGATATCCTTCGGCGTGCGGGAGCTGTGGATGAACTCCACGTCCACGGCGGCATTGGTATCGAACAGCCAGCGCATCATCGACATGAGGGGGGTGATCCCCACGCCACCGGAAAGCATCAGCACCTTGTCCGACGGATAGTCCATGATGTTGAAGTTGCCCACCGGGCCGTGCACCGCCAGCTTGTCGTTGGCCTTGAGGTGGTCGTGCAGCCAGTTGGAGACCCGGCCGCCCGGCGCGCGCTTGACGGTGATCGAGAAGCTGTAGGGCACCGACGGCGAGCTGGAGATGGTGTAGGAGCGCATGATCTGCTCGCCATCGATCTCCAGCTCCAGGGTCACGAACTGTCCCGGCTTGAAGAAGAACATGACCGGCTGCTCGGCCATGAAGCAGAAGGTACGGGTATCCCAGGTCTCCTGGATCACCTTGACGCAGCGCACCAGGTGACGACCGTTGGTCCAGGTCTGGGTAGTGACGGGGTTCAGAAAGTTCATTGTCATGATTAGTGTCGCCTGGGGTGCTGCATGAAGGTCTCCGACCGCGGTGCCACCGCCTGCCGTTGAGCGAATTCTGCGCATCCCCGGCGCCTGCCACTTGCCTGTCTACGACACGAACATGTCCATCACGTCCAGTCGCGGCACTTTTTTCCGCGCCCCGTGTCGCAAGCGCATCACCGCGCGTCGCCAGAAGACAACCTCGCCCACAGGCGCTGATTCACACTCCCTGCGACTCGCCCCAGGGCCTCCCCTCTGCGCGGCCTGCTCGACCCGCGGTTCGACTCTCCAACAACCCCAAGGCCGCCGACGCGGCCCAGCAAAGAGGAAGTGTTCAGATGGATGCCTTGTTCCCCGGTCGCCTGGATGACCCCCTGTCCCCGGCCCGCGCGGCCACCGCCGAGATGCTGGCCAACCGGCCGCAGAACTACTCGCTTCCCCAGCCCTTCTACAATGACGAGCGGCTGTTTCGCCTGGACATGCAGGAGATCTTCGAGAAGGAGTGGCTGTTCGCCGGCATGACCTGCGAGATTCCCACCAAGGGGAACTTTATCACCCTCGAGGTCGGCGACAACCCGGTGGTGATCGTGCGCGGCAACGACGGTGAAGTGCATGCCTTCCACAATGTCTGCCGTCACCGCGGCTCGCGGCTGTGCGTCACCGACAAGGGCAAGGTGGCCAAGCTGGTCTGCCCCTACCACCAGTGGACCTACGAACTGGACGGCCGCCTGCTGTTCGCCGGCAGCGACATGGGCGAGAACTTCGACCTCGCCGCCCATGGCCTCAAGCCGGTTCACGTGCGCACCGGCGGCGGCTTCATCTTCGTCAGCCTGGCCGACGAGGCCCCGGAGATCGACGGCTTCCTCGAGACGCTGGATCACTACCTGGCGCCCTACGACATGCAGAACCTCAAGGTCGCCGTGGAGTCCAGCATCGTCGAGCAGTGCAACTGGAAGCTGGTGCTGGAGAACAACCGCGAGTGTTACCACTGCAACGGCGCTCATCCGGAACTGCTCAACTCCCTGCAGGAGTTCGACGACACCGACGACCCCCGCGCCACCCCGGCCTACAAGGAACTGGTCGCACGCAAGCAGGCCGACTGGGAAGCCCAGTGCGTACCCTACAAGCTCACGCGCCTCGGCCGTCGTAACCGCCTGACCCGCACCCCGCTGCTGGACGGCGCGGAATCGATGACCATGGACGGCAAGCGGGCCTGCCAGAAGCTGATGGGCAACCTGCAGAGCGCCGACCTGGGCTCGCTGCGCATCCTGCATCTGCCGAACTCCTGGAACCACTTCATGGGCGACCACGCCCTCGTCTTCCGGGTCATGCCGCTCGGCCCCCAGCAGACCGTGGTGACCACCAAGTGGCTGGTCCACAAGGACGCCGTGGAAGGCGTCGACTACCATCCCGAGCAGATGCGCAAGGTGTGGGACGCCACCAACGACCAGGACCGTCGCCTGGCCGAGGAAAATCAGCGCGGCATCAACTCCAAGAGCTACCAGCCGGGCCCCTACTCCGAGACCTACGAGTTCGGGGTGATCGACTTCATCAACTGGTACAGCGAACGGATGCTGGAGAACCTCGAGCTCAGCGACTCTCGGCTCCAGGTGGCCCAGGGCTGATTCGCCGCCCTGACAGTCAAAGGCCCCGCCAATGGCGGGGCCTTTTTCGTGTCGGCGCCGCCGCGGCGCCCCCTTGGCAAGACGCCCCACCCGATCGCTTCGGGCGGGGCAGCATGCCGGTCGCAGGCGAGCGACTCAGCGCAGGCCGGGCAGCAGGAAGCGCTCGATGGCGGCGCGCACCGACGGCAGCATGACATCGGTGCGGGTCATCAGCTCGCGCACCAGGTCCTGCAGGCCGGGCACCCCGACCTCCATGTGCTTGAGCAACGCCATCCGGGCACAGGTCTCGGGGCAGGCGCCCTCCGGAATGCGGATGCCCAGGGCGACCAGGCGGTCGCGGAAGTCATCCCCGTCGATCAGGTCGACGATCATCATGGTGGTTTCCTCCTGTTGCCGCGCCCCGCTCAGGACAGCGCCTCGACCGCCGCCGGTGCCAGTCGGCAGGCGGCATACTTGAACTCGGGAATCTTGCCATCGGGGTCCAGCGCCGGATTGGTCAGCACATTGGCCGCCGCCTCGGCGTAGCAGAAGGGCACGAACACCATGCCCTCGGCCATCCCCGGATCGACCCGGGTCCGCAGGGTGATCTCGCCACGCCGGGTGGTGATGGTCACCGGCTCGCCGGGGGCGAGGCGCAGACGCCGCAGCTCGCCCGGGGCCAGGCTGGCCACGGCCTCCGGCTCCAGGTCATCGAGGACCCGCGCCCGCCGCGTCATCGAGCCGGTGTGCCAATGCTCGAGCTGGCGACCGGTGGTCAGCACCGTGGGGTAGTCGCCGTCGACGGGCTCGTCCGGCGGCAGCGGCAGGGTCGGCGAGAACCTCGCCTTGCCCGTGGCCGTGGGGAAGGCGTCGCTGAACACCACGTCGGCCCCCGGGGCGTCGTCCGCCGGACAGGGGTAGGTCACCGACCGCTCGCGCTCGAGGCGCTCCCAGGTGATGTGGTCGAGGGACGGCATGCCGCGCGTCATCTCGGCGAAGACCTCACGGGGATGCCCGTAGTCCCAGGCCAGGCCGAAGCGCCGGGCGATCTCCTGGATGATCCACCAGTCGGGCCTGGCCTCGCCGGGCAGGGGCATGGCCTGGCGACCCAGCTGCACCTGGCGGTTGGTGTTGGTCACGCTGCCGTCCTTCTCCGGCCAGGCCGAGGCGGGCAGGATGACGTCGGCGAACTGGGCCGTCTCGGTGACGAAGAGATCCTGCACCACCAGGTGCTCGAGACTGGCCAGCGAGGCCCGGGCATGCTCCAGGTCGGGGTCGGACATGGCCGGGTTCTCGCCGAGGATGTACATCCCCTTGATGGTGCCTGCGGCGATGGCGTCCATGATCTCGACCACGGTGAGGCCCGGCCGCTCCTCCAGCGGGGTGGCCCACAGCTCCTCGAAGGCGGCGCGCACCTGGGCGTCGCCCACCGGCTGATAGTCCGGCAGAACCATCGGAATCAGGCCCGCATCCGAGGCGCCCTGGACGTTGTTCTGGCCTCGCAGCGGGTGAAGCCCGGTGCCGGGCCGGCCGGTGTGGCCACAGGCCAGGGCCAGGGAGATCAGGCAACGGGCGTTGTCGGTGCCATGGACATGCTGGGAGATGCCCATGCCCCAGAAGATCATGGCGCGATCGGCCTGGGCATAGAGCCTCGCCACCTCGCGGATCGCCTCGGGGGATACACCACAGCTCGGCGCCATGGCCTCCGGGGTCAGCTCCTGGACATGCTCGGCCAGGGCGGCGAAGCCCTCGGTATGCTCGGCGATGTAGTCATGGTCGACCAGATCCTCGGTGACAATGACGTTGAGCATGGCGTTGAACAGCGACACGTCCGCCCCGGGGGTGAAGCGCAGGGTCTTGTGGGCATAGGCGTTCAGGGCCTGGCCCTTGGGATCGAGAATGAGGAACTTGGTGCCCCGCTTGGCGGCCTGCTTGAAGAAGGTCGCCGCCACCGGATGGTTCACCGCCGGGTTGCAGCCGGTGAGAATCACCACGTCGGCCTGGCTGGCCTGCATGAAGGAGGCAGTCACGGCACCGGAGCCGATGCACTCCATCAGTGCCGCCACCGAGCTGGCGTGGCACAGCCGGGTGCAGTGATCGACATGGTTGGAGCCGAAGCCGGTACGCACCAGCTTCTGGAACAGCCAGGCCTCCTCGTTGGAGCACTTGGCGCTGCCGAAGCCGGCCAGGGCGTCCGGGCCGTGGGCCGCCTTGAGGTCGATCAACCCCTTGGCCGCCAGCTCCAGGGCCTCCTCCCAGCTGGCCTCGCGGAAGTGAGTGCCCGGGTCGGCCGGATCGAAGGCCGGATCGATCCCCTTGGGCACCCCGGGCTTGCGGATCAGCGGAGTGGTCAGCCGCGAGGGGTGGCGCGGATAGTCGAAGCCGAAGCGCCCCTTGACGCACAGCCGGTTGTGGTTGGCGGGGCCGTCGCGACCCTCGACGAAGAGGATCTCGTCGTCCTTGATGTGATAGCTGAGCTGACAGCCCACGCCACAATAGGGACACACCGAGTCGACCTGGCGATCGGCGACCCGCGAATCGCCGCGCCCCGCCTCGTCGACCAGGGTGGCCGGCATCAGGGCGCCGGTGGGGCAGGCCTGGACGCACTCGCCGCAGGCCACACAGGTGCTGTCGCCCATGGGGTCGTCGAAGTCGAAGACGATCTTGGCGGCGGCCCCGCGATGGGCCAGGCCGATGACGTCGTTGACCTGCACCTCGCGACAGGCCCGCACGCAGAGGTTGCACTCGATGCAGGCGTCGAGATTGACGGCCATCGCCGAATGGGAACGGTCGTGCACCGGCGAGGCGTCCCGCTCGGAGACGTGATGAACGGTGGGCGTCGTCCGCGCGTCGCGCTGCGGCAGCCACTGGCGGACGGCGGCGGCGTCGATGGCCAGCTGGTCGGCCATGTCCCAGAAGTGGCTCGAGCGGTCGGGGCCGGACTCGCGGTCCGGCTGGTCGGCGACCAGCAGCTCCAGCACACCCTCCCGGGCGGTGCGGGCCCGCTCCGAGGAGGCGCTGTTGACCACCATGCCGGGGCGCGCCTCGCGCAGGCAGCTGGCGGCCAGGGCGCGCTCGCCCTCGATTTCCACCATGCAGGCTCGGCAGTTGCCGTCGGCCCGGTAGCCGTAGGCATCCTTGAAGCACAGGTGCGGGATGGTCTCGCCGGCCCGCTTGGCCACCTGCCAGAGGGTCTCCCCGGGCTGGGCGCTGACGTCCACGCCATCCAGGGTCAGGGTGAAGCTTTCGTTAACGCCTTCGTGGGTCGTCATGGCATGTCTCCCTACCCTTTCACGATCACGTTCTGCGCGGCGAGTTCGTCGCGGAAGTCCTTGAGCAGTCCCAGCACCGGGTTGGGCGCGGCCTGACCGAGGCCACAGATGGAGGCGTCCATCATCACCCGGGAGAGCCGCTCGAGGTCCGTGGCCTGCCAGGTATCACGCTCGAGCAGGGTCAGCATCTTTTCGGTGCCCACGCGGCAGGGCGTGCACTGGCCGCAGGACTCGTCGGCGAAGAAGGCCAGCAGGTTGGTGGCGGCGGCACGCAGGTCGTCCTGGTCGGAGAGCACGATGATGGCCGCCGAGCCGATAAAGCAGCCCTCGGCCTGCAAGGTATCGAAGTCGAGGGGAATATCCGCCTTGGACGCCGGCAGGATGCCGCCGGAGGCGCCGCCAGGCAGGTAGGCGGCCAGCCGGTGGCCGGCCGGCATGCCGTCGCAGTATTCCTCGATCAGCTCGCCCAGGGTGATGCCCGCCGGGGCCAGGTGGACGCCGGGACGGTTGACCCGCCCGGAGACCGAGAAGCTGCGCAGCCCCTTGCGCCCGTGGCGCCCCTGATCGGCGAACCAGGCCGCGCCACGGGCCCAGATCGTCGGGATCCAGTAGACGGTCTCGACGTTGTTGACCAGGGTCGGGCGGTCGAAGAGCCCGCGCTGGGCGACGAAGGGCGGACGATGCCGGGGCTTGCCCGGCTTGCCCTCCAGCGATTCGATCATCGCCGACTCCTCGCCGCAGATGTAGGCCCCGGCGCCGCGGCGCATCACGATGTAGCCCGGCGCGGCCAGGCCGGCGGCCTCCAGCTCGGCGATCGCCTCCTGGAGCACCCGGTGCAGGCCGGGATATTCGTCACGCAGGTAGATGTAGAGCGCCTCGGCCTCCACCGCCCAGGCGCTGATCAGCGCTCCCTCCAGGAAACGATGGGGCTCGCGCTCCAGGTAGTGGCGGTCCTTGAAGGTGCCGGGTTCGCCCTCGTCGGCATTGATCGCGCAGTAGCGCGGCCCCGCCTCGGCCCGCACGAACTGCCACTTCTTGAAGGTCGGGAAACCGGCGCCGCCCAGGCCGCGCAGGTTGGCGGTCTCCAGGGTCTCCATCAGGCGCTCCACGCTCACCTTGCCGGCTCGGCAGTCGGCCAGCAGGCGATAGCCGCCGGCGTCACGGTAGGCCTCGAGCCTCTGCCAGAGGATCGCCTCGGGGTGGAAGTGGGCGGTATCCACCACCGCCTCCACCGCCTCCTGGGTGGCATGGTTGACGTGGCGATGGCCCACCTCGACCACCGGCGCCATGTCACAGCGGCCCATGCAGGGCGCCCGCAGCACGCGGACCCGCGACGGGTCGGCGCCGGCCTCGAGCTCGGCCCTGAGGGCGGCGGCGCCGGCCAGCTGACAGGACAGCGAGTCGCAGACCCGCACGGTGACCGCCGGCGGCGGAGCCTGGTCGTCGTGGATCACGTCGAAGTGGGCATAGAAGGTGGCGGTCTCGTAGACCGCTGCCATCGGCAGGTTCATGTAGGCGGCCAGCGCGCGCAGGTCGGCCAGCGAGAGGTGCCCGCGGGCGTCCTGGATGACATGGAGATGCTCGATCAGCAGGTCGCGGCGACGGCGTTCGGGCGCCTCGCGCTCGTCACCCAACAGCCGCCGCAGCGAGTCGAGCGCGGCGGGGTCGAGCTCACGGCCTCGGGGCTTGCCGCGGAAGCGGCGCTTGGGGGTCACGGTCTGAACGGTCATGGGACACTCGTTGTGATCTTTGTCGGCATGCTTATCGCATGTTGGCACCACCCCCGAGGGCTGACAACGCCGGGAGTGGCTCCCGGCGTCGCCAATGGCATGCCGATGTCGCAATCGGCTAAGCGGGGGCCACAAAAGGCGACGGCGCCCCAGGGGGGCGCCGTCGCTAGGCCGGGCGGGACGATCAGGCGGCGACACCGCCGCGAGGGCGCGCGCCGCGCCGCCCTTCAAGCGGCGACGCTGCCGTGGGGGTCGATATCCCGAATCGGCTCGCCGCGCCGCCCTTCAAGCGGCGACGCTGCCGTGGGGGTCGATATCCCGAATCGGCTCGCCGCGCCGCCGTTAAGCGGCGACGCTGCCGTGGGGGTCGATATCCCGAATCGACTCGCCACGCCGCCCTTCAAGCGGCGACGCTGCCGTGGGGATCGATATCCCGAATCGGCTCGCCGCGCCGCCCTTCAAGCGGCGACGCTGCCGTGGGGGTCGATATCCCGAATCGGCTCGCCGCGCCGCCGTTAAGCGGCAACGCTGCCGTGGGGGTCGATATCCCGAATCGGCTCGCCGCGCCGCCGTTAAGCGGCGACGCTGCCGTGGGGGTCGATGACGAATTTCTTCGCCGCCCCGCCGTCGAAGTCGGCGTAGCCCTTCGGCGCCTCGTCCAGGGTGATCATCTGGACGTTGACCGCGTCGGCGATGTTCACCTTGCCGAACAGGATCGCCTGCATCAGCGGCCGGTGGTACTTCATCACCGGGCACTGGCCGGTGTGGAAGCTGTGCGACTTGGCCCAGCCGAGCCCGAAGCGCATGCTCAGCGCGCCCTGCTTGGCCGCCTCGTCGGCCGCGCCCGGGTCCTCGGTCACGTACAGCCCCGGGATGCCGATCTGGCCGCCGGCGCGGGTCAGCGACATGGCGGAGTTCAGCACCGTCGCCGGCGCCTCCTTGCCGTGGTTGCAGCCGCAGGCGTGGGCCTCGAAGCCGACGCAGTCGACGAAGGCATCGACCTCGCGCTCGCCGAGGATCGCCTC
>NZ_JAUFPQ010000015.1 GCF_030409305.1 Halomonas maura
AGGCCAGCGGCAGGCCGGTGACCAGCAGCGCGAAGATCAGCCCCACCAGCAGCAGGGTTCCGGTTGCGATATCCATCAGGCGGTGCCCTCCATGTCATCGGGCTCGGGGGCCGGCTCGCCGCGCAGCGACTGCACCAGGTGCAGCAGCGCCTGCACGCACATGATCGCCAGGGCCAGCAGGATCATGCCCTTCACCAGCGCCGGGATGGGCGGGTTCCAGGCGGTGCCGGAGCGCTCCAGCTGCCACTCGCCCAGCGGGTTGTGGGAGGCGTCCCAGAACATCACCGTGGCCGCGTAGGTCATGCCCAGGCAGAACAGGAAGGTCACCAGGTCATTGAAGCGGTCCAGCCACAGCTTGGCCTTGGGCCCGACGCTGTCGTAGAGCACCCGCACCCGGATATGCCGGTTGCAGGCCAGGGCCGCGGGGCCGCCCAGGGCGAAGCTCACCCCTACCAGCATGACCACGCTTTCATGCACCCAGGAGGTCGGCGAGCCGAAGGCGTAGCGCATGATGACCTCGAGGACACTGATGACCATGGCGACGAACACCAGCCAGGCCGCCAGGCGGCCACAGGCCATGACGCCGCGATCGAAGGCATTGCGCACCGGGTCGGCGGGGGCAACCTCGTCAGCGGCCGAGCCGCCCTCCGGGCGACGAGACTCTCGAGTCATGAGACTTCCTCAACGAAAGGGGGTGGGCCATCCGCGCGGATGGCCCGGGGCGTGACAGCCGGCCGGCGGCATCCGCCGGCCGGACGGCTTACAGCAGGTTGTGGTTTTCCAGGTAGGCCACCACCGACTCGTAGAACTCGGCGGTGATCTCGTTCTTCTCGGCCCAGGTCGCCCACTCTTCCTTGGCGATATTGCGGAACTTGGTGCGCTCCTCCGCCGGCAGGTCGATGATCTCGATGTCCGGGTTCTGGCGCGCCTCACGCACGGCCTCCAGGTCACGGGTCTTGAGCTCGGCGACCATCTCGTAGGCCAGGTCGTCCACGGAGGTCTCGAGAATCGCCTGGAGGTCCGCCGGCAGGCCGTCCCAGATCTCCTTGTTCAGGGAGACCGAGACCATCGGCAGGGAGTGGAAGCCGGGATACAGCGGATAGGGCGCGAACTCGTGCAGGCCCTGGGACTGGTTGGTGGCGAACACCGTGTAGTCGGCGGCGTCGATCACGCCCTTCTCCAGGCCGGTGTAGACCTCGGAGCCCGGCAGGTTGACCGGGGTGGCGCCGGCCGCCTCGAAGATGTTGTAGACCATGCCTTCCGGGGCACGCAGCTTGAGGCCCTGCATGTCCTCGACCGAGCGAATCGGCTTGGTGGACGGCAGCGACTCCAGGCCGGTGGCGGCGGCGCCGATCAGGTGCAGGCCATAGGGCTCGACCAGCTTGTTGTAGAGCGTCTCGCCCCCGGCGTTGTTCATGTAGTCGAGGAAGTCGTAGGGGTCGCTCCAGGCGCCGACCAGGTTGCCGATCATGCCGAAGGCCGGATCGCGTCCGGTGAAGTAGCTGGGATCGGTCATGTGGCCCTGCAGGATGCCGGACTCGACGGCCTGCAGGGTCTGGTTGGCCTGGACCACGGCGCCCACCGGCAGGATCTCGATGGCGATGCGGCCATCGGACATCTGCTCGACGTTGTCCGCCCAGGCCTTCTTCATCTCGAACTGTGGCTCCCCGGCGGTCTCGGAGGTCTGGAAGGTCCACTCGTACTCGGCGGCCTGGGCATTGAAGGCCATGGCGCCGAGCACGGCGACGGTCAGGGTCTTGAGAGGCGTGTTGAACATCATGAGGCTTCCTTATCGCTTGTTGTTGGGTCATCGAGGGTGGAAAGGGAGGGCATCAGGCCTTCCAGGCCCAGATCCCGGCCGGTGCGTTCCAGCACCGTGAGGGCCGCCGCGGCGGCCTGCTCCGGCTGACGCAGGCGGATCGCCTCCATCACCCGGCGATGGCGTTCCATGCTGTCGTTAAGCTCGTCGGCGCTGTGGTTGGAGCGTTCCACCAGCAGCGCGATGGCGGGCTTGAGCACATGGCTGATCTGCGCCCAGACCAGGTTGTGCGACGCCGCGAAGATGGCCTCGTGGAAGGCCACGTCATGCTCGTCGTGGGACAGGCCCTGCCAGCGCAGGTCGTCCTGCTCCAGGGCCCGGATCATGCCGTCGTAGGCGGACTCGATGGCCAGCAGGTCCGCCGCGGTGGCGTGCTCGGCGGCCAGGCGGGCGACGAAGGGCTCCACGGCGACCCGGAAGGCGAAGATCTCCCGCTGGATGCGCGGGTTGGGCTGGGCGAAGCGCGCCATCCAGCCACTGACCCGCGGATCGAGCAGGTGCCACTCCTGCAGGGGGCGCACCCGGGTGCCCTGCCCCGAGATCCGGGTCAGCAGCCCCGCCGCCACCAGGGTCTGCAGGGCGCTGCGCACCGTGCTGCGGCTGACGCCGAAGCGCTCGCAGAGATCCAGCTCCTTGGGCACGAACGCCCCCGGCGCGTATTCCCCGCTGAAGATGGCCTCGGCCAGGAAGTCGGCGATATCGGGTCGCGTCGTGCGACGGGAGCTGTCGGGTGCTTGGGACATGGGGTGCCTTATCGCGGATCGCGGTCCTTGTCGGACTCTATGTTGTCTATGTCGGACATAGGGTCGAACAAATTCGGACTTAATGCCTTTAGACTTTGGTCACCCTCTCGCGCCTTTCACGAGCCGGCCATGGCCCGCGCCTCCCCCGGCGGCGCGGCGAAGTGTGGCCCGGCGAGGGACAGGACGACCGTCATGACCCAGCGGCTGGGCTATGATCTTCCTGACAGCATGAGAAATCTCATGACACTCGGTGCGGGTCTCAGCAGGGAAAAGGAGGGGGCTCGTGGCAGGGACAACGCGGCAGGACGGCCGCCTGGTGCTGGATGGCCAATGCCTCAAGCGGCTGCGCAAGCGCCTGGGCTTGAGCCAGGAGGCCCTTGCCCAGCGCTGCTTCGAGCAGCGGCTGTGCGTGTCCATCGCCTCGATCAAGCGTGCCGAGAGCGGCAAGCCGGTGCTTTACCGCACCGCCCGACACCTCGCCACCGTCCACGGCACCGAGGTCGAACGCCTCGCCGCCCGTACGGTGGCTGTTCCTGCGACGCCCTCGACGGCGACGCCCTCCAGCGACGTGGCGGCGTTGCCGGACGACGACGAGAGCCGTACGGTCATCCGCCTGAGCGTCTGGGCAGAGGCGTTTCCCGACGGGGTCGTGACGACGATCGCCCACCTCATCGACCAGTTCGGAGGCACGCGAGAGCCCAGGGATGGCAGGGACCTGGAGGCCAGCTTCGGGTTGCCGCGCGCCTATCGCAGTGACGCCCTGCGCTGCCTGCAGTGCGCCATTGCCATCGCCCAGCGGGTCGCCGAAGCCGGCATCACGGGAGCGGGGCTGTGCTGCGACACCCGGCAATGGCCGGCGTCCCGGGCATCCGCCACCGAGGGCGATCCCCGGCTCCCCGCGGCCGACGCCGAGCTGCCGCCGATCTGGGTCGAACGCGGGCTGGCGGTGCCGCTTGGCGAGCGCTTCGCCTTCAGCGAGGCGGCCTCGCGAGACTGGTGGCGCTTTCTCCACCCCCGGGACGATCGGCAGGGCGCTCACTTCGACCTGATCGGCCGCCACCTCGAGGTCAGCCAGCTCAAGGCGGTACTCGAGACCACCCGGGACTACCAGATAGGGCACGTGCTGTATGTCCGTGGCGTGGCGGGCATCGGCAAGACCCGGCTGGTCGACGAATTCACCGACATGGCCCAGCAGCGGGACGCCGACCTGCACGGAGCCGCCGTGCTCGACTTCGGCAGCCGCAGCGACGCGGGCCCCCTCGCCCAACTGCTGCGCTCGCTGCTCGCCCTGCCCGATGCCCCCGAGGCCGCGGAACGCCAGCTCCAGGAACGGCTTGGCCGGCTGCGGCTGGCCGGTGACCACGCCATGCTCTTCCGCCCCCTGCTGGGGCTATCGCAGCCCATGGCGGACGAGCGCCTGTTCGCGGCCATGACCCACGACACGCGACTGTCGCGGCAGGGCGAGGCGTTACGCGAGCTGATCCGCCGCCGGTCCATCGAGCGGCTCCAGGTGCTGGTGATCGAGGACCTGCACTGGGCCGACGATGCGCTCTTCACGCTGCTCGCCACCTTGCTGCAGGAGGTCCGCGACGCCCCGGTGATCTGGATGCTGACGTCACGCCTCGAGCAGGATCCCCTGGACACCCGACTACGGCCCCGCCTGGCCGACCTGCCCCTGACCCTGATCGACCTCGCCCCCTTGCGCCAGCCCGAGACCGAGGCGCTGGCCGCGCGCTTCGGCAACGCCGATCCCGCCTTCGTCGCGCAGTGCGTGACGCGAGCCCAGGGCAACCCGCTGTTCCTGACCCAGCTGCTGCTGTTCCGCCAGGGGGGCGACCTGCCCGCCAGCCTCAAGCACCTGGTGCAGACCAAGCTCGACCAGCTGGCCACGGTGGACCGCCAGGCGCTGCGTGCGGCCGCCACCATCGGCCAGCGGTTCGGCCTCGAGGAGCTGCAGGCGCTGCTCCCGTCGCGGGACTATCGTCCCGGCCTGCCGCAGCGCCACTACCTGGTCCGCGAACTGCCCGACGGCAGCTACCGGTTCGTGCACGACCTGATCATGCAGGGCATCTACGAGGCCACCCCCCGGGAGCAGCGCGACCGCATGCACCTGCGCCTGGCCCGGCACTACGCCGACCGCGATCCCACCCTGCGGGCTCGTCACCTGCACAAGGCCCGGGCCCTGGCGGCCCCCGGGGCCTTCCTCGAGGCCATCGAGGCACAGCTGCGCCAGCACCTGCATGCCCCGGCGCTGGAACTGGTGCAACAATGCCAGGCCATCGACTACGCGCCACGCGACGACTATCGCCTGGCGATGCTGCAGGCCCGGATCAGCGGCGCCATGGGGCTCAGCCAGGAAGCCCATACCCATTTCCTGCGTGCCCAGGAACTGGCCGACAACGACACCGCCTGGCTCGACGCCGGCATCGGGCTGGCGCGGACCCTCAACCTGCTCGACGAACTGGATGCCGAGGAGCGCCTGCTCGACCGGGTACTGGCGGTGGCCGAGCCCCTCGAGGCCCACGCCGCCCTCGCCGACATCCATTACCTCAGGGGCAACATCCACTTTCCGCGTGGCGACTTCGCCGGTGGCCGGGCCTGCCACGAGCGCGCACTGGACGAGGCACGGACCTGCGGCCTGGCGACGACCGAGATCCAGGCCCTCAGCGGCCTGGGAGACGCCCATTACGCCCAGGGGCACATGCTCAGCGCGCACCGGGTATTCGAGCGTTGCGTGCGCCTGTGCCGCGAGCATGGTCACGCCGACCTGGAAGCCTCCAACCTGTTCATGCTCGGCACGGTACGCATCTACACCAACGCGACCCAGGCCGCCCTGGAGGACAGCCTGGCGGCCACCGAGCTGGGCGAGCGGGTCGGCAATCGCCGCGCCGAGATCGTCGCCCGCCTGACGGCGAGCTGGATCCTGCTGTCACAGGGCCAGCCGCAGCCGGCATTGGCGCATGTCGAGACCGGCCTGGCCCTGGCCAGGGGCATGGGCGCCGGGCGCTTCGAGGCCTTCCTGCTCGAGAGCGAGGCGCGGCTCAGGTTCGTCGGCGGGGAGCCGGAGCTGGCGCGCAACCTGATTCGCACCGCCTGGCGGATGGTCGAACGTCATCGCCTGGAGCAGTTCATCGGCCCCTGGGTGCTGGGCACCCTGGCGCTGCTCGAGGCAGACGACGAGGCCCGACGCGACGCCCTCGACAAGGGGATGGCGCTGCTCGAACGGGGCTGTGTCGGGCACAACGCCTACCGCTTCCTGGTCGCCGCGGCCGAGACCTGCCTGCTGCATGGCGAGGCCGCGGCCGCTCGACGCTACGGCGGACGACTGCGCGCCTTCGTCGCCGACGAGCCCTGCGCCTGGGCAGGGCACCATATCGAACTGATCGAGCGCCATGCCGCCTGGCTGGACGACGGCTCGGAAGCCGCCCATCGCCGCCTGCTCGAGCACTGGCGGCGGGGCGTCGACCAGGGACTGGCCCTGGTGATGCCGCGCCTGGCGCTGCGCGACTACCCGGGCGCAAGCCCCGTCTGATCGCGACCTGTCATTCGCTCCCCAGCAGCCAGCCGACCAGTCGCTCGGACTGCTCCAGGCACTGCTCCTGCAGGCCGGCGCCACGCGTCCAGCCCCCCGCAAACAGCAGTGGGCAGGCCCCCTTCCCCTCCCGCCAGGCCATCGCCGTCTCGGCGTTGTAGGCGTCGATGTCTCGCTGGGCCTGGAGACAGGCGGCGTCGAGCACATTGTGCTTGAAGTAGGTCCAGGCCTTGCGCTGCAGCGCCTCGTCGGGCGTCGGCAACTCGTGCCTGTAGCCCGAATCGTGCAGGCCCTCCGCCATCTGCGTGCGGGTCGCGTCGGGCAGCCGTCCCCGCATCGCCTCGGGGACGCGCCCGGGGTCCAGCACCTTGTCGAGCATCTCCTGGCGCGGGATGCGGTTGAGGTCGTCGACCAGCGATACGAAGTACTGAGGCAGCCCGGCCTCGTCGTAGTCCGGATTGGCGGGATCGTTCTGGTGCAGGTTGGTCAGGTAGTCGATGCGGTAGGGAAAGCGCGTGTCGCCGGGATCCCGGATCTCGATGTTGTAGGTGCGCCAGACGTTCTTGTTGGGTGGCAGGCGGCCGGAGGCGGTATGGCAGACGGCATAGCTGCGCGTGTAGCGCACCGCCCCGAGGATGGCATCCAGCCGCTCGCGGATCGGCGCCAGCCGGTCGCTGAGCGACACCAGGCGATGCGCATCGTCGGCGTGGGTGGCGACGATGGCCAGGTCGAAGGCCGCCGACCAGCCATGCTCGTCATGCACCACCGCCCGCTCGGGCTCGAGGCGTACGCCGACCTCGGCATGGCGGCGGATGGTGACTCGCGGCCCCGACCGCTCCGGCGCCACCAGGTAGGCCGCCAGCGCATCGAGCCAGCCTTGGGCCCCATAGTCGAAATAGCGCCGCCGGGGCTCCCCGCCCCCTTCCTGTACCCGGTAGTACTCGAAGGGTGAGGCCAGCGGCATCTCGCCCGGGCCCCGGTCGTCGGTGAAATACATCGCCGCGATACGCGGGTAGTAGATCAGCGTGCGGACCGAGGCCAGCCGGCGCGGCAGCTCGGGATCCTGCCAGTCGATGTCGACGTCCAGCTCATGGGCCGCCGTCTCGAGCATCTCGCGCGGCCGCGCTTCGCAGTCGTCGAAATAGGCGGCGACGGTATAGGCGGGCGTGATGCTGTCGAGCAGATCCAGGGCCGCACGATGCACGACGCGGATCAGGGGCGCCAGGCGGCCGTGGTCGGCGGCATCCAGCGCGAAGGCCGGATCGGAGACCCCGCGGTGCAGGTAGGTGTCGTCGGTCAGCGAGAGGCGTCCATCGCGGGTGAAATAGCTCTCGGTGTCCTGCAGCGGCTTCAGGTGGTCGAGGTAGTCGATCTCGCCCATGATCGCCTCGAGTCGCCTGTAGGTCGCCAGATTGACATCGTTGACCCCCAGGTCCGCCCAGCGCAGGTAGCGCCGGTCTTCTCCCGACGCGTGGCGCCGGACTCCCAGGTCGACGACCACGGTCTCGGCGTTGCCCCCCAGGGACGCCTTGCGCTCGAACAGCGTGATATCGAGTGCCGTTCCCGGCCCGGAGGCCTGCACGACCCGGCGCTGCAGGTAATAGGCCAGCGACAGCCCCGAGACGCCGCCGCCGATGATGGCGAGCTTCACGATCGCATTACTCATGTTCATTCTCCCTGTGATTGAGACGTCATACACAAGGATGAGCGTTTGTCATCACTACCCGCCCCGCAAGGCATGACCGGCAACTGATCCCGAACTGATCCTGATTCCACCGAGCATCCCTGCATCCCGTCGCCGAATCGCGCTGCGCGCCCTCGGCGGGGGCCTGGACGGCGTGGTGCAGACCGATCTGATACCGAAGGCACGGGCACAGCTGATCCCCGCATGATGCGGAAGGAAGCTGTGGCTAATGCTGAAGTATGAAGGCCGGGCAGCAAATCCGGCGGCAGACCTCAACCGCTCCCAGGGGCGACCGATCAGGAGACAGCCATCATGGCCACGCAATACCAAGTCAGCATTTCCATGGACAGCGACACCATCGAGAAGCTCAAGAACGGCGGCTTCGCCCTCTACGGCTTCAAGGCGGTCAAGACCGCGAACCAGGGCGGGGCCCCGCTGGTGTGGTTCCAGTCCACGTCCTTTCTCGACAACACCGTGATCACCTGGGACGAGCAGTACCAGGCCTACATCTCGACCGACGAGATCATCGCCAACGGCAAGATCCATGCAAGCTCCAGCGCCGACATCGACCTGGAGCAGACCATGATGGTCAGCCAGCAGGGCACCGTCGAGGTGATGCAGGAGGGGACGCCGAGCGCCATCTCGATCAGCAACCTGGGCACCAGCCAGTGGACCTGCGGCATCTCCCAGCAGACCGGTGGCAGCACCAAGCCGATGTGTGCCTTCCCGCTGTACGGCAAGAACCTCGACGTGATCGCGCCGATCGAGAAGGTGCTGCTGATGTTCGCCAGCAACACCGTCAACACCGGCACGGTGATCTACAAGGCCTACAGCTCCGGGGTACTGCTCGACCTGACCTCGGACCAGTCGCGCTCGGTGTCCTACGACATCAACCAGGGCTGGGACTGGGGCGGCAAGTCCTGGGGGCAGTCCGTGGAGGCCCAGGAATCCCTGGTCCCGCTGCTGATCACCTCATAGGCCATCCACCCCGGGTCGGCACCGTCGACCGACCCATCACAGAACAGAGGAGGACACACGATGCCGGAAGTCCGCATCGCCCCGGGGGCGCAGCACGTCTTCCCCGAGGGCCAGCTGGCCGAGAGCCTGGAACTCGAGAATCGCCACAACGTCGGCGGGCCGGTGCGCTACCAGATCGCCGCTCGCTCCCAGGTGAGTATCGACATGACGCCCGACCAGGAGTACCGGGTCCAGGGCATCAACGGCCAGCAACTGACCGTCAGCAACGGCCTGCCCAACAGCCTCTACTGCCGCTGGGACTGAACCAGGCAGACGCCTCGCCACCACGGGCGCCCTCCGGGGCGCCCGTCTCATCGCCGGGAGCCGCCCATGTCGGAGACCTGCCTGGAAATTCAGCTGTCGAACGCGACCCTCGACTCCCTCAGGACCGGGGGCTATGCGCTGTTCGTCCTGTTGCCGGTCGTGAGTTCCAACCAAAGCGGCGTGCCCCTGGTGTGGCTGTGCCGCGAGAATTACCTGGCCACTATCCGGGTGGTGATTCCCGAGACCAACCTCGGCTATATCGCCACCGCGTCCATTGCCGCCGACCGGACCATCGCCATCGGCAGCCAGACACCGGTCGCCTGCCACCAGCGGGTCGACGTCGGTGCCTCGGGAACGCTCTCGACCACCACCGGCGAATTGCCGGGCATCTACTTCGACAGCGCCTCGGGGGCGCCGCGCTATACTTGCGGGCTGGCCAGGCGGGGCGACGGGGAGCCGGCCCCCTACTGCGCCTTCGACCTCTATCCCGATCTCACCGTCTCGCTCGCCCCCTCCCCGGCCATCCTCGCCTTCTTCGCCACCTCCCGTTACCGCCCGGGCACCTATCTCGAGGCGTCACTCGGCGCGGGCCTCTACCTGCCCACCCCGCCAGGAACCACCACCCGAGTCGGCTACGACACCGGCGACGGCTGGCAGGCCGACGCCGGGGCCAAGGCGAGCCAGGTGCCGAGCGGCACGCCCCTGGCGGAACGGCTGATCGAGCGCCCTCCCCCCGACGTCCCGCTGTCCCGGTCCCTGCCCGGCCGCTAGCTAGTCGAGCCAGGGCATCAGCGCCTTGCCACACGCCAGCCGGCGATGCAGGTACTGACGGGTGGCGTACTGGCCGGGCGTGTCATCCCGAGCCCAGTGGCGCAGGGTGGCGAGGAACAGCGCGCTCAGGGCGAGTTCCTCGAACCGCGCGCGGCGACTGCCGTAGGGCGCCGCCAGGTGGGCGGCCTGGCGCCACCACTGGATGGTGCGCGACAGGTCGAAGACCATCGGCAGCCAGGTGTGGGGATGCGGCGGATGGGCCTTGGTGCACAGCATCTGGATGGTGACCCGACGGTGCTCGGCCAGGGCATCGAGCCAGGCCAGCAGGCAGTGCTCGAGACGCTCGCGGGGCGGCCAATCGTCGAAGCCGCCGGGCGTGTCGGCGAGCATGGCCCGCCAGCCCCGCAGGAACCAGGCATTGGCCACCTCGTCCAGGTCGCGGTAGTGATCGAGGACGCGGGCGGCGGGAATTCCCAGACGGGCGGCGACCTCGCTCAAGGTGACGGCCGGCCAGCCCACCGCCTCGGCGATCTGCAGCGCCGTGCTCAGCAGGCGGTCGGCCAGCTGGCGGTCCGGGTCATCGTCCCGCCGGGCATGCACGGGTGTCATGGTCATGGCCCTCCCTCCCCTGGCGCATTCGGACGTGCCTGATTACTACCATAGGCGCTTATCGTCGCGAGCATGGGGCGGCGCGGCTGGCCCGGCGTGCCGGTGGGCAGGCCCTCCGGCAAGGGGTATCCTCGGGGGCGTTTGCCGGGTGTCGACACCCGACACGCCCATGTCCAGTCCGGCGGGAGATCTTCATGGCCGACAAACCGATCACGGTGTTCGGTGGCACCGGCTTCCTCGGCGCCACCCTGGTGCGCGAGCTGGTGGAGTTCGGCCGGCCGGTGCGCCTGGTCGCCCGGCGACCGGAGAGGCCGGACGGGGTCGAGCCCGGCGATCCCCTCGAGACCGTCGCCGCCGATATCCGCGACGACGACGCGGTGGCCGCGGCAGTGGCGGGCGCCGGCGCGGTGGTCAATGCGGTCAGCCTGTATGTCGAGACCCGTCGGCTGCGCTTCGAGACCATCCATGTGGAGGGGGCCGGACGCCTGGCACGGCTGGCCCGGGAGGCCGGCGTGACCCGGCTGGTGCAGCTCTCGGGCATCGGCGCCGACGACCGCTCGCCCTCGGCCTATGTGCGGGCCCGGGCACGGGGCGAGGCCGCGGTGCTCGACGCCATGCCCAAGGCCATCATCCTGCGGCCCAGCGTGATGTACGGGCGCGAGGACGCCTTCCTCGCCACCCTGGCCCGGCTCACGCGGCTGCCGGCGATTCCCCTGTTCGGCAGCGGCGAGACGCGCCTGCAACCGGTACACGTGGTGGATGTGGCGCGGGCCATCGTCCACTTGACCGGTGCCGAGGCGCCGCGGCGGCGGCTGTTCGAGCTGGGCGGGGCCGATGTGCTGCGCTACCGCGAGATCCTGGCGCTGGTGATGAGCCACCTGCATCGGGAGCGCCCCCTGGTCCCGATGCCCTTCCTCGCCTGGCGGGCGCTGGCGCTGCTCGCCTCGCCACTGCCGAGCCCGCCGCTGACCCGCGACCAGGTCCTGCTGATGCAGCGCGACAACCTGGTCGGCGACGGCGTGGGCACCTTCGCCGACCTGGGCCTCGCCGCCCGTTCACTGCGCGAGGCCCTGCCGGCCTGCCTGCCGACGGACTGAGCCTCAGGCCTTCTTGACGAATGCCGACTTCAGCTTCATGGCGCCGATGCCGTCGATCCTGCAGTCGATATCATGGTCACCGTCGACCAGCCGGATGTTCTTGACCTTGGTGCCGACCTTGACCACCGAGGAAGCGCCCTTGACCTTGAGGTCCTTGATGACGGTGACGGTGTCGCCATCGGCCAGGACGTTGCCGTTGGCGTCGCGGATCGTCGCCTCGTCCTCTCCCGGCGCCGGGGCGGCATCCCGGGACCACTCGTGGCCGCATTCCGGGCACACGAACTGGAGGCCGTCATCGTAGGTGAAGCCGGAGGCACAGGCGGGGCACTGGGGCATCTCGCTCATCGGTCGGGTCCTGAGGGGTCGGGGAAGCCGGCAAGCCTACACCCTGGGAGGCGACGGCACCACCGCCGGCGTTCCCGTCGGCGGAGGGCTGCTTGGGCGGGAACCCCTGCCCTCGGCGCCGAGGCCGCCATCCGGCCTGCCGCGATTCGGCGACACTCCCCTGCCAGCCCAATCAAGTGCTTGGCGCCAGGCGAGCATTTGTGTCTCCAAAAGGAGGCGCACTGCCGAGATCCTGTGCCGCCGCCCCGCGACACCCGGCGCCTGTTAGGCAAAATAAGTCATTGTGATCCAAGAAATTAATTCTTGGATGGCACGGAAATGGCCTAATACTGGATAAGCGAGCCGCCCGGCTCGTGGCAGCACGAACCGCGTGTTCACCGGACACTCTGGAGGTGCATCATGAACAAGACCCTGCTGAAATCGACGTTGGTGGCCGTCGCCCTGCTCTTCGGCGCCGGCGCCGTGGCGGGCAGCGATGCCAAGTTCAGCGACCTGGATGCCGACGGCGATGGCACCCTGAGCGCCGAGGAGGCCGCCGCAGCCGGCATGGACGTCGCGACCGCGGATACCGATGGGGATGGCGCCATCAGCGAGGAGGAATTCGAGGCCGCCAAGTCCGGCATGGGCATGGAAGGCGAAGGCTCGATGGAAGGCGAAAGCTCCATGGAAGGCGAAAGTTCCATGGAAGGCGAAGGCTCCATGGAAGGCGAGACGATGGCCGAATAATCGGCACTCGCTCGGCGGCCGGTTCCTCCGGCTGCCGCGGGGCATGCCGGCCCGGTCGGCATGCCCCCTTTTCGTTGCCGGCCGACGAGACGCCTCAGGTCCTGGCGCTATAGACCCGGAAGCGGCGGTCGTCGGCGAGGATCTCGAAGCCGCCGAAGGCCCGCGCCAGCAGGTCCGGATAGGGCAGGAAGGCGTTGGCCACCAGCACCAGCCGGCCGCCCGGCACCAGGTGCTCGGGCGCCTCGCGGATCAGCCGGCCGGCGGGGCCGTAGTCCACCGCGCGCTCCTGGTGGAAGGGCGGGTTGCTGACGATGGCGTCGAAGCGGCGCCCCTCGAGCCCCGCGAAGACATCCCCCGCCCTCACCTCACCGTCCAGGGCATTGGCCGCCAGGCTGCGCCGCGTCGCCTCCACGGCGAAGCCGTTGACGTCCACCGCGGTGGTCGCGAGCCCTCGCCGGGCCAGCCAGGTGGCCAGGATGCCGTCCCCGCAGCCCATGTCCAGCACCTGCCCCGTCTCGGGGAGCACGTCCGGCAACCGGGACAGCAACAGCCGGGTCCCCGCATCGAGCTTGCCATGGCCGAAGACGCCTGGATGGCTGGCCAGTTGCAGCCCCTCGGCCTCGAAGGACGTCCAGGCCGCCTCCGGGTCGAGCCCGACCCGATCGAGGCGCGAGGCGAAGAGCGTGCAGCGCCGGGCGCTGTCGACCTTGCGACAGCCCAGTCCCAGGGCCGCCAGGACCTTGAGCACCCGCTTGATGCCGCCCTGGTGCTCCCCCACCACCTGCAGCGGGGTGCCCACCGGCAGGTGGGCGCACAGCCACAGCAACCACCACTCGCCCAGGGCATGGGCCTTGGGCCAGAACAGCACCACGCCCGGCGGGGGCGGCACCTCCGCCTCGAAGGGCGAGCCGGCCGGCCGCCCCCGGCTGCGCCAGGCATCCAGCAGCGCCTGGTCGGCGGCGAGCAGGCGTCCCTCGCCGCCCTCCAGCCAGCCGTCCCGGGGCGGGGCGACCCACAGCCAGCCGCGATAGTCGGCGTCCTGGCGTTCCAGCAGCTGGCAGACGGGGGTCTCGGCACTCATGATGCGGGCTCCTCGGGGCGAATCAGGGTATAGAGCAGGTAGCGGCCCAACCGCCAGTGGGGGTCGACACGGCTGTAGCGCCATTCCAGTTCGAGCAGCGCCTGGCGGTCCGCCGACGCCTCGGGCGGGGTGCGCAGGTAATCATGGAAGACGCGCACCCCGGCCACCCGCGCCACGCACAGGCCCAGCTCCTCGGCCCAGGCGACGACCTGCCCATGGGTCAGCGGCGCGATGGGGGTCAGGCGCCGGCGGCGGCCCTGGCCCTCCAGTCGGTCGGCCAGGGCCTTCTGCAGGTTGCCCTTGACCACGTTGGACAGGCGCAGGGCGTCGCGGTTGAAGACCATCAACGAGAGCTGCCCGCCCGGCGCGAGCAGCCCGGCCAGGGTCGCCAGGGCCGACCGCGGATCCGCCAGCCACTCGAGCACGGCATGGCAGGTGATCAACGGCCAGGGGCCCGGCAGTGCTGCCTGGAGAGACTGGAGCGCCAGCCGGTGGCAGACCACCGGCCGGTCGCCGAGATGCTCGACGGCCCGCTCCAGCATCTCGCCGGCGGGCTCGGTGAGGGTCACGGCATGGCCACGTTCACTCAGCCAGGCGGCCAGTTGCCCCAGGCCACCGCCCACCTCCAGCACCGGCTGGGCCTGCAGGTCGAGCATCTCGGGCAGCAGCCGGTCGAGCAGGGCCAGGCGCAGCTCGCCACGCAGCCCGCCATACAGGCTGCCGGCGAACTTGTCGGCGAGGCCGTCGAAATGGCGGTCGCCCGCCGGGGACAGGTAGGGGGATAGCTCGGGCATGGGGGCATCCGGACAAGGGCTGGCGGCCATTCTACCCGCTAAGCGCTGCCGGCTCACGGGCCGCAACGCCTGCGGGTTTATCTCGCCGGTTCAGACGCTTATACTATCGCTCGCTTCGCCCTCTTAGCTCAGCAGGATAGAGCAGCCGCCTCCTAAGCGGCAGGTCGCAGGTTCGAATCCTGCAGAGGGCGCCATTACGCCCCGCACTCGGTGGTCCTGCGCAAGCTCTGCATCGGAGTACCAGGCGATCAGGCCCCATTCGCTCTCTCTGGCCCTTGCCTGGACACCATGACCAAGCGGCTTTCCGTCACCCGTACGCCCGGCAAGGTACGCGCCCACCTTTCGCCAGCGAGCCCCGCTCTTCGACCACCGATGTGACCGATGTCCCCGACCGTGAGGCGAACCCACCGCACGAATCGGTCCCGACTCCCTAGATGTGAGACCTGGTTGAGAGGCATCCCCGATGAACGACACCACCACATGCCTCGGCAAGGCTCCGACAACTGGCCAGCCATCGAGAAGCCTATCCGGAAATCCCTCGATGAATACGCCAACGTCGGCTTCTGTCTCTCCGAGGAGGACTGGGAGCTGAAAGCCAGTGCCGTCGCCATTCCGCTCATTCTGGAGGAAGATGCCGAAGTGATGGCGATCAACTGCGGCGGGTCGTCACTGCGATTGAACCATCGCATCCTGGTTGAAAACCTCGGGCCCTGACTCAAGGAGGCCGTGGACCAGATCCAGGATTCTCTGGAGCCCCCCAGCCTCGGATAAGGCGTAAACGTCGACCTTCCCATCGTGCGTTGAACCTTGTCGCCCAAGCGAGTGGTGGGTCATTCATAATCCTCTAATCTGGTACAGAGTCGCGGTGATCGACCCGGAGGACCGGAGATGGGGACAAGCAGGTTCGTGAAGTCCACAGCATGGCCGCAACGCGTCGTGCAGCTCATCGACAGTCGCCATGCCACGCGCTGCAGTGTCGTGGCACTACTCCTGGTCGCGGGCGCGGCAATCGTCTATGTCACCGGGGGGACGGCCTATGCCTACCCCTATTTGATGCTGGTCCCGGTACTGGCCGCAGCCTCCTGGTACAGCCTGCCCGGGGGACTGATCGCCGCCTTCCTCGCCGGCGCCTTGATGGCAATCATGCCTCAGGATGCCCACCTCAACGTCGAGCAAAGCACCGCCAACTACCTCGCGCGGTTTGTCTTCTATCTGATCTTGGGCGGGGTGGCAGGCTGGCTGTTCCATCTGCGCCGCCGCTCGGCCAACGAACATCGGGTCATCGCCCGCACCGATCCCCCGTCGGGCCTCCCCAACCAGGTCGCCCTCAACGAGGATCTTCGCCACTGCCTATCGCAACCGGTTTGGCGAGTCACGAACACCGGGGTGATAAAAATCAAGATCACCGATATGACGGAGGTGGTCGAAGCCCTGGGCATGGAAGCCGCAGATGAGCTTCTCGTGGCAATGGGCACACGGCTGAGTCAGGCGATCCGCGATGGAGGCAGGGCGTACCGGATCAGCCTCGATGAGCTTGCGCTGATCTTGAAGGACATCGAGCCGGGTGATCTCGACCCCATCAGCCAGCGATTGATGGATGTCGGCGAGGACAGTCTGTTGATTCAGCAGGTACCTGTTCGCGTCCAGTTAGCCATGGGCAGCGCCATCGCGCGGGACGGCATGACGAGGGCGACAGAACTACTCCGAGAGGCCCGCATCGCGCTACTCGCGGCGATCCGGCAACGGCGCAGCCACACACATTTCAGTCCCACCTTCGATCAGCGCACCCTGCAATCGCTCAAGCTGATCGCTCGGGTGCGAGACGGGTTGGTCGCGGGGGAGTTCGAACTGCATTACCAGCCCAAGATTCGACTGGGCGACGGGAAAGTCTGTGGTTGCGAGGGGCTGATCCGTTGGCGAGGTGACAATGACAAGCTGATTCCGCCCGGCCAGTTCATGCCCAAGGTGGAGAACACCTCGCTGATCGGCCCTGTCACCACCTTCGTGGCTCAAACCGCCGGTGCCTTTGCCGTGACTGACGGGAGCGAGGGCGCGATCGGAATCAATATCTCCGTGCATAACCTGCATGACGAAGACCTGCATGACCTCCTCCTGAAGCTTGTTGAAGACACTGGCGTGCGCCCCGAGCACCTGGAAGTGGAAATCACCGAAAGCGCCTTGATCGGTGACCTCGACGCGGCACGCCGCGATATCCAGCGCATTCGCGATATCGGCATCGGCGTGAGTATCGATGACTTCGGCACGGGCTTTGCCTCGTTCGAGTACTTGCAGCACCTGCCGATCACTGGGCTCAAGATCGATCGTTCCTTTGTCTCCCCCCTGGAACGAGACGAGCGAGCACGCAAGCTGATGGCCTGCATGATCGACATGGGCCACGCCCTTGACCTGGTGGTGACCGCCGAAGGCGTGGAGACAGCGGCTCAGGCGGATATCCTGCGCCATCTCGGCTGCGACCAGGCACAGGGCTTCCTGTTCTCACCGGCCCTTCCCGCTGCCGACTATCGCACTTGGTGCCAGCGCTATTCAGAAAGACGCCTGTAATGGCTGGCCCAGCAGGCCAGGAAACCATCACACGATGCGAAGTGCCCCGGTTGGTTCCCGCGGCTTAGGCTCTGCAGCCGCAGCAGGAAGGGCAGCGATCAAAGCTTGAACGATCCCCCGACATGCGAAGCAAACGCCACGCATTGAGCAGCACGGCGGATTACACGATCATGGACAGGTTACGCTGGGAGTACCGTGCCGACTTCAAGACTAGGCTGGTGCTCGCCACCCTCGGGAGGGAGCAACCGCCTCGGAGAGCGGCGCTCGCCCATAACGCCATCCGGGCAAATGAGCCAGTTGGAGCCTGAACGGCGGGACAAAGACAGCCGGCAAGTGGACAAGGTCCCCCCAACGGATGCGGCTTCACGCATGGTCCAATCAGGCCAGCGCCGGATGGACCACCACCCGATCCCGGCCCTGGCGCTTGGCCGCATAGCTGGCGGCGTCGGCACGCCCGATCACCTCGGCGATGCGCTGATCCGTCTCCCTGAGGCTGGCCACCCCGAGGCTCAAGGTGACCCGATAGTCTTTTTCCTGGTGACTGACGGCGACATCGCGCACCGCGTCGCGCAGCGACTCGGCGATCCTTGACGCCTGGGACTGGGTGCAGCTGGGCAGCAGCACGGCGAACTCGTCGCCCCCCTGGCGCGCCACGTGGTCGCTGCGCCGCACCTCCCGCACCACCACCTGGGCGATGCGACACAGCATCTCGTCGCCCAGGGCATGCCCGCCCTGGTCGTTGATGGGCTTGAAGTGGTCCAGGTCGAAGAGGATCAGCGCCGAGGGCGCGCCGGTCTTGCGGCAGTCGGCCAGGGCTTCATCGAGCCGGCGCTCGAAACCGCGACGGTTGAGCAGGCCGGTCAGCGGGTCGTGCTCGGCCTCCCACTGGCGCAGGGCCTCTTCCTCGCGGCGTTCGGTGATATCCTTCACCGTGCCCACGAAGCCGAGGGTTCCCCCCTCGGTCGCCACCCGGCTGGCATGAACCTCCAGCCACAGCAGATCCCCGCCCTGGCGGTAGCAGCGGAACTGCTGGAGAAAGTCCTCGCCGCTCACCATGCTGTAGTGCCACAGGTCCAGGGCGGACTGGCGATCGTCGGGATGGATATGCCCCAGCCATTCGCGCTGACGCTGCTGGGCCCTGGCATGGCCGGTCAATTCGACCAGCGCCGGGTTCTGGTAGGCGATGTTACCCGCGGTGTCGGTCACGAACATGCCCACGGGCGACGAGGCCAGGATGGCATCGAGGAAGGCCTGGCGATCCCTGAGCTGGGCCAGGGCCTTGCCGCGTTCCACCTCGACGCGGTTGAAGGTATCGGCGACCTGGCGAAGCTCCTGCATCCGCGTGGTCAGCGCCACCCGGTTTCGCCGGCCCTCTCCCACGGCCTCGATCTGGCGCTCGAGCTGGAAGAGCGGACGCAACACCAGCCACAGCAGCCAGCTCATCAGCGGCAGCATCAGGACCGCGACCAGCAGGACCTTCCCGCCCAGGCGCTCCAACCAGCGCTGGATCGGGGCCATCACCTGGTCCCGAGGCAGGGCGACGCCGACGATCCAGTCGGCGGGCCAGATCTGGCGGAAGGCCTGGTAGGCGACGTCACCCGACAGCAACGGCCCCTCGCCCTCTCCTTCCCAGCCGTCCAGTGCCAGGTCGAGCCAGGGGTTGAACGCCGCATCCGGCACAGCCTCGAAGATGCGATCCCGATCGGGATGGAAGAGGAAGGTGCCGGAGGCGCTCATCACCGCCGCGAAGCCCTCCTGCCCCAGTCGCAGTCGATCCAGCCGCCCGAAGAGGCCGCTGTCCAACCTGACGATCCCGCCCACCAGCCCCTGGAAGCGCCCGGCCCGATCCAGCCGTGGCACCGCGAACAGCACCAGCGGCGTCCCACTGGCCCTGCCAATAATGGGTTCACTGACATGCGGGCGCTTGAAGGCACGCACGCTACGGAAATAGTCGCGGTCGGCGATCTTCCCCCCCTGGAGCCGGCGACGATCGGGCCAGGCGGCCTGGATGTGACCCTCGGCGTCGGCCACCAACAAGCCATCGAACCATTCCAGCAGGGCCTCGTTGCCGCGCAGCGCGTCGCCGAGCCGGGACGCCCCTTGCCCCCGCTGCTGTGTCTGGAGGCTCCCCGCCAGGCGTTGCAGGGCCTGCAGACGGGTCTCGACCTGGTCCGTCAGCTCATCGGCGATCAAGCGAGCCTCATAACGCAGATGGGCCCGGTTGGACGCCTCGAGCAGAGACTCCCCCGACCGCCAGCCGAAGCCGAGCAACAGGGCGAGGACCACCAGCCAGGTCATGACCAGTCCCGACAGCAGGCGCCCCTTCAGTGAAAGCAGCCTGTTCAGGTAGGTGGCGGGGTGTAAGGGCACGCGTCACCTTGGAGCCAGGGGGTACCGTGACTGCATTATATCAGTCTTTGCTAATTTTTTGATCCGGGTGTCGCATGGCCGAGGTTTCGAACCCATGCCCCGGCCGGTCGGCCAGGGCCGTTTCGTGCCCGCCAATCCCCCGTGCCCTGCCCCGCAGGGGCCGGCCGAGAGCCTGGCGGGTCAGGCCGTATGGCGGGGCGACGGCGAGAGACGCCGCGCCTGCAGGGCGTAGGGATAGCCCCCGATCGGTCGGCGAAGATCAGAAGCAGCCAGCAGGAGACTCTGCTATACCACGAATACGTCTCTGCTGAATCAGCTGTAAGGAATGCGATGGCGGAGGCACTAAGCGAACAAGACCCGACGGAGGTTTCGAGTTCAACCCACCGACCGAGAGGTGCCTCATGAACATCAAGACTCTGACAGCCGGCTTCCTGGCCATGCTGATGATGGGCGGAGCCGCTTATGCCATGGACTCCGAAGCCATCGAGAAACACATGGAGGAGATCAACCAGAAGGCCGACGCCGCCGCCGACGAGGATCGCGTCCAGGCCCTGGAGCAGCAGGTCCAGGACCTGCAGGAGCTGATCCATATGATGCTGGAGGAAGAGCAGGCCAGCTGAGCCGGCTCTGGTGGTACGGCCATCGGCGGGGCCCGCTCGGGCGGGCCCCGCTTCTCTGACGTCCGCAGCTGTCGGTCAGCGGCTGCGTTCGACGCGCAGCTCGTAGTTGTTGACCCCGGAGTGGGCCGAACCGAACTTCTGGCCCTGGACGCGGATCCGGTAGCGCCCCGGCGACAAGGTGGTCTCGAGGTCCACGTCGCCATCGAAGCCCTGGCCGGCGCCTTCCGCCACGACCCGGCCGGAGGCGTCCAGCACCTCGAGGGCGATGCGGTAGGTGTCCTCGTAGCCCGTCGGATAGGTGGAGGTGGTGATCGCCACGCTGCCCTGCTCGGCCATCTCGAAGGTCAGGACCTCGCCCCGGGCGCGGATCTTCACGTCGGTGACGATGGTCTCGTAGCCCGACCGTGAGGCGGGCCCGGTCGACGGCGCATCCTGCTCCTGATCCCGGGATGCCTGCGTGGCCGCGGCGCCGGTCGCCGTGGCCGACGCCCCGGCAGCGGTCGAGGTCGAGGTCGAGGTCGCCGTGGTGGCGGCATCGCCGGCAGCGGTCGAGGTCGCCGTGGTGGCGGCATCGCCGGCCTCCGTGGCCGTCTCCGCCGAGCCACCCAGGGTGGCCACGGCATTATCGCCCCTCACGAACACCGAGCGGGCCCCCTCGCGCTTGTCGCCGGTGAAGAAGATGCCCTCGCCGTCGCTGACGCCTTCCGCCAGGCGATTGCCCTGCGCGTCGAGGCCCACGATGTCGATGGAATAGCCGTCCCCGGCCTTGCCGCGGGTGCCGAAGCGCTGGGCCTCGACGCGCAGCACATAGTCCCCGGGCTCGAGGCGCTGGCGCAGCGCCAGGCCGCCGTTCTGGCCCAATGCCTCGCTGCGGGCGATCACCCGTCCCTGGGCATCCTCGAGGACGGCGGCGATGCGGTAGTCCTCGGAGTAGCCGGCGGTGACCTCGCTCTCGAAGAGGTAGGTGCCGGCCTCGGTCACCGAGAAGTCGTGGGCGTTGGCACCGCCGAACAGGAAACTGCGGCTGTGGGCATCGGTCTCGGACTGGAAGAAGCCGGTCAGGTCGAGCTGACGCCCCTCCTCGCGGAATCGCTCCTCCATCACGCTGTCGGCGGCGACCGGCGCGGCCGCCAGGCTCAGCGCCAGCAGGCCGGCCGTCACTATCGGCTGTTTCATGGAACCTCGCTTGCGTTCGTTCATGCCCAATGAAAAAAGCCGATCCCGGGGGATCGGCTTTCGTTGTTCTACCCTTGTCGCAGGATACACCCGCGCTCGGGCTTAGAACAGGTAGGTCACACCCACGGCGCCGCCGTCACCTTCGTCGTCGTTGCGATCGTAGAAGGCCAGCTCGGCCCAGGTGTACATGGCGTCGGAGATGTTGTAGGTGGCACCGACGATGACTTCGTTGTAGCTGTCTTCCTCGTCCTCGGCTTCGGTCGGGAAGTCGCCGCTCAGGCCGGCGTCCTCGAAGGTGCTGCCGAAGTCGTCACCGCCCACGTCGACGTACTGGTAGGCGGCGTAGATGTCGCCCATGCCGTAGCCGTAGCGAGCGCCCAGGCCGTAGAAGTTGACGTCGTCGAAGGCCTCGTCTTCGGCTTCGAAGCGCTCGAGCTTCAGGGCCACGCGCAGGGTGTTCCAGGTGTACTGGCCGGTGATGCCGTACTGGTCGCCGGCATCGAACTCTTCGCCGGTCTCGGCAGCGGTGGCGTCGTAGATGCCCAGGTCGTCGTAGACTGCGGCAACGGAGAAGCCGCCGACGGTGTACTTGGCACCACCGAAGAAGGAGGCACGGCTCTCGTTTTCGACGAGCTCGACACCAGCTTCATTGGTGGAGATCTCTTCGGCCTCACCCTTGTACTGGGTACCCACGGCAAACTGCAGGCCACCGAAGGACGGAGAGGTGTAGGTCACCTTGTCGCCTTCGCGGTCGCCGGTGCCGTAGAAGTCTTCGATGCTGCTGTTGGAGTCGGACGCGTCGAAGAACTCGTTGTTGGTCAGCGGGTCCTGGATCCAGTCGTCGATCAGCGGATCGTAGGAACCGATGCGCGCGTCACCGAAGTTGCCCTTCAGGCCGACATAGGCCTGGTCGCCGGAGTCGCGGCCAGCGACTTTCATCTCGTCGGCCTGGAAGTCGTCGAACTCGAGCTTCAGGTAGCCGGTCAGGCCGTCGTAGATGACGTGCTCGGCGGCGAAACCGAAGGTGGAACCGTTGTCGGCAATCTCGTCGGCGTCGTCATTGTCGCCGGCGCCGGTGTCGACGTTGTAGTAGGCGATCTGGATGTTGCCGTAGAGGTCGAGCTTGGTGCCGTCCTGGTTGTAGACGGTGGCGGCCTGGGCGCCGGAGGCAGCCATGGCACCGGCGATGGCAGTCGCTAACAGTGTCTTTTTCATTGCGATAATCCTTTTGACTAGCTTGCTGTTTCGATCGTTGCTGCCTGCTCTTTGGTGAGTCAGTGCAGTTGGCATGCCGGTCTTGGTGCCGGTTCTCGTTGCTGCCCTGTCCCTCACGGGAGGTGGCAGTCAGCGAGCCTGACCTCGGCAACGCCTTGTTATAGTCCAATGCTCGCACGAGGAACTCTATACCGTGATTCGCGGGAGCGCAACAAGAAAAAAACACTGTTTTCCTTCGTCACATTCCCCGATGGCGGCGATTTCCCCTGCGATGACGGCCAGGGCGCCCTCCCGGCGGACCGACCGCCGCTACCGGCCCGGGATGTGGCACGCCCTGGGCAGCCCGAGGCGCCTCCGGCGATACCACAGACCGAAACGCATGGTAGCGATGAGCGGGTTCATCATGCCCCGCTGATATGACGCTTTCAAGTCAGCTGGCGCTGAAAGCCGCCGACGGCCCTCAACGCTCGGCAGGCGCCCGCGTCAGCGGGCGTTGTGGCGGGCCATCAGCTCGCCCAGCTTGCGCTGCAGGCGGTGGTCGTCGGGCTCGTCGACGGCCGGGTCGGCGCCGGGGGCCGGCGGCTCGGGATGCGCCGCGGTCGAGGACGCAGCGCCGGGGGATGGGGTCGCCTCGTTGGCGCGGGCGCGTGGCTTGGCGGCACGACGCTTGCCGGCCTTGCCCCCGGGACGGCGGTCGGCCTGGAGGCGCTCGAGCTTCTTGTGGGCGTGCTCGGCGGCGCCGGCATCGACCCGGCCGGCCGGTGCGCCGTCGAGATCGATGCGCTCGGCCCCGTCACGGACCGACTTGAGGTAGCGAGGCAGGTTGACGTAACAGGCCAGGGCACGCCTCACCAGCTTCTCCGGCCAGGGCTCCAGGGCGGCCAGGTCCTCGTGGATGCCGACCTTGAGGGGCCGCGTGTGGCCCTTGAAGAAGGCGGCGTCGTAGCGTCGATACCACTGGCCCAGCAGGGCCTGGGGAGACGGTGCCTCCGCGATGGGCAGGTCGGCCTGGGGCGCCGCCGCGGAGGCGCCGGCGTCCGTGGCCGACGCGTCGGGCGCCGCGGCGGGCGGGGGCGCGGCATCGGCCGTGTCGTGGCGCTCGTCGGACGCCGTCGCCGGCGTGGCACGATGATGGCCGATCAGCGCGGAGAGCCCCTTGGCCTGGCGTCCCTGGCGCTGGAAGACCGCTGCCGGCTTTCCGCCGGCCAGGCGTTCCTGCAGGTGGTGATTGTGGTCATCCAGCTCGCGGTTCTGCTCGTCGAGCTCGCGGTTCTCTTCCTCCAGCTCGAGTCGTGCGGCCTCCGCATCGACCAGACGCTGCTCGAGCGCTTCCAGTCGGCTCACCAGGGCCTGGCGCTGCGCCGCCTCCTCGCGCGCCTCGGCCGCCAGCTCCGCATTGCGCGCCTCGAGACTGACACGGCGCTGCTCCAGCTCGACCAGCCGGGAGCGCAGCGCGTCCTGCTGCACGCGGGTATCACGCAGCGCGCCCAGCAGGGCATCGGCGCGCCCCTCGAGCGCCGCCATCAGGCGAAATGGGCGTTCGTCGATCAACTCCTGATCCTCCAAGTGCACCTTGCCGAAGGGGGATGGCAGCGGCCAGGGAGTCGCCCATGGCGCCGCTCCACCCACCGTCAGTCTGTGTCACGACGCGGTGTCTGGCAAACCCCGCCGGCGATACTGCACGAAGTCGTAGGCCGGCTGGCCCTCGGCGGGCGTACCGGGGACGCGCTGACACTCCTGCCATTCGTCCCGCTCGAGCTCGGGAAATCGCGTATCTCCCTCGATCTCGACCGCCACCTCGGTGAGATAGAGACGACTGGCATGGGGCAGGGCCTGGGCATAGAGCTGACCGCCGCCCATCACCATGATCTCGTCGACGCCATCGATGGTCGCCTGCCGGTCGGCCAGCGCCAGGGCCGAGGCCAGGTCATGGCAGACGCGCACCCCCTCGGGCCGGAAGTCGGGATCGCGGGTCACCACGATGTTGAGCCGGCCGGGGAGCGGCCGCCCGATGGACTGGTAGGTCTTGCGTCCCATGACCAGTGGCTTGGCCTGGGTCATGCGCTTGAAGAACTTGAGGTCCTCCGGCAGGTACCAGGGCAGCTGGTTGTCGACGCCGATCACGCGGTTGGCGGACAGGGCCGCGATCATCGCCACGGGGATCAGGGTGTCATCGCTCATACGGCGACCTCCGCCTTGATATGGGGGTGGGGATCGTAACCCTCGATGGCGATGTGCTCGAAGCGGAAGGCGAAGAGATCCTCGACCGTCGGGTCGAGCACCAGGCGCGGCGCGGTGCGGGGCGTGCGCGCCAGCTGCTCCTCGGCCTGCGCCAGGTGGTTCAGGTAGAGATGGGCGTCGCCGAGGGTGTGCACGAAGTCGCCGGGCTCGAGCCCCGCCACCTGGGCGATCATCCGCGTCAGCAGCGCATAGCTGGCGATGTTGAAGGGCACGCCGAGGAAGATGTCGGCGCTGCGCTGGTAGAGCTGGCAGGACAGCCGCCCCTCGGCCACGTAGAACTGGAACAGGCAGTGACAGGGCGGCAGGGCCATCTCGTCCACCAGCGCCGGGTTCCAGGCCGAGACGATCAGCCGCCGCGAGCGGGGATTGGTGCGCAGCTGCTCCAGCAGGTTGGCAATCTGGTCCACCTGGCCGCCGCCGGGGGCAGGCCAGCTGCGCCACTGGTAGCCATAGACCGGGCCCAGCTCGCCGTCCTGGTCGGCCCACTCGTCCCAGATCCGCACGCCGTTGGCCTTGAGATAGGCGATGTTGGTGTCACCGGCCAGGAACCACAGCAGCTCGTGGATGATCGAGCGCAGATGGAGCTTCTTGGTGGTGACCAGCGGGAAGCCCCGAGAAAGATCGAAACGCATCTGGTGGCCGAACAGCGAGCGGGTGCCGACACCGGTGCGGTCATCGCGCTCCACGCCGTGCTCGAGCACGGCGCGCATGAGATCGAGATAGGGTTGCTCCAGCGCCGGCTGGGATTCGTCGATGGGCATGGTCGAGCTGAGCCTGGGTCACGGATGAATGGGCGCGCCAGTCTAACATGCCCGGCCCGTCAGGGGGCGGCGCGGTCGGCATCGATCGGCTGGCGACGGGACCAGGCGATCAGCGCCAGCCCGGCGACGATCATCGGCAGCGTCAGCAGCATGCCCATGGTCAGCCAGTCGAAGGCGATGAAGCCGAGCTGGGGGTCCGGCCGGCGGACGAACTCCACGGCGAAGCGGAAGACGCCATAGAGCGTCAGGAAGAGCCCCGAGACCAGGCCCCGGCGCCGCGGCCGGGACGAGACCCACCACAGCACCACGAACAGCACCACGCCCTCGAGCAGGGCCTCGTAGAGCGACGAGGGGTGGCGCGGCGCCGGCCCCTGGCCGGGGAACACCAGCCCCCAGGGCAGCTCGGTGACCCGCCCGGGCAGCTCATGGTTGATGAAGTTGCCGATCCGCCCGGCGCCCAGGCCGATCGGCACCAGCGGCGCGACGAAGTCGGTGAGGGTGAAGAAGGCCAGGCGCTTGCGACGGGCGAAATACAGCGCCGCCAGCAGCACGCCGACCAGGCCGCCATGGAAGCTCATGCCCCCGTCCCAGACCCGGAAGATCCACAGCGGATCGGCCAGCCACTGCTCCATGCCGTAGAAGAGCGCAAAGCCCAGGCGCCCCCCCAGCACCACCCCGAGGGCGGCATAGAAGATCAGGTCGCCCACATCGTCGCCGTCGAGGCCGATGCGCGGGGCGCGTCGACGCCCCAGGAACCAGGCGGCGATGAAGCCGATGACGTACATCAGCCCGTACCAGTGCACCTGGAGGGGGCCCAGGGAGATGGCCACGGGGTCGATGGTCGGATAGGTCAGCATGGAATCCTCAAACGAAGCTGGAAAGGGGTCAGGGGCAAGGGGTAAAAACAGGCCAGCGGCCCGGATCATATCAGGAAGGTAAGCCCCACCGCCGCCAGCAGGGCGGCGAAGGCCAGGCGCAGCACCCGGGCCGGGAGCCAGTGGGCCAGGCGCACCCCCAGGCGCGCGCAGGGCACACTGGCGAGCGCGATGCCCAGGAAGGCGGGCCACATCACGTAGCCGAGCGCCCCCGGAGGCAGACGCGGCTCGCCCCACCCCACGGCGATGAAGGTCAGGGCGCCGCACAGGGCGATGGGCAGGCCGCAGGCCGAGGACGTGCCCACCGCCTGGGTCATCGAGGCCCCGCAGCGAGTCAGCCAGGGCACGCTCAGGGTGCCGCCGCCGATGCCGAACAGTGCCGAGACGCCGCCGATCACCGCGCCGGCCAGCCCCATGGCGCCGCGCCCCGGCTGCAGGCCACCGGGTCTGGGGCCGCGCCCCAGCGCCATCCGGGCGGCGACCAGCAGGACAAAGCCCCCGAACAGCAGGCCGAGCAGCCCGCCGGAGAGGCGACCGGCGACGAAGACCCCGGCGATGGCGCCCAGCAACAGCCCCGGCAGCAGGGCCAGGAACCAGTCCCGATGGATGCTGCCGCGGCGATAGTGCCCCCAGGCGGAAGAGGCCCCGGTGACGACGATGGTCGCCAGGGAGGTCCCGACTGCCAGGTGCATGCTGACCTCGGGAATCACGCCCTGCAGGCCGAAGGCCATCACCAGGGCCGGTACGATGACCAGCCCGCCGCCGATGCCGAAGAGCCCCGCCAGGGTGCCGGCCACCCCGCCCAGCAGCAGATAGCCGAGCAGCAGCGATGCCCCGCTCACGCCCCCTCCCCCGTGCCGATGACACCGGGCAGCCAGCGCTTGACCACCTCGAGCAGGTCGTGGGGACGATAGGGCTTGGCCAGGTAGTCGTCCATGCCCGCCGCCCGGAACCGTCGGCGGTCGGCATCCCCGGCATTGGCGGTCAGGGCCACCACCACGCTGCGCGGGCGATCCGGATGGTCGACCTCGCGGGTCCGCCAGGTCCGGCAGGTCTCCACGCCATCCATGTCGGTCATGTAGATATCCATGAACACCAGGTCGTAGGCCTGCTTGTCCAGGCGGGTCAAGGCATCGGCCCCGCTGGTGGCGGTGGAGACCTGCAGTCCCTGGCGCTCCAGCACCTGCTGGGCGAGCATCAGGTTCACGGGGCCATCGTCGACGATCAGCACCCGCCCCGGGGATACCGGCTCGCTGCCGAGCGCCGGCGCCCCGACGAGGTTCTCGAGCAGCACCGCGGTATCGGCCAGGCGCTCGTGCAGCCCCTGGACCGCCGCCCGCTCGGCCTCGCTGGCATCGCGCCGGAACAGGTCGCTGTCCAGGACCTCACCGACGGAAGCCATCAACGGTGTCAGCACCTGCTGCAGGTGGTTCAGGTAGTCGGACTTCAGCCGGGATTCCTCGCGCGCCCGCTCGCGCCCCGTGGCCAGGCGAGCCAGCCGCCCCCGCTGGGCCTCGAGGTCATCGGCGAGCCGACGCTCGGCCCCGCGCCGGGCATCCAGCTCGCGGCGCCAGCGATCGACCTGGCCCTGGAGGCGGCTGGCCAGGGCGTCCAGCCGCTCGACCAGGGTGGCGTGGGGATCGTCGAGGGGTTGCGCCGCGTCCAGCGCATCGCCCTCCCCGGCAGTCAGGGCACTCGCCACGCGGCCCAGCGCGGCCTCGACACGAGCCTCACCGGTGCGCAGACGCTGCCTCAGCAGGGTGAGAAACACCGCCACGTTGAGGCCGCTGCCCACCAGCAACGCCAACAGCAGCCAGAAGGTGGTGCTCCAGGTGGCCTGGGACGGCACCAGCCACCAGCCGCTCAGGCCGATGACCAGGCACAGCGCGACCAGCGCCGCCTGCGCCGTGAGGACCGGCCAGAGGATCGGCCGGACCAGCCTGTTCCAGTAGAGCTCCTTGGGCGTCTCGACTCGCATTGTCATCCCTGTGCCGGGTCGATCATGAGTCAGGGAGTGTACGCGGCGGGAGGGGGCGCTGTCATGGCGGGCCCTTTCCTCGGGCTCGGGGGCAGGCTAGGCTGGCGACCATGTGCCTGATCGCCTTCGACCACCGGCCCGGCGAGGCCATCCCGCTGCGCCTGGTCGCCAACCGTGACGAGTTCCATGCCCGCCCGTCGGCGGCGCTGGCGCCCTGGGACGACGACCCCGGAATCGTGGGCGGTCGCGACCTGGAGGCCGGCGGCACCTGGTTGGCCGTGCATCGCCGCGGTCGCTTCGCCGCGGTCACCAACGTGCGCGATCCCGGGCTGGGCGTGCCACGCGGCGCGCCGAGTCGCGGAGAACTGGTGCGCGAGGCCCTGCGGTGCCCGGACCTGCCGGCCTGGCTGGCTCGCCTCGCCGACGGCGAAGCCCGCGACTATGCCGGCTTCAACCTGCTCGCCGGGGATGGCCGGCGTCTCTGGCACCTGCACCGCGGGCGCGACCGCGTCGTGTTGCGACTCGTGCCCGCCGGCCTGCACGGCCTGTCCAACGCCGAGCTGGACACCCCCTGGCCGAAGCTGATCCTGGCCCGCCAGGGACTGGCGGCCAGCCTGCACCACGGCCATTTTCCCGAGGACGCCCTGCGTGCCCTCGCCGACCCCTACCCCGCCGATGACCGCCAGCTGCCCGATACCGGGGTCGGCCTGGAAGGGGAGCGTCGCCTCTCGGCCGCCTTCATCCGCGGCGAGGACTACGGCACCCGGGCCAGCAGCTGGCTGGCCTGGCAGGCCGACGGGCACCTGACGATCGGCGAGCGACGCTTCGCTCCCCGGGGGGCCCGCCTCGGCGAGACCGTCATCGAGCTCGACACCCCTCCGCCGGCCTGACCCCGCGCGAGTTCAGTCGTCCTTGGGCGGCAGCAGGTGACTCAGTTGCCACTCTCCCATGCGGGCCTTGAGGTGACGCCCCACCGCCGCCGGGGAGTCGAGCTTCAGGGTCTGCTCCACCAGCTCCCGGGCCGCCGCCTGGGAGACGCGACGGATCGCCGCGCGCACCTTGGGCAGGCTGGGCGCGTTCATCGACAGCGAATCGAAGCCCATGCCCATCAGCAGCAGCGCCCCGGCCGGGTCGCCGGCCAGCTCGCCGCACACCGAGGTCGGCACCCCCAGCGCCCGCGCCTCGCCCGCGAGGCGCGCCATGGCCGAGAGCACGGCGGGATGGCAGGCGTCATAGAGTTCGGACACCCGGGGATTGTTGCGGTCCACCGCCAGCAGGTACTGGGTGAGGTCGTTGCTGCCCACCGAGAAGAAGTCCACCCGCTGCGACAGGGCCTCCAGCTGGTAGAGCGTCGCCGGCACCTCCAGCATCACGCCCACCCGCGGACGCGATACCTCGATGCCGTCCTCGCCCAGCTCGCGGATGGCCCGGTCGAGCAGGCGCAGGGCGTCGTCGACCTCGTCGACGTTGGTGACCATCGGCCACAGCACCTGCAGGTTGTCGAGCCCCTGGGAGGCACGCAGCATGGCCCGCAGCTGCACCATCAGCACCTCGGGATGGTCCAGAGTCACCCGGATGCCCCGCCAGCCGAGGAAGGGGTTGGCCTCCTCGATGGGAAAGTAGGGCAGGTCCTTGTCGCCGCCGATATCCAGGGTCCGCATCACCACCGGCAGGGGCGCGAAGCCCTCCAGCTGCTCGCGATACAGCCGGGTCTGTTCCTGCTCGCCGGGGAAGCGCTCGGTGATCATGAAGGGCACTTCGGTGCGATAGAGCCCCACCCCGCCGATGCGCGACTTGAGCGAGGCCACCGCTTCCACCGCCAGGCCGGTGTTGACCATCAGCGGCATGTCGTGGCCGTCGGGGGTGCGGCTGGGCAGGTCCTGCTCGTGCTCGAGGACCTCGGCCAGCGCCCGTTCCTCGTCGATCAGGCTCTGGTAGTGGCTCTCGAGCTCCTCGCCGGGCCGCACGAAGAGCCGGCCGCGATGGCCATCCAGCACCACCCGCGCCCCGTTGAGCCGGGGCAACGGCAGATCGACCATGCCCAGCACGGTGGGGATGCCCATGGCCCGGGCCACGATGGCCACATGGGAGGTGCTGGAACCACGCACCGAGACGAGCCCGGCGAGTCGCTCGCGGGGGACCTCGCCGAGCATGGCCACGCTGATCTCGTCGCCCACCAGGATGGTGCTTTCCGGGTAGACGCTGGGCTGCGACGACGCCTCCTCCTGGAGGTGGGCCAGCACGCGCCGGCCCAGGTCGCGGATATCGGCGGCCCGCTCGCGCAGGTAGTTGTCGTCGACCCGCTCCAGGTACTGGACGTGGCGACGCACCACGTCGGCCAAGGCCCCGGGGGCCCACTGACCCTCGCGGATGCGCTTGACCACCTCCTGGGACAGCGCCGCCTCGCCGAGCATCTGCTGGTAGACATCGAACAGCGCCAGCTCCTGGGCCGAGATGCGATTGGCCAGGCGCTCGCCGGCCGAGCGGATCTCGTCGCGGACCCGGCCGATGGCCTCCCTGAGGCGCGCCACCTCGTAGTCCTCGTCGGTGGGAATCAGGTCCGGCACGCTGTCCAGGTCCGCCGGCGGCGCGATCACCACCGCCTCGCCGATGGCCATGCCCGGCGAGGCCGCCACCCCGGTGAAGGTCGCCTGCCCGCCGGGCATGGTCGGCCGGGTCAGGTTGCCGGTGGCCAGGGCATGCGCCAGCACGCCGGCCAGCTGGGCGGCCATGGTGACCAGGAAGGCCTCGTCGGACTCGTCGTAGCGTCGCTTATCGGACTGCTGGACCACCAGCACGCCGAGCATGCGGCGCTGGTGGATGATCGGCACGCCCAGGAAGCTCGAATAGCGTTCCTCGCCGGTCGCCTCGAAGTAGCGGAAGCGCGGATGGGACTGGGCATTCTCGAGATTGATCGGTTCCTCGCGCTGGGCCACCAGCCCCACCAGCCCCTCCCCCACCGGCAGGGCCACGTGGCCGACCGCCTGGGTGCGCAGGCCGATGGTCTCCATCAGCATCAGCTGATCGAGCTCGGGGTCGAAGAGGTAGAAGGAACATACGTCGGTGCGCATGGCCTTGCGAATGCGGCGCACCATGGTCGACAGGGCCGCGTCCAGATTGCGGGCCCCGTTGACCTCCAGGATGATGCGTCGCAACACCTCGAGCATCGGCGTCTTGCTGTCCATTATTGTTTGCCTCGCTGAGGATGTCGCCGGAGGAGTCGTCCTCCGACACGTCTCGGGGCGTCAATCATGCCCCAGGGCCAGGCGCTGCGCCCTC
Source organism: Halomonas maura (assembly GCF_030409305.1). Lineage (GTDB taxonomy): Bacteria > Pseudomonadota > Gammaproteobacteria > Pseudomonadales > Halomonadaceae > Halomonas > Halomonas maura. The sequence goes on from NZ_JAUFPQ010000015.1 coordinate 31,560, forward strand.
GGCGACAGTTCGCGCAAGGCGCGGCGATAGACCTCGCGCTTGAAGGGCACCACCTGGCCGAGGGGGTACCAGTAGCTGACCCAGCGCCAGCCATCGAACTCCGGTTTGGCCGGACCGCCATCCATGCAGATCCGGGTCTCGCCGCAGCGGATCCTGAGCAGGAACCATTTCTGTTTCTGACCGATACACACCGGCCGAGAGTGTGTTCGTACCATGCGTCGCGGCAGACGGTAACGCAACCAGCCCCGGGTACAGGCAAGCACCTCGACGTCCTCGGCCGTCAGGCCGATTTCCTCGTGCAATTCGCGAAACAGTGCCTGTTGCGGTGTCTCGTTCGCCTTGATGCCTCCCTGGGGAAACTGCCACGCATTCTGCCCAACCCGACGCGCCCAAAGCAGCTGCCCCTGGTCGTTGGCGATGATGATGCCAACATTGGGGCGAAAGCCGTCAGCGTCGATCACGGACTTCACCTTATGAATCCAGTATTGGATTCATTCTTCCACAAGGCCGTGAAACGTATCAATACGCCATTGGCGCCACGCTCGAAGCCATGGCGGGCTTCTGCCATAATCGCCGCCTCGAATACCATGCCCATCACCAAGAGGAATGCCGTGAGCCTCGCCATCTTCGACCTGGACAATACCCTGCTCTCGATCGACAGCGACCATGCCTGGGGCGAGTTCCTGCTCGAGCAGGGCGCCGTGGATCCGGTGGCCTACAAGGCGGCCAACGACCGCTTCATGGCGGACTACGAGGCCGGCACCCTCGACATGGCCGAGTTCCTGGCCGTGGCACTGAGGCCGCTGGCCGAGAACACGCCGGAACAGCTGGCCGCCTGGCACCAGCAGTTCATGGCCAGCAAGATCGAGCCGAACATCCTGCCGCGGGGCGAGGAACTGATCGCCCGGCATCGCGCCCGGGGGGACACCCTGCTGATCATCACCGCCACCAATCGCTTCATCACCGGCCCCATCGCCGAGCGCCTGGGGGTGGAGGAGCTGATCGCCGTGGAACCGGAGATGGCCGAGGGCCGCTACACCGGCCGGGTCAGCGGCGTGCCCAGCTACCGGGAAGGCAAGGTCACCCGCCTCGCGCAATGGCTCGACGGTCGCGAGCTGACGCTGGCCGACGCCTGGTTCTACAGCGACTCCCACAACGACCTGCCGCTGCTCGAGCGGGTCGATCACCCCGTCGCAGTGGATCCCGACGCGACGCTGCGCGAGGCGGCCGAGGAGCGCGGCTGGCGCATCATCAGCCTGCGGGACTGATCCGGCCCGGCTTCGCGGAGGGCTACGGGCTACGGGCTACGGGCTACGGGCTACGGGCTACGGGCTACGGGCTACGGGCTACGGGCTACGGGCTACGGGCTACGGGCTACGGGCTACGGCACCCAGGATATGCCGGATAGTGTCCCAGCGAAAAAGCCCCGGCCAGGCATTGCCTGGCCGGGGCCTTGTTGAGCTCGAAGCTCGGGACGCGCAGCCCGAAGCTTCGAAGGCGATCAGCCGAGCAGGTGCTCGACGGCGGCCCGCTCCTCGCGCAGCTCGGTCTCGGTGGCATTCATCCGCTCGCGGCTGAAGTCGTCGATCTCCAGGTCCTGGACGATCTCGTACTTGCCGTTCTGGCAGACCACCGGGTAGGAATACATGATGCCCGGCTCGACGCCGTAGCTGCCGTCGGCGGGGATGCCCATGCTGACGATGCCGTCGCTGCCCAGCGCCCAGTCGCGCATATGGTCGATGGCCGCGGAGGCCGCGGAGGCCGCGGAGGAGGCCCCACGCGCCTTGATGATGGCGGCGCCGCGCTGCTGCACGGTGGGGATGAAGTCGTTCTCGTACCAGTCGCGCTCGACCAGCTCCAGGGCCGGCTGGCCGGCCACCTGGCAGTGGGCCAGGTCCGGGTACTGGGTCGCGCTGTGGTTGCCCCAGACGATCATCGACTCCACATCGGTGACGTGCTTGCCGGTCTTCTGGGCCAGCTGGGTCTTGGCGCGGTTGTGGTCCAGCCGCATCATCGCGGTGAACTGGCCCGGATCCAGGTCCGGCGCGTTGCAGGAGGCGATCAGGGCGTTGGTGTTGGCCGGGTTGCCGACCACCAGCACGCGCACGTCGCGGCTGGCGTTGTCGTTCAGCGCCTTGCCCTGCACGGAGAAGATCGCCGCGTTGGCCTCGAGCAGGTCCTTGCGCTCCATGCCCGGACCGCGCGGACGGGCACCGACCAGCAGGGCGAAGTCGGCGTCCTTGAAGGCGACGTTGGGATCGTCGGAGGCGACGATGTCCTGCACCAGCGGGAAGGCGCAGTCGTTGAGCTCCATGACCACGCCGTTGAGGGCGTCCATGGCCGGCGGAATCTCGAGCAGCTGCAGGATGACCGGCTGGTCCTTGCCCAGCATGTCGCCGGAGGCGATGCGGAAGGCCAGAGAGTAGCTGATCTGGCCGGCGGCGCCGGTAATGGCAATACGGACGGGGTCTTTCATCGTGGCTCCTTCGGTTGTCGCCGTGAGGATGGGCCTGGCGGGCGGAGTGCCCGCCGCGGCCGGGTGTCGAACCGCCGAAATGGTATGCCTGCAGTGCACAAAACTCAATTCGACCTGCGACTCCCCCCGAAGGAGGCGGGGCCCGACGGCGGGTCAGGCCTCGCTGGGCGCCCGATGCTGGGGGGCATGGGCGGCATGCAGCCGGGCGATCAGCTGGTCTTCCAGGGAGAAGCGCTCGGTCAGCCCCTTGGCCAGGCGGTCGAGCCAGGCCGGCAGGCGCTTGAGGTAGTGCTGGCAGCGGACCGGGCTCGCGTAGTCCTCGTCGAAGGCCAGCACCAGCTCGGTGGACATGCCGAGGCGTTCCAGCAGACGCTCGGCGAGGATCAGGGCATCGTCGTCGTCGAAGGCCTCGGCCTCGGCCTTGAGCTGCGGGTAGACCTCGAAATGCCCGGCGCTGATGTAGTCCATCAGCAGTTCGCTGAAGCCATCGATGCGCGCCTTGGTCACCGCCTCGAGGTCGGCGTCGCAGGCCTCCTTGAGCTCGATGAAGCGGACCAGCAGCTCGCGGCGCTCGTCGAGCCAGCGGTCGATCAGCTGATGCACGCCACCCCAGCGTTCCTGTGCATTCTTGCAGTCTTCCAGCATGATGCCTCCCTCGCTCGTTGACCCCCGCCTCGGGCACTCCGACGACCCGGCCTGGAGACTCAGACTCCTCCCTGGCGGGGTCGCTGTCAATCCCGCTCGGTCAGTCCCGGCCAACGATAGCCCCGCCGTCGCCGCAGGGCGCGGGCCAGCAGGCCCAGCGGCACCAGGCCGAGCCCCAGGAAGCCGATCAGGGTCCAGCCCGGCAGGGACAGCCCCAGCAGGGTCGCGCCGATCTCGGCACACTCGCCGGAGCCGGTCAGCACCGTGGCGACCACCTGCTGCAGGGGCAGGATCTCCATCATGTAGTCGAGCCCGGGCCCGCAGGACGGCACCTGGTCCGCCGGCAGCGACTGCAGCCACAGATGGCGTCCCGCCAGGCCGATGCCGGTGCCCACCGCGAGCAGCGAGGCCAGCCCATAGAGCGCCGCGCCGAGGCGACCCTTCGGGTTGTGCAGGGCCGCCACGGCGAACACCAGGCCGGCGGCGATCACCGCCATGCGCTGGAAGATGCACAGCGGACAGGGCTCGAGGCCCGCCAGGTGCTCGAGGCCCAGGGCCACGGCCATCATCAGCACGCAGGCGCCTAGGCCCAGCAGGCTCCAGCGCCGCACGCTCCAGTCACGCAGCTCCTCGATCATGGCCGGCCTCCCACGCGCAGCGGCGACAGGGCCCGGGATTCCCGGGCCTGCTCGAAATAATGGGCCAGGAAGTCGCCGAAGCCGTCGATATCGGCGTCCTCGATGTCGCCCTGCTGCTGGTGGGAGGTCTCCACCAACTGGTCGAACAGGGCCTCCCGGGCCCGACCGATGGGCTCCTCGCGCAGCCGGGCGGCCTGGCTCCGGGCCAGCTCCAGCACCACCTCGACGAACTCCTCGCCGCTCGACTCCATGCGCGCCAGCAGGCGGCCGGAGGGGGTCAGCGACGGGTCCTCGAGGCGCGGCGCCAGCGCGGCGATGGCCTCGGCATGGGGCGCGCCCTCCTCCAGGCGGTCGAGCAATCCGGCAACGTCCTCGAGCTCGGCGAAGATCTCGCCGCCCCAGTCGGCGATGCCGCGCTTGCGGCCGTGATGGTCCAGGCGCAGTTCGGGGTCGCGGCCGCGGGACACCACCAGGCGCCGGTTGTCGTCCAGGTGCTCGCATTCCTCGTCGGAGATCCAGGGACTCTCCGCCAGCAGGCACCACATCAGGAAGGTATCGATGAAGCGGCTCTGGATGGCGTCGATGCCCAGGGCATCGAAGGGGTCGAGGTCGAGGCAGCGCACCTCGATGTACTCGACGCCTCGCGCCTCCAGGGCCTGGCTCGGCGTCTCGTCGTGACGCGCCACCCGCTTGGGCCGGATATCGCTGTAGTACTCGTTCTCGATCTGCAGGATATTGGCGTTGAGCTGATGCCAGGTATCGCCGTCCCGCACGCCCCTGGCCTGGTAGTCGGGCCAGGGCGTCGAGATGGCATGCCGCAGGGTGTTGACGTAGTTCGACAGCGAGTTGAAGCAGATCTTCAGTTGCGACTGCACCTTGTTCTGGTAGCCCAGGTCGGACATGCGCAGGCTGGTGGCATGGGGCGCGACCAGGGTGTCCCGGCCATGGGGGCGCAGCCCCTCGGGGACCCGGCCATCGGACAGGAAGCTGCGATCGACCGCCGGCGAGGCGCCGAACAGGTAGAGCAGCAGCCAGCTGTGACGGCGGAAGTTGCGGATCAGCCCGAAGTAGCGCGAGGAGCGATAGTCCTGCATGGCGGTCTCGCCCTCGCCGTCGAGTTCGCGCAGCAGCGCGAAGAAGCCGTCGGGCAGCGAGACGTTGTAGTGCACCCCGGCGATGGCCTGCATGATCCGGCCATAGCGCACGTCGAGGCCACGCCGATAGACGTGCTTCATCCGCCCCACGTTGGAGCCCCCGTAATCGGCGATCGGCACGCTGTCGTTGCCGTCGAGCCGGGACGGCATGCTGGCCGGCCAGATCAGCTCCTCGCCCAGGTGGCGGTAGCTGAAGCGGTGCAGGTCGGCGAGGAAGTCCAGGGCATCCTCCGGGCGGCAGTAGACCGGCGTGATGTACTCGAGCAGCGCCTCGGAATAGTCCGTGGTGATATGCGGATGCGTCAGCTTGGAGCCCAGCTCGGCAGGATGCCGGGTCTGGGCGATACGTCCCGCGGCATCGACGCGCAGCCCTTCCTTCTCGATGCCGCGGCGCAGGCGGCCGAGACGCCCCTGACCGGCCAGGCGACCGAGGCGTGCGATAAGGGGGGAAAGCGATTCGGACAAGGTGAACACCCCATGTCGTGGAAGCCGGCCGGAAGAGGGACCGGCTTCCCGGTTGGCGGTTCGGGCGCCACGGCGCCCGCAAACCCTCAGATTATGGTGCCCGAAGCCGGCGATTCAAGATGAGTCGGCCAAGAGCTTCGCGCGTCGAGCCTCGAGCCTCGGGCTCGCCGCCCGCAGCCAGGCCAACGCTCATCGATCCTTCCTGGCCTTGAGCAGGGCCGCCCCGAGGGCGCCGAGCTGGCCGTCGCCCTGGCCGCCGCCCGCCTTCGCCGGCCCGCCGCGACGGGCGGGCTTGCCCTGGCCGCCCCGCGACTCGCCGCCGCCCCGGCGCGGCCGGTCGCCGTCCTGCTCGCCCGGCTGGTCGTGGAGACGCATTGACAGGCCGATGCGAGCCCGCGCGAGGTCCACGCTCATCACCTTGACCTTGACGATATCGCCGGCCTTGACCACCGAGCGCGGGTCCTCGACGAACTTGTCGGACAGCGCCGAGATATGCACCAGGCCGTCCTGGTGGACGCCGATGTCGACGAAGGCGCCGAAGTGGGTGACGTTGGTGACGCTGCCCTCGAGCACCATGCCCGGCTCCAGGTCCTTGAGCGTCTCGACACCCTCGCGGAACTCGGCGGCGCGGAACTCGGGACGCGGGTCCCGGCCGGGCTTGTCGAGCTCCTTGAGGATGTCGCTGACGGTGGGCACGCCGAAGCGCTCGTCGGCGAACTCCGCCGGCTTGAGCGCCTTGAGGGTGGCGCTGTCGCCGATCAACCCGGCCAGCGGGCGGCCGCTGCGGGCGGCGATGCGCTCCACCAGCGGGTAGGCCTCGGGGTGCACGGCGCTGGCATCCAGCGGGTTGTCGCCGCCCATGATGCGCAGGAAGCCGGCGCACTGCTCGTAGGTCTTGGGCCCCAGGCGGCTGACGTCGAGCAGCTGGCGGCGGCTGACGAAGGCGCCCTCGGCGTCACGGCGGGCGACGATGTTCTCGGCGAGCCCGGCGTTGAGCCCGGCCACCCGGGACAGCAGCGCCGAGGAGGCGGTATTGAGGTCCACCCCCACGGCATTGACGCAGTCCTCGATCACCGCCTCCAGGCTGCGCGACAGCTGGACCTGGGAGACGTCGTGCTGGTATTGGCCGACGCCGATGGACTTGGGTTCGATCTTGACCAGCTCGGCCAGCGGGTCCTGCAGGCGCCGTGCGATGGACACCGCCCCGCGGATCGTCACGTCCAGGTCCGGCAGCTCGCGGGCGGCGTATTCCGAGGCCGAGTAGACCGAGGCCCCCGCCTCGCTGACCATCACCTTGGACAGTCGCCTGTCCGTCATGGCCTTGACCAGTTCGCCGGCCAGCTTGTCGGTCTCGCGGCTGGCGGTGCCGTTGCCGACGGCGATCAGCGTCACCGCGTGCTTGTCCACCAGGCGGGCGAGCTCGGCCAGCGCCTCTCGCCACTGGTTGCGCGGCGCATGGGGATAGATGGTGGACTGGGCGAGGAACTGGCCGGTGGCATCCACCACCGCCACCTTGCAGCCGGTGCGCAGGCCCGGGTCGATGGCCAGGGTGGCCTGGGGCCCCGCCGGCGCGGCCAGCAGCAGGTCCTTGAGGTTGGCGGCGAAGACCTCGATGGCCTCGAGCTCGGCGCGCTCGCGCAGCCGGCCCATCAGCTCGGTCTCGAGGTGGGTGTAGAGCTTGACCCGCCAGGTCCAGCGCACCACCTCCGCCAGCCAGCGGTCGGCGGGCCGGCCACGGTCCTCGATGTCGAAATGCCTGGCGATCGCCACCTGTGCCGGATGCACCTTGACCTCGTCCTCGCCGGGCAGGCGGATGGTCAGTGCCAGCACGCCCTCGTTGCGGCCGCGGAACATGGCCAGCGCGCGGTGGGAGGGCGTCTTGGCGAGCTTCTCGTCGTGCTCGAAGTAGTCGGAGAACTTGGCCCCCTCCTGCTCCTTGCCGCCGATCACCCGGGCACTGAGCTCGCCCTCGCTCCACAGCCGCTCGCGCAGCCGCCCGACCAGTTCCGGATCCTCGGCGAAGCGCTCCATGAGGATCTGCTTGGCGCCGTCCAGGGCCGCCTTGGCATCCTCGATGGCCGGGACATCGCCCTCGGCGGCGCGGAAATACTCGGGCGCCTCGGTCTCGGGATCCAGGGACGGATCGGCGAGCAGCGCCTCGGCCAGCGGCTCGAGGCCGGCCTCGCGGGCGATCTGGGCCTTGGTGCGACGCTTCTTCTTGAAGGGCAGGTAGAGGTCTTCCAGGCGCTGCTTGGTGTCGGCGGCGCCGATGCTGGCGGTCAGCTCGGGGGTCAGCTTGCCCTGCTCGTCGATGCTGGCCAGCACCGCCTCGCGGCGCTCCTCCAGCTCGCGCAGATAGCCCAGGCGCTCGTGGAGGGTGCGAAGCTGGGTGTCATCCAGCCCGCCGGTGACTTCCTTGCGGTAGCGGGCAATGAAGGGAACGGTGGCGCCGCCATCGAGCAGCTCCACGGTGGCCGCCACCTGGGGGGCGCGAACGCCGAGTTCCTCGGCGAGACGATCGATGATCTTGGCTTGTGCGTCCATGAAATCCTTGACGTTCAGGGGGCAGAAGTCGCGTCAAGGTATCACAAACGCGCCCCGGGCGGGCACAAAGCTGAACCGCCCCGGCGGCCTCAGGCGGGGACGAAGGTGAGCGCCAGGCCGTTGTTGCACCAGCGCAGGCCGGTGGGCTGGGGCCCATCCTCGAACACATGGCCCTGGTGGCCGCCGCAGCGGGCGCAGTGATACTCGGTGCGCGGGATCAGCATGACCAGGTCCAGCTCGGTGAGCAGATGCCCCTCGACATGCTCGAAGAAGCTCGGCCAGCCGGTGCCGGAGTCATACTTCATGGCGCTGGTGAACAGCACGAGGTCGCAGCCGGCGCAGCGGTACTCCCCCTCCCGGGTCTCCTTGTCCAGGGGACTGGAATACGCCGGCTCGGTGCCATTCTCGCGCAGGATCTCGAAACGCGCCTCGCCGAGACGCTCGCGCCATTCGGCCTCGCTCAGCTCGAGGGGCTCGAGCCCGGGGGCCGGGGCCAGGTCCAGCTTGGGACGGGCACTGGCCAGGCCGGGCAGCAGGCCGGCCAACCCCCCGGCCCCCAGCAGACCCAGGAAATTGCGTCGCTTCATGGTCGCTCTCCCGTCTTTGGAGTGCTCCTGTGTCGTGCTCACCCCGAACTCCTTACACCGACAGAATCGAATCGAGCCAGGCGCGCACAAGAGAGGGGAAGCCTCGGCTTCCCCTTCTCGGACAGGACTCGGGCGCGGGGGTTCTCCCCGACGGGCCTCAGCCCAGGCGGGGCCCGGCCTCGACGATGGCCTCGCTGACGCCGTCGAACTTCCTGAAGTTGTCGACGAACTTGCCGGCCAGCTCACCCAGGTGACGGTCGTAGGCGGCCTTGTCCTGCCAGGTCTCGCGGGGATCGAGCAGGCGCGCGTCGACGCCCGGCACGGCGGTCGGCACGTCCAGGTTGAGGCCCTCGACATGGCGGGTCTCGACGTCACGCAGCACGCCGGTCTGGATGGCGCTGATGATGGCGCGGGTGGTGGGAATGGAGAAACGCTCCCCGCCCTCGCCATAGGCGCCACCGGTCCAGCCGGTGTTGACCAGGTAGACCTGGGCATCCTGCGCGGCCACGCGCTTGATCAGCAGGTCGGCATACTCACGGGCCGGGCGCGGGAAGAAGGGCGCCCCGAAGCAGGTGGAGAAGGTCGCTTCCAGGCCACTGGAGGAGCCCATCTCGGTGGAGCCCACCTTGGCGGTGTAGCCCGACAGGAAATGGTAGGCCGCGGCCTCCTTGGAGAGCACCGACACCGGCGGCAGCACGCCGCTCATGTCGCAGGTCAGGAAGACGATGGCGTTGGGCTCGCCGGCACGGTTCTCGGGGACGCGCTTGTCGACGTGCTCCAGCGGGTAGGCCGCCCGGGAGTTCTGGGTCAGGCTGTCGTCGGCGTAGTCGGGCTCGCGACGCTCGTCGAGGACCACGTTCTCCAGCACGGTGCCGAACTTGATGGCCTTCCAGATCACCGGCTCGTTCTTCGCGGAGAGGTCGATGCATTTGGCGTAGCAGCCGCCCTCGATGTTGAAGACGGTGCCCGGCCCCCAGCCGTGCTCGTCGTCGCCGATCAGGAAGCGTGACGGGTCGGCGGACAGGGTGGTCTTGCCGGTGCCGGACAGGCCGAAGAACAGGGTGGTCTCGCCATCCTCGCCGACGTTGGCACTGCAGTGCATGGGCAGCACGTCGGCGGCCGGCAGCAGGAAGTTCTGCACCGAGAACATCGCCTTCTTCATCTCGCCGGCGTAGCGCATGCCGGCGATCAGCACCCGGCGCTGGGCGAAGTCGAGGATCACGCAGCCATCGGAGTTCGTGCCGTCGCGGGCCGGGTCACAGGCGAAATGGGGGGCGTTGAGAATGGTCCACTCGTCCTTGGCCGAGGGGTTGTAGGCCTCGGGACGCACGAACATGGTCCGACCGAACAGGTTGTGCCAGGCCGTCTCGGTGTGGACGCGCACCGGCTGGTAATGGGTCGGGTCGCTGCCCACGTGCAGCTCGGAGACATAGTGCTCGCCGCCGGTCAGATAGGCCTCGACGCGGGCCCAGAGGGCATCGAATCGGGTGGCATCGAACGGCTGGTTGACGCTGCCCCAGTCGATGGCGTCGCGGGTGGACGGCTCGTCGACGATGAAGCGGTCCTTGGGGGAGCGACCGGTGCGCTGGCCGGTGTTCACCACCAGGGCGCCCTGGGCCGCCAGGCGCCCCTCGCCATTGGCCACGGCGCGCTCGATCAGCTCGGCGCTACTGAGGTTGACGTGGGCGGTGGCGGACTGCGGGCTGGCCGCCTGGGAAGCAGCTTGAGTCGTGGTCATGTCGATTCCTGGGCCTCGAGGGCCGATTCTCTCTCGTTTGCCGGGCGTCCTTGACGCAGTGGTCGTTCATCCCCGGCACGCCGCATGCGGTTACCCGTCTCGGCGGCGGCGCCCGGTCACGGATGAGACGCGCGCATTATGACAAAAACCCGAGCGTCAGGAAACGCTAACGTTGGCGGACGTTCTTGTAGTTTTACTACTACATCAGCGCCATTGACTACACGAAGGGCCCCCTTCGCCACCCACCACTGGCTCAGTGCAGGGTCGGCGGCGGGCCCTCGGGATCATCGAGCATGGCCTCCACCTCGGCAACGCTGAACTCGTAGCGGGTATGGCAGAAGTGGCACTGGGTCGCGATGCCACCCTGGTCGACCAGGATGTCGCGCAGCTCCTCGTCGCCCAGGGTCAGCAGCGCACCGGCGATCCGCTCCCGGGAGCAGCTGCAGGCGAAGCGCAGGGCCTTGGGCGCGAAGACCCGCACCGTCTCCTCGTGGTAGAGCCGGTGCAGCAGCTCCCGCTGGTCGACCTCCAGCAGCTCCACGGGGGTGAGGGTGGCGGCCAGCTGGACGGTGCGGTCCCAGGCATCGTCGTCCTGGTTCAGCGACTCGTCGGGCAGGCGCTGCAGCAGCAGGCCGCCGGCGCGCCGGCCGTCGTCGGCCAGCCACAGCCGGGTCGGCAGCTGCTCCGACTGGCTGAAGTAGTCCTCGAGACAGCCCGCCAGGCTGTCCCGCTGCAGGGCGACGACCCCCTGGTAGCGTCGCCCTTCCCTGGGGTCCAGGGTGATGGTGATGCGCCCCTCGCCGAGCAGCTCGGCGAAACCGGCGTCCTCGGCCGGCAGCGGCGCCTCCTCGTCGAGCCGGGCGATGGCGCGCAGCTCGCCGCCCGGGTTGGACTCGGCCATCAGCATCGACAGCGGCCCCTTGCCGCGCACCTCGATGCTCATGGTGCCATCGAGCTTGACGGTCTCGGTCAGCAGGGCCACGGCGGCCAGCAGCTCGCCCAGTTGGCGGGTCACCGCCGGCGGGTAGTCATGGCGCTGCATCACCTCGGCATGGGCCTGCTCGAGGGTGACGATCTCGCCACGCACGTTGGTGCGCTCGAAGAGAAAACGCTGGATCTGGTCACTCATGATACTTGCCTGATATTGGGTAAGGAGTGAGGGGCGAAGGGTCTGGAGTGAGGGGAGAAGTGTGAGGAGTCAAGAGCGGGGAACCCCTTTCGCTATCCCCCTCACGTCTTGCCCCTCCCCTCAGGCGTCATCCCCCCGCATGAAGCGCTTGATCTCGCGACGCTGCTTCTTGTCCGGCCGCTTCAGGGGATGCTGCATGGCCTGGTTGGCCTGGCGGCGGCTCTCGGCTTCCCGGGTCCGGCGGACCTCGCTCTCCGGCGTCTCGCGATACAGCTCGCGGGCCTCGGGGGCCCCACGGCGCTGCTCGGAGAGGGCCAGCACCTCGACCTCCCAGACGTCCCAGCCCTGGGGAAGGCGAATCAGCGCGCCGACCTCGACGGCCTTGCTGGTCTTGGCCCGGGCGCCGTTGTAGTGGACCTTGCCACCCTCGATGGCCTTCTTGGCCAGCGCCCGGGTCTTGAAGAAGCGTGCCGCCCACAGCCACTTGTCGAGCCTGACGCTAGACATCCCCGGGGCCTCCGGGGGGCAGGTTGTCGGGCAGGATGGCGGCGAAACGCTCGAGGGCGATGAACTCCTCGAGTTCCTTCTCGGGGCGCTGGCTGTCGGGCTGCTTGATGCCCAGCAGGTGGCGGATGCCGAACTCCCGGGCACTCTCCAGCACCGCCGGATTGTCGTCGATGAACAGCGTCCGGGCCGGGTCGAAGGCCTCCACCTCCTGGAGGGCGAACCAGAACTCCTGGGCCTCCTTGGGCACGCCCAGGTCGGCCGAGGAGACGATGGCGTCGACGAAGTCCTCGAGGCCGGTCAGCGGCAGCTTCAGGGCCAGGCTCTCGCGGTCGGCGTTGGTGGCCAGCACCACCCGCGGGTGCGCCTGCTTGAGCCAGCGCAGGAAGTCCAGGGCGTCGCTGCGCAGGCCGATCAGGTGCTGCACCTCTCGCTTGAGGGCCAGGATATCGACGCCCAGCTCCCGGCTCCAGTAGGCCAGGCTGTACCAGTTGAGGGTGCCCTGCTCGCGGATGATCCGCGCGCGGACCTCCTCCTGGGTGGCCTCGTCGAGGCGGTGCAGTTCCACGTAGCGCCGCGGCAGGTGCTCCAGCCAGAAGTGGCTGTCGAAATGCAGGTCCAGCAGGGTGCCGTCCATGTCCAGCAGGACGGTGTCGATGGCGCGCCAATCGATCATCGTGGCTCCTCGTCAGGGCAGGCCAGTGACGTCTATGAAGGGGAAGACGTGATAGTGTAACCAATCGACGCCGATGGCGCATTTCGCCGCCCTGCCCCACCGGAGAGCCCATGTCCGACCATCACCCGCGCAAGCCCCAGGTCCTGTCACGCCGCAGCGTGGCCCGCAGCCGCTTGTTCCATGTCGAGGAAATGGAGCTGCGCTTCGCCAATGGCGCCGAGCGGACCTTCGAGCGACTGGGGGGCACCGGCCGGGGCGTCGGGGCGGTGATGATCGTGGCCATGCCCGACCCGAAGCACGTGCTGCTGATCCGCGAGTATGCCGCGGGGGTCGAGGACTATGCGCTGACGCTGCCCAAGGGGCTGGTGGACCCGGGGGAGGACCTCGTCACCGCGGCCAACCGCGAACTGATGGAGGAATGCGGCTTCGGGGCCCATCGCATCGAGCCGCTGGTGGAGCTGACCCTGGCGCCCAACTACATGCGCCACCGCATGCAGGTGATGCTGGCCAGCGACCTCTACCCCAAGCGGCTGCCGGGAGACGAGCCCGAGCCGTTGATCGTCGAGACCCATGCCCTGGACGAGCTTTCCGCCCTGCTGGCCCGGGAGGACTTCCACGAGGGCCGGGCCATCGCGGCGCTGTTCATCGCCCGCGACAAGCTGCGCAGCGAGGCCAGCGAGCCCACCCTCTGGTAGCGCTTCCCGCGGGCCATCGGCAGCCGTTCCCGGGCCTGGCGATCCTCGAGGCGACCCGCTGCTACCCCTGGCCCTTGGCGTGGAGCCGGCGCGGCAGGCTACCCCCCTCCTTGAGCTTGACCCAGCGCCCCTGGCGATAGCTGTCCAGCCCGGCCTCGAGCAGGGTCATCACCTCCAGCGCCTGCTCGGCGGTGACCGGCGGCGGGGTGCCGCGCAGCAGGGTCCGGGCGATGCCGTCGTAATAGGCCCGGTAATCGCCGGGGACACTCTCGACCTCGTGATGGGCCAGCACCACCTCGTCGCCCTCCCCCTCGTTGATGGTCAGGCGTCCCGGGGACGGATCGACGCCCCAGGCCGGCTGGGGGCACTCGCCCTCCTTGAGCCAGGCCTCCTGGGGGTCGAGGCCGTACTTGACGAAGCTTCCCCGGGTGCCGTTCACCCGCAGACGCGGCGTGGGCTCGGCCACCAGGGTGCTGGCCCTGAGGGTCACGCGCAGCCGGTCGTACTCCAGCACCGCCAGGAAGTCGTCATCGATCTCGGCGCCGTCGCGCAGCGAGGCCAGCTCCAGATGGATCGCCCGCGGCATGCCGAACAGCGCCCTGGCCTGGTCCAGCAGGTGCGGCCCCAGGTCGTACCAGATGCCGCTCCCGGGACGATGCTGCTCCCGCCAGCGATCGGGGACTGCCGGTCGGAAACGATCGAAGCGCGACTCCACCTCGACCACCCGCCCCAGGCGCTGCTCGTCGAGCAGGGCCTTCAGGGTCAGGAAGTCACTGTCCCAGCGACGATTGTGGAAGACGCTGAGCAGCCGGTCCGCCCCCTCGGCCTGGGACTTGAGCTGCCGGGCCTCGGCCAGCGAGACCGTGAAGGGCTTGTCCAGCACCACGTGCATGCCCTTGGCCAGCGCCGCCTTGGCCAGCGGAAAGTGGGTCTCGTTCGGCGTGGCGATCACCACCAGGTCGATATCGCGATCGGCGAACAGCGACGTCGCCTTGGCATGCGCCGTCACCTCCGGATAGGCCGCCTGCACCCCGGCCGTATCGCTGGAGACGATGGCGGACAGCTCGAGCCCCGGGGCGGCCTGGATCAGCGGCGCGTGAAAGGTCCTGCCGGCCATGCCGAAGCCGATCAGGCCGACGTTGAGGGTCTGGGTCTTCATCTAGGCGGCTTCCCAACTGCAGCGAAGCGAATCATCCGCCCCGGCGACCCGGGGCGGCCGTAGGCATCAATCGAGCTTGGACAGGTCGCGCACCGCGCCCTTGTCGGCGGAAGTGGCCAGCAGCGCATAGGCCTTGAGCGCCGCCGAGACCTTGCGGTCACGCTGGATACTCGGCTTCCAGGCGTCACGGCCGCGGGCCTCCTCGGCCCGGCGACGCTCCGCGAGCGCCGCGTCGGAGAGCTTGACGTCGATGGTCCGGTTGGGGATGTCGATGCGGATGATGTCGCCGCTCTCCACCAGGCCTATGGCCCCGCCCGCGGCGGCCTCCGGCGAGACGTGGCCGATCGACAGCCCCGAGGTGCCGCCGGAGAAGCGCCCGTCGGTGAGCAGCGCGCAGGCCTTGCCCAGGCCCTTGGACTTGAGGTAGCTGGTCGGGTAGAGCATCTCCTGCATGCCCGGTCCGCCCTTGGGGCCCTCGTAGCGGATGATCACCACCTCGCCTTCGCTGACCTTGCCGTCGAGGATGTGCTCCACGGCCTGGTCCTGGGACTCCACCACATGGGCCGGCCCCTCGAACACCAGGATGGAGTCGTCGACCCCGGCGGTCTTCACCACGCAGCCGTCCACGGCGATATTGCCCTGGAGCACGGCCAGGCCGCCCTCCCGCGAGAAGGCATGCTCGAGGTCACGGATGCAGCCGGTGGCGCGGTCGCCGTCGAGGCTCGGCCAGCGGGCGCTCTGGGAGAACGCCTCCTGGGTGGGAATGCCGCCGGGGCCCGCCTTGAAGAACTCCACCACCTCGGCACTCGGCGAGCGCATGATGTCCCACTCCTCCAGCGCCTCGGCCAGGCTGTCGCCGTAGACCGTGGGCACCCGGGTGTCGAGCACCCCGGCGCGGTCGAGCTCGCCGAGAATCGCCATGATGCCGCCGGCCCGGTGCACGTCCTCGATATGGTACTTCTGGGTGTTGGGGGCGACCTTGCACAGCTGCGGCACCTCCCGGGACAGCCGGTCGATATCGGCCATGGTGAAGTCGACCTCGGCCTCCTGGGCCGCCGCCAGCAGGTGCAGGATGGTGTTGGTGGAGCCGCCCATGGCGATGTCCAGGGTCATGGCATTCTTGAAGGCGGCCTTCGAGCCGATGGCCCGGGGCAGCAGGTGCGCCTCCTCCCCCTCGTAGTAGCGCTTGGCCAGTTCGACGATGCGATGGCCGGCGGTCTCGAACAGCCGGCGACGATCGGCGTGAGTCGCCAGCGCCGTGCCATTGCCGGGCAGCGCCAGGCCCAGGGCCTCGGTGAGGCAGTTCATGGAGTTGGCGGTGAACATGCCGGAGCAGCTGCCGCAGGTCGGGCAGGCGCTGCGCTCCACCTCGTTGAGGGTCGCCTCGTCGACGCTGTCGTCGGCGGCCATGACCATGGCATCCACCAGGTCGAGGCCGTGGTCGAGGAGCTTGGTCTTGCCGGCTTCCATGGGGCCGCCGGAGACGAAGATCACCGGCACGTTGAGGCGCATGGCGGCCATCAGCATCCCCGGGGTGATCTTGTCGCAGTTGGAGATGCACACCAGGGCGTCGGCGCAGTGGGCGTTGACCATGTACTCGACGCTGTCGGCGATGATGTCGCGGCTCGGCAGCGAATAGAGCATGCCGTCGTGGCCCATGGCGATGCCGTCATCCACGGCGATGGTGTTGAACTCCTTGGCCACCCCGCCGGCCTTCTCGATCTCCCGGGCCACCAGCTGGCCCATGTCCTTCAAGTGCACATGGCCCGGCACGAACTGGGTGAAGGAGTTGGCCACGGCGATGATCGGCTTGTGGAAGTCGTCGTCCTTCATGCCGGTGGCGCGCCACAGGGCGCGGGCACCGGCCATGTTGCGGCCGGCGGTGGTGGTGCGGGAGCGATACTCGGGCATGGTGTCCTCTTGAAATGCTGCATGCCGCCCTGGGCCGGGCCCGGGCGATCCTTGGTGTCCAGTGCGCTCGATTCTGTCATGGCCCCGGCCGCCAGGCCAGCGCCGCGGACCCGTGAGCCCCACCGTGCGCGGCCCGACGTCGGCTAGCGGCCCTCGGCGACCAGCCGCCCGTCGGCCAGCCGGCAGCGCCGATCGGCCAGCGCCTCGATGTCGTCACGATCGTGGCTGACCAGCAGCACCGCCACGCCCGCGGCCTTCTGGCGGCGCACCAGCGCCCAGAGGCCCTGGCGGGTGGCCGCGTCGAGGCCGGTGAAGGGCTCGTCGAGCAGCAGCAGCGGCGCCCCCCGCAGCAGCGCCCGCAGCAGGGCCACCCGCTGGCGCTGGCCGCCGGACAGCTCCCCGGGCAGCCGGTCCTGGAGCCCCTCGAGGCCCACCTCGGCGAGCCCGTCGTGGATGCGCGCCCGCTGGGCCCGGGAGAGCCTCATGTCCGGGGCCAGGCCGAGCCCCACATTGACCCATACCGGCAGGTGGTCGAAGAGGTTGTGATCCTGGAAGACCGTGGTGATGCCCCGCTCCCAGGGCGGGCTCGCCAGCAGGTCGCGACCCCGCCAGGTCAGCCGGCCGCCACCGGGCTCGAGGAACCCCGCCAGCAGGCCGAGCAGGGTGCTCTTGCCCGACCCCGAGGGGCCCTCCACGGCCAGGCACTCGCCCGGCGCCAGCCGGAAGCTGAAGCAGAAGTCGGGGATCTCCCCGGGATCGCAGCGCGTGTAGTGGAAGGTCAGGTCACGGCAGTCGAGCATCGTGGATCTCGCGGGACACGGAAGGGGGCCAGGGGTGGCGCGGGAGCCGCCGGGTCAGGCGATCCAGCAGGGCGAAGACCCCCACCACCAGGGCGAGCAGCAGCATGGCGGTGGCGGCCGCGCCCTGCCAGCGGTAACCGCTCAGCTGCTGGAACAGCAGCATCGGCAGGGTCGGCGCCGAGGGGCTGCCGAACAGCGCGATCACGCTGAAGTCGCCGAGCGACAGGGTCATGGCATAGGCCAGGGCCAGGGCCAGCGGCCGGCGCAGCCGCGGCCAGGCCAGCCAGCGCAGCCGGGCCCGGCCGCGCACGCCGAACTGGTCGGCCAGGCGCTGCTCCGGGGCGGACAGGCCGGGGATGGCCCCACGCACCACCTGCATGGCGAAGGGCAGCGCCATGAAGGCATTGACCAGCACCACCAGGCCGTAGCCCTCCCAGCCGCTGCCGAGCCGGGGACGCAGCAGCAGGAACAGGCCGGTGCCGAGCACCAGCGCCGGAATCACCAGGATCAGCTGGCCGCCGCCCTCCATGGCCGCGGCGCCGAGGGGATGGCGACGCAGCCGCAGCCAGTGGCTGCCCGAGAGCAGCGCCACGGCCAGGGCCAGGGCGCCGAGGCCGGCGCCCAGGGCCATCACCAGGCTGCGCAGGGCGGCGGGCGCGAGGCTGGTGCCCCGGGGCAGGTCGGGCAGGCCGCCGACCCCGGCCACCAGCACCGCCGCCAGCGGCGGCAGCAGCAGCGCGGCGAGTCCGGTGAGCCAGAGAGCATCGGTGAGTCGCGACAGCCCCCGGGCATCGCGCCGCCACCAGCGGCCGCATGCCTGGCCCGGCGCGGCGCCCACCGCCAGCGACGGGGGGCCGCCGCGGGACAGCGCCAGCAGCCACAGCGTCAGGCAGATGGCCAGCTGGGTCAGGGCCAGCAGCGCGGCCAGGGCCAGGTCGTGGTCGAACTTCATGGCCTGGTAGAGGGCGACCTCGAGGGTCGAGGAGCGCGGGCCGCCGCCCAGGGTCATGACGATGGCGAAGCTGGTGAAGCACAGCGTGAACACCAGGGCCGCCAGCCGCGGCAGCAGGGGCGCGAGGCGCGGCCATTCCAGGGCGCGCCACAGGGCGCCCCGCGTCAGTCCCAGCTGGCCGGCGAGGCGCCACTGGACCGCCGGCGCCTCCTCCAGGGCCTGCAGCATCAGCCGGGCCGCCAGCGGCAGGTTGTAGAACACATGGGCCAGCACGATGCCGGACAGCCCGTACAGGTAGTCCTCCGGCAGGCCGCCCAGCCAGTCGTTGAGCGGCGCCAGCCAGCCCCGGCGGCCATGCACGGCGACCAGGCCGAACAGCGCGATCAGGCTGGGCAGCACCAGCGACAGCTCCATGGCCCGCAGCAGCAGGCGCCGCCCCGGGAAGCGGGGACGCCGGGCCAGGGCCAGGGCCACCGGCACCGCCAGGCCGATGGCCAGCAGCGTCGACAGGCTCGCCTGCCACAGGGTGAAGCGCAGCACGGCGGCGAGCCAGGGCTCCTGCCAGAGCAGCGCCGGGTGCAGCTCGCGGGCCTGCCACAGCAGCGCGCCCAGGCTGCCGGCCCCCAGGCCGACCACCGCGACGAGGGCGACGAGCCCCCCGCCCAGCGGCCAGCGCGACAGCGTCGCCCAGGGCGACAGCGGACTCACCGGGCGACGGCGTTCAGCCACTCACGGATCCACTCGCGACGATGCTCGCGCACCTCCTCCGGGGCGAAGGTCAGGCTCTCCGGCGCGATAAGCCGGTCGAACACCGCCGGCAGATCCTCGCCCAGGTCGATGGCCGGGTTCATGACGTTGCCCAGCGGGATATGCCGCTGGAAGTCCGGGGTCAGCACGAAGGCCAGGAAGTCCCGGGCGAGTGCGGGCGCCTCGGTGTTCGCCACCATGGCCGCGGTCTCGACCTGCAGGTAGTGCCCCTCCTCGAACTCGGCCGCCTGGTAGCGGTCGCTGCCCTCCACGCCCATGTGGTAGGCCGGCGAGGTCGCGTAGGACAGCACCATGGGCGCCTCGCCGTTCATGAACAGCGAGAAGTAGGCCTGGCTCCAGCCGTTGGTCACGGTCAGTACCCGCTCGTCGAGCTTGGCCCAGACCTCCGGGGCCCGCTCGCCATAGAGCTTCTTGATCCACAGCATCAGGCCCTGGCCGGTGACGCTGGTGCGCGGGTCCTGGAGGATGACCCGGAGGTCCTCGGGGGCCGCGAGCAGCGCCTCGAAGCTGCCGGGCGGCGTCTCGAGCTGCTCGGTGTCGTAGACGAAGGCGAAGTGCCCCCAGTCGTAGGGCAGGAAGGTGTCGTCGTCCCAGTCGATGGGCAGCGCGAGAGGCGCCGTGTCGACGCCATGGGGCGCCAGCAGGTCCAGCGCCCGGGCCTCGGCCATCAGGTTCATGTCGAGGCCCAGCACCACGTCGGCGGCGGTGCCCTGCCCTTCCAGGCGCAGGCGCTGGAGGATGTCGACGCCGCCGGGCAGGGCCACGAACTCGAGGTCGCAGTCGCCGCAGCGGGCCTCGAAGGCCTCCTCGATGCCGGGGCCGGGGCCCCACTCGGAGACGAAGGAGTCGTAGGTATAGACGGTGAGGGTCTCGCCGGCCTGGGCCGTGCCGGCGGCCAGCAGCGCCGCGAGCGACGCACCGGCGGCGTGGACCTTGGGAGCCATGGGCATTCCTTGTTGTTCGGGGAAGCGTTGTTCGGGCATCAAAGCGGCGCACCCGCCATTATGCCATCGGCGGGTGCGCTCGGGAGACACGGACCGGGAAAAGGGATCGCTAGCCGAAGACCACCTTCGCCACGTCCCGATAGCGCCCGGCGAAATGCACGGTCATGCCCTCGCGGAGGTAGTCGGGCAGCTCCTCGTAGTCGCGGCGGTTGGCCTCGGGCAGGATCACCTCGAAGATCTCGCTGCGCCGGGCGGCGATCACCTTCTCGCGGATGCCACCCACCGGCAGCACCTGGCCGGTCAGGGTCAGCTCGCCGGTCATGGCCAGCGGCCGGTCGATGGGCCGGTGCTTGGCCAGCGACAGCAGCGCCGTGGTCATGGTCACCCCGGCGGAAGGGCCGTCCTTGGGCGTCGCCCCCTCCGGCACGTGCAGGTGCACGAAGGCCGAGTCGAAGAAGTCCGCATCGGCGCCATACTCGCCGAGATGCCCCAGCACGTAGCTGTAGGCGATGTTGGCCGATTCCTTCATGACCTCGCCGAGCTGGCCGGTGAGCTTGAAGCCGCGGTCCAGGGCATGGACCTT
This sequence comes from Halomonas maura, assembly GCF_030409305.1. Classification (GTDB taxonomy): domain Bacteria; phylum Pseudomonadota; class Gammaproteobacteria; order Pseudomonadales; family Halomonadaceae; genus Halomonas; species Halomonas maura. Next base: position 51,928 of record NZ_JAUFPQ010000015.1, read on the forward strand.
GCCGGCCTCCACCGACAGGGTTGCCCCGCCCATGGCCGTCCAGGCCAGGCCGGTGACCACGCCCTCGCCCTTCATCACCTTCTCCTTGCGGAAGGTGGGCGCGCCGAGGAAGTCCTCCAGGTTCTTCACCGAGACCTTGACCGCCTGCTGGCCATTCTCCAGCAGCTTGACCGCGGCCTTGCGCACGATGCGGTGCAGCTGCTTCTCGAGCTGGCGCACCCCGGCCTCCCGCGCGTAGCCCTCGATGACCTGGCGCAGCGCCGCCTCGGTGAGGTTGATGCGCTTCCTGGGGATGCGGTCGCGCTCGAGCAGCTTGGGCCACAGGTGGTGCTTGGCGATGGCGACCTTCTCCTCGGCGATGTAGCCGGACAGGCGGATCTGCTCCATGCGGTCGAGCAGCGCCGCAGGAATCGAGTCCAGGGTGTTGGCGGTGCACACGAACAGCACCTTGGAGAGGTCCAGCCGCACGTCCAGGTAGTGGTCGAGGAAATCGACGTTCTGTTCCGGGTCGAGCACCTCGAGCAGCGCCGAGGCCGGGTCGCCCTGGAAGGACTGGCCCATCTTGTCGATCTCGTCGAGCATGATCACCGGGTTCTCGACGTCCACCTCCTTGATGGCCTGGACCAGCTTGCCGGGCATGGCCCCGACGTAGGTGCGGCGGTGGCCCTTGATCTCGGCCTCGTCGCGCATGCCGCCCACCGAGAAGCGGTAGAACTGGCGGCCCAGGGCCTCGGCGATGGAACGCCCCACCGAGGTCTTGCCGACGCCCGGCGGCCCCACCAGCAGCAGGATGGAGCCCCCCACGTCGCCCTTGAAGGTGCCCTCGGCAAGGAACTCGATGATGCGCTCCTTGACGTCCTTGAGGCCGTCATGGTCGCGGTCGAGGACCTTCCGGGCATGGCCCAGGTCGAGCTGGTCGTCGCTGGTCACGCCCCAGGGCAGCGCGGTCAGCCAGTCCAGGTAGTGACGCGTGGTGCCGTACTCCGGCGAGCCGGTCTCCAGCACCGAGAGCTTGTCGAGCTCGTCGTCGATGCGCTCCATGACCCGCTCCGGCACCACCTTGTCCTCGAGGCGGGCACGGAAGGTGTCGACGTCGTTCTCGCGGTCGTCCTTGGAGATGCCCAGCTCGCGCTGGATGACCTTGAGTTGCTCGCGCAGGAAGAACTCCCGCTGGCGCTCCTGCATCTGGGCGTTGACCTGCTCGCTGATCTCGCTCTGCAACTGGGCGACGTCGATCTCCTTGCGCAGCAGCGGCAGCACCTTCTGCATGCGCTCCATGACCGGCAGGGTCGCCAGCACGTCCTGCAGCTCGGGGCCCTTGGCCGAGGTGATGGCCGCGGCGAAGTCGGTCAGCGGCCCCGGCTCATGGGGGCTGAAGCGGTTGAGATAGTGCTTGAGCTCCTCGCCGTAGAGCGGGTTGATCGGCAGCAGTTCCTTGATGCCGTTGATCATCGCCATGGCATAGGCCCGCGTCTCGTCGTCCTCGGCGTCGACCGGCTCGCGGGGATAGCTCACCTCCACCAGGTAGGGCGGCGTGCGCGACAGCCAGCGCTGGATGCGGAAGCGCCGCATGCCCTGGGCGATGAACTGCAGCTGGGCGTCCTCGCCCTGCAGCTTGTGCACCTTGACCGCGGTGCCGACTTCCGGGAAGTCGTCGTAGCCAAGCTCGTCGACCCCGGCCTCACCGACGAAGGCCAGCCCCACCATCTGGTGCGGGGTGTTGCCGACCCGGCGGATGGTCTCCTCCCAGCGCTCGCGGTTGATCACCAGCGGCTGCACCTGGGCGGGAAAGAAGGGTCGATTGTGGATCGGCAGCAGGTAGACCCGCTCGGGCAGCGTGTCGCTGGCCGGCACCACCGCATGGCCGCCCCGCTCATCGAGCTCGAGCTCGTTATCGTCCTCGGTGTCGGACTGGATCCAGTCCAGGCCACCCTGTTCAAAGCGCTGATCGTCTTCGCTCATGCGTACCTCAATCCTGAAGGGACGGGACATCTCGCCCGGTGATGTCTCCGGGATGCGGGCACCGAGGCCGAACTTCAAGTCATAGCAGGCGTTCGAGGACCGGCGGCAGGGGCCGGCCGTTGAGTCGCAGCTCGCCGCGCACCACGTCGATCTGCAGTTCCCGCGTGTCCAGGGGCAGCCCCAGCCACAGCGCCACCACGGGCGGCACCCGGCGCCACAGGAAGTCGCCGTCGAGGCGGGTCCGCCATTCGGCCCGCTCCGCCGGTGAATCCAGCGCCAGGGGGTCCAGCGCCGCCAGGTCGCGGGCATCGAAGATCAGCGTGCCCTCGCCGTCCAGGGCCAGCCCCAGCATCGGGCTGTCCAGGTCCGCCTCGAGCAGGTCGAGCCGCGGCGAGTCGGCGAGCAGGCCGCGCAGCGACGGCACGAGAGCGGCCAGCACCTCCCGCCCCGTGGCGTCGGCGGAGCCCCGCCCCGCCTCGCGCCGCAAGCCGTCGAGCAGCTCGCGCAGGGCGTCGGCGTCGATCCGCGACAGCTCGGCGGTCATCCCGCCGGTGAGCAGCACCTGGTCGCCGGAATGCACCTCGCCGAGGGCCAGCCTGCTGCGAATCCGCAGCTCGCGCTCGTCGAGCATGGCCTTGCTGTGCAGCATGATCTCGTCGGCGTCGAGCTTCAGGCCCGGCGAGCGCCAGCTCAGCCCCTCGGCCTTGAGCAGGTCCTGCTGGGTGAAGTGATAGGCGCCTTGGGTATAGGCGTAGCGGCTCTCCAGGGTCACCGGCCCCGCCTGCAGCTGCGCCTCGCCGTCGTCGAGGCGCAGCGAGGGCAGCCGCGCGCGCAGCCGCCAGTCGCCGAAGCCTCCCTGGAAGGCGATGCGGGTGCCCTCCAGGGACAGGGTTCGGCCCTGCTGATGGAAGACCAGCGGCGACAGCGCCAGGGCGCCGTCGAAGGTCCCCGAGAGCACGTGGTAGCGGGCCTCCCAGCGGGGCGGCGAGGCCGCCACGGCGCCGAAGAGGGTCTCGCCCGTCGGCGCCAGGTGGGGCGTGAGGGTGCCGTCCAGGCGGGTACCGAGCACCCCATGGCGGGCCCGGTAGACGACATCGACGTGCCAGGCGTCACCGAACAAGGGAGAGAGGTGCAGCACCCCATGGGAGGCGAGCCAGCCGCGCTCGATGTCGCTGCGGCGGATCGACAGCTCGCCCCTGGCCTGCAGGTCCTCGACGGCACGGGCCAGTTCACGCTCGAAGAGCAGGCCCGCCACGGTCTGGGCCACGGCCCAGGCCAGGGCCAGCACCGCCAGCACCGGCGCGATCAGGCGCTCCTTGCGCATCGTTCTCTCCTAGTCCCGAGGACGCGACGTCCTGTCGCGCCTGTCGCGCTCCCGGCCCGCCGGCGCGGCCTCAGTGCAGCCAGAACCACAGGTGCATGGTACTCCAGCCGTAGGCGGCGGCCAGCACGTCATCGATCATGATCCCGAAGCCGCCGGCGACACGCCGATCCGCCCAGCGGATCGGCCAGGGCTTGAAGACATCGAACACCCGGAAGACCACGAACCCCCACAGGGCGGCCTCCCAGGAGAAGGGCACGGCGGTCATGGTCAGCCAGTAGCCGACGAACTCGTCCCAGACGATCCCCGAGTGGTCGTGGACCCCCAGGTCCCGGGAACTCTTCTCGCACAGCCACACGCCCCACACGAAGGTGATCGCCACCACCATCAGGTACCAGCCCAGGGGCAGCTCGGACATCAGCCAGTAGAAGGGAATCGCCGCCAGGGTGCCGACGGTGCCGGGCGCGAAGGGCACGGCCCCGCTGCCCAAGCCGAAGGCGAGGAAGTGCACGGGGCGGTGCCACACGCTCTGGGGGGCACGGTTCATGGCGTGTCTCCTGGAAAGTGCTGCCAGCCGGACACGCCCGCGGCCTCGACGCCGGTGACCCCGAGGGCCGCGGTGACGCGGCCGATGACCGTCAGGGGCAGTTCGAGGGTCGCCAGCCTCGCCCGGGCCTCGTCGAGGTGCTCGGGAGGCAGGCTGAGCAGCAGCTCGTAGTCGTCGCCGCCGCCCAGGGCGGCCCGTCGCGCGCCGGTCTCGCCGAGGGCGGCGACCAGCCCCTCGGCAAGCGGCAGGCGGGCCGGCCACAGTTCGGCGCCGACCCCGGAGGCCTCGCGCAGGTGGCCGAGATCGGCCAGCAGGCCGTCGGAGATGTCGATGGCCGCGCCGGCCAGGCCGCGCAGGGCCAGGCCCGCCGCCAGGCGCGGCAGGGGCCGCAGGTAGCGACGGATCAGCGGGTGGTCGAGGTCACGCTCGCCGGCCTGCCAGCGCTGCAGGCCGCCGGC